>DATJWP010000095.1:0-64070 GCA_035578045.1 Polyangia bacterium | reverse complement strand
CATTCGCCCATGTTATATGCCACAACCATCAAAATGCCTGCCAGCATCGCCATAGGCACATAGCTCACAAGGGGCGCGGCAAACAGCAGAATGCAGAGCAATGTGAGTGCGTGGATTATCCCGGCCAGGGGCGATTGTGCTCCCGAGCGAATATTCGTGGCCGTGCGGGCGATCGCGCCGGTGGCCGGGATGCCGCCAAAGAACGGCGTCACGACGTTGCCGATGCCCAGCGCCAGCAGCTCGGCGTCGGGATCGTGCCGCGTCCCCGCCAGGCCGTCGGCGATGACCGCCGACAGCAACGACTCGATGCCGCCCAGAATGGCGACCGCGAACGCGCCCGACAGCAGCTCGCGCAGCGTCTGCCAGCTGACCACCAGCCCCGCGCCGCCCGGACCGCCCGCGCGCCACGGAAGCATCGGCAACGGCGGCAGCGGCGGGACCCCGTGGAACAGGTGCCCGCCGACCGTCGCCTGGAAGCGGCTGGCGATGGTGGCGACCGCGTGGGCGGGCCACAGGTGATTGAGCAGGGCGGCCAGCACCGCGGCCAGGGGAATGGCGATCAGCGGCGCGGGCACCCGCTTGGTCAGCCGCGGCACCAGGATCAGCAGCGCCAGCGTCGCGGCGCCGATCGCCGTCTCGGCCAGGCTGGCGGTGCCCCGCGCCTGCCACATCGCCGCGATGCGATCGAAGAACGAGGCCGGCGACCGGGCCAGGTGCAGCCCCAACACGTCCTTGATCTGCAGGGTCGCGATCACCACGGCGATGCCGGCCGTGAACCCGGTGGTCACCGGGTGGGGGATGAACTCGATCAGCTGACCGAGCCGCGCCAGCCCCATCACGATCAGGATGCAGCCGCCCATCAGCCCCGAGATCAGCAGGCCCGACATCCCGAACCGCGTGTAGATCGGCGCCAGGATCACGATGAAGGCCGCGGTCGGACCGGTCACGTTCAGGCGCGAGCCGCCCAGCGCCGCCACCAGCAGGCCCGCGACGATCGACGTGTAGAGGCCGTTCTGGGGGGCGACGCCCACCGCGATGCCCAGCGCCATCGCCAGCGGCAGCGCCACGATACCGACCACCAGCCCGGCCAGCACGTCGGCGCGCAGATCCGCGGCGTGATACCCCTCGCGCAGCACGGCCCTCAGGGCGGCCGCAGGCAGGTCGCGCAGCTTGATCCGTCCGAGCGAGGCCTGGTAGCGGGTGCGGGCCATCGAAGCAGCGCCTCATCTACATGCAGGCGCGGTGCCGACGCGAATTTTTCGCGAGGATGCCGGAACGGGGATCGTGGCCAGCCGAGACCGGCGCAGGCCCTGCGCCCGGCCGGCCGCGCGACGCAAGATCTGCGCAGCCGCAGGCGGCTGGGACCGCCGATCGACTCGATCGATCGGGTTGGCCTTGGGCTTGCTCGAGCGGGGTGCATGCCGAAAACCACTCCCTGGTCCGTGGGCCGCTCGACCCTGCTGGCGCTCTGGGCGGTGAGCGCTTCCTGCGCCACCCAGTCCGCCAGTCAGCCGCCCCAGCAAGCCCAGCTCGCCCAGGCGATCGCCGCGCCCGATCGGCCCGGACCGCCCGAGCCGCTGGCGCCTGCCGCCAAGGTCTTGCTGAAAGAGCGGATGGCCGCTCACGCCCGCGACATGGGCGAGCTGGTCTCGGCGATCATGCTGCTCGAGTACGACGGCATCGCGGCCCGCGCCGACAAGATCGCCTCAGACGTGAATCTGAGCCGCCCGACCACCAGCGATGCGACGCAGTTGAACGCGCAGATCCCGGAGAAGTTCTTCGTCCGGCAAGACGACCTGCGCGCCGCCGCGCACAACCTGGCGGACGCCGCGCGAAGCCGGAACCCGTACAAGGTGGCCGACGCGTACGGCCGCGTCTCGGAGACCTGCGTCCGCTGCCACGCCGACTTCCGCCCCACCCTCCCCGACGCCCCACCCGAGGCCGCGCGATGAGCGTGTCCGGTCAGGAACGCACCATCGTGTGCGGCACCGATCTCTCGCCCGGAGGGGCGACCGCGGTCGGGGCGGCCGCGGTGATGAGCCGGCTCCTGGGCACGGGCCTCGAGCTGTTTCATGCCCTGAGCGTGCCGTCCACGATGGCCCCCGATCTGATCGGCGACGAGGTCCTGACCGACCTGCGCGCCGGCGCCGAGGCGGCGATTGCCGGCCAGGCGGAGCTGGCCCGCAAGCTGGGCGCGAACGTGCGGACCTGCGTCCAGATTGGCGGCCCCGAAGCCATCACCGAGCGGGCCCGCCAGCTGGGCGCCCCGATGCTGGTGGTCGGGACCCACGCGCGACGAGGGGCGGCGCACTTCCTGCTGGGCAGCGTGGCCGAACGAACCTTGCGGGGCGCACCCTGCCCCACGCTGGTCGTGCCCCCCGGCGCCGGCGGCGCCCTGACGGGCACCGCGGTCCCGTCCCGGCTGAAGATCGTCGCCGGGATCGACTTCTCGCCGGCCAGCGACACGGCGCTGGCCTGGCTGGGGGCTGCACGCCGGACCATCGACTGTGACGTTCGGCTGGTCCACCTGTACGCGCCGGCCGCCGAGCACGAGCGGCTGGGGCTGGCCCCGCCGATGCCGTTCGAGGTGAACGCCGAGCTGGTGGCCGCCCTCTCGCGCGACCTGCGCCCCCGCGTGCAGGCCGCGACCGGGACCGACTTCCCGCTGCGGGTGCGCCCGCTGTGGGGCGGCGAGGACGACCCGCTGGCCTGGGAGGCCGAGACCGACGACGCGGACCTGCTGCTCATCGGCACCAGCCAGACCCGCCGATCGACCGCGCTGGGCACGGTTCGCCGCGCGCACCTGCCCGTGCTCTGCGTGCCGCGCGCCGAGGCGGCCGCGCCCGCGGAGCCGATCCAGCCGGTGCGGACGGTGCTGGTGCCGACCGACTTCTCGGACTCGGCGGGGGCGACCGTGGCAGCCGCCTACCGCCTGCTGCTCCCCGGCGGCGGCGACATCGTGCTGGCGCACGTGGCGGAGCCCGACGAGGTCGGCCTGGCGCCGTCGCGCCAGGAGGAGATCGAGACCTGCCTGCTCGGCCTGATCCCCGCCCACATCGACCCGGCGCGCGTCCATGTCCGGACTCTGGTCGTCGCCGACCGGATCCCGGGCGAGGCGATCGTCAAGGCGATCCGCCGCGTCGGCGCCGACATGGTCGTGATGGCCGGCCGCAGTCAGGCCGGCAGGCGCGGCGGGCACGGCATGATCACCGACCACGTCGTCTGGAACGCGCCCTGCCCCGTGGCGGTCGTGCCGGTCGGTGTCCCCCCGGGCTAAGCCCAATGCCGATCAGTTGAGGCGCCATGACGCGCAGATCGGGCACTCTCTGCGCCTCTCCCGCGAATGCGGGGGAGGCCGCCGAGCCGCAGGCTCGGCGGGTGGGGTCCGGACCTCTCCCCGACCCTCTCCATGCTTTCGCATTGGCTAGGCCGCGCTGTCCGGGATCGTGATCCGGAACACGGCACCGCGTTCGGAGGGCTCGAGCGTGACCGTGCCGCCGTGCGCCTCGGCGATGCGCCGGCAGAGGGCCAGCCCCAGGCCGCTCCCCTTGGCCTTGGTCGTGAACAGCGCCTGGAAGATCTGCTCGCGCAGCTCCGACGGGACGCCGGGGCCGTCGTCGCGCACGAACAGCAGCGTGGCCGGCGGCTCGCGGCGGGCATCGATCCAGGCGTGCCCGGCTCCGTTGGTCGCCTGGCTGGCGTTGATGAGCAGGTTCGTGAGCACGCGGCCCAGCTGATCGGGATCGGCGTCGATCGGGACGCCGGACGGGACCTGGACGGCCACCGACATGCCCGCCGGCAGATGGGCGGCCGGGACCGCCTGTAGCACCATCTCGCGCGCGTCGACCACGCGCCGCTTGGGCGGGCGATCGCGGGCCAGCTCGAGGAGGTCGTTGATCGTCCGCCCCGAGCGCTGCACCTCGCCGACGATCTTCTCCATGTGCCGGGTCAGCCCCGGATCGGAGATCTTCAGCTGCTCCAGCCGGCGGCTCACCAGAAAAGCCGAGCTCTCGACGACGCCCAGCGGGTTGCGCAGCTCGTGACCGATCCCGGCGGCGAACTGGCCGATGGTGGCCAGCCGCTCCGCCGTGCGGTTCCGGGTCAAGAGGTCGTCGCGGTAGCTCTCGAGCATGATGGCCAGCTCGATGTCCAGCATCTGGTGGATGGCGGTGAGCATGCGGCGCAGCCGAGGCTCCTCCAGCCCGGCGTCGCGCATCACGGCCACCGTCTGGACGCGGATCCGGTCCATGGCGGTCAGCATGTACATCTGAGGCAAGTTGATCTGGACGTGAACGCGCCCGATCCGGAGCCGGCGCTCGAAGTAAGCGTCGTCGTGCGGGCCGGTGAAGAGATCGTCGATCCACCGCAGCAGCGACTGCTTCAGGCGGGCGATCTGCGACGCCCCGCCCGTGATGGCGGCGCGCGCGTCCGGATGCGCCTCGATGGTGGCGTAGAAGTCGTCGATGATCGCCGCGAAGTGGGGCGCGACCAGGACCTTGGCCTCGCGCAGGGCGGCGGTCGAGCTCTCGTCGAAGCCCACGTACGCCATCACCTTTTCGCGAAAGGTGGTCACCACGCCCGAACCGTAACACGCGACGCGCTCGATCCGCTGGGAAGCGTGCGGAACAAGCGGTATGAAGGTGCTGGTGAACGGCGATCCTCCGCAGGCCATCCAGCCCACCAAGCTGGGCGCCGAGCTGGCGCTGGTGCTGGCCACGGCGCTGGCCGCCATCGCCGCCTGCGGGGTCGCCCTGCCCAGCACCTACGCCCGCGAAACGGCGGCCTGGGCCGCCCAGGCGGTGGGACAGGACTGGTACAACCTGGTGATCGCGGTCCCCTGGATGGTGCTGATCGCCCGGCGCGCCGAGCACGGGTCACGCCGCGCGCGCCTGCTGCTCGCCAGCACGCTGCTCTACGCCGGGTACGAGCTGGTCATCTACGCCTTCGGCGTGCGGTTCAACTCGCTCTTCCTGCTCTATTGCGGCGCGCTTGGCGTGACGATGCTGGCGCTGATCGCGGTCGCGGTCGGCCTGCTGCGCGACCCCGGCGCCGGATGGGCAGTCGGAACACCGGTCAGGACGATCGCGGCGGTCCTGTTCGGCACCGGCTCGCTGTTCGCGTTCCTCTGGCTGGCCGAGATCCTCCCCGCGATCGTGCGCGGGCGGACCCCGGCGTCGATCGCGGCGGCCGGCCTGCCCACCAACCCGGTGCACGTCATGGACCTGGCCTTCATCCTGCCGGCCCACATGGCGGCCGCGGCGCTGATCCTGCGGCGTCGGGTGCTGGCCGAGGTGCTGGCGACCGTCCTGCTCGGCTTCGACCTTCTGATGTCCTCGTCGATCGCAGGCATGCTGATGGTGATGCGGCTGCGCGAGGTTCAGGCCAGCGCGGGCGTCATCATCGGGATGATGGTCCTGGCCGTGACCGACGCCCTGCTCCTGGGCCCGGCCCTGCGGACGGCCGGCCCCCGCCCGGCGACAGTTTCCCGTCCCCCGTAAGCGCCCCCTGAAAGGATCGTCATGGACAGCGCGCTCGTGGTTCACCGGCTTCACTTCGCTTTCACGGCCACGTTCCATTACCTGTTCCCGCAGCTCACCATGGGCCTCGCGCCCTTGATCGTGGTGTTGAAGGTGCTGGCGCTCCGGAGCGGCGACTCCCGATACGCGGACGCGGCGCGCCTTCTGGCCCGGCTGTTCGCGATCAACTTCGTGTTCGGCGTCGTCACCGGCATCCCGATGGAGTTCCAGTTCGGCACGAACTGGTCGCGCTTCTCCAGGTTCGCCGGCGGCGTCATCGGCCAGACGCTGGCCATGGAGGGGATGTTCGCCTTCTTCCTGGAGTCGTCGTTCCTGGGTCTCTTCCTGTTCGGCGAGAAGCGGATGTCGCCGCGGGCCCATCTGGCGGCGGCGTTCGCCGTGTTCGCCGGCGCCTGGCTGTCCGGCTATTTCATCGTCGCCACCGACGCCTGGATGCAGCACCCCGTCGGCTACACCGTGGCCCCCGACGGGTCGGTGCAGCTGGACAGCCTGTCGGCGCTGCTCCTGAACAAGTGGGCGCTCTGGCAGTACCTGCACACCATGGGCGGCGCGCTGGTCACCGGCGCCTTCGGCACCGCGGGGCTGGGCGCCTACTACCTGCTCCGGCGAGGACCCGGGGACGATCCGCGGGCGGCCGGCGCGCTGCTCAAGACCGGCGTCATCGCGGCCGTCCTGGCCAGCGCCTGGCAGCTGTTCCCCACCGGCGATCGCCAGGGCGCGCTGGTCGCCGAGCACCAGCCGGCCACGCTGGCCGCGATGGAGGGGCTGTTCGCCACGCGCCCGGGCGCGCCGCTGGTGCTGGTCGGCCAGCCCAACGTCGACGAGCGCCGGATCGACAACTCGCTGGAGGTTCCGTCGGTGCTCAGCTTCCTCACGCACCGCCGGTGGACGGCTTCGGTCACCGGGCTCGATCGGTTCCCCGCCGACACCCGCCCCGACAACGTCTCGCTGCTCTACTACAGCTATCACTTGATGGTCGGGCTCGGGACGATCTTCGCCGGGCTCATGGTGCTGGCGACGCTGGCGCTCTGGCGCGGGCAGCTGCTGACGGCGCGCCCGCTGCTCTGGGCGCTGGTCCTGGCCGTGCCGCTGCCGTACATCGCGAACACGGCCGGGTGGATGACCGCCGAGATCGGGCGGCAGCCCTGGCTGGTCTACGGCCTCATGCGCACCGCCGCCGGCACGTCGCCGCGCGTGTCGGCAGGGAACGGGCTGTTCTCGTTGCTCGGGTTCATGGGGCTCTACAGCCTGCTGGCGATCGCGTTCGTGGTGCTCATGACGCGCGTGATTGCCAAGGGGTTCGCGTGATGGTCACGTTCTGGTTCTTGCTGGTCGCGATCATGCTGGTCGCCTACGTCGTGCTCGACGGCTTCGACCTGGGGGTGGGCGCCATCTACAAGTGGGTGGGGCACACGCCCGAGGAGCGGGCGCTGGTTCGTCGCAGCATCGGCCCGGTCTGGGATGCCAACGAGGTCTGGCTGCTGGCCGCGGGCGGCGTGCTGTACTTCGCGTTCCCGCAGCTCTACGCGTCCAGCTTCAGCGGCTTCTACCTGCCGCTCATGATGGTGCTGTGGCTGCTGATCGGCCGCGCGCTGGGCCTCGAGCTGCGCGGCCACACCGGCGACGAGCTGTTCGCCCAGGCCTGCGACGCCGTCTTCATGATCTCCAGCCTGCTCTTGCCGATCTTCTTCGGCGCGGCGCTGGGCAACGTGATCCGCGGCGTGCCCATCGACGCCGAGGGCAGCTTCTTCCTGCCGCTGTGGACCGACTTCCGCCCGGGCCCCCAGCCGGGCGTGCTCGACTGGTACACGGTGCTCTGCGGCGTCGTCTCGCTGGTGGCGCTGGCCACGCACGGGGCGCTGTTCCTGGCCATGCGCGTGAGCGGCGAGGTCAACCTGCGCGCGACACGGGTCGGCCGCCTGGGCGCCAAGCTGCTGCCGGGGCTGACACTGATCACCCTGGCGGCCAGCATGGCCGTGCGCCCGACGATCCTGGACAACTACCGCAACCACCCGGTCGGCCTCCTGATTCCGGCGGTGGTGACGGCCAGCCTGGCCATGATGCTCCGGGCCACGCGCCGCGGCCGCGAGCACCTCGCGTTCGCCGCGTCTGTCACGTACCTGACCACGATGCTGGTCGGCGCCGCCTTCGCCCTTTACCCCGTGCTGCTCCCCTCCAGCGACGACCCGGCCCGCTCCCTGACCGTCACCGCCGCCGCCACCGGCGGCCACGCCATGCGCGTCGCCCTCATCTGGTGGCCCATCGCCTTCGTGCTGGTGGCCGCCACCTTCACGCACCTCTACCGAACCTTCCGGGGCAAGCTGATCGCAGGCGAAGGCGACGGGTACCACTGAAAGAGGTCTGGCCGTTGCTCACTCGTGAGGAGGCCTGGCGTCGGCATGACGCCGTCGAGACCCGGCTGACCGCCCCCTGAGCACGCGCTCTGCTAGCCGATGCGGTTCGGCATGGGACCGCCCCGCTCGAAGGCGCTGATGTTGTCCAGGGTGGTGCGGGCGATCTCGGCCAGGGCCTTGTCGGTGAAGAAGGCCTGGTGGCCGGTCACCACGACGTTGGGCAGGGTCAGCAAGCGGGCAAAGGTGTCGTCCTGCATGACGTCGGCCGAGTGGTCCTCGAAGAACAGGCTGTCCTCCTCCTCATAGACGTCGATGGCCAGGCCGCGGAGGCGCCCGCCCTTCAGGGCCTCGATCATCGCGGGGGTGTCGATGAGCGCGCCGCGGCTGGTGTTCACGACCAGCGCGGTGGGCCGCAGCGTCGCCAGGCGGCGCTCGTCCAGCAGGTGCCGGGTCTCGGGGGTGAGCGGGCAGTGCAAGGTCACGACGTCGGACGC
This sequence comes from Polyangia bacterium, assembly GCA_035578045.1. Classification (GTDB taxonomy): domain Bacteria; phylum Myxococcota_A; class Polyangia; order Fen-1088; family Fen-1088; genus JADGRB01. Next base: position 55,685 of record DATJWP010000095.1, on the reverse strand, counting down.
GCGCAGCAGCTCGTCGATGCCGACGTATCGCACCCCCAGCGCCTCGCACTCGGCGCTGCGCTGCACGTCGAAGGCCAGCAGCGTCACGCCGAACCCGGACAGCACGCGCGCCACCGTCGCGCCGATGCGGCCGGTCCCCACGATGCCCACCGTGCTGCCGTGCAGCTCGGTCCCGAGCAGGCCTTCGAGCGAGAAGTTCCCCTCGCGCACGCGGCTGAGCGAGCGGTGGATCTTGCGCTCCAGCGTCAGGATCAGCGCCAGCGTGTGCTCCGCGACGGCGTAGGGCGAGTAGGCCGGCACGCGCGCCACCGTCACGCCCAGCCGGCGCGCCGCCTCGAGGTCGACGTTGTTGAAACCGGCGCAGCGCAGGGCGACGAGGCGTGTCTCGCCGGCCGCCAGCGTGGCCAGCACGCCCGCGTCGACGCGGTCGTTCACGAACACGCAGACCGCCGGGTAGCGCGCCGCGATCGACGCCGTCTCGCCGGCCAGCCGCGCCTCGAGGAAGTCCAGCCGGTGCTGGCCCGATCCGTTGGCGGCGGTCAGAGAGTCGCGATCGTATCTCTTGCTGCTGAAGACGCCGACGCGCACGCGTTCACACCCTCTCGATCCGGATGTGCCGGATGCCGGCCCCGACCGCTCGGATCGTGGCGGCCAGATCGTGGGTCTGCAGCCGCGGCGGGGTGCGCACCTCCAGCGTCAACCGGCTCTGATCCGCCGCGGTCTCGTAGGCCTCCTCGGCGACCTTGGCCCCGGCCTGCGACAGGGCCTGAACCACGATGCCGATCGGCGCCGCCCCTTCGTCCAGGGTCAGGGTCAGGCGCAGGCGGGTGAACGGCTCGCCGCGATCCTCGAAGCGGCGCAGCAGCGTGAGCGTCACCAGGCCGAGCACCGTCGTGAACACCGCGACCGCGTACATGCCGCCGCCCGCCGCCATCCCGATGGCCGCCACCAACCAGAGGGCCGCCGCCGTGGTCAGCCCGCGGATCGTGATCCCCGTGCGCAGGATGGCTCCCGCGCCCAGGAACCCGATTCCGGACACGACCGAGGCGGCGATGCGCGAGGTGTCGACGGCGACCAGATCGCCGGCCGCGTAGTGCTGGAAGAACACGAAGCGGGTCGACACGACCATGAACGTCGCGGCAGCCAGCGCGACGAGGGTGTGGGTGCGCAGTCCGGCAGGCCGCTCGTGCAGATCGCGCTCCAGACCGATGACGGCGCCCAGACCGGCTCCCAGCAGAATGCGCAGCAGGATCTCGAGCTGGAGGGGCACTCGAGCCAGTATAGGCCGATCAAGAACCCGTGAGCGCGGCCGGGACGACGAAAACGGGGCGGCCGGCCCGCCGCACGACCTCGTCCGACACGGAGCCGAGCAGGGCGCGCGTGGCGCCGCCGCGGCCGTGGCTCCCCACGACCAGCGCGTCGGCCCAGAGCCGCTCGGCCGCCTGGACCAGCGCGACGCCGGCCTTGCCGCCGTCGACCACCGTGACGTGGGTGGTGATGCCCAGGCGATTCGCCTCCGGCGGGATCAGGGCCCGCAGGCGCGCCTCCAGGCTGGCCCGGTCGGCGGCGCTCAACTTCCCCTGCGGCTGGTCGTAGGCGTAGGCCGGGGTGGGCAGCGGGCGCTCGTGAACGTAGCAGAGCTCGACGACGCCGCCATGGGCCCCGAACAGCGTGTAGGCGAACGGCACCGCTCGGTTGCCGGCATCCGACAGATCGGTGGCCGCCAGGACCGTGAAGATCGACGGCACGGTCTGCCCGGTCGACGGCTCCGGCCGCGACGGCACGAACAGCACCGGGACCGCCGCGTGCTTGGCGACGTTCTCGGCGACCGCCGGGTGGGAGAGGCGCGCCAGCCCGCGCCGGCTCTCGGCCCCCATCACCAGCAGCCCCGCCTTCCGCTCGCCCGCGACCTCGAGGATCCGGCGCGCCGGGTCGCCCCAGCTCGCCTCGACGGCGAAGGACGTCCGGCCGGTCCCCGGCAGCGCGCCGACCTCGGCGGCCAGGTGCCGCTGCAGATCGCCGACGATCGCGGGGTCCGACGACAGGAAATCGCGCGGCCCTTCCAGACCGAGGCGGTCGTACTCCTCGGGCGGCCAGTAGAGCCGCAGGAAGGTCACGTCGCAGCAGGCTTGCTGGCGGAGGGCCCGCAACATCTGCAGCGTCGCGTGGCCGACGGAGCGGCCGTCCAGCGCCGCCAGCACCCGCAGCCCGCCCCCCTCGGCGGCGATCGACGTCACCCCCTCGGGAACGATCAGGACCGGGCGATCGGCGCGACGAATGGTCCGGTCGGCGCCGCTCCCCAGGACCAGGCGACCCAGCACGGTCCGCGCGTTGCCGCCGAGCACGATCAGGTCGGCGGCGGTGTCGGCGGCGCGCGCGACCAGGATCGCCTCCACGTCCCCGTCGCCCACCCAGGCGGTTGCGCTGACCCCGGTCTCGACCAGCGCCCGCGCCTCGGCCGCGGTGCGTGCCTCGACGCTCCGGGCGATCTCCTCATCCAGCACCCCCACGTCGGCCGCGATCGCCAGCAGGTCGGCGGTCCGCGGCGCGAGCACGTGGACCACCTCGACCGAGCCGCCCGTCATGCGCGCCAGCTCGCCCGCGATCTGCCCTGCCCCATGCGCACGAGGGCTGAAGTCGGTCGCCCAGAGAATCTTCATGTTGCGATCGAAATGCAACCGCCGTTCCAGCCCGGGGCACCTCTTCCAGAGGCCGCTCGAGCGCAGCTTTTGCGCCTTTGTGCGGACCAGCTATCCCCGTTCCGCCCAATCTTGCGCGGTTCGGTGCCATCGACGCGGCCCGCGAGGGGCACGGGGCTTGCGTAGCTCGGGCCTGTGCCCACGACCTTTTTCGACAGCCTGAAGAGCTACGTCGGGTTCACCGACGCCTCCTCGGCCGCCCTGCGCGAGCTGCACCCCATCGCGGCGCCCCACTTCGAGGCCATCATCGACGACTTCTACGCCGCGATCGAAGGGCACGCCGAGGCCCAGGCGTCGATCGCCGGGGGGCCGGCCCAGATCGCCCGGCTGAAACGGACGCTGATGCGCTGGCTGGACACGCTGCTTCTGGGGCCGCACGACGAGAGCTACTACCTGCTACGGGCCCGCATCGGGCGGGTCCACGTCCGGATCGACCTGCCGCAGGCCTTGATGTTCACCGCCATGAACCGGATCCGGTCGCGCCTGCTCGAAGTGATCCGCGACCAGGCGCGCCCGGATTCGGATAGGCTGTCGATCGCGCTGAACCAGATGCTGGACCTGGAGCTGGCGATCATGCTCGAGACCTACCGCGAAGACCTGGTGGCCAAGAACCGTGGCGCCGAGCGGCTGGCCACCATCGGGCACTTCGCGGCCAGCATCGGCCACGAGCTGCGAAACCCGCTGGCGGTGATGGAGTCGTCGCTGTTCCTGCTGCGCCAGCACCTGGGCCCCGAGGCGGTGGCCCGGCCCGAGGTCGCCAAGCACCTGGACCGGATCGGCGGCGAGATCGGGCGGGCCAACAAGACGATTCACGACCTTCTGGATCTGGCCCGCAACCGGCCGCCCCGCCGGAAGACGATCGAGCTGCGCGCGCTGGTCCACAGCGCGGAGGCGGCCAGCCTGCTGCCGGCCGGCGTCCGCGTGAAGTCGGCCGGCGTCCCCCCCGGGCTGACGATCGACGTCGACGCCGACCAGTTCCGGCAGGTGCTGGTGAACCTGTTCACCAACGCGACCCAGGCGATGGCCGGGCGCGGGACCATCGAGATCGCCGCCGAGGGGGGGCCGCCCGCGGCCCGGATCAGGGTCAGTGACGACGGACCCGGGATCGACGCGGAGGCCCGGCACCGCCTGTTCGAGGCGCTGTTCACGACCAAGGCCAAGGGGACCGGGCTGGGCCTGGCGCTCTGCCGGCGCATCCTGGAGGCGCACGGCGGCTCGATCGAGCTCGTGCCGAGCGAGCTGGGCGCGTCGTTCCTGCTGACCGTGCCCGCGGCGACATGAGCGCCGCCGTCCTGATCGTCGACGACGAGGAGGCGCTGGCCGAAAACGTCGCCGAGATCATCGGCACGCTGGGTGTCGACACCGTCATCGCGCCGGACCGCAAGTCGGCGCTGGCCGTCGCCGCCAACCGGGACTTCGACGTCGCGATCATCGACGTCCGGCTGCCCGACGGCAGCGGCATCTCGCTGCTGGAGCCGCTCCGCGCCCGATCGCCCTACATGCAGCTGGTCCTGGTGACCGGCAACGCGACGCTCGAGGGGGCGATCGCGGCCGTCCGGGGCGACGCCTTCGCCTACGTGCTCAAGCCGGTCTCCCCGCCGGATCTGATCGACACGGTCCGCCGCGCGCTGGACCAGGCCGGCCTCTATCACGAGCGCGAGCGCCTGCGCGTCGACCTGGAACGATCCGAGCGGCGCCACCGCGAGCTGGTCGAGTCCATGCCGGCGTTCGTGCTGGCGCTGGACGAGGCAGGGCGCATCACGATCTGGAACCGCCTGCTGGAGACGATCACCGGCTACGGGCGCGCCGAGATGCTGGGGACCGACGGGACCGCGCTGGTGGCGACCGACGGCCGCCCCCACGACCTGGCGCTCAAGGCCGGGGGCGCGCGCAAGGTGCGGTGGAGTCGAGCAGAGGTCTCGGGCGGCCGGGGCGAACCGCTGGTCTACGCCGTCGGGATCGACGTGACCGGCGAGGAGGAGATGCTCCGGCGCACGCTGCGGGCCGAGCGCCTGGCCGCCGTCGGCACCCTGGCGGCCGGGCTGGCCCACGAGGTGCGGAACCCGCTCAATTCGGCGGCGCTGCAGCTCTCGGTGCTCGAGCGGCGCCTCGAGCGCGGCGAACCCGCCGAGCGGACCACCCCGATCGCGCGCATCATCCGGGGCGAGATCGATCGCCTGGATCGCCTGGTGCGTGACTTCCTGGCGTTCGCCAAGCCGGCGCCCCTGGACCCGCGGCCGGTCGAGGTGGGCGCGCTGCTGCAATCGGTGGCCGACCTCATCGCGCCGGAGGCCGAAGCCGCCCGCGTGAAGCTGGCCATCCAGACGGCGCCGGGCCTGCCGGAGGCCAGCGGCGACGCCGAGCGGCTGCGCCAGGTGCTGCTGAACCTGACCCGCAACGCGATCGAGGCCCTGCAGGAGACGGGCGGTCATCTGACCCTGCGCGCCCGGGCCGAGCGAGCGCTGGTCGAGGTCGAGGTCGAGGACGACGGCCCCGGCTTCCCCAACGACCTGCCGGTGTTCGACGCCTTCTTCACGACCAAGGATCAGGGGACGGGGCTGGGCCTCTCGCTGGTCCACCGCATCGTCTCCGACCACGGCGGCACCATCCGCGTCACCTCCCGCCCGGGACGGACCTGCTTCACCTTCACCCTGCCCCTCAGGGAAAGATGACCTCGGCGCGGTCGAGCTCGCGCTTGAGGTGCTGCTGGTCCTGCAGGTTCTCGCGACGGACGACCAGGGCCATCAAGGAGCTGGCGAACCTCCAGACACCCCGCGGCTCGCCGTGCCGCCTGATCGTCACCTGGGTCATGTCGTCGCCGAAGGAGCACCAGGCGTAGGTCGTCTCGATGGGACACGGTCCCCCGACGGTCCGCATCAGCAGGCGCCGCTCCGGCACCAGCTCCAGCACCTCGTAGCTGTACGAAAGCCGGATGCAGCGCTGCCACTCGGGCAGGTTGGTCGGGTCGCCCAGGTAGCGGGAAACCAGCTCCGGCGGCGCGTCGATCACGAGCCGGGTCACGACGTCGACGGGCACCGGATCACCCGCCGATCCAGTTGAAGTCGAAGCTAGAGAGCCACAGGACCAGTACGACGGCGGCGCCCATCAGCAGGATGACCACCAGGCTCACGCCCGCCTGGATCCTCCGCGCTCGCCGCCGGATTCCCGCGCTCGCCCAGCCGACGTGCACCGCCGGATGTTGTCTCACATCCCATCTCCATTCCCCCCCTGGGCCGTCTATCGGTAATTTTTGCGCTGGACTTGAGGGGCGTCAGGCGTCGCCGGCGTCGTCGCGCACGGCGGAGCGGGCGGACTTGGGGGCGCTCTCGTACTCGTGGAGCTTGTACTGGATCTTGCGGACGCTGATGTTCAGCATCTCGGCGGCGCGGCTGGTCGAGCCGCCCGTCGCCTCCAGCGTCTTGGTGATCGCGTAACGCTCGATCTCGTCCATCGTGGCGCCCGGGATCTGGATCCCGGAGCGGATCCGGGCGGCCCCCAGATGGGCGGGTAGATCGGCGGCGACCACCTCGGACGACTGGGCCAGCACGACGGCCCGCTCGATCACGTTCTCCAGCTCGCGCACGTTGCCCGGCCAGGGGTACCCGGTCAGCAGATCCAGCGCTTCGGCCGAGAAGCCGCGCACCTCCTTGCCGTTCTCGGCGGCGTACTTGCGCAGGAAGAACGACGCCAGCAGGGGGACGTCGCTGGGACGCTCGCGCAGCGACGGCATCTCGATGGTGATCACGTTCAGCCGGTAGAAGAGATCCTCCCGGAACTTCCCGTCGGCGACCATCTGCTGCAGGTTGCGGTTGGTGGCGGCCAGCACCCGCACGTCGACGCTGATCGTCTCGTTCCCGCCGACCCGCTCGAACTCGCGCTCCTGCAGGAACCGGAGCAGCTTGACCTGCACGGCCGGCGAGATCTCCCCGATCTCGTCCAGGAACAGCGTGCCGTTGTTGGCCTGGGCGAACCGCCCGTCGCGCCGACTCTGGGCGCCGGTGAACGAGCCGCGCTCGTGGCCGAACAGCTCGCTCTCCAGCAGCGACTCGGCCAGCGCCGCGCAGTGCAGCTTCACGAACGGCCCCTTGGCGCGGGCGCTCCGCTCGTGGATGGCCGCCGCGATCAGCTCCTTGCCGGTGCCGGACTCGCCGGTGATGAGCACGCTGGCCCGCGACGGGGCGATCTGCGCCACCGTCTTGAACACCGCCTGCATGGGGGTCGAGCTGCCGATGATGTTCGAGAAGCTGTACTTCTCGGACAGGCGCGCCCGCAGCAGGCCGGTCTCGGCGCGCAGCCGGCGCTGCTCCAGCTCGCGCGCGACCACCACCGACAGCTCGCCGACGTTGACCGGTTTCGACAGGTAATCGCGGGCGCCCGAGCGCATGGCCTTCACGGCCGTCTCGACCTCGCCGAACGCGGTCATCACGATGACCGGCAGATCGGCGTCGCTCTCGCGCAGCTTCGCCAGCAGCTGCAGCCCGTCCATCCCGGGCATCTTCAGGTCGGTCACGACCAGGTCGGGGGCGAAGTCGGCGACCTTCCCCAGCGCCTTGAAGGCGTCGGCAGCGGCTTCGACGACGTAGCCTTCGTCGCGCAGCAGCTCGACCAGAGCCGTCCGCGCGTTGACCTCGTCATCGACAATCAGGATTCGTCCCTTGCTTTCCACGTTGGCCGGCGTTTCTGCAACCAGCGGACCAGGAGCAGACCCCCGAGAATGGCACGTCTCCGTGCCTCCGGGGCGCAGGAGATGCGCCGACCGGCGCATATCACGCAAAATCTGCGCGTCAGGCGCGACGGCGCTCGGAGGCAGGCACGACCCCCAGCTCGACCAGCTGGCGCATCGCATCGCGCACCGCGGCCTCGGGCGAGGCGCTGGTGTCGATCTCCAGGCACGGTCCCGGATCCTCCTGCCCCAGCGGTTCGTGGTCGCGCAGGAAGCTGTCGAGCAGCGTCTCGTTCGCGTCGGAGACCGAGGGGCGCTGCCGCCGGGCCGCCAGACGGCGGCGCAGCAGATCGGGCGGGCAAACCGCCTCGACGAACACGAACGTCGCCCCCGCCCGCTGCGCGACGCCGGCCGCGCGCTGGCGCCAGTGGCGCGCCGAGAAGGTCGCGTCCAGGATGGCCCCGCGCCCGCCCTCGAGCACCAGCTGGGCGGCGCCGAGGATCTGCCCGTAGACCCGGTCGCGCGCGGCGGGCTCGTAGAGGTCGGCGCCGCCCGGCGTGGTGGGCGCCAGACCGGCCGCCGCCTTGCGTGCCCGATCGGAGCTGATGACCGGCACCGCCAGCCGCCGACCCAGGTCGCCCGCCAGCGTGCTCTTGCCGCTGCCGATCAGCCCGCCGACGACGATCAGGAACGGGCGGTCGAGCGCCGCGCCGGCCGCCGCGCGGGCCAGCCCGAAGAAGCGCCGCGCCTCCGCCCCCTTCGCGGCGCGGAGCTGGGGCGAGGTCGACGGGTCGGCCGCCACGAAGGCCGCGACCTTGCCCCGGACCCAGGCCCGATACGACAGGTAGAAGTCCAGCACGCCGTAGAGCGCGAAGTCGTCGCTGGCCTCGGCGAAGCGCGCCACCAGCCCCTCCGCCAGATCCAGCCGGCCAGCCGCCTCCAGCTCCATGGCCGGGAATGCGATCTCGGCGGCCACGTCGCCGCAGCGAAACCGCTGGTTGAACTCGATCGCGTCGATGATGATCGGCTCTCGCCTCGCGACGCCCGTCGGAAAGTAGATGTGCTCCAGGCGGACGTCGCCGTGGCCCTCCCGGATGCGCTCGTCGGCGATGCGCTCCAGGAAGCGCGCCTCGTTCCGCGCCAGCTCGCCGCGCTGGTAGCTCTGCACCTCGTCGAGGGTCATGCGATCCAGCAGCGTTCCGACGAAGGGCGCCGTCTGCTCGAAGTTCTCTTCCAGGTTGCCGGCCAGCGTGGCGGGCGTCCCGAACGACGGCGCGGGGCGCGCGTCGCCCAGGAAGCGCGCGAGCCGCTCGGCCACCGACTCCAGCGCCGGGGCCTCCAGATCGCCGCGCGCCAGCAACGCGCCCGCGCTGGCCGCGTCGGGGAGCCGCCGCATGTGCACGGCCCAGTCGACGATCGGTCCCTCGCCCGCAATCGCCAGGCCGTGGCGGGTGCGGCGCACCGGCACCGCGCCCAGGTAGACGTCGGGCGCCAGCCTGGAGTTGAGGCGCACCTCCTCGTGACAGGCGTCCCGCCGCGCCTCCACGGTGTGGTAGTCGAGGAAGCCGAGATCGACCGGACGTTTGACCTTGAACACTTCGGCCTCGGTCAGGAACACCCACGACGCGTGGGTCACGCGCAGGGTCACCCGCTCGACACCGTCCGGATAGGCCGCGGGGCGCAGCAGATCGCGCACGAGCTCCGGCTGCTCGTCCCCCATCGCCTCACTCAGGCCGCGGCCGCGAGCATGGCCTGCAGCTCCCCCTCGATCTGGCGCACCCGCTCACCCGACAAGGATACACGCCGCGCCACCGCGGGGCGTGGCGTCGGCTCGTCAGCCAGCAGGCGCTCGCGGAGAATCGTCAGGTGCCGCGCCGGCAAGCGCGGCGCCAGCGCGTCTGCCGAGCGCCGCACGCGCCAGGCCAGCTCCGCCGATTCGAGCTGCAGGTCGGCCGGGGTTCCCGGATCCGGCATCGTGTCGCCCAGCGGCGTGCCCTCGCGCGAAACTTGCGTCTCGAGCGACGTCTCGGCGCAGCCGACCTGGCCCTTGAAGAAGGCCGCCCGCTCGGCCCGGGTGCGGACCGCCCTGACGATACGCACGTTCTCCATCGCGTACTTCATGATGTAGGCACGAATCCAGAACGCGGCGTAGGTCGACAGGCGCGCTCCCTTGCCGGGGTCGAAGCGGCGGATCGCCTCGAGCAACCCCAGGCTCCCTTCCTGCACGAGATCGTCGAATGCCCGCCCGTGCGTGCGATCGAGCTGGCGCGCGAGCTTCAGCACCAGGCGCAGGTTCGATTCGATCAGCCGGCGTTCGATGGCCGGAGCGCCCGTGCGCCGCAGCTCGCGGATCAACCGATCCTGTTCGGCGGCCGGCAAGGGACGCGTTCGCTCGGTCATCCAATGTTCGTGGCTCATGCACCGGGGTCATGCAGAGTCGATGCCAGCCGATGAGGGCGGCGGCTCTTCGTGCGGAAGAACCAACGCTTCACCCCCTCTGCGGCGACCATGTAGATCGCGACGATGACGGCGATGAGGGCCAGGACCGCCGGTCGGGGCCGGGCCAGGCCCAGCGGCTCGGCGAGGGGCGAGAACGGCAGCGCCACGGTCGCGGCCAGGCAGCCGGCGGTGGCGCGGGCCAGGCCCCGGCCCGGGCGGCTCTTCCCCAGGCGGCGGTGGCTGCGGATCACCAGCACGACGCTGGCGGCCGAGAGCACCGACTCGATGAACCACCCGGTCCGGAACGCCTTGGGCGAAGGGCCGACCAGCCACAGCAGCGCGCCGAACGTCAGGTAGTCGAAGACCGAGCTGAGCAGACCGAACACGATCATGAAGCGCCGGACCAGGGCCACGTCCCAGCGCCGCGGTCGCGTGATCGCCTCCGGATCGACGTTGTCCGACGCGATCGCCATCTCGGGCAGATCGGTCAACAGGTTGGTCAGCAGCACCTGCTTGGGCACCAGCGGCAGGAACGGCAGGAACAGCGACGCCCCGGCCATGCTGAACATGTTCCCGAAGTTGGCGCTGGTCGCCATGAACACGTACTTGAGCGTGTTGACGAAGGTGCGACGCCCCTCGCGCAACCCGCGCGCCACCACGCTCAGGTCCTTCTCGAGGAGCACGATGTCGGCCGCCTCGCGCGCCACGTCGGCGGCGCCTGCCACCGAGATGCCGACGTCGGCGGCGTGCAGCGCGGGGGCGTCGTTGATGCCGTCCCCCAGGAACCCGACCACGTGCCCGGAGCGGCGCAGCGCCGTGACGATCTGTTCCTTCTGCGTCGGCTCGACCTCGGCGAACACGTCGACCGTGCGGGTCAGCGCGGGCAGCGCGGAGGCCGCCGCGCGCCGCAGCTCGGTCCCGGTCAGCACGACCGGCTCCGCAATCCCCACCGCTCGGCAGAGCGCCCGAGCCGCGGCGGCGTTGTCGCCGGTGACGACCTTCAGGCCGACGCCCAGCCGCTTCAGCTGGCCGATCGCCTCGCGGACGTCCTGCTTGGGTGGATCGTGGAACCGCACCAGGCCGGCGAACGTCATCCCCTGCTCGTCGGCGCGGGTCACCGAGGCGCGCCCGGGCAACGCGCGCGTCGCCACCGCGATCACCCGCAGGCCGGCGTCGCAGGCGCCGGTGAAGGCCGCCTCGATCGACGCCCGGCGGCCGGCCAGCGGCACCACGCCGCCCGGCGTCTCCACGCTGTCACACACGTCCAGGACCGCGCCGACCGCCCCCTTCGTGATGAGCACCCCGCCCTCGCGGTTCACCAGCACGGAGAGGCGCCGGCGCGTGAAATCGAACGGGATCTCGTCGCACTTCTGCGCCGGGTCCACCGGCTCGACCGCCAGCTCCCGCAGGCTCTGGTCCAGCGGGCTGGCGTACCCGGTCTCGTGCGCGGCGTTCAGGAAGGCCAGCAGCCGCACCCGGTCGCTGGGCTTCCCTTCACCGTCGACGGCCGCGTCGAACGCCAGCCGCCCTTCGGTCAGCGTGCCGGTCTTGTCGGAGCAGAGCAGCGTCATGCTCCCCAGGTTCTCGATCGAGGCCAGGCGCCGGACGATCGTCTTCTCGGCGGCCATGCGCGAGGCGCCGCGCGCCAGGTTCACCGCCACGATGGCCGGCAGCAGCTGCGGCGTCAGCCCGATCGCCAGCGCCAGCGAGAACATCAGCGACTCCAGCACCGGGCGGCTGAAGTAGACGTTCACCGCGAAGATGGCCAGCACCAGCAGCAGCGTCACCTCCATCAGCAGGTAGCCGAACCGCCGCAGGCCGCGCTCGAACTCGGTCTCGGGCGGGCGCGCCGCCACGCGCGCCGCCACCTTGCCCAGCTCGGTGCGGGTGCCCGTCTGCACGACCAGCAGCTTCGCCGCGCCGCTCAGCGCGTGCGTCCCCAGGAACACGGCGCCGTGGCGCTGCGCGATGGGCGCGTCGGCCGGGTTGGGGCCGGGCGCCTTCTCGGCCGGCTCACTCTCGCCGGTCAGCGCCGCCTCCGACACGAACAGGTCGCGCGCCTCCAGCAGGATCCCGTCGCCCGGCACGCTGCGGCCGGCGTCGAGCAGGGCGACGTCCCCCGGGACGACCTCGGCCAGCGGGATCTCGGCCACCCGACCGTCGCGCAGCACGCGGGCGCGGGTCGCCACCTGTGCCAGCAGCTGCTGGACGGCCCGGGAGGCGCCGTGCTCCTGCCAGACGCCGATCGCCGCCGAGACGGCCACGATGGCCAGCACGATCGCCGCGTCAGTGGCGTCGCCCAGGAACGCGGCCAGCACCGTCGCCCCCAGCAGGATCAGCACGATCGGGCTGGCCAGCTGCCCGACGATCAAGGCCGGTAGATCGGTGCGGCGACCCTGGACCAGGAGGTTGGGGCCCAGCCGGCTGCGCCGATCGTCTGCTTCGGCCGAGGTCAGCCCATTCGCGCCGCTGCCCAGACGCCGGAACAGGTCTTCGGCCGTCTGGGCCCAGAACGTGTCGCGGGCCTCCTGCTCTCCGCCGGTCGCGGCTGACTGTGCGACGGCGGCCACGCGCTACGCCGCCAGCGGCAGCTGCCCGCCGGCAGTCGCCGTCTCGGCCGGCGCGGCGGCCGGCTCCCGCGTCACCCGCGGCGGCGCGCTGAACGGCCCCGCCAGCCAGGCGAACATGAGCGTGCCCCAGGAGAGCGCCAGCACCTCCTCGAGCAGCGACGATGGAAAGACGAGCGCGGCCAGCGCGACCCAGCCGGCCACCACCGCCCCGCCGACCCGGGCCCGATCGTTGCCGAGCGCGAAGGCGGACAGGATGGTCACGATGGTGCCGGCGACCAGGTCGTCGACCCGATGCAGCGTCCCCATGGGGAAGATCAGCGCGGACATCGGCAACAGCGGGGCCAGCAAGATTGCGAGCGAGCGGGTGAACATCCGGAGCCTCCTTTCGAGACACCGGGCACCAATGCAACGGGCGTTCCCAGGCGACAAACCCAACCAGCGCGCGGCCATCGCCGCATTCTGTTCGCGGGGCCGCCGTCTGACCGCAGGAACTGCGCGAACGCGTTCGACATCTCGCGGCGCCAATCATAACGCCGCTCGCGGTTGACGCTGGGGTCGTCGTGCTTTAAGCCAGTGCGTCGTGAAACGCGGATGCGTGCTGGTCGTCGACGACCAGATCGAGCTCGCCGAGAACATCGCCGAGATCCTGCAGAGCATCGGCTTTCAGACCGAGGTCGCCGGCTCGGCCGAGGAAGGGCTGGCGCGCGTGGCGCGCGGCGGGATCACCGCGGTGGTCACCGACTTCAAGCTCCCCGGCCAGAGCGGGGCGCAGCTGATCGAGGAGCTGAGACGCCGCGGCGAGCGCATGCCGGTCCTGATGATGAGCGCCTACACCGACGAGGCCACGATCGATCGATCGCGGGCCGCCGGCGCCTGGTTCTTCCTGCCCAAGCCGGTGCCGCTGGCCACGCTGGTCGAGACGTTCGAATCGCTGGCGCAGCAGCCGGTGACGACGCTGCTGGTCGACGACGAGGTGAGCCTGGCGCAGAACCTGGCCGAGGCGCTGACCTCGGCCGGTCACGAGGTGGTGGTGACCCACTCGGCGGCCGAGGCGCTGGCGCAGAGCCGGCGGCTCCACACCGCCGTGCTCGACTACCGGCTGCCGGACGGCACCGGGCTCGAGCTGGCGCGCCGGCTGCGCGCGCGGGATCCGGCGGTCGAGATCCTGTTCATCTCGGGCTACGTCGAGGATCTGGAGGCCAGTCGGCAGGCCGACGTCCCGGACAGCGAGGCGTTCCAGAAACCGGTCGAGCCCGGTCGGTTGATCTCCTGGGTGCAGCTGGCGGTGAAGCGCTCGTCGCCCCCGTGAGCCTGGCCAGCTTCTTGCGTGAGGCTTTTGCATGACGTTGCCCAGTTTCGTGATCCGTTTCGCGCTGGCCGGCGTGCTGCTGTCCGCCTGCGCCTCCAGCCCCAAGCGCCCGGCCGAGCAGCCGCAGCGCGTCCCCGACTCGGCGCCCGACAGGATCGCCGCGCAGCGCGCCGCCGCCGGGCTGCAGCTCGAGGAAGAGGACGAGCGCTGGGGGATCGAAGCGGCCCGCGAACGCAAGCAGAGGCAAGAGCCGCGGCAAGAACCGAAACAGGAACAGCAGCCGCAGCAGCCGACACATTAAGATGAAGCGCAGCGATGCTGCGCCGACTCATGCACGGCACCCTGGCGTTCGACTGGACGCGCGTCCAGCCGCGCCCGGCGGCGCTGTGCATGCCGGCGGTGGCCGTCCCGCTGGCGCTCGGGGTCGCCCTCGGCCAACCACGGCTCGGGATGATGGTGGCGGCCGGCGGATTCTCCGTGGGCTTCGGCTCGTTCCAGGAGCTGCGCGGCTCGCGCCGCCTGCCCATGCTGGGCGCGGCTGCGGGCATGTGCCTGTCCAGCTGGATCGGCACCATCCTCGGCGGTTCCCCGACGGCGGCCGTCGTGCTGGCGGGCATCTGGGGCGCCGCCTATGGGGCGGCCTGGTCCGAGAGCCCGGGGGTGTCGTGGATCGCGCTGCAGTGCACGATCTGGCTGCTCATCTCGACCGCCTTCCCGGCACACGGCCTGGCGGCGCTCACGCGCGGCGCCTGCGTGGCCGGCGGAGGCCTGCTGCAGATGGCCGTGGTCTGGACCACCTGGGCGATCCGAGGAACGACGGGGCACGAGGGGGGCCCCGCGCCCGCCGTCGATCACGCCCACACGACGACGCGCCAGCGCCTCTGGCACGCGGTTCACGCCTCGACGATCCTGGTCCTGTCCATGGCGCTGGGACGGATGACCCATCTGGCCAACAGCTACTGGATCCCGATGACGGCGGCCATCGTCACGCGGCCGGAGCTGCGATTGACCGTCGAGCGGGGCGTGGCCCGCACGGCGGGGACGCTGGCCGGCGCGGCGATCGCGACGGCGGCGGCCTTCCTGCTGCACCCGCTGCCCTGGCTGCTGGCGCTGCTGGTGGTGATCTTCGCGGCTGCCGCTTACCTGCTGCTGTACGTGAACTACGCAGCCTTCGCGGCCAGCTTGACGGCGTACGTCGTGTTCCTGTTGACGCTGGCGGGGGCCCCCGAACGCGCGGTCATCGCGCGCCGGGCGCTCTGCACGGTGCTGGGCGCCGGTCTCGCCTGGCTGGGGCACGTGCTGTTCGCCGGCGTGGAGCGCACCGCCAACTTCGTCCCCTCGGACGGCCGGCCGCCGCCCGACGGCGCGGACGTTTCGTGATTCCGATCTGCTAACTTCCCGCCTGGGGAGCCGAGATGATCTTGATCGGACAGTACGATTCGCCGTTCGTGCGCCGGGTTGGCATCGCGCTGCGCGAGTACCAGATGCCCTTCGAGCACCGGCGCTGGTCGGTCTGGGGGGACGCCGACAAGATCGCCGCCTACAACCCGCTGCGCCGGGTGCCCACGCTGGTGCTGGACGACGGGACGTCGCTGATCGAGAGCGGCGCGATCCTGGACGCCATCGACGAGCTGGCCGGCGCCGCCGCACGGGCCATGATTCCCCGCCAAGGGGCCGCGCGCCGCGACGCCCTGCGCGTGATCGCGCTGGCCACGGGGACGGCCGACAAGGCGGTGAGCCTGCTCTACGAGCCACTCCACCGCGCGCACCCCTCGGAGAGCTGGATGGACCGCTGCCGGCGGCAGATCGGCGACGGGCTGCGCGCCCTGGAGGACGATCGCGCGCGCCGGACCACCGGCTGGTGGCTGGGCGAGGAGCTCTCGCACGCGGACATCGCGGTCGGCTGCATGCTGCGCTTCGTGAGCGACGCGCACCCTCAACTGCTCGATGGAGCTCGCCACCCGCGGCTGGTCGAGCACGCGGCCCGCTGCGAAGGCCGCCCGTCGTTCCGCGAGATCCTGCAACCGCTGGTCAACAACCTGTAACCGAGAGACAACCGATGACCGAGCACGCCTGGACGAACGTCGACGAATATCTCAACGAGCGGCTGGTCGAGAACGATCCCGCTCTGCAGGCGGCGCTGGCCGACAGCGCCGCCGCCGGGATGCCGGCCATCGCGGTGGCGCCGAACCAGGGGAAGCTCCTGAACCTGCTGGCGCGCCTCTCGGATGCGCGCCGGATCCTCGAGGTTGGCACGCTGGGCGGCTACAGCGCGATCTGGCTGGCGCGGGCGCTCCCCACCGGCGGCCGCTTGATCACGCTGGAGCTCAACCCCCTGCACGCTCAGGTCGCCGAGAAGAACCTGGCGCGGGCCGGCGTGCGCGACAAGGTCGAGATCCGCGTCGGGCCCGCCCTGGAGACGCTGGCGAGGCTGGCCAGCGAGAAGCAGGCGCCGTTCGACCTCAGCTTCATCGACGCCGACAAGCAGAACAACGCGGCCTACTTCGACCGGGCCCTGGCGATGTCGCGGCGCGGGAGCCTGATCATCGTCGACAACGTGGTCCGGCAGGGCGGCGTCACCGACGGGCGCACCGCCGACCCGGCCATCGTCGGGACGCGCAAGCTGTTCGACCGGCTGTCCCAGGAGCCCCGGGTCGACGCGACGGCGATTCAGACGGTCGGCGTGAAGGGCTGGGACGGGCTGGCCATCGCCCTGGTGATCGGCGACGCCTGAGCCTCGACCGCGGCGGGCAGGCGATCCAGCGTCAGCCCGGCGCGCCAGACCACCAGCGCGCCGGCCAGCGTGACCGGCACGACCTGGATCAGGTGGTAGAGCAGCGCGAAGGCGACCGCCTCCGACTTCCCCAGCCCGGCCAGGGTCAGCACCACCACGACCGCCCCCTCGAAGGCGCCCGCGCCGGCGGGCGACGACGGCACCGCCAGCGCCAGGTTGATGCCCAGCAAGATCACGGCGGCCAGGGCCGGTCCGATGGACAGCTGCAGCGCCCGCGCGCAGGTCATGATCATCACGACCTCCAGCCCCCAGGCGACGGCCGACAGCGCGGCCGACTTGGCGACGATCCCGCGATCGCGCAGCGCCCGGACACCCGGCTCGACCCGTGTGGCCAGCTCGCGCGCCCACCGCGGGAGGTGCGTGACCCAGCGCGAGGCAATCAGCAGCGTCGTGGCGACCAGACCCAGCACGGCCGCCGCGCCCGCCGCCCAGCGCTCGCCGGGCGCGCCGAGGCTGCCGAGAAGCGCGATCACCCCCAGGGTCACCAGCTCGAACAGCGCCTCGAGCACGGCGATCGCCGCGGCGGCCGACTTCGAGATACCGGCGTGGCGCTCGAGCATCCAGAGCCGGGCCATGTCGCCCCCCCGGAAAGGCAGGACGTTGTTCACGGCCGAGGCGGTGAGCTTGGCCAGCAGGCAGGACCGAAGCGACGCCCCCCCCTGCAACAGCAGGCGCAGGCGCGCCGCCTTGACCGACATCATCGCGGCGTTCAGGGCCACGACCCCGAGCAGCAGGGCCGGCCGGGCTTGCTTCAGCGACGCGGCCACGGCGTCCCACGCCACCCCGCGCACGACGAACCAGAGCGCGGCGCCGACGACGCCGATCCGCAGCGCCGCCGAAGCGACGCGTTTTGCCGGCGTCATCCCCCGATCCGGAGGGCGGTCTCGCGCTTGGCGCCCAGGAGGGCGTCGGCGCTCTTGGGCTCGATCAGGACGACGTTGGCCGGCGCGCTGGGGCGAATCTGGGCTGAAACCTCGAGCCCGCGGCGGCGGAACTGCGCCATCGTCCAGAGAATCCGGCGGACCGCGGTGATGGTGTTCAGGAACGCCAGCAGGCAGAGCGCGCCGGCGGTGACCGCGTAGAACGGATGCGGGACGAAACCCTCGCTCCGATGGCCGAAGAACGAGGCGAACGCCAGGGCCATCCCGAGCACCGCCAGGCGATCGGCCCTCTGCATGAGGCCCTCGCTGCCCGTGATACCGAAGAACTCGGCCCGGCTGCGCGCGTAGCTGACCGTGAACGACATCACCAGCACCGCCAGCGCCACGTACATGATCGGCGTGCCGGCGTAGTAGACGACACAGCCGCCGAACACCAGCCCGTCACAGATGCGATCGACCGTCGAATCCAGGAAGGCGCCCGCCGACGTGGCCATGTTCTTGGTCCGTGCGAGCTGCCCGTCGATGATGTCCAGCGTCCCGCCACCGATCACCAGCCAGGAGGCGAGCGTGAAGTGCCCGGTCGCGATGGCGACCGAGGTCGCCGCCGCCACCCCCAGCGTCAGGATCGTCACCTGGTTCGGGGTCCAGCGGCTGCGGGCCATGGCCCGGAAGACCGGTCCCAGCAGCCAGTAGTAGTAACTGATGAACAGCGGCCCGAAGAGCCGCGCCCCCGCCCCGCGGGCCCGCGCCGGCGGCAACTTGATCGCGCCGGTCAGGACCTTCACGCCGTGGACGAGGAATGGAATCGTGAAAAATGCGATGAACCCGAGCAGGCACACCACATCACCCAGCCGGCCGCTCATCGGGACGCCTCCTGCTGGCCGCGAGGCGGGACGGACCAGAGACGCTCGGTCACGACGGCGCGGAGGATGGCCGCGTAGGCGCGGGCATTGACGCGGCCGAAACGAGAGGCCACTCTGAGGCCTTTGCTGAAGCGCTTGCTCAGCCGCCCGAGGACGCCTTTGTCGCTTTCAGAGTTCATTCACCACCCGCCCGCGCTCTGAATGCAACGCCGGGGCCACAGATATTGACGCGTACCGCTCCACGAGCTGCCAGTAAGGATGCGGCCCGGAGCCAGAGGTCGCGGGCAAAGCGATGAGGTTCCGTCACTCGAGCGCCGAAAGTTCGACACATGGTCAGGTCCCTTCAGTCCTGATTGGCTGTCGCATGCACGCAGGACTGTAATCCATCATGGCAAAAGTCTTGCTTTATTTGCCGGACCCCCGATGAAGATCGGAATCGTCACCGAGTACTACTACCCCACCCTCGGCGGGATCCAGGAGCACGTCCACCACTTCGCCCGGGCAGCGCGCCAGATGGGACATGAGGTCCGGATCGTGACGCCGGCCGTGGACGACGCGCTGGCGTCGCTCTCGGGGGGAGCCGCCGCCCAGTTCGACCTGGCGGCCCACGACCGGGACAACGGGGTCATCCGGCTGGGGCAGTCCGTGCCGGTGTTCTCGGGCGGCTCCGTGGCGCGCGCGTCGTTCGGGACCGACCTGTCCGGGCAGGTCGACAGGTTGCTCCGCGACGAGAAGTTCGACGTCGTTCACCTGCATTCGCCCCTCATGCCCACGCTTCCCCTGCTGTTCCTGCGGCAGTCGAAGGCCCTGACCGTCGGGACGTTCCACAGCGTCGTCGACCGCAGCCTGCTCTACGCGGCCCTGCGCCCGCTGTTCCAGCGCTATGCCGACCGGCTGCACGCGGCGATCGGCGTCTCGGAGACGGCGCTCTCCGGGATCAAGCGCTACTTCCGGGCCCCCTGGCACATCATCCCGAACGGAGTCGATGCCCCGTTCTTCGCGTCGGGCCGGCGCCGGCCCGAGCTGGACGACGGCCGGCTGAACGTGCTGCACGTCGGGCGCTTCGACCCCCGCAACGGCGTCGATCGAGTCATCCGCGCCTGGGTCCACGTTCGCCGCGCGGGCGTCGACGCGCGGTTGATCCTTGTGGGCGACGGCCCGTTGCGGCGATCCTATGAGGCGATGGTGCCGGACGACCTGCGCGCGGACGCTCGATTCGTCGGCTTTGTTTCCAGCGAGGATCGTGTTTCCTATTACACTTCCGGTGACGTGCTCCTCTGCCCGGCGGTCGGTGGTACCTTCGGGATCATCTTGCTCGAAGCGATGGCTGCCGGGTGCGCGGTCGTCGCGGCCGACACCCCGGGATTCCGGAATGTGATGCGGGACGGTGAGCAAGGCTTCATGGTGGACGTCGGTGCCGATCCGGAGTGCCGCCAGCTGGGCCAGCGAACCGCCGCGCTGCTCGACGACGCGGCGTTGCGCCGACGGTGCAGCGACGCCGGCCGCGCGACCGCCGCGCGCTTCGACTGGCCCATCGTCACGCGTCAGGTATTGGATCTGTACGGCCGCATGACCGCATGAAACCCTCCAGGGACCCGACCGTGCTGGCGATCGCCGTGATTCTGGCGGTGATCGGGGCCTGGCTGACCAGCAAGCTGGCGGTCAAGAGCGACCTCTCCTACCTGCTGCCCGAGTCAACGCCCTCGGTCCGCCAGCTGCGCGCGATCGAGAAGCGCGCGCGTGTGTCGGCGACGTTCATGCTGGGCATCGAGAGCCCCGACACCGCGGCGCGGGCCCGGGCGGGCGACGAGCTCTTGCGCCGGATCCGGGCGCTGGACGCCGAGGCGCTGGGGATCGGCGGGATCACCGCGGACGACGGCGTGTTCCGGCGGTACGCCTGGGACAACCGGTTCCTGTTCGCCGACCTGAACGACCTGACCTCGGCGCGGGACGCCCTGCGCGAGCGGCTGGCCAAGGTGAACCCGCTCTTCGTCTCGCTGGACGAGCCCGAGCCGCCCCCGGCCGGCGGCGGCGCAGGGGCTGGGAAAGACCGCCTCCAGAACCTGCGCCACAGGCTGGACGAGGCGAGGCAGAAGGCGGAGCACCCCAAGCCGCTGGTGTCGTCGGACGGCCACCTGCAGCTGATCGTCGTGCGTTGCAACTTCGGCGGCAGCGACCTGGATCGCGGCGGGCAGCTGATGCGCACGCTGCAAGACCAGATGGACGCCACGTCGCGCGAGGTGGGGCCCTCGGTCAAGTTCGGGATGGCGGGAGACGTGATCCGCGGGACGGCCGAGCAGCACGGCCTGGTGCGGGGCATGGCCATCGCGACGCTGCTCACCGTCGCCGCGGTCCTGCTGGCGTTGTTGCTCTACTTCCGTTCGGTCACGGCGGTGCTGGCGCTCTCCTGGTCGCTGACCGTCGGCGCCCTGGTCGCGTTCGCGGTGACGAAGCTGACCATCGGGCACCTCAACATCGCCAGCGCGTTCCTGTCGTCGATCGTGATCGGCAACGGCATCAACTTCGGCATCATCCTGCTGGGTCGCTACATCGAGGAGCGGCGCGACGGCAAGTCGCCCGACGAAGCGCGCCACATCGCGACCACCGGCACGATGCGCGCCACCGCCGCCGCCGCCGCGACCGCCGGGACGGCCTACCTGTCGCTGGCCGTGACGCCGTTCCGGGGGTTCCGCGACTTCGGGATCATCGGCGGGGTCGGCATGCTCTGCTGCTGGATCTCGGCGTACACCGTGCTGCCCGCCGGCCTGTCGGCCATCGAGCGGCGCGGGTGGCTGCGCGTCCGCGCGGAGCCAGGGGCGGTCGCCTGGTTCGAGCGGATCCTCCCGCGCCGGACGGCCGTGGTGCTGCCGCTGGCCGGGATCCTGTTCGTGCTGTCCGCCGTCGGAGCCTGGCGCTATCTGGCCCGCGATCCGATGGAGACGAACATGGCCAACCTGAGCAGCACCGGCGCCGAGCTGGATCGCTCCGGCGCCTGGATGACCAAGTTCGACCAGGCGTTCGGCCAGGGCATCTCGGGCGGGTTCGCCATCGCGGTCAAGAAGCGCGAGGAGGTCGAGCCGCTGGTCAGGCGCCTGCAAGCGGTCGATCAGGGGAAACCGGAGCGGCAGCGCCTGTTCAGCCGCATCAACTCGATCGACGATCGCCTGCCGTCCCATCAGGACGAGAAGCTGGACATCCTGGACGAGATCCGCGGGCTGATCGACCGCCAGCTCCGTCACGCCGACGCCTTGACCGCCGACGAGCGGAAGACCCTGGAGACCGAGCGCCCGCCGCCCGACCTGCGCGCGCTGGGCGACGCGGACGTGCCGGCCGAGCTGGCCTGGCCCTACACCGAGCGGGACGGCACGCGCGGCAAGATCGTCCTCGCCAACATGGGGTTCGGCTTCAACGGGTGGGACACCCGCGATCTGCACCGGTTCGCGACCGAGGTGCGCGCGCTCGATCTGGGCCCCGACGTCCTGATCGGCGGGACGGCCTTCGTCTTCAGCGACATGTTCGCGGCCCTGGAGCGCGATGGGCCACGCACGACCGCCATCGCGGCCGTGGGCGCGTTCATGGTGGTCCTGGGGCTGCTGGGCCTGAGCCTGGCGGCGGCCTCGACGCTGTTCTGCGGGATGTTTGGGACGCTGGCGCTGCTGGCGCTGGCCTCGGCGTTCGGCCTGAAGGTGAACTTCCTCAACTTCGTGGCGCTCCCCATCACCATCGGGATCGGCGTCGACTATGCCGTCAACATCATCAGCCGCGCGCGCGCCGACGCCGCCGATCCCGCCGCGCGCGCCCACGGCGTCCACACCGCCTCGGCGGTCGCGCTCTGCTCGTACACCACCGTGGTCGGCTACGGGTCGCTGTGGTTCTCGGCCAACCAGGGGATCCGCAGCTTCGGCAACGCGGCGATGCTGGGCGAGATCACCTGCCTGACCGCCGCGCTGCTGGTCGCGCCCGCGCTGGTGGACCGCTTCATCAACCGGCGGCGGCGATCTTCGGCGGCGCCGCAGCCGCCTGCTTCTTGAGGATCTGCGCCAGCTCGGTCTTGCACGAGCCGCAGCCGGTCCCGGCGCGCGTGGCCAGCCCCAGCGCCTCGACGCTGGTGGCGCCCGCGGCGATGGCGTCGCAGATGCGCGACTCGGAGACGCCGTTGCAGTTGCAGATGGTCCGATCGTTGCCCGCGGGGGCCGCGAACGTCGCGTTGGGGCAGAGCGCCTCCAGCGGATCGTCGGGGAGCGGATCGCCGCGATCCAGCGTCTGGACCAGCGCGGGGGCCGCGGCGGTGTTGCCGACCAGCATGGCGCCGATCAGCTCGCTGCCGCGGACGATCAGCTTGCGATAGGACCCGCGGCGCGTCTCGACGACCTGGAGCACCTCGTCGCGCTCCAGCTCGGGCTCGATGCGCCCCATCGACGCCACGTCGACGCCGGCGACCTTCAGGCGGGTGTAGCTCTTGGAGCCCTTGTACCGGGCCCCTGGGTTGGCGCCGGTCAGGACGTCGGCCAGGACCAGGGCCTGCTCCCAGGCCGGCGCGACGATCCCGTAGGTGCGCCCCGCGTGCTCGGCGCAGTCGCCGATCGCGTACACGCCGGGCGCCTCGGTGGCCAGCGTGTCGTTCACGACGATGCCGTTGTTGATGGGCAGCCCCGAGGCGCGGGCCACGTCGACCCGCGGCCGGACCCCGCACGCCAGCACCAGCATGTCGGCGGCCAGCACCTTGCCGTCGTCCAGGCGCACCCCCTCGACCGCCAGGTCCCCCACCACGCCTTCGATGGTCCGGCCGGTGCGGACGAAGATTCCGTGGGACTCGATCTGCCGCTCCAGCATCTCGCCGCCCAGCTCGTCGAGCTGGGCGTTCATGAGCGTGCGCGCGGCATGGACGACCGTCACGTGCAGGCCGGCGTCGCTCAGCACCTTGGCGGCCTCCAGCCCCAGGAGGCCGCCGCCCAGCACGACAGCCGTGTCGCCCGACCGCGCGTGCCCGCGCATCCGCAGGCAATCGTCCATCGTGCGGTAGACGAAGACGCCGGGGCGCAGATCGCCGGTGCCGGTGGTCATCCCCTCGAGCGGCGGGACGCGCGGCGTGCTGCCGGTGGCCAGCACCGCCACGTCGTAGCGGTGCGCGGCGCCGCCGGCCGTCTCGATCCGCTTCGCCTCGGTGTCCAGGCGGGTGACCGCCACGCCGTCGTGCAGGTGGAGGCCGCGCTCCGCGAACCAGGCCGGCGGCTTGGTCACGATGGCGTCGGGGTCGTCGCCCCCCAGCACCTTGCTGAGCAGGACCCGGTTGTAGGCGCCGCCGCGCTCGTCGCCGAACACCATGACCTCGTAGCGATCGAAGCCGCCGCGGGACTGCAGCTCGTCGAGCAGCCGGCAGGCCGCCATGCCGTTGCCGATGATGGCCAGCCGCCGCTTGCGCCCGGTCACGGCGCCGTCCTCGCGGCAGGCGCGACGACGCGGACGGCGCAGACCTTGAACTCGGGCATGCGGCTGGTCGGATCGAGGGCCGGGTTGGTGAGCAGGTTGGCGCAGGCGTCGCCGCCCCAGTGAAACGGCGCGAACAGCGTGTCGGGGCGGACGTCGGACGTCACGTCGACGATGAAGGAGACCGCCCCGCGGCGGCTCTCGACCAGCAGCGGGTCGCCGCTGGCCACACCCAGCCGCCCGGCCAGCCGCGGGTGGATCTGCAGGCGCGGCTCCGGCCTGGCCTTGACCAGCGCCGGCACCCGCCGGGTCTGGGCGCCCGAGTTGTAGTGCTCCTTGTAGCGGCCGGTGGTGAAGTAGAGCGGGAACTCCTGGTCGGGCAGCTCGGCCGCCGGCCGGTGCCGGACCACGTGGAAACGCGCGCGCCCGTCGGGGAACGCGAACCGCTCGGCGAACATGCGGGGCGTGCCCGGGTGGTCGTTGGCCGGGCAAGGCCAGAAGACGCCGTGCTCCTGGCGAATGCGCGCGTAGGTGATGCCGCTGTAGTCGGCGCGCGCGCCGGCGGTGGCCCGGCGGAGCTCGTCGAACACCGCCTCGGCCGAGCCGAACGCGAACTTGTCGCCGTGACCCAGCCGCTGGGCCAGCGCCGCGAGGATCTCCAGGTCGCCGCGCGGCCCGGCGGGGGGCGCCCCGGCGCGCTCGCGCAGGATCACGCGCCCCTCCAGGTTGGTCATGGTCCCCTCTTCTTCGGCCCACTGCAGGGTCGGCAGCAGCACGTGGGCGCCGGCGGACGTGTCGTTCTCGAAGGCGTCGCACACCACCAGCAGGTCCAGCGCGGCCAGCTTGCGGGTGACGTTGCGCGCGTTCGGGGAGGCGACCGCCACGTTCGACCCGAACACCAGCAGCGCGCGGATCCCACCGTCCGGACCCAGTGAGTCGAGCAACTCGTAGGCGCTCTTGCCCTTGCGCGGCAGCGCGGCCGGGTCGAGGCCCCAGACCGTGGCAACGGCGGCGCGATCGGCCTCGTCCTCGATCATCCGATACCCCGGGAGCTGGTCGGCCTTCTGGCCGTGCTCGCGTCCCCCCTGGCCATTGCCCTGCCCGGTCAGGCAGCCGTATCCGCTGTAGGGTCGCCCGACCTTCCCCAGCGCCAGCATCAGGTTGGTGAAGGCCAGCACGGTGTCGGCGCCCTTGGCTTGCTGCTCGGGGCCGCGCCCCGACAGCAGCATGCTGCTCTCTTCGATCGCCAGCCGGCGCACCGTGCGCAGCTGATCGTCGATCGGCACGCCGGTCAGCCGCTCGACGTGCGCCGGGTGGACCTCCATCACCGCGCGCCGGACCGCCTCCCACCCCACGGTCCGCGCCGTGATGTACGCGTTGTCGATCAGATGCTCGTCGATCGCCAGGTGGAGGAGACCATTGGCCAGCGCCAGGTCCGAGCCGGGCGTGAGCTGCAGGTGCAGGTTGGCCTGGCGCGCCGTCTCGGACCGCCGCGGATCGACGACGATCATCTGTCCCTGGGCCTGCTGCTCCGCGATCCACTGCGCCAGCGGCGGCATCGTGTCGACCGAGTTGGCGCCCCACAGCAGCAGCGTCTTGGTGCGCGCGATGTCGGGCACCGGGAACGGCAGCCCCCGATCGACGCCGAACGCCTTGTTCTGGCCGGCCGCCGCCGAGGCCATGCAGTAGCGGCCGTTGTAGTCGACGTTGGGCGAGCCGAGCACGACCCGCACGAACTTCCCCAGCAGGTAGGCTTTCTCGTTGGTCAGCGCCCCGCTGCCGAAGGCCCCGACCGCGGGCGCCCCGTGCGCGGCCCGGATGCGCGTCAGGCTCTCGGCGACGAAGTCCAGCGCGGCGTCCCAGCTGGCGGTCACCAGTCGACCGTCGCGGCCGCGGACACGCGGCGTCGTCAGCCGCGCCGGGTGAGCCAGGAGGTCGGCGGCCGTGAATCCCTTGATGCACATCTGACCGCGGTTCACCGGGAACTCGCGATCGGCCTTGACGTCGACGCCGTCGGGCCCCGACGAGACGAGCATGCCGCACTGGAACGCGCAGTACGGGCAGTGCGTGCGCGTGGCGATCGAGGGTTGCATCGTCCTGTCGACGAGGATCGACCGTCGCGCGTTTCCGTGCGGTCAAGATTCGGCCAACAGCCGTAACTACCGCTCTCGGTCGGAGGTCGACGAATTAACGGGCTTTGACGCTCTCTTGACCGACGAGAAACCTCCGCGCCCGTACCGTCGATCCCGATGGCAACCAAGCTGGTCATCGTCGGGAACGGAATGGTGGGGCACCGCCTGGTCGAGCTCTGCACGGCCGCGGGCGCCGCTGGAAGGTTCGAGATCACCGTCCTGGGCGAGGAGCCGCGCGCGGCGTACGACCGCGTCAACCTGACCAAGTTCTTCGACGGCGGCGCCGAGGGCCTGGCGCTCGCGGCCCCCGAAGCCTATGCGGCGGCGGGCGTGCGCCTGGTCCTGAGCGACGCGGTCGCCTCGATCGATCGCTCCGCGCGGCTGGTGCTGACGGCCTCGGGGCTGGCGGTCCCCTACGACAAGCTGGTGCTGGCCACCGGGTCGTCGCCGTTCGTGCCGCCGGTGGAGGGGAAGAGCGCGCCCGGCTGCTTCGTCTATAGAACGATCGAGGATCTGGAGAGCATCGCGGCCGCCGCCCAGACGGCGGGCGTGGGTGTGGTGGTCGGCGGCGGCCTGCTGGGCCTGGAGGCGGCCAACGCCCTCCGCAACCTGGGGCTGGAAACGCACGTCGTCGAGATCGCGCCGCGTCTGATGGCGCTGCAGGTCGACGACGGCGGCGGCGCGATCCTGCGCCGTCACATCGAGGGACTGGGCGTCGCCGTGCACACGGGCGTGTCGGCCAAGAAGGTGCTGACCGGCGACGACGGGCGCGCCAACGGGCTGCAGCTCTCGGACGGCGGGCAGCTGGACGCCTCGCTGGTGGTGTTCTCCGCCGGCATCCGCCCCCGCGACGAGCTGGCGCGCGCGGCCGGGCTCGAGGTGGGGACGCGCGGGGGCATCATCGTCGACGAGCGCTGCCGCACGTCGGACCCGGACATCCTGGCGATCGGCGAGTGCGCGTCCTGGGACGGCCGCTGCTACGGGCTGGTCGCCCCCGGCTACACGATGGCCCAGGTCGCCGCCGAGGAGCTGGCCGGGACCGCCGGGAAGGCGCTGGCTCACTTCGACATGTCCACCAAGCTGAAGCTGCTGGGCGTCGACGTCGCCAGCTTCGGCGACGCCTTCGGCCTGGAGGGCGGCGCCCACACGCTCCGCCTGATCGACAACGTGGCCGGCGTCTACAAGCAGCTGGTCGTCTCGGCCGACCGCCAGCGCCTGCTGGGCGGCATCCTGGTCGGCGACGCCTCCCAGTACAGCCAGCTCCTGGCGATGGTGCAGAGCAAGGCGGCGCTGCCCGTCAAGGTCGAGGCGTTGCTGCTGCCCCCGGGCGAGGCGCCGGCCGGCATGGGGGTCGACGCGCTGCCCGCCTCGGCCCAGATCTGCAGCTGCAACAACGTCGAGAAGGGGGCCATCTGCCAGGCCATCGCCGGCGGGGCCCACGCCGTGGGCGCGCTCAAGAGCTGCACCAAGGCCGGCACCACCTGCGGCTCCTGCGTCCCGCTGCTGAACGATCTCTTGAAGATCGAGCTGAAGAAGATCGGCGTCGCGGTGAACAACAACCTGTGCGAGCACTTCCCCTGCTCGCGACAGGACCTGTACCAGCTGGTGCGGCTGCACAAGATCAAGACCTTCGACGAGCTGATCGCCCGTCACGGCCGCGGGCGCGGCTGCGAGATCTGCAAGCCGGCGGTCGGGTCGATCCTGGCCTCGGCCTGGAACGAACCGATCCTCGAGCGCAAGCACAAGCCGCTGCAGGACACCAACGATCGGTTTTTGGCCAACATCCAGCGGGACGGGACCTATTCGGTCATCCCGCGCGTGGCGGGCGGCGAGATCACGCCCGAGCAGCTGATCACCATCGGCGCCATCGCCAAGAAGCATGGCCTGTACACCAAGATCACCGGGGCGCAGCGGATCGACATGCTGGGCGCGCGGCTCGAGCAGCTCCCGCTGATCTGGCGCGATCTGGTCGACGCCGGGTTCGAGTCGGGGCACGCCTACGGCAAGGCGCTGCGCACGGTGAAGTCCTGCGTGGGCGACACCTGGTGCCGCTACGGCGTGCAGGACTCGGTCGGCCTGGCCGTGCGGATCGAGAACCGCTACAAGGGGCTGCGCAGCCCGCACAAGCTGAAGTCGGCGGTCTCCGGCTGCGCGCGCGAGTGCGCCGAGGCCCAGGGCAAGGACTTCGGGATCATCGCCACCGAGAAGGGCTGGAACCTGTACGTCTGCGGCAACGGCGGCATGAAGCCCCAGCACGCGCAGCTGCTGGCCACCGACATCGACGAAGAGACGCTGGTCCGCACCATCGACCGCTTCCTGATGTTCTACATCCGGACCGCCGACCGCCTGCAGCGGACCGCCGGCTGGCTGAACAACCTGGAGGGCGGGATCGAGTACCTGCGCAGCGTGGTCGTCGACGACAAGCTGGGGATCGGCGCCGAGCTGGAGGCCGAGATGGCCCACGTGGTCGGCACCTACAAGTGTGAGTGGAAGGACGCGCTGGAGGACCCCCAGAAGCTGGCCCAGTTCCGCTCCTTCGTGAACAGCGCGGCGCCCGATCCCAGCCTGGTCTTCATCCGCGAGCGCGGCCAGCCACGCCCCGCCCACCCACACGAGAAGCGCGAGCTGCTCGATCGCCTGACCGCGGCGGACCTGCCGAACAAGAGCAAGAAGGAGGCCGCGTGACCGTCGCCGCCCACCTGGAAGAGGAAGCGCAGGAGCCCGACGCGGGGCTGGTCTGGATCGGCGTCTGCTCGCTGGACGACATCCCGCCGGCCTGCGGCGTCGCCGCGCTGATCGGCGACCGCCAGATCGCGCTGATTCGCCCCGACGAGGGCGACCGGGTCTACGCGCTGTCGAACTACGACCCGTTCAGCGAGGCCTTCGTGATCGCCCGCGGCATCGTGGGCGACCGCGCCGGCCGCCCCAAGATCGCCTCCCCCATCTTCAAGCAGACGTTCGATCTCCAGACCGGCGCCTGCTTCGACGACCCCCTGGTGAAGCTCCCTGTCTACCCGGTCCGCCTGCGCGACGGCCGGGTCGAAATCGGTATCGCGCCTTGAACCCGGAGAATCACATGCACACCGCGAGCGAGAAGCACAGCGGGGCCAGCTGGATCACCACCTGGAACCCCGAGGACGAGACCTTCTGGCGCCAGACCGGGCGCAAGGTGGCCCGACGGAACCTGTTCTGGTCGATCCTGGCCGAGAACTTCGGGTTCTCGATCTGGCTGCTCTGGAGCGTGGTCGCCCCACGGCTCAACAAGGTCGGCTTCCACTACTCGACCGAGCAGCTGTTTTCGCTGGTGGCGGTGCCGGGGCTCATCGGATCGCTGATGCGGTTCCCGTACACGTTCGCGGTGCCCAGGTTCGGCGGGCGGAACTGGACGATCGTCAGCGCGCTGTTGCTGTTGATCCCGACGACGTCGCTGGCCCTCCTGGTTCGTAACCCGGAGACTCCCTACTGGCTGATGGCGCTGGCCGCCGCCACCGCCGGACTGGGCGGCGGAAACTTTGCCTCGAGCATGGCCAACATCTCCTTCTTCTTTCCGGATCGCGAGAAGGGATTCGCGCTGGGCCTCAACGCGGCCGGCGGCAACATCGGCGTGAGCACGGTGCAGCTGCTGATCCCGCTGCTGATGACCGTTCCGATCCTGTCGGCGGCCGGCGGGAAGTCGCTGCACCTCGAGAACGCCGGCCTGTTCTGGCTTCCGCTGGTTCTGATCGCGGCAATCGGGGCGGCGCGCTACATGAACAATCTGACGTCGGCGCGCTCCAGCTTCCGCGATCAGCTGGCGGTCACCCGCCACAAGCACACCTGGATCATGGCGTGGCTCTACATCGGGACCTTCGGGTCGTTCATCGGCTACTCGGCGGCCTTCCCGCTGTTGCTGAAGACGCAGTTTCCGCAGGTCACCATGAACCTGGCGTTTCTCGGGGCGCTGGTCGGCTCGGTGTCGCGCCCGCTGGGCGGCAAGCTGGCCGACAGGATTGGCGGCACGCGGGTGACCCTCTGGAACTTCGTCCTCATGGGGGTGTTCACCGTGGGCGTCATCTATTTCCTGCACCTGCACTCGTTCCCTGGGTTCCTGGCGATGTTCCTGCTGCTGTTCGTGACCACCGGCGTCGGGAACGGGTCGACCTTCCGGATGATCCCCGTGATCTTCCGGCGCCAGCACCTGATGGCGGCCGCCGGGCAGGGGCCGGAGGCGGAAATCCGGGCCCTGGCCGTGGCCCGGCGCGAGAGCGCGGCGGTCATCGGCATCACCTCGGCCATCGGCGCCTGCGGCGGCTACCTGATCCCGCGATCGTTCGGCGCGTCGATCCACGCAACCGGCGGCGTCGAGCTGGCCCTGCGCGCCTTCCTGGCGTTCTACCTGACCTGCGTCGGGCTGACCTGGTGGTTCTACGCCCGCAAGGCCGCCTCGACCGCCAAGACCGTCACCAATCTGGCCGGCGCCCAAGTCTCCATCTGACGCGAAGCTCCGCTTTACCCAGATTGTACGAGCCCGAAACCGTCCCTTAACGTCCCCGGGTACAAGCTAGACCGGATGGGGCTGTCCGTCGACGAAGCCACCCGCATCGTGCAGTTCTGCCTGGCCGGCGACGGCTGGGGCAAGGCGACGTACGACGAGGACCGCCCCACCATCAGCCTGCTGGTCCACGCGGGGGAGCGGACGGAGCGGCGCGAGTTCCAGGCCGAGACGTTCGAAGGGGCGCTGGATGCGGCCGTGGCGGCGGGTGTCCTCAAAGGGCCGGCGGTCGCCAAGCAGATCACCTTCCTGCAGCGCACCACGCCGCGGGCCGGCCGGCTGAACGGGTCGCCGGCCGAGCCGCCGAAGTTCCACGAGGCGACCGCCATCCTGAGCGCGTTGATCCACGAGACGCAGCGCGAGCGCGGCGTCTCGTCGCTGTATGCCGCCTCGGGCGGCCGCGTGTTCCGCGAGGAGATGCCGCTGCAGTGGCAGACCACGGACCGGCGGCATGCCGAGCTGACCGTGCTGCGAGAACGCTTTGCGGATCGCTTGCCGGCCAGCGTGGTCAGCCGGCTGGTCTCGGCCGAGGATCTCTTCTCCGAGGTGATCGCGTCGCGCCCCGCCATCGAGAAGCTGAAGATCCGACCGCCCGAGCTGATCGCCGCCTACAGCGCGCTCAACCGCGAGTTCCTGGAGGTCGTCGACGCGATGCTGCCGATGGTGACCGAGCCCGCGCAGCGCCCGACGGCGCTGGCCTGGATCGCGCTGCTGAACGCCAAGGAGAAGACCGGGGTCGAGCGCGCCCAGCTGGTGAGCGCCTTCCAGCGGGATCGTTACGTCGATGGCCAGTACCAGTCGCTGCTTGGTCTCATCGCCGCGCGCGACAGCTACCTGCACCTGTTCGCGGACGCGGCCCCGGCGTCGGCGCGCGAGCTGCTGCACGAGCAGCTCGCGTCCGAGGTGGCCACCACGGTCCAGCGCATGGAGCAGATCGCGCTGGACCGCCGGCGCGGCGGCTTCGGCGTCGACCCGACCGACTGGTTCGCCGCTATCAGCGCCCAGATCGACCGCCTGGGCGCGCTCGAGTCCGCCGTGCTGAGCAGCCTGGCCGCGCCGGTCAGGCAATCGCCCTGACCACGCCCCCGTCGACACGGAGCGCGGCGCCCGTGGTAGCCGAAGCACGGGCGCTGCACAGGTAGACGATCATCGCGGCGACCTCCTCGGGGGTGGCGAAGCGTTGGATGATGGATGACGGGCGGGCGGTCTGGAAGAACTGGCGCTCGGCGGTGGCGGCGTCGACCCCCTGCGCGGCGGCCATCTGGGCGACGAACGTGCCGACCCCCTCGGAGGCGGTCGGGCCGGGGAGGACGCTGTTCACGGTCACGCCGGTCCCCGACAGGGTCTCGGCCAGGCCGCGCGCGACGGCGAGTTGCGCGGTCTTGGTCGTCCCGTAGTGGATCATCTCGGTCGGGATCTGCAGGGCCGATTCGCTGGAGACGAACACGATGCGGCCCCAGTTCCGGGTGCGCATGCCGGCGACGTAGTGGCGTGCCATTCGAATGCCGCTGAGGACGTTGGTCTCGAAGAAGCGCAGCCAGTCCTCGTCCGCGATCTGCTCGAACGGGCGAGGCTCGAAGATGCCCAGGTTGTTCACCACGACGTCCGCCTGGGGGAGGCGTTCGGTGACCAGCCGGCAACCGGCGCCGGTGCCGAGATCTGCCGCGATCCCGTCGGCGGCCAGCCCTTCGGAGCGCAGGCGCTCGATCGCCTCTCGCACCCGCCCCTCCGTGCGACCGTTCAAGACGACGCGCGCTCCCTCGCGGGCCAGGGCGCGAGCGGTGGCGAAGCCGATTCCCGCCGTCGAACCGGTGACGAGGGCCCGTTTCCCCGAGAGTCCGAGATCCATGCAGCTGCTTTAGCACGCGGTTTGTTGAACCGCGGGCAGACGGAGACGGCACCTCCCGAATATCATGAGCCCCCCGTCGCCGCTCCGGCTTCGATGGGTCGGGGACACCATCAGCAGCAACTGCGCCGGCGCCGACGTGACCGCCGCCCCGCCCCATCGCTGGCGCGACTGATCCGCTTCAGCCCCCGTGCGGGGCGGCGAACTGGCAGACCCCCGAGGCCCCGCCGTCCGTGGCCACGCAGACCCCCGATTGCCCCGGCGGCGCGCAGACGCCAACGCAGGTCGACTTCGGCTCGCAGCCGGCCGACGACCAGGTCTGATAGATGGCGTCGGCCTCCGTGCTGTCATTGACGTAGATGAAGTCGCAACCGCATTCGCTGCCGGCCAGGGCCCCGTGGACCATGGCCCCACAGCCGGCGCTGCCCACCGTGCAAGCCTGCGCCACGGCGATCGCCCGCGCGTACTCCGCGGCCAGCGACGCGCAGACACCCGTGCCCCCCACCCCGGCGTCGGCCCCGATCGCGCACCCCTGATCGCACAGCGATCCGATCGGCGAGCAGACGCTGCAGAGCGGGTCGCAGCAGAACTCACTGGAGGTACATGTGGTGTTGCCGCACGCGACCGGCCCCGAGCCGCCCGCGCCTGACGTCCCGCCCGTCCCCGGGCGGCTGGCCGTCTGGCAGATCCCCTGCTGCCCGGTCCCGGGCCCGCACTGGCCGGCGGCAGGCGCCGGGCAAGGAGGGTACAGGCATTCCCCCGGGCCCTGACAGCCGGCCTCCTGCCACTGCTGCTGAAGCGCGTTCAGCCCGGAGTTGTCGTTGACCCAGACCTCGTCGCACCAGTTCGGGCAGCCGGAGGGTGGAAGCGTAGCGAGCGCAAGCTGTCCGCACGCTCCGCCCGCGTCGAAGGCGCACGCCTGGGACCCGGCCAGCAACATCTGATACTGCGCGGCCAAAGCCTGGCAGGCGCCGGACGAACCGGCCGTGCCGGGAACGCCACCGGTCGCGGATGTGCCGGGCGTCCCGCCGGTTCCGCCGGCGCCACCCGTCAGGCTCGAGCTGCACCCGACGACGAGCCCCAGGACGGTCAGTGCCGGCCACACCAAGGACGATCGGGCGCGCATGGCCTCATGCTCCAGCAAGACCCGCACCACGCGCAACCCTCCTTTCGGCAAGGCCTTGACGCATGCCCTCTCTCAGGAAACCGAGGCGGCCGCGGCGCGCGAGTCAGGGATCTCGCTGAGAGGGGGCCGGTCGCCGGTGGCCGTCCTGGCGCTGAACCGCCGCGCTGGACGGGTGGCCGGCCAGGTTGAAGGCGGTGTTCACCAGCGCCAGGTGCGTGAACGCCTGCGGGAAGTTGCCCAGCAGGCGCCGCGCGCTCGGGTCGTACTCCTCGGACAGCAGGCCGACGTCGTTGGCCAGCGAGCAGAGCCGCTCGAACAGCCGCGCCGCCTCCTCTTGCCGCCCGAGCTGCACGTAGGTGTCGGCCAGCCAGAAGCTGCAGGGCAGGAACACCCCCTCGCCCGGCGGCAAGCCGTCCGCCGAGCGCGTCTCCTCGCTGTGATAGCGCAGCAGGAAGCCGTCGCGCAGCAGCTCGCGTTCGATGGCGCGGACCGTCCCGACGATCCGCGGGTCGGTGGCCGGCAGGAACCCGACCAGCGGCATCATCAGGAGGCTGGCGTCCAGCTCTGGACTGCCGTAGGCCTGCGTGAAGATCCCCCGGCTCGAGTCGAACCCGCGCTGGCAGACCTCGGCGTGGATGGCATCGCGGATGCCTCGCCACTTCTCGACCGGGCCGTCCAGCGCGATCTGCTGGGAGGACTTCACCGCGCGATCGAAGGCCACCCAGGCCATCACCTTCGAGTGCGTGAAGTGGCGCGGCTCGCCGCGGATCTCCCAGATGCCCTCGTCGGGCTGTTCCCACTTCGACTCGAGGCCGTCGAGGAGCATCTTCTCGAGCGCCCAGGCCCAGCGATCGGGCGGGATCCCGAAGCGCCGCGACTCGTACAGCGTCTCGATCACCTCGCCATAGACGTCCAGCTGCGTCTGCTGGTGCGCGGCGTTGCCGATGCGCACGGGGCGCGACTCCTCGTAGCCGCGCAGCCAGCTCGCCTCGTACTCGGGCAGCCGCCGTTCGCCCGCCACGCCGTACATGATTTGCAGCCGCGAGGGGTCGCCGGCCACCGCGCGCAAGAGCCACTCACGCCAGGCGCGCGCCTCGTGCCGGTAGCCGGCTTGCATCAGAGCGTACAACGTCAGCGTCGCGTCGCGCAGCCAGCAGTAGCGGTAGTCCCAGTTGCGGACGCCGCCCGGCCGCTCCGGCAGCGACGTGGTCGGCGCCGCGACGATGGCCCCGGTCGGTTGATAGGTCAGCGCCTTCAGCACCATCAGCGACCGCGCCACCAGGTCGCGGTACGGCCCCTGGTAGGTGAGCTGCCCGCACCAGCCGGTCCACCAGCGCTCCGTGTCGTGCAGCGCCTCCTCGGGATCGATGTGCTTGGGCACCGGCTCGTGCGATGGCCACCAGGTCAGCACCGCGGCCCGCCGCTCGCCGGCGTGCAGGTCGAAGGAGCCGACCGTCGACAGGTTCTCGCCGTGCATCTCGATGTTCGCCCTCAGACACAGGCCGTCGGGGCCGGCGATGGCGATCAGCGCGTCGTGCTGCCGGCGCACCCAGGGAACGCTCCGGCCGGTATCGAAGCGGATCACCAGGTCCGACTTCATCGGCACGGTGCCGCGCACGCCCTCGACGATACGGACCATGTCGGGGGCGTGCCCGCGCACCGGCATGAAGTCGATCAGGCGGCAGACGCCGCCGTCCGTCTCCATCTCGGTCTCGAGGATCAGAGTGCCCGGCCGGTAGCGGCGGCGGACGGCCCGCACCTCGACCTGGGGCGCGATCTGCCAGCGTCCGTTCTCCCGCTCGCCGATCAGGGCCGCGAAGCAGGCCCCCGAATCGAACCGGGGGAAGCAGACCCAGTCGATCGACCCCTGCTTGCTGACCAGCGCAGCGGTCTGGGTGTCGCCCACCAGAGCGTAGTCTTCGATGCGGACACCCATGCGTGCTCCCAGGAACATGGGTCGGCAAAGCTCAAGCGCAAGAAGCGCCCGGCTGCGGGGTCGAAACTTCTTCGCGTGATCGACGCGCTCGGGAACAGACCTGAAGTGGCGCTCGCACAGCGCTGTTTCGCGACGCCTATCTGACCATCGCGTTTCGTTACCGTGCTGTGACGGCGGTTGGCGCGAAGCGCGGATGCGTCCAGAGATTTGCGTTCCGCGCGCCGCGGGCACGCCCGGTGCTAGGGACCCAGATCTCGTGGGAGGCGCGGGGATGGGACGGACGACCCGGAATTGTTGGCTGGCGATGGCGGGGGTGCTCGGGGTCGGATGCACCGATCTCAAAGGCGGTGACGAGCCCACGCAGATCGCCGCCGCGGCCCAGACCGCCCCGAAGACAGCGGTGCCCGACGGGCCGGACACGGGAGCGACCCGCCTGTCGGGCGCGCTCGTCGACGCGCGGGTCCTGGTGATCACGACGGATGGAAGCGATCCCGCATCGGCGGCCGTGCAAGCTGCGCTGACCCGCCTGGGCACGCCGTTCGACGTACACGATGCCACCCATGGCATGCGGCTGACCGCCGACCAGCTCGCCAGCGGGAACCACGGCCGTTACAACGCCGTGATCCTCGATCGCGGGACGTTGCTGACCAGCGGCGGGACCAGCGCCTTCACCGACGACGAGTGGCAGGCGCTGGCGAACTACGAGGCGACCTTCGGCGTCCGTCGGGCGGCGCTCTACACCCTGCCCGACGCCGGATATGGGTTCGGGACCGACGTCGCGATGGCCAGCGGGACCGTGAACGGCCACTGCACCCCCGCCGGCCAGACGATCTTCGCGGGCGCAAACTGCGCGAACCCGGTGGTGATCGCGGGGACGGTCGTGTACTCGGCCTCGGCGGCCGACAGCAAAACCGTTCCGTTGCTGGTCGACGACGCCGGCCACGCGCTGGCGGTCACGCGTAGCTACGCCGATGGCCGCGAGGCGCTGGCCCTGACCTTCGACCAGATCGACGGCGATGCGTTCACCACCCAGCTGCTCTACGGCGTCATCCGCTGGGCCTCGCGCGGGCTGTTCCTCGGCGAGCGCCACGTCTACCTGAGCGCGCAGATCGACGACCTGTTCCTGGCCAGCGCCATGTACGACGGCAGCCCCGCGTACCGGTGCAGCGACGCCGACATTCAGTCGTTCTTCGACTGGCAGCAGGGGCGGCGGCAGAGCCCGGTGACGGCCGGGTTCCGCGCGTCGTTCTGCGTGAACACCGCCAAGGCCGTCGACGGCGATGCCTTGACGGCCAAGGTGCAGGCCATCGGTTCGGGCTTCGCCTACATCAATCACACCTGGGACCACCTGGACATGACCACCATGGACTATGCGGACGCTTACAACGAGTTCACCAAGAACGATCAGCGGGTCATGCAGCTGGGCCTCATGCCGTACGACCCGATCGCCGCCGTCACCCCCGACGTCAGCGGGCTGGCCAACCCGAACATGCTGTCCGCCGCGGTGGCCGCCGGCATCAAGTACCTGGTCAGCGACACGTCGCAGCCCGGCCAGAACAACCCCTCGTACAACGAGGGAATCCCCAGCACCTTGCAGCCCGGCATCTTCGTGATCCCGCGCCGCCCCACGGACCTGTATTTCAACGTCTCGACACCCGACCAGTGGGTGTACGAGTACAACATTCGCGAGGGCAGCAGCCGCGACTACGCCGGCATCGTCGATCACGTGAGCGGCACCCTGCTGGGCTACCTGCTCCGCGGCGAAAACGATCCGGTGATGTTTCATCAGGCGAACACGCGCGACAACGGCGGCGGGCACAGCATCCTGTCCGACCTGCTGGACGCGACCCTCGACAAGTACACGGCGCTGATGACCGTGCCGGTCTACAGCCCCACCATGGACCAGCTGGGCCAGCGGGTGGCGGCGCGGAACAGCTACGACACCGCCGGGGCCTCGGCCACCGTGGCGTCCGACGGACGCGTCACGGTCCACGTGGCCAATAACGCCGCCACGGTGCCGATCACGGGGCTGTGCACGGCGACGGCCGAATCGTACGCAGGGGATCAGATCACCTACGTCGACGTCACGCCCGGCAACGACGTGACCGTCATGCCGGTGGGCTGCCCGGGTGCCACGGCCGGCGCCACCTCCCCCGACGGCGGCGCGCACGACACCGGCCCGCACGATGCCGGGCCATCTGACACCGGGCCGCAAGACGCGGGCGCCGGAGGTGGGCTCCCCGCGTCCGGATCCGATGCCGCGACGGTCGACGCGTCGGATCCGCTGACCTCGGTCTCGCTGGTCAAGACCACGCCCGGGGGGCAGGGCTGCAGCTGCACGGCCGTGCCCGCCCCCGATCTGAAGCCATTGCTCGGCCTGTGCCTGGCGATGGGGCTGATGCTGGCGGCCTCGCGACGCCGCTGACCTCCATAGGCAGAGGCCTCCACCATCGCCCGTGGCCGGGAGAAATCCGGTCGCGGCACCACTGCGCCGACCGGCGGCTGGCGGCGCTGGGACTGCCGTGCCGCTACGGAACGTCGAACCCCTGCCGTTCATGGAGCTGCAGGACGTGCAAGAGGTCACCAACTCTTTCGAGCGCCGCGTCTCGGCGTACCAGGTCGGCGCGGCCGGCGAGGTGGTGCTGGACGCCAGCTTCTGAGCCTCCGATAATCGACGGCGATGCCCCCCCGCAGGACCGTCGGAGCCGTCGTGTACCTTCTGCTGGCGGCGCTGGCCGGCTGTTCGTCGCCCGGCACCAGCGGCGGCACGGGGGGCTCGGGAGGCGCGACGACTGGAACGGGCGGTTCGGCGACCGGGACCGGAGGGGTTGGAACCGGCGGCTCGGCGACGGGTGGGTCCGGCACCGGCGGCTCCGGCACTGGAGGCTCCGGCACCGGCGGCCTGGCGACCGGCGGTTCGGCCGGCGGGGCCGGCGGCGCTGCGGGTGGCCACGCGGGGCAAGGCGGCAGCGGCGGCGGGGCCGTGGGTTCCGGCGGATCGGGCGGCGCCACCACCGCTTGCGCGTACAAGCTGTGCGAGGACTTCGAGTCCGGGACCGCGGGCGGCGTGCCGACCGGCTGGACGGCGCTGGCCGGTTACGGTTCGTCGACCGGGGTCGGGCTGGCGACCGACGCGGCCCACGGCGGCAGCATGTCGCTGAAGAGCAACTCGTCGACCACCGGCCAGGGGCGCGTGCAGAAGTCCCTGTCCGGCCTGGGAGCCACCGCCACCAAGCACTGGGGGCGGATCTTCTACAAGGTGCAGTCCCCCGCCGTGAAGCCGACCTCGGGCGTCATCCACATCACCTTCACGGCGCTGGAAAACCCCGGGTCGTTCTCATCGGCCTCGGCCATCTTCGAGAACCGCGTGGTCGACACGGTCGAGCAAAGCAACGGCACGCACCAGTGGATCTACAACGTCCCCGACGACTCCTGCTGCACCGGCTCCGACTACAACTGGATGTTCGACGCCAACTGGCACTGCGCCGAGTGGTACGCCGACCAGTCGACGCAGAGCTACCGCTTCTTCACCGACGGCACCGAGGTGACCCAGATCGGCTTCACCAACAACAGCAACGCCA
This sequence comes from Polyangia bacterium, assembly GCA_035578045.1. Taxonomy (GTDB): domain Bacteria; phylum Myxococcota_A; class Polyangia; order Fen-1088; family Fen-1088; genus JADGRB01. The sequence continues at coordinate 16,888 of DATJWP010000095.1, read as the reverse complement.
AGATGGGCGCCTGGACGTCGATCGCCGTCGGCGCCATCTTCTACCAGACACCGCCGTCGCCGGTCGTGATCTGGTTCGACGACCTGGCCATCGACGACCAGCAGATCGGCTGCAAGTAGGAAGACGATAGGTCCCTGACACCCGGTCCTCACTGCCTTTCAGGTGACCGCCCGCAGCAGGTCGGCGATCTCGCGCAGGCCCAGGCGGCTGGGGGCGATCGCCAGCGGGGCCAGGGTGCGTCGCAGGAAGTCGGCCTGTCGATCGTCCAGGTCGGCGAACAGCACCGCCGGCAGCACGATCGCCTCGGCCCGCAGGCGGCGCAGGATCAGGATCCCCTGCGTCTCCGCCAGGCGGTGGCGCGTGCCGGCGTCCACGGCCGCGGCCGGCTGCCCCTGCTCGTCGATCAGGTGGTCGGCGGGCGTTCGGCGGAAGTCCAGGTCCAGCAGCAGGCCCTCGACCGCCCCGGCGGCCGCGCGGGCCGTCGCGAAATCCCCGGCGGGGACGAAATCGAACGACTCGCCCAGGAAGCGCCGGAAGCGCTGGATGTACTCGCTGCCGTCCTCGACCACGGCGAATGTGCGGCGCCCCTTCATGACGGGAAGCTCGCGCCGATCAGCTTGGCCAGCGGCGCCGGCTCGGCGCGGACGACCAGGTGCCCGCGCCACTGCCGGACGGCGTCGCGCACGATGGCCAGCCCGCGGCCGCTCTCGCGCGCCTCGATCGCCTCCAGCGTCGGCGCGCGCGCCGCGGAATCGCCCACGAACAGCGTGACCAGCGGCCGGCCGGTGACGTCCTGCTCGCGATCGAGCCGGACGACCACCCGTGACTCGGGCTGGTCCGCCACCGCGGCCTCGGCATTGCGGAGCAGGTTCGCGAAGATCGCGGCCAGCGCCGCCTCGCCGACGGGGAAGTCGAGCTGCAAATCGGCCAGCGAGAGGCCCGGCGGCGTCCAGGCGAGCCCTGCGCGCCGGGTGGCCGCCTCCACGCCGGAGATCCAGGAGGAGAGCACGGCGGCGTCCAGGCGCGTGCGCGGCGCCAGCTCGAGCAGCGCCGCCAGCCGATCGGCGTGCTCGCCGCGCAGGCGCGCGTCGATGGCCAGCAGCTCCGTGTTGGCCGGCGCGCCCGGCCGCGCCAGCCGTTGCTCGGCGCGCGCCAGATCCGCGGCCAGCCTCCCGAAGACGGGCTCGCGGGCCAGCGGTTTCAGCGTGACGCCCGCGCCCCGGGCCGCCTGCACCACCTTCTCGTACAGCCCGGCCACCACCTGCGACGTGGGGTGCGGCTCGGTCATCGCGCGACGAACATCGGCCAGCTCCGTGTGCGGCTCGGCCAGGGCGCCCAGCGCGGTGGCGCGATGCTTGAGCACGTCGTGGCGCAGCTCGGCGATGGCGCGCGCCACCTCGGGGAACAGCTCCGGGTGCCGGCGCAGCGCCGCCGCCACGGTGCTGCCGCCCCAGCGCCGCCGCGCCAGAGCGAGCAGCAGCAACAGCGCAAGCGCGCCGGCCAGCACGCCGGCGCGTTGCTGCCGGGCGCGGCGCGCGGCCTGGCTGGCGCGGCGGCCGTCGGCCAGCTCGCGCTCGCTGGCCCGGGCCGACCCGATCCACCCGTCGGCCGGCGTCCCGTCGCCCGCGGCAGCCAGCGCCGCCCGCGCGTCGGCCAGCGCCGCATCATCCTGCCCGGCCCGTCGTTCCAGGCGCGCGCGCGCCCACATCGCCGCGCCGATCCCGCTGGCGGCGCCGCGATCGATCAACCGCCGATCGGCCGACTGCAGCTCGGCGTCGGGCAGTCGCGCGTCCAGGCCGGACAGACGTCGCAACGCCGTGCGATCGCCCCCGGCCGCCCCCAGCTCGTAGCAGGCACGGGCGGCCGACCGCTGATCCGCGAACTCCTGGACCAGACCCAGCGCCACCAGCCGCTCGGCCGGCAACCCCGACGCGCAGGCGCCGCCCAGCGCGCGCAGGGCCGCATCCGGGCGATCCTCGACCAGACGGATCCGCGCCACCAGCTGCGGCGGCAAACGCCCATCGTGGGACGGTTCGCCCGCCTCGCCGGCCAGCCCCGAGCGCAGCGCCCGCGCCTCGGCCAGATGAGCGGGCGCCGGCTCTCGCGCCAGGTAGGCGACCAGATCCGCCAGCGCGCCCGATCGATCCCCCGCGGCGGCCCGGGCGGTGGCGCGGGCGAAGCGCGCCTCCTGCACGTCCAGCACCACCGCGCGATCGATCCAGGGGCGAATGAGGCGATCCATCGCTTCCGGATCTCCGGAGCTGGCCTTGCCGGCGGCGCCCAGCTTCCGCACGCCCGAGGCCAGCGCCCACAGGCCGGGGCCGTCGTCCTGCAACGCCGCCACCGTCGGGTCCGGCACCGAACCGGCCAGGGCATACAGCGACAGCGCGGCCGGAACGAACGCCGGCGAATCGGCCAGCGCCTGCTCCAGCAGCTCTCGCCCCATCCCGATCGGATCGCCGACGTCGATCCAGTCCTCGGCCTCTTGATAGAGGGCACGCGCCTTGTCGCTGGGCGGGGGCGCGTGGGGCGCGGCGGCCGGTTCCGCGGCCGTGCGGCGGCGGCGCGCGATCTGGGCGCGCAGCTCGCGCAGGTCCGACCAGGCCGGCTCCAGGGCCAGCGCGTTCCGGAGCGCGTCGTCGGCGCGATCGATCTCCAGCGCGCCGCCGTTCGCGGCCAGCAACCGCCCGAGCGCCCGCCACGCCTCGGCGTCCGAGGGGGCCAGGTTGACCGCGATCTCCAGGTTCCGGATCGCGTCGTCGACCCGCCCCGCCCCCTCCGCCGCCCGCGCCTCGTCGCGCAGGCCGCGCGCCAGCTCGGGCGCCGGCGCCGGCCAGTCCTCCAGCGAGCGCGCCCGCTCGTCGACCGCGATCCCGTCCAGCAGGTCCAGCACCCGCTTGCGCTGCAACCGGCTGAGCGGCGGGCCGGCCGTCTCCAGCAGCGGCGCCAGGCGGGCCCGCGCCTCCACCGTCCGGCCGACGGCGCGCTCGAAGCCGGCCAGCGCCAGCAGCAGATTGAAGCGCCCCTTGCGATCGTCCTTCAGCGCCTCCAGCCCCTTCTCCAGAGAGGCGACGATCGCGTCGCGCCGTTCCCAGCGGGCGGGATCGCTGGCCAGCAGGTCGGCCAGGTTGACGTAGGCGTAGAAACGCTTCGGCTCCTTGTCGATGGCCTGCCGCAGGGCGGCCTCGGCCTCGGCGCGCCGGCCGAGCTTGGCCAGCGCGAACCCCCAGTCCGTGGCGTAGGGAGCGCTGCTCGGATCGTGGGCGACCGCCTGACCGAACAGCCCGGCGGCGTCGTCGATCCGTCCCGCCCGCAGCGCCGCCATCGCCTGCGCGTGCTCGGCCTTGGCGCGCGCCCGGTTGGTCCCCTCGGCGGCCGGCGCCGGGGCGGCCGGCGGCGTCGGCGGCACGGCTTCCTCGGCCCCCGCGTCGGCCAGCGCCAGCCAGCCGAGCAGCGCCAGCGCCGCGATCACGAGACCGGGCTCCGCAGATCTCGCAGCCGCAGCCCCAGCTGGTTCAGGCGCAGGTGCACCTGTCGGGAAGTCCCGCGCGGTCCCAGCAGCTCGCGCGCCATCCGCTCCAGATCGCCGCCGCAGGTGTCATAGAGCGCCCGCAAGTACTGCCGCTCGACGTCGGCGGAGACGCGGGCGAAGCTCCCCTGCGCCGACAGGTCGACCTCGATCCGGCGAACGCCGGCCCGCGTCGGCCCCGCGGCGCGCGGCTTGGGCGAGCGCGCGCTCTGCCCCCCCAGCAGCCGGCCGACCAGCGGATCCGGCACGTCCAGCACGGCGGGCGCCCTTTCCCGCTGCGCCAGGTCACCGGCGTCCAGGTGCTGGGTCAGGCAGAAGACCAGCGCGTTGGCGGCCAGCAGCTTGAGCTCGCGCTGGTTCCCCGGCCAGTCGTAGTCGACCAGCCGGGCCAGCGCTTCACGGCTGACGAACACCGTGAAGGCGTCCCGGCGGGCGACAGCGGCGCGCGGGCGCCCGAAGACCACCGTGCTCTGCGCGTCGTCGAACGCATCGGGCGTCGGGTAGCGCGCCAGGTAGCTGCGCACCAGCGGCTGCAGCTGCTCCGACCGGAGCGCCTCGAGAAACGCGAAGCGCACCAGATCCGGCAGGTCCGCGCGGCGCTCGCGCAGGGGCGGCAGCCGCATCCGCGTCGCCGGGTTGAGGCGCATGAACAGGTCCGGCCTGAATCGACCGCTGCGAACCGCGGCGTCCAGATCGGCGTTGGTGGCGGCGACCAGGCGCGGCGCCGCCGGGCGCGCGCGCGTGTCTCCCAGCCGCGTGACCTGCCCGCGCTCCAGCACCAGCAGGAGCTGCCGCTGCAGGTCCAGGTCCAGGTTGCCGATCTCGTCGACGAACAGCGTGCCGCCGTGCGCCTGCTCGAACACGCCGGCGTGGTCCTCGACCGCGCCCGTGTAGGCGCCGCGCCGGGCGCCGAACAGGTGCGCCGCCAGCAGCGCCGGCGGCACCGTCGACAGATCGGTCACGACCAGCGGTCCCTTGGCGCCCGAGCGGGGGTGGATCACGTGCTCGGCCAGGAAGCTCTTGCCCGTGCCGGTCTCACCTTCGATCAGCAACGGCAGCGGCGAGCGGGCCAGCGCCTCCAGCTGGCGCCGCAGCTCGGCCATCGCCGGCGTCTGCCCCCAGAACACCGGCCCCTCCTGCGCGGTGTGCGACAGCGCGAGCGCGCGCGAGATCTCCGCCCCCAGGCTGCGGCTGTCGACCACCTCGTTCTCGCACAGGTAGACCAGCGGATCGTCGGGGCGCTCGGCCCCCAGGTCCGAGCCGGTGGTCGTCAGCATGACGACCGGCAGCGCGGGGTAGAGCGCGCGCAGCCGCTGCAGGATCAGCAGCCCCTGCCGGCGCCGCAACCCCTCGAGCGCGGCGCGGCGGGCCTTGGGCTCGGACGGCAGGTCGGACTTGTCCTCGGGCAGCAGCCGCTCTTCGGGCAGGGCGAAGTGCAGGTCCAGGACCACCAGGTCGGGCATGCTCGGCGACCGGGCCAGCACCTCGGCGGCCTCGGCGAAGTCGTGCGCGCAGCGCAGCGGGCACCCGCGGGTCCGCTCATCGCAGACCTGGCACGGAATGCGCCGGTCGCAGCGGGTCACCGTCTCCAGCTGCGGCAGCTGGCGGTGCACCATCTCGACCGTCTGATCGCGGTCGTCGATCACCAGGAGGCGTGGCATCGAGGTTCCTTTCTATTCATCCGCTTCCAAAGATCGGGCCAGCGCCTCGAAGGCCGGTTCCAGGGCCAGCACGCCCTCCAGCTGGTCCGCCGCCGCGGCCGACGCGGCCCGCCCGACCGCGGCACCGAAGGGGGCCAGCGCGGCGCCGGGCGGCGCGTCAGCGGCCAGCGCCTCCCAGAGCGCCGCCGGCGTGGTCGGGCGCCCCTCGTCGTCGATCAGCGGCGCGACCAGCTCGCCGGGGACGACGGGGCCGCCCGCCTCCCGGCGGTCGCGGGCCGGCCAGACCAGCCGCTTCACCAGATCGTGGCGGACGCGCGCCAGCCAGGCCGGGGGTTCCACACCGATAGTCTACAGAAATAGATATTGAAATCATAGATTGATGGAGCGGCCCGGGGCGCGATCGGCGCGGGCCAGCCCCGGCCGGGCCGGCACGCCGGCTGCAATCCGTCCTGGTCATGACCGGACTCGAGTTTCTGATGTCGGCGCGGGCGTTCGCGGGCGAGCCCGCCGCTGCGCCCGTCGCCACCCTGACCCTGGGCCGCCGCATCGTGAACCGCGAGCCGGTGGACGGCGAGCGGCCGTTCAGCGCCGGCGAGCAGATCTACGCCCACAGCACGGTGGCGGGCCACGGCGCCGGCTTCATCGAGCACGTCTGGACCCGCGACGGGGTCGAGATCTCTCGCCACTACATGCCGGTCGGCGACGACCGGTGCTGGCGCACCTGGACCCGCCAGCGGCTGTCGGCGGGCCTGCACGCCATCGAGGTGTTCGGACCCGACGGGCGCCGGCTGGCCGCCACCACCTTCACCGTCATTTGACCCGCCTCGACCAACCCAAGGAGACGCCATGACCGCCATTCGAGAACGCATCAAGGGAGCCGCCCGCAAGACCTACATCTTCGTCCGAGCCGCGGCCGCCGCCGTGGTGCTCGGCTGCATCGAGGTGTTCGGCAGCCCGCGCCACCGCCGCTACCTGGCAGCCGGCTTCGTGGCCGGCCTGGTGCTGCTGGTGATCCTACGCCCGCCCATCCAGGTGGTGCCGGCCGGCGAGGTCGGCGTCCGGATCAACCGCCTGACCGGCGGGCTGGCGGTCGTCCCCGAGGGGCCGGCCATGATCCTGCCGCTGGTCCACGAGCTCCGGCGCTATCCATTGCGCGACCAGGTCTACCGGCCCGAGCAGAGCGCGTCGGCCGAGGGAGCGGCCCCCTTCCAGACGGTCGAGGGGCTGTCGGTCGGCGTGGCCGTGACCGTCCGCTACGCCATCGACGGCGCCCGCGTCGGCGAGGTGGCCAAACGGCTGCCCGTGAACGTGGGACACGATCTGATCGAGCCGGTGGTCGACGGCGTGCTCCACCGCTCGCTCTCGCGCCACACCGTACGCGAGATCTTCACCGACAAGCGCGTGGAGATTCAGGACCAGATCGAGGCGGAGCTGCGGGGCCTGCTGGCCCGCGACGGCATCACGGTGCGGTCGCTCTACCTGGGTCACGTCGACCTGCCCGCGCAGTACAAGCAGGGCCTGGAAGGGATGCTGGCCGAGGAGCTGGCGACCGAGAAGATGCGCTACACGCTGCAGCTCAAGGAGAAGCGGGTGAAGGAGTCCGAGCTGGAGGCCGACGCGGCCAAGGTGCAGCGCGAGAAGGCCGCCGAGGCGGCCGCCTCCGAGGAGATCATCGCGGCCAAGGCGCGTGAAGAGGCGATGAAGCACGTCCTGCCGCTGAAGGAGAAGGAGATCGAGCAGCGCCGGCTGGAGGCCGAGGCGCGCAAGGTGCAGCGCCTGAAGGACGCCGAGGGGGACGCCGAGGCTCGCAAGATCGAGACCGCCGCCGAGGCCGAGTCGCGCAAGCGCCTGGCCGACGCCGAGGCCTACCGGATCGAGGCGACCGGCAAGGCCAGCGCCGCCCAGCAGGAGCGAGAGTCGGTGCTCATCGCGCGCAACCCGCTGCTGATCCAGAAGACGCTGGCCGACAAGCTGTCCGACAAGATCCAGGTGATCGTCGCGCCGCCCTCGGCGGGCGGCTTCTTCGCGGGCGGCCTGCTGGGGATGCAGGGTCGCGGCGCCGTCGCGGCCAACACCAACGCGCCCGCTTCGCCCGCCGCCGCCGCCGCCAACGACAACGCCGCGGGGGGTGAGTGATGACCCCGGCGGTGATCCTGCTGGTGGCGCTGGTGGCCGAGGACCCGGCGGTGCTGCGCAACGCCCCACGCGACGACGCCCCGGCCCAGGCCACGCTCTGGCGCGGCGACTGGGTCGAGGTCCGGGGCGAGACCGCGGGCTTCCTGCGCGTCTACGACCACCGGCACGAGCGCCCCGGTTACCTGCGCCCGTCGCAGGTGCGGCAGTACCCGGTCGACGCGGCCAGCGCGCCCGAGGCGGCGGCGATCGTGCGGTTCCTGCGCGACGCCAGCGGGTTCGAGTCGCTGGGCATCGGCTACGCGGCGCTGGCCCTGCGCGCCTCGCCCGCCGGCGCCGACCAGACCGAGCTGCTGGCTGCCGTCGGGACGATGGCGGAGCGGCTGGCCCGCCGCGCCTCTGCCCGCAAGAGCGATGCTGGCGCGTGGACGCAGCTGGGCTCCGCCCAGCGGAGTCCGTCGCGGGAAGCGGCTGGAATTCTCCCAGGGTTCCAGCGTCTGATCGACGCCACCCTGGCCGCGCACCTGGAGGTGGCGGCCAGCTACGGGGTGAGCTTCAAGCTGGTCGAGCCCACCACCCCGGGCGGGCGCGCCCTGGTCTGTTACGACGGCGAGGCCTGGGCCCAGGTGCTCGCGACGCCCAACGCCGCGCCCGTCGAGCGCGCCCGGGCGGCGCTGTCCCTGTCGGTCGACCCCTGCGCCGACCCGGCCGCGCCGCCGGCGGTCGCCCGCGCCTTCAACGACCGGCGGCTACAGGCGCTGACCTCGATCGACTTCGTGGCGGAGCGGGCGATGCCCACCGCGCTGGTCGGGCGCGTGCGGCTGCGCCGCGCCGAGGCCTATGCCTGGCGGGCGTTCGATCAGGCCCGGCAGGGGCAGCTGGACGCGGCCGCGCGCGCCGAGGGATCGGCCGTGCGCGAGCTGGCGCTGACCGATCGCGGGGTGCTGGCGCCCGAGGATGGCGCGCTCTACGAGGAGGCCGCCGTGCGCGTGGCAGCCTCGCGGTGGGCGGGCGAGCCAGCCTCGGCGGACACCCGACCGCGCCCGCTCGCCGTCGCGGTGGCTGCCCGCGGCCCCGGCGAGTCCTGCGTCCGGATCCTCGAAAGAGCGACCGGCGCGATGCTGGGCGAACGTTGCACCTTCGGCGTGGTCTGGGCCAACGCGCTCCGCTGGGCGCCGTCGGGGACGGTCGCGACCCTGGCCGTGCAGCCACTGCCCGCCTGGACCGAGCTGTGGGTGCTCCGCCGCGGCAGCGACGGCAAGAGCTGGACGTTCGACGCGCTGACCCCCGCCGTGACGGATCCGGACCGCGGCGCCGGCTACGTCGAGGCCGCCGGGACCTCGCCCGACGGCGGCAAGCTGCTGGTGGTCCGCGAGGCCCACGTCGGCGGCCGGGCCAGCCGCCGCTTCCAGGTGCTCAGCGCGCCGACCCTGGCCGTCGACAAGTGGGCCGACGACGCCGGCAAGCTGCTGGCCTTCAAGCGCTGGAGCTCCCCGGCGTGGCGAGCATCGACCCTGGCCCTGCGGTAACCGGCTTGCCGAACATCTACCGCCGCGTGGGCAACCGCCGCCGGCGTCCGGCGGGACGTGATAAGGAGACACCATGGCCGTCCAGCGCATGGACAATGTCGGCATCGTGGTGGAAGACCTCGACGCCTCCATCCGGTTCTTCGTCGAGCTCGGCCTCACCTTGGAAGGCCGCATGCCCATCGAAGGCGAATGGGCCGGGCGCGTCACCGGGTTGCGCGGCCAGCGGGTCGAGGTCGCCATGATGCGCACCCCGGATGGGCACGGCCGCCTCGAGCTCTCGCGCTTCGCCGCGCCCGGCGTCGCCTCCGATCACCGCACCGCCCCGGTGAACTCGCTGGGATACCTGCGGGCCATGTTCGCCGTCGACGACATCGACGACACGCTCGCCCGGCTCGGCAAGCTCGGCGCGACGGTGGTCGACGAGGTCGTCGACTACCAAGACGTCTACCGCCTCTGCTACATCCGGGGGCCCGAAGGACTTCTCATCGGACTGGCCCAACAGCTCGGGCAGCAGACCCGCCGGTCGCCGGCCACACAGACGGTGGAGACCTGGATTCACGGCGCCGAGGAGATGCGCCCCTGGTGCGAGCTCATCGCCGAGATCGTCGGATACGGCTTCAATGACCTCGACTGGAACGCGGTCGTCGCCGGCATGGCCAACGCAGACCGGCACGAGGACCGCTGGTTCGAGTGCTCATTCGAGGGCACCAGAGAGACCATCCATCTCCGCATGGCGTACGACATCCGGGGAGACAACGTCGCCGTCTTCTGGGAGGCTCCCCCGCTCTTGCACCCCGAAATCATGCTCGCGACGTCGATCATCCAGCGGTTCCACCTCGTCCGACGGTGACCTGCCCCGACAGCGCGGGTCGAGGTCAATTCGACTGGCAGATGCAGGGCTTGCCTGACCTGCCGGTTCGCCCGAGGGACTCTACCCTGTGAGGGGCGAGGACCCCGTGAACGACATCGATCAGCCGCTCTTCTCGGGATTCTTTCTAGGTGGGTTCGAGTGCTCGTGTCACCGGCTCGAGGACGGGCGCCGCCTGGACCTGACGGCGGCCACCCGGCACGACGAGCTGGCCGACCTGGACTACGCGCGCGCCCGCGAGGCCGGCCTGACCGCGTGCCGCGACGGGATCTCCTGGGTCCGGACCGAACCGGCGCGCGGCCAGCACGACTTCCGCCCGGCGCTGCCGCTGCTGGAGGCCGCCCGCCGCCACAAGATCCAGGTGATCTGGGACCTGATGCACTTCGGCTGGCCGGACGACGTCGACGTCTTCTCGCCCCGCTTCCCCGGGCGATTCGCCCTGCACGCCGGCGCCTTCGCGCGCTGGCTGTCCCAGGAGAGCGACGGGCCCGTCATGATCGCGCCGATCAACGAGATGTCGTTCCTGGCCTGGGCGGGCGGTGACGTCCGCTGCATGTACCCTTTCGAGGCGGCCCGCGGCGTCGAGCTGAAGGCCCAGCTGGTCCGCGCCACCATCGAAGCGATCGAGGCGATCCGGGCGGTGATCCCGGGCGCCCGGTTCCTGCAGCCCGAGCCGGCCATCCACGTCGTGGCCGACCCCGCCGAGCCGCTCACCTTCCGGCGCATCGAGTCCGACAACCTGCTGCAGTACCAGGCCTGGGACATGCTGACGGGCGCGGTCTGGCCCGCCCTGGGTGGGCACCCGCGCTATCTCGACATCATCGGCGTGAACTTCTACTCGAACAACCAGTTCATGCTGGACGGAACCACCATCGCGCGCGGCGACCCGGGATACCGGCCGTTCTGCGACATGCTGGTCGACATCTGGTCGCGCTACCGGCGCCCCATGATCATCTCCGAGACGGGCGCCGAGGGGCACGCGCGCGCCCCCTGGCTGCGGCTGGTGTGCGACCAGTGCGAGCTGGCGATGTCGCGCGGGTGCGAGCTGCACGGCATCACGCTCTACCCGGTGGTGAACCATCCGGGCTGGGCCGACGATCGCCGCTGCGAGAACGGGCTGTGGGACTACGCGGACGCGGACGGCAACCGCGCGATCCACGCGCCGCTGGCCGAGGAGATGCGCCGCCAGGCGCCGCGGATGCTGTCGGCGCGCAACGCGCTCTTCGATCGCGTCTCCGAGCCGGCCGTCGCTGCCGGTATCTCGGCCTGAGGAAGCGTGTCGTCTTCGGGGACAGTGGCGGGGTGGGACTGGCGCCCCCCGGCCTCGCGCAGCGCGCCCCAGGCCCCGGCGCCGCGCCGTCCGGCCTCGCCGCTGATCCAGCTGCTGCGCTACGTGGCCGCTCACCGAAAGTACGCCGCGCTCACCATCCTGTTCGGCGTCACCGGCTTCCTGCTGTCGTTCGTCTACCCCTGGATCATCGGGTCGGCCGTCGACCTGGCGACGCTCCCGGCGCTGCAGCGGCTGCCGCTCGGCGTGCGGGCCGGGCGGCTGGCGCATCTGACCGAGCTGGCCGCCCTCACCGGGGTCATGCACGCGCTGGTGCTCTACGGGCGGGGACACTTCAACGTCCACCTGGGCGACGGAATCGTCACCGACCTGCGGCGCGAGCTGTACGAGCACCTGCAACGGCTCAGCGTCGGCTTCTACACCCGCGAGCGGACCGGCAGCATCCTGTCGCGCGTCCTTCACGACGTGCACGTCGCGACGTCGGTCATCTACGGCGGAATCATCGTGGCCGGCATGGACGCCATCCAGCTGGCGATGGCGTTCGTGCTCCTGTCGCGCATCAGCTGGAAGCTGACGCTGGCGTGCGGCGTGATGTTCCCGCTCTACGGCATCATCTTCGCGGTGATGAACCCCCGCGTCCGGCGCGCCAGCGACCGGATGCACGCGCACCTGTCGCGCCTGTCCGGCCACGTCAGCGAGCGGCTGGCCGGACAGGCGGTCATCAAGACCTACACCGCCGAAGAGCGAGAGGCGCGCCGGTTCGCCGACGACGTCCAGCACCACCACGAGCTGGTGGTCGACCACAGCCACGCCGGCCATCTGGTGGCGTCGCTGGGCGAGGTGCTGGTCCACCTGGGCACCACGGTGGTCATCGGCTACGGCGGCTGGCTGACGATCAAAGGCGAGCTGAGCGCCGGCCTGCTGACCCGGTTCCTGGGCTACGTCGTGATCCTGTACGGCCCCGTGCGCCGGTTCGCGGAGCTCAACAGCACCTACCAGTCGAGCCTCTCGGCGATGGCGCGGATCTTTCGGCTGCTGGCGATCCGGCCGGCGGTGGTCGAGGCGCCGCGCCCACGCCGGGCGCCCCCGGTCGAGGGTGACGTCCGCCTCGAGGAGGTGCGATTCCGCTTCACGCGCGACAGCGAGGAGTCGCGCATCCGACTGGAAGACGAGCTGCAAGATCCCCCGGAGGGCGGGCGGCCCCTGGACGACGATCCGCCGCTGGTGCTGGACGGCGTGAGCCTGCACGCCCGGCCCGGCCGCCGCATCGCGATCGTCGGCGCGTCGGGCGCCGGGAAGACCACGCTGGTGTCGTTGCTACCGCGGCTCTACGACGTGACCGGCGGGCGCATCCTGGTCGACGGGGTCGACGTGCGCGAGTACGGGCTCTACGCGCTGCGCTCGGCCATCGGAATCGTCCAGCAGGACTCGTTCGTCTTCTCCGGGACGGTGCGCGACAACATCGCCTACGGCCGCCCCGAAGCGTCGGAGCGCGAGGTGCGCGACGCCGCGCGGGCCGCGCACGCCGACGAGTTCATCGCGCGCCTGCCGGACGGCTACGGGACGATCCTGGGCGAGCGGGGCGTCAACCTCTCGGGCGGCCAGCGGCAGCGGGTCTCGATCGCGCGCGCGCTGCTCAAGGATCCCCGCATCCTGATCCTGGACGAGGCGACCAGCGCGCTCGACGCCGAGAGCGAGCACGTCGTCCAGGAGGCGCTGGACGGCCTGATGCGCGATCGGACCTGCTTCGTGATCGCGCACCGGCTCAGCACCATTCGCAACGCCGACTGCATCCTGGTGCTGGAGCACGGCCGCATCGTCGAGAGCGGGCCGCACGCCGAGCTGCTCGCCCGCGGCGGCAGCTACGCCCGCCTGGTCGAGAACCAGGCCAAGCTCTAGGCCGTCTAACGGACGGCCAGCGCCTGGGGCTGACCGTCGCCGCGAAAGTCGATGCGGGCCAGCCGGAGGCTGCGCGCCCCGCCCTGCTGATACGTGGTTCGCGGGGCCGTCCAGGCGTGGTACGCCATCCAGAGCCCGCCGTCCGCGCCGGTGAACAGCTCCTGGCCTCCCGGACCCAGCAGCCCGCCGCTGCTGGCCAGGAACGGAGCGCCGGTGGTGACCTTCGTGCAGCCGCCCGTCGGGCCTTCGCAGGTGGCGTAGCCGATCGCGTACTCGCTGCTGGCGTACCAGTTGGCCGAATAGAAGAGGTAGTAGCGGCCGTCGTGCAGGGCCATGGACGGCCCCTCGACGATCTCCCCTTCCCAGGGGCGGTCGCGCTCCAGCAGCGTGCGGGGACGGCCGACCAGCGCGCGGCCGTCGTCGGACAAGCGCTGCGACCAGATGCGGGGCGCGGTCCGGCAAGCCAGCGCGTTCTCGTCGCTCTTCCAGAGCAGGTAGGCCGCGCCGTCGCGGTCGACGAAGGGGCTGGGATCGATCGACCCGCACAGCTCGGCCTGGCAGATCATGGGCTGAGCGGAGCCGTCCACATACGGCCCGCCAGGTCCGCCGGACACGGCACGGGAAATGCACTGAAAGCCCGTGCGGCTATCGCGGGTGGTGTAGTAGAGGACGTAGCCGTCGCGCCGGGACAGCACGGACGGCGCCCAAGTCAGGCCGCCACCGTTCCGAGCCCAGGCCGGAAGCCGGGGAAGGGGGTCGCCCAGTGGCGTCCATTCCGCCAGGTCGCGGGAGCGGGTGACCTGCAGGTGCTGCCCACGTGTGCCGGTCGCAAACGCAAAATAGGCATCGCCGACGCGCAACATGAAAGGATCGGCGAAATCGCCGCCCTTAGTAGCCATGGCCACCTTCGTCAAAGGGCTCTTGTCCGCGACCACCCGCCTGGAAAAGCCGGTCATCGCCAGAAGGAGCGTCGCCAACAGGACCAGCCGCGCGGAGCTTCGTGCGATCGTCATCGATTTCTTGGGCCACGGGCTTGTAGCACGCCCGCCGACGCGCGCCAGGCCGAAGTCCGGGATCCGCGCTTCAGCTCGGGCGATGAGTGCCCTGGTTCTGGTGCTGGCAGGTTGCGGCGGCGGAGCGGGGACCACGACGGGAACAGGCGGCGGCTACGTGACGGGCACCGGCGGCGTGGTCGGAACCGGCGGCTCCCCCGCCACCGGCGGCGTGGTCGGAACCGGCGGCTCCCCCGCTGCGGGCGGGACTGGCGGCTTCATGCTCATCGGTCCGATCGACAAGTCGTCGGAGCAGCCGCTCACGCCGACGCTCTCCTGGTCCCCCGCGGAGGGGGCCACGGCCTATGTCGTGGAGGTCGCGTACTTCACGAACTTCCCATCCACCGACGTGTTCCAGGCAACCGTCGACGGCTCGACCACCCAGATCACCGTGCCGACCGGAAGGTTGCAGGCGGGCGCGATCTATTACTGGCGGGTCACGGCCCAGAAAGGCAACGCCCAGACGATCGCGCCGAACGCCCCGCGGTGGTTCTCGTCGCCTTACCTCGTGCCAGGCGCCCACGGACTGGACGTCACGCCCGACGACAAGAAGGTGGTGGTCGCCAGCGACGCGGACGACGGCTCGATCTACGTCATCGACCTCGGCTCGCGCCAGGTCGGCGCCATCCCGACCGGCCTGCAGAGCCACGCCGTCGGGCTGGCCGTCGCCCCCGACGGCAAGCACGCCCTGGCCACGCTGGTCAGCAACGCCGCCGACGGCGTGAACGGCTGGCCGTGATCGACCTGGTCGCGAACGTGTTCGTCGACTGGATCGACGACCCGTGCAACGCCACCACGCTCACGAACGTGGCTTACTTCCCGGACGGCGCGGCCGCCATGCCGGATCTGGGACCCGACTGCGCCGCGACGGGCCTGTCCGGCTTCACGCCCGATCCGGCCAACCCGGGCTTCTCGTTCACGAACCTGCACGACACGAACGACCCGTTCGACGTGGCGATCGATCCGACGGGGTCCTGGGCGCTGGTCACCATGGAGAGGGGCCACAAGCTGTACCGGATCGACTTCGGCGCGTCGGTCACCAGCCTGGACCTGTCGGACTCGTCCACCGGCGTGGCCATCCAGCATGACGGCAAGGGCGCGGTGGTGGCCGAAGCGACGGTGGACTTTTACTACGCGCCGACCGGCTCCCTGACCCCCTTCCCGATGTCCCAGGACCGGCCCAACACCGACTTCCACAACATCGCGCTCAGCCCCGACGACTACGTGGCCGGCGTGGTCGGGAACAGCTCGATCCAGTTCGTGTCGACGATCGACGGCACGATCCTGGGCGCCTACCCCATCAGCGCCGGCAACAGCATCGCCATCTCCGCCGACGGCAGCTATGCCTTCGTCAGCGACCGCGCGAACGGCTACGTCCGTGTCGTCCCGCTGCCCGTGAACTGAGCACGGCCCTTCAGCTCGAGCGCCGAACTGCCGAAACGAGCCGGCATGAGGCGGGCTCGATCGACGGTGGTGGGTGCGCTGGTCGTGATGGCGGGTGGCTGCGGCGGCGGCTCGGGGTCGCTGACGGGAGCGGGCGGTACGGGAGGGGTGGGAACGGGCGGCATCGTCGCCACCGGCGGCATCGTCGGGACGGGCGGCTCCGGTCCTTCCGGCCCGCCCAGCGCCTTCGCGCTGCTCCTGCCCATCGACGCGTCGTCGGCCCAGCCGCTCACGCCGACGCTCTCCTGGTACCCAGCCCAGGGGGCGGACAGCTACACGGTCGAGGTCGCCACGACGAGCGACTTCGGGAGCAGCGACCTGGTCACGCAGACCGTGGACGGCTCCGTCAACCAGCTGACCCTCCCGAGCCTCGTCCTGTCCCAGGGCGTGATCTATTACTGGCGCGTCACCGCCTACAACGGCAGCGACTACACGATCTCCAGCGATGCGCCCCGCTGGTTCTCATCGCCTTACCTGGTCCGAGCCGCGCACGGCCTGGACGTCACGCCCGACGGCACCCGGGTGGTCGTCGCGAGCCAGCTGAACGACGGTCCGGTCGACGTGATCGACCTGGCGGCGCACTCGGTCAGCGAGATCCAGACGGGCGTCCACAGCAACCCGATGGGGGTCGCCGTCTCCCCCGACGGCAAGCACGCCCTGGCCACCCTGCTCACCAACGCGACCGACGGTGTCAACGGCGTCGCCATCATCGATCTCGACCAGCAGGCGTTCGTCGACTTCATCGAGGACCCGTGCGTCGGCACCACGCTGACCAACGTCGCCTACTTCCCGAGCGGCGCGGCGGCCATGCCGGACCTGGGCCCCGATTGCGCCTCGATGGGCCTGTCGGGCTTCACCCCCGACCCGGCCAGCCCGAGCTTCTCGTTCACGAACTTGCACGACACGAACGATCCTTTCGACGTCGCGATCGATCCGACCGGCTCATGGGCGCTGGTGACCATGGAGCTGGACCACAAGCTGTATCGCGTCGACTTCGGCGTCTCGGTGGGCAACATGTCGCTGTCCGCCCCCTCCGCCGGCGTCGCGATCGCGCACGACGGCGCGTCAGCGGTGGTCGCCGAGGCCACGCTGGACCTCGTCGACGCCGCGACCGGCGCGATGACCCCGTTCCCGCTCTACCAGGACACCCCGGGCGCCGACTTCCACAACGTCGCCATCACGCCCGACGACCAGGTCGCGGCCGTCGTGGGGACGGCGTCGATCCAGTTCCTGTCGCTGCCCGACGGCAAGGTGCTGGCGGCCTATCCGATCGGCGCCGGCAACAGCATCGCGATCTCCCCCGACGGCAACACCGCCTTCGTCAGCGACCGCGCGAACGGTTACGTCCGCGTGGTCCCGGTCCCCTGACTCGCTCACCGCCAGGCGCGGGCGTACTGGACGGGGGCAGCGAGCGCCGCCCGCAGCTCGCGCGCCGCGTGGAGCGGCCAGTAGGGCTCCCGCAGCAGCTCGCGCGCCAGCAGGACCA
>DATJWP010000094.1:0-11680 GCA_035578045.1 Polyangia bacterium | reverse complement strand
CAACAAACCGGCGGCACGATCAGCCGCGATGATGGGCGTGTGCGGCCAGCGCGCCGTTCTTGGCCTGAACCTCACGAAGCTTGTTCGCGGGGTCGCGAAGCGAAACGGAATCAGGCTGGCGGCCTGAACTGGATGCCCACGACGATCCCGTCGCCGACCCCTCTCCCTAACCCTCTCCCCGCTTCGCGGGGCGAGGGGACCGGAAGGCCGCCGTTACCCATGCGAATTTCCCGACACCCCGTAGCTAGCGCCCCAGCTTGTTCGTGTCGATCACGCGGGTGCCGGACGGCGGCGAGAAGTGGAACTCGCCCTCGGGGATCTTGGTGTTGGTCTTGATGTCGGCGAAGGTCAGGTCGTTCACGTTCCCCTGGCCGTCGGTGATGACGCTCTCGCGCACGTCGAAGGTCTTGGGGTCGACGATGAACAGCAGGCTCTTGACCTGCGGCTCGGCGACCTTGGGCGAAAGCGCCAGGACGTACTCGCCCGCCGTGGCGTAGGGGCTCTTGTCGACCAGCGTGATGTCGAACTCGGCGGCCAGCTTCCCCTTGCCGGTCAGGAAGGCCAGCGCGGCGGGCAGCTGCGAGGCGCTCAGCGACTGCTTGAAGGCCTGCTGATCGTCGGGCTCGTGCAGCCAGAGCGTGTTCCCGTCGCTGACGTAGGTCGCCCGCTCGGGCTTGTCGTAATCCCAGCGCATCCGCCCTGGCTTCTTGAACATCACGGCGCCGGCGGAGTTGGTCTTCCGCCCCATGGCGGAGCTGGTCAGCGTCTGCGTGAAGCGGGCCCGGAAGTCGGTCGCGGCGTCGTAACGGTGCTGGACCTTGTCGACGACGGCCGTGACGTCCAGGCGCGCGCCGGCGGGGGCGGCGGCGAGCAGCGCGAGCAGCAACGCGGGGGCGGCGGACATCCGCGAATCCTAGCCGATCGGCGCTGGCGGGACCGGATCAGTTGTCGAGCGCCCCGTCGTCGATCCAGGTCTTGATGAGGGCGATGCTGGCGGCCGACAGCTTGGGCTTGCCCCGCGGCATGTCGCCCGCATCGACGGCCTCCCAGAAGACCGAGTCCGCGCCGTCGCCGGGGATGATGAAGGGCTGCAGTGTGTTGTAGGCGCTGGTCTGGCTGCTGGCGCTGAAGCCCTGCTGAGACCCGGGGTTGTGGCAAGCCGATCCCGCGCAGTTCTTGCTGAGGATCGTGGTGTAGATCTGCGTGAACGTCGCCGTCGTCGTCGCGCCCCCGGCGCCGGTCGCCCCGCCCGCGCTGCCCGCGTGCCCGCCGGTCGCCATCACGCCCTGACGGCCGCCGCCACCTGCCGCGCCGCCGTGTCCTGCAGCGCCCGCCGTGCCGGCGTGTCCGGCGGCGCCGGCGCCGCCGGCGCCGCTGCCCTTTCCGCCTGTGCTGGTGATCCCGGTCCCCGGGATTCCGCCGGTGGCCATGATCCCGCCGGTCCCGGTGGTCCCCCCGCTGCCGGTGCTGCCGCCTTCGGTGATCGCGATCCGCCCTCCCGCGCCGTTCACGGGATCGGGGTCGAGCGGCTGGCTGTCAGCGCAGGCGAGCCCGATCGTGAAGGTCACACCTAGAGCCAGAAAGCGAACCTGTGCTCGTGCGTTCACCAAGTGCCCGCCTCCGAGGCTGGGGGGGCAACCTTAAGGTGCGGGCCGGCCCAGCCGCAAGGGGGTCGTGTCTATCATATTAGACGCCGTCCCTCAGCCCGGCGCGGACAGGTACTCGCCCGGAGGAGCCAGCACGTCGCGCGGCTTGGCGCCGTTGGTGGGTCCGACGATGCCGTCGCGCTCCATCTGCTCGACCATGCGCGCCGCCCGGTTGTAGCCGATCTGCAGCCGCCGCTGGATGTACGAGACCGACGCCTGGCGCGTCTCGCACACGATCGCCACCGCCTGATCGTAGAAGTCGTCGTGGAAGTTGTCGGCCGGCGCCCCGCCCTCTTCGGCGTCCTCCTCGCGCGGCTTCAGGATGTCCATGTCGTAGACCGGCTTGGCCTGCTTCTTCAGGAAGTCGACCACGCGGTGCACCTCGTCGTCCGACAGGAACGCGCCGTGGATGCGGCGCAGCTTGGTCCCGCGGTCGGAGAACAGCATGTCGCCGTTGCCGAGCAGCGTGTCGGCCCCAGCCTGATCCAGGATGGTCCGCGAGTCGATCTTCGAAGCGACCTGCAGGGCGATGCGGCTGGGGAAGTTGGCCTTGATGAGCCCGGTGATGACGTCGACCGAGGGCCGTTGCGTCGCCAGGATCAGGTGCAGGCCCGCGGCGCGCGCCTTCTGGGCCAGCCGCGCGACGCTGGTCTCGACGTCCTTCGGGGCGACCATCATCAGGTCGGCGAACTCGTCGATGACGATCACGATGTAGGGGAGCTTGGTCGGCTTGGGCTCGGCCGCCGCCTTCTCGCGCGCCAGCTGCACCTTGGCCGCGGCGTCCGACAGGTCCTCGTCGCTGGGCGGCTCGAAGGCCACGATGCCGGCGGTGTCCTCGCCGGTGTCGCCGACGGTGATCTCCGAGTCGGCGTCCAGCTCGACCTCCTGCTCGGTGCCGTCCGGGCCGGCCAGCACGACCTGGATCTTCTTCTTCTTGGCCGGGGCGTCGGGAACCGCCGCCGACTTCGCCTCGACGTCCGAGGCGTTCGAGATCTTGGCGTTGTAGCTGGCGATGTCGCGCACGCCGGTCTTGGCCAGCAGCTCGTAGCGGCGCTCCATTTCGTCGACCGCCCAGCGCAGCGCCAGGTTGGCCTTCTTGGGATCGGTGACCACCGGCAGCAGCAGGTGCGGGATGCCTTCGTAGATCGACAGCTCCAGCATCTTGGGGTCGACCATGATGAAGCGGACCTCTTCGGGCGAGGCGTTGTAGAGGATGCTGGTGATCATCCCGTTGACGGCCACCGACTTGCCCGAGCCGGTGGTGCCGGCCACCAGCAGGTGCGGCATCTTGACCAGGTTCACGCTGACCGCCGCCCCCTTGATGTCCTTGCCCAGCGCGACCTGCAGCTTGGACGTGGCGCTGGTGAAGCAGGCGTCCTGCAGGATCTCTTTCAGGTAGACGGTCTCGCGCGCCAGGTTCGGCACCTCGACGCCGACCACCGCCTTGCCGGGGATCGGGGCGACGATGCGGACCGCCTGCGCCTCCAGCGCCATGGCCAGATCCTTCTCCAGGTTGGCGATCTTGCCGGTGCGCGTGCCGGGCGCCGGCGCGAACTCGTACATGGTGACGACGGGACCCATGTGGATCTCCCTCACCTTGCCGCGCACGCCGTAGTTGGACATCGCCTGCTCCAGGCGCTCGGCCATGTCGTAGAGCTGCTGCTTGTCGGTGTCGTGCGCCTGCGGCGGGATGTACTCCAAGAGGTCGGTGCCGGGCAGCTTGAAGGCCCCCTCGCCCAGCTTGATGAAGCCCAGCTTCTCTGCGACCGGGCGCTCGGCCTCCTCCGGTTCCGCGTCGGCCTGGGCCGCGTCCTGCCGGAAGCGCGCCAGGGAGGCCGACTCCACGATGATCGGCGCCTCGGGCGGGGGCGCGGGGGTGGCGATGACCGGCGGCGCAACCAGCGGCGCATCCTCTTCGACTTCGGGCTCCTCGGTCGCGAGCTGCTCGACCGCGGCCACCTCGGCGACCACGGCCGCCACCGCCGCCCGTTCCTCGTCGACGGGCGGGCTGGGGAAGCCGCGCAGCGTCCTCGACTCCTCGCGCGCGGCCTCGGCCAGCGCGCGCGCCTCGCCGATTCGAATGGCGTCGCTCGGCTCCGGCTCGATCGCCCCCGGGACCGCCTCGTCCTCGGCCAGGGCTGCCGCCGCGCGCACCGGCTCGCTGATCGCGATCTCCGCCGCCTCGTCGGCGAGCTCGGCCTCGGGCTCGCGATGCTTCTCCCCCGTGTCGTCCTTCTCTGGGAACGCGGCCCGCGCGATCCGCCAGGACGCGACCGCCGCCGCGACGATCGCGCGGCGGGCGTGGCGGCCCGCCCAGACGACCACCGTGATGGCCTGCGCCAGGCTGATGTCGGTGACCAGCAGGACCCCGACCAGCAGCATCGTGGTGGCGGCCATGCCCGCCCCCACCGCGCCGATGACGTCCGACAGGAGGCCGCCCAGCCACTGCCCGAAGAAGCCGCCCGGACCGTGGCTGACCACCTCGTCGCCCGCGAACGGCAGGGCCAGCAGGACCGCGATCCCGCAGATCAGCATGGTCGCGCCGGCTCCCTCGCCGAAGCCGTCGACCAGCCGGCGCCCGCGGAAGCAGCGAACGGCCTCGACGACCATCGCGGCCATCACCAGGTAGCCGGCCAGCCCGAAGAGGCCGTAGAACGCCGAAGCCACCGCGGTCCCGCCCGGCCCCAGCAGCGGGTCGCCGCCGGCCTGCATCGAGACCACGGACAGCCCGCTGAACAGCGCGCTCGCCAGCAGCAGGATGCCGGCGATCTCGCGGCGGCGATTTTCGGGCTTGGAACGGGCGGGCTCGGAAGACGTTCTAGGGGCCATCTTTTGGTCCTCGTAGTCAGAGGTAGGACTACACCTACATCAGACTACCCAAGCGGCCGGGACGCAAATTTTCCAGCGGCCCACCAGGTTGCGACGCTCCGCGGCATCGGCTAACCCATTGAGACAGGCGGTGGAGTCCGCCTCGAGCGACCGGGGCTCGACCCTGCCCGCGCAGAGCGACCTGGACGCGCTCCTCATTCGGCTCGGCGGCACCCGCGACGGGACCCGTCAGCGAGACGCTGGAGCCATCGCGATCGGCGAGGCCGCCAACTACGGCAACATGATCAGCCACCGCTCGGGCGAGACGACCGACGACTTCATCGCCGACCTGGCCGTCGCGACCGCCGTCGGCATGATCAAGACGGGCGCGCCCTGCCGGGCGGACCGGCTGGCCAAGCACAACCAGCTCCTCCGGATCGAGGAGGAGCTGGGCGACCGCGGCCGGTACGCCGGCCCGGGGCCCTTCGAGCTGTCGTCGCGGGTGGCGCGGCCGGCGCCGGGCGATTAACATAGCCGCCAGGCGGTGGAGTTCGCCTCAACCGTTGCCCGCCGGGGCAGCCAATGACTCCTACGGTCGTGTTGTCACCGACGTAGGCGTCTGATCCGCGGGCCCTGCGACGGAATTTCCCGCGCGGAGGAGGTGCCGGATGCCGCCCCGCTTCTTTCTCGTGTGCCTCGCGGGCGCTGCTGGTACGGGGGCCCGCTACTTGCTCGGGACCTGGGCCTTGCGTGTGTTCGGCCCGGTCTTTCCGCTGGGCACGCTGATCATCAACGGGCTCGGTTCGTTCCTGTTGGTCGTGATCATGGGTCTCAGCCTGGAACGGGGGCTGATCCCTCCCGACCTTCGGGTGGTCCTGACGACCGGGGCGATGGGGGGGTTCACCACCTACTCGACGTTCAACTACGAGACTCTGCGGCTGCTCCAGCAGGGGCCCAGAGGACTGGCGATGCTCTACCTGTCGGCGACCGTGATGGGGTGTCTGGGCCTGGGTCTGCTCGGAGGGATTCTGGTGCGCCTGGTGCCGCCAGCATGACCATGGATCAAGAGGAGGGATCGATGGATCGCGTCGGAAAAGCCAAGCGCGTGCGCATCTACCTGAACGAGGGGGATCGGGTTGGTCATCAGGCCGCACCGACGGCGATCCTGGATCTGCTTCGCAAGGAGGACGCGGCGGGCGCGACCGTGATCCGGGGGATGGAGGGATTCGGCGCGTCGGGAATCGTGCACACGATCAATCTCGCCGACGTCGCCGAGAGGCTGCCCATCGTCATCGAGTGGATCGACGTCCCCGAGCGGGTCGACCGGCTGCTGCCTCGGCTGAAACAGATGCTGCCCTACGGGCTGATGACCGTCGACGAGACCGAGGTGGTCCTGTACAAGCCCCGGACGGTCCGCGACGTCTCGTCCGCGCTGACGACCGGCGACGTGATGGCGAGAAGCGTGTTCACCGTCGGGCCCACCACGAAGGTGCGCGACATCGTCGAGCGAATGCTGGGCCAGATCTACCGGGCCGTCCCGGTCGTCGAGGGCGGACGGCCGATCGGGATCATCACCAACTCGGACCTCATCGATCGGGGTCGGCTCGGCGTACGCCTGACCCTCTTGAACGCGCTCGATCCCGATGGTCGGCGCGCGGAGCTGGCCAGGGTCGATGACGCCGGCAAAGTCGCCCGCGACGTCATGACCGCCAACCCGATCACCGTCCCGGCCACCATGCACCTGCCCGAGGTCGCGACTCTGATGACGACGCGCCACCTCAAGCGGCTGCCGGTCGTCGACGAGACCGGCGGCCTGGTCGGCATGATCAGCCGGCTGGACCTCCTGCGGACGGTCGTCCAGGGCTTCCAGGTGGGCGAGGCGTCTCCGCCGCGGCCGAGCGGCCTTTCCGCCACGTCGCCGGTCTCGGCGATCATGCGACCGGACGTGCCGGCGGTCCACGTCGACACGCGCCTCCCGGAGGTGTTCCGGGCCGTCGTCTCGACTCGACTGCATCGCGCCGTGGTGATCGACTCGGAGCGCCGCGTGCTGGGGGTCATCACCGACGCGGAGCTGCTCCAGCGGGTCACGCCTGCCCTTCACCCCGGCGCCATCCGCAGCCTGATGGAGCGGCTGAGCTTCGTCCAACCGAGCGAGAGCGACCAGCACGCCACGGCACGCCAAGCCGGCGATCTGATGACCGACAAGCTCGCCGTCGTCTCACCCGAGACGCGGCTCGACCAGGTGATCGACGTCGCCGTGGGCGGCGCCCACAAGCTGGTCGTCGTCGTGGACCAGCAGCGACGCCTGCTGGGCGCGGTCGACCGCGCCGACCTGCTCCGCGGATTGTCCTACTGAGCGCGAACCTTCTCGTCGCCTGGTCCGGCTGCTTCGTCCGCGTCGAGGTCGACGTGGTCGACCGGCAGCTCGACGCCGTCCGCCTTGATGTACTCGACGTGGTGGGGCGCCGTGCCCGGAACCGACTCGATCGCCGGCACGATGTGCACGCCCTCGAGCATGACCAGCGTCGCGCCGGCCATCTGCTTGGCGTGATCCCGCACGAACTGCTCCAGGAGCGGCTTGGGCGCGACCAGCTCCAGGCAGACGGGCAGCGTCTCCAGGGCGAACTCGGTGACGTCGGCGCTGACGGACTTGGCGCCGCGCACGAACCCGCTGTGGCCCAAGTTGACCGATGCGTGGGTGACCCCGTGCTTGAGCGCCTCCTGCAGCAGGTGGGTCGCCAGCGGCTGCTTGAAGAAGCGCCGAAAGAACCCCTTGGCACGGTGGTTGTCCCCTCGCTTGAGGTAGACCCGAAGAGCGCACATCGTCGAGAACGTCATGATGGTCCGATTCCTTTCTATGCGGCGTAGCGAGATGGTTTGGTGTCCAGGGAACGATAGACGTCCGAGTGGGAGAGGATCCCGATCAGCTGGTAGGTCCTGGGGTCGACCACCGGGATGTAGTCATAGGGCGTCTGGTTGAAGGTCGCGTCCGCGTCGGCGGCGCTCTGCTCCGGGCAGATCGTCCGGACGCTCCGGTCCATCACGTCACTCACGATGACCCTGGCCCAGTCGTTCCTGGCGACGCTGCGGAGGTGGCCGACCGAGACCATGGCCAGCAGCACCCCCTTTTCGTCGATGACCGGCAGCGCCTTGAACTGGTGCGTGACGAGCACCGAGTGCGCGAAGGATTCCAGGGTCTGGGACGGCGAGGCCGTCACGATCCGCGTCACCATCAGCTGCTCGACGGGGATCTTGGCCAGCGCGTCGCGCCAGCCGGGCCGGCGCGCGCGCTGGGCCCGCGAGTTGGACACCCCGGCCGACACCAGGAACGCGAAGGACGACGCGATGAGGGCGGGCACCACCAGGAAGACGTTTCCCGTCGCCTCCGCCACGAACACCGCCGAGAAGAGGATGCTGTTGTAGCTGGCCCCCGCGAACGCCGCGATCCCCAGCAGGGTGAACACGCCAGGGTGGCTGGCCGCGAAGATCTGGTCGAAGCACGCGCCCAGGGCGGCGCCGATGGTGGCCGTCGGGACGAAGAGCCCGCCCACGCCGCCGCCGCCGAAGGTGATGGTGGTCGCCAGCAGCTTGAGGACGAACACCAGCAAGGCCGCGCGCAGCCCGAACCCGCCGTTGAGCAACAGGTTGGCGACGGGCAGTCCCGCCTGCAGCGTCACCGGCCGCCCGAGCGTCCAGTAGCCGGCGAACGCAATGAGCACCAGCAGCGCGCCGGCCGCGGCCATGCGCAGGGGCAGCGGCCCCGGCAGATTGCCGAACCGTCGCCGCCAGTAACGAAGGGTCCACAGGAACAGGTGGGAGGCCGCGCCGGCGCACAGGCCCAGGGGCAGCGCCACCAGCAGGTCCTTGGTGGTGAGGACGTAGTGGAAGGTGACGGGGAAGTAAGGCGTGGCCGGCCGCAGGCGGGTGTAGGCCCAGAACGAGGTGGCCGACGCCACCAGCGCATGCACCAGCGCCTCGTGCGCGAGATCGTGCTTGTAGGGCGACTCGACGCCCATGATCGCGCCCGACAGCGGAGCCCGGAAGATCGCCGCGATGCCGGCGGACCCGCCGCTGATGAGCGTCGTCTTGACGTCGCCGCGGGTCGCGCGGAACGGCAGGCGGTTGAGGGCGGTCTGAAGGACCGAGCCGATGGTGGCGCCCAGCCACTTGCTGGCGCCCTCCATCCCCGCGCTGGCCCCCAGGCCCATCGTCGCGACCGAGGCCACCAGCTTGCCCCAGGCGGTCTTCGCCGGCATGGCCGCCTCACGCTGGTGATACGCGTTGACGACCTCGTCGGCCATCGACGAGCTGGGGACCCGGAACAGCCGCAGCAACAGGCCGGCGGCAACCATCGCCGCCAGGGGGGCCCACATCTGGACGACCAGGCGGCACCGTGTGACGTGCGACCAGAGCAGCTCGTTGATGACCCAATCGTAGGCGCCGATGGCGACGCCGACCAAGATCCCCATCGGCGCGGAGACAAGCAGGACCTGCCGGGCCAGGTTCAAGCTCTCGTTGAGAGAGCGTCCGAGCGGCGAAAGCTGTTCGTCTGTCGGTTTTTCTTGGGTCGGGGTCGGCATCGAACACTCCTGGCGCACGACAGACCGCGTCGTGCTCGTCAGGAGTTATCAGCCCGCGCGTTCGCGGGCGGTTACGGCGAACCCCATCGCCTCAAGATTGTCCCTGCATATGGACACAGTCTCCGTTCGGCTGTCAACGGTGGACCATCCGGAGCGAGCCGCGGGGCGGCCGCCGGCTAGCGTTCTCGCTCGCCGGGTTCTTCTTGGTGAGCGTCCCCGGGCGCCGAGGTCATCTCCAGCACCTGACCGCCGGCGCTGGTGAAGGCGTCCTCGATGGCCAGCTCCTCGGCGGTGGCGCGGGCCTCGCCCAGCGGCGCCGGCGCCTCCTCGGGCTGCCGCGCGAAGTGGGCGAACACCGCCTCGGCGGCGGCGCGCGTCATGCCGGGGACGGCCGCCAGCTCGTCGACCGCGGCGTGCCGCACCCGCTTGACGCTGCCGAAGTGGCGCAAGAGCTGGCGCTGCCGCCCCGGACCGATGCCCGGGATGGTCGAGAGCACCGACCGCAGCGTCAGCCGGCGTCGCTGGCCGCGGTGGAAGCTGACCGCGAACCGGTGCGCCTCGTCGCGCAGCTGCTGCAGGATGAACATCTCGGCGCTGCTGGGGCGGATCGGGATCGGGTCCTTGACGTTGGGCAGGAACACGCGATCGGGACGGCGCGTGTCGCCCTTGTCGGCCTCCGCCCCCGCGGTCGCCGCGGTCGAGGCGGTTGGCGCCGGCGAGGCCGTCGCCGGGGTCGGGGCGGCTGGAGCGGGCGCCGGGGTCGAGGCGGTTGGCGCGGCCGAGACGGGCGGCGGGGCCGGCTGATCGTCCAGGGCCAGCGGCGTCATGTCGTCGCGCTCCTTGGCCAGCGCCACGATGCTCAGCTCGGCGCCGGCGCCGACCGGGATGCCGACGTCGCGGGCCGCCGCCAGCGCCATCGCCAGCTGCCCCTTGCCGCCGTCGACGACGATCAGGTCGGGGAGCTTCCAGGTGGTCTCCTCGTCGGGGCCGGCCTCGCGCGCGCGACGGAACCGGCGCGACAGGACCTCGTACATCGAGGCGAAGTCGTCGTTGGTGCGGCTGGACGCCCGCGCCGGCGCCCGGACCTTGTAGGTCCGGTAGCGGGCCTTGTCGGGGCGGCCGTCGACGAAGACGACCATCGACGCCACCGTCGCGAACCCCTGCAGGTGCGAGACGTCGTAGCACTCGATCACGCGGGGCAGCTTGGCCAGCTTCAGCCGGCGCGCCAGCTTGCCCAGCGCCAGCTCCACGTCGGCGCGAGCGTTCCGGCGCGTGACGAAGCTGGCCGCGGCGTTCTTGTTGGCCAGCTCGACCAGGCGACGGCGGTCGCCCCGCTGCGGCGTGTGGACCTCGACCTTGCGCCGACGCCCGCTCATCTCGGCCCGCCGATCGGCCAGCCACTCCGCCTTGACCTCGGCGTCCTCGATCTCGACGGGCAGCAGCACCTCGTCGGGCGGCGGCGCGCCCATGTCGTAGTAGAGGCCGACGAAGGACGAGATCAGCTCGGCGTCCGGGAACTCCTGGTTCGTGAACGAGAACTGCCGGCTGCCGTTGAGCTGCCCGTTGCGGATCGACAGCACGGCGATCTCCAGCGCGATCCCTTGGCGGTGGTAGCCGATGACGTCCTGGTCGACGAAGTCGGCCGAGACGACCCGCTGCTTCTCGAGCGTGGTCTCCAAGGCGCGGATCTGGTCCCGGATCTCCGCCGCGATCTCGAACTCCTGCCGCCCGGCCGCGTCCTTCATGCGGGCGCGCAGGCGCTCGAGCAGCTCGTCGCTCTTGCCGTCCAGGAACAGCCGCACGTCGCGCACCTGCTCGCCGTACGCCTCGCGCGCGACCGGCAGCACGCAGGGGGCCGGACAGCGCTTGATCTGGTACTGCAGGCAGGGGCGCCGCCGGTTGTGGAGCACGTGGTCGGTGCAGGTTCGCAGCTGAAAGTGGCGGTTGACGACCCGCAGCGTCTCGCGGCACGAGGTCGCCGAGTGGTAAGGCCCGAAGTAATAGGCGCCGTCCTGGCCCAGCCGCCGGACGACCTCCAGCCGGGGCCACTCGCCCTCCGGGTCCAGGCGCAGGACCAGGAAGTTCTTGTCGTCCGTCAGCTTGACGTTGAAGCGCGGCTGATGCCGCTTGATGAGCGTGTTCTCGAGGAGCAGCGCCTCTTTCTCGTTGGACGTGACCACCGTTTCGATGTCGCCGACGATCCCCTCCAGCAGCGGAACGAAGTCGCGGCTGTCGCCCGACGCCGGCTGGAAGTACTGCCGGACGCGGTTCCGCAGCACCGCCGCCTTGCCGATGTAGATCGGCTTGCCGCGGGCGTCCTTCATGATGTACACGCCGGGCGCGGCGGGCAGCGCCTCCAGGATCTGCGCCAGCGTCTTGCGCGGCGGCGTCACCTCGCCTTCGCGCAAGCTCGGGCGCGGCAGATCTTCGCCCTCTGACATCGCATGTAACGATAGCGCGTTTTATAGTGACGCCCGATGCGGCGAGTCTTCCTGCTGGCGGCGGCTCTGCTGGCGACGCTGAGCGCAACGGTCCTCCCGGCCCCCCGCGCCTGGAGCGCCCCGGGCGGCCCGGTCGGCACGCTCACCTGGTTCGGCCAGTCCTGCTTCCTGCTGGAGACCGCGGCAGGCACCAGGATCCTGATGG
>DATJWP010000093.1:0-113760 GCA_035578045.1 Polyangia bacterium | reverse complement strand
CGCGACGGTGAGCCAGGCGGTGGCCAGCGGGCGGGCCAAGGAGCACAAGGACTGGGGCCTCAAGCGCAAGGACCGGCGCGACGTCGCGAACGACCAGCTGCTGTTCAGCAAGGTGTTCAACTACGTCCTGCAGGTGCTGGGGACGCCGATGCCCGAGCTCTACCTGCGGCCCGAGTCGCCGGGCGAGCTGGACATGGCGAACGCCCGCGAGAAGGTGCAGCTCATCCCCTCGTTCGTGGTGGGATCGGCCCTGCTGCAGGGGCGGCCGGAGAAGGACCTGGCCTACGTCATCGGCAAGCGCCTGACGTTCATGCGGCCGGACCACTTCGTCCGGTGGCCCACCGTCGTCCCGACGGTGGCAGAGCTCAAGGTGCTCTTCCTTGCAGCGCTGAAGTTGGTTCACCCCAAGCTGGAGGTGAAGGCCGACGTGGCGCAGGCGGTGGGCAGCTACCTGGACCTGCTCTCCAAGACGGTGCCCCCGGCGGCGCGCGAGCAGCTGGTGGCGGTGGTGCAGCGCTTCGTGGCCGGCAAGGGCGAGGCCGACATCCACCGCTGGGCCAACGCGGTCGACCTGACCGCCACCCGCGCCGGCTTCCTGATCTGCAACGATCTCGAGGTGGCGACGCGCCTGGTGCAGACCGAGCCCGTCTCGATCGGCGTGGCCGATCCGAACCAGAAGATCCGCGACCTGATCCTCTGGTCGATCTCGGACGAGTACTTCGCCGTCCGCGAGCATCTGGGTCTGGGAATCGGGCAGGGCTAGCGCCCGACCTGCGCCGATGGCGGTCTCCCTCGTCGCGTGGCTGGCGGTCGCCGCGGTTGCCGCGGTCGCCGGCGCGTGGGTGGGGAGGCGGGTCGCCTGGCAACGGGCCCGCCTGACCGCGGCCGCCGTCGAGCAGATCACGGGGGCGATCCGGCGCGCCGCCGGGACCGAGCGGGCCGAGATCCTGCGCGCCGGCGAGATCGCCTCTCGCGAGGCCGCGCGCGCGGGCTCCGCTCCGCTGGTCGCCGAGCTGGCCGCGCGTCGCGTCGCGTGCGAGGCGCTGGAGGGGCGCCTGCTGTCGGGGCGGTCGGATCTGCGCGAGCTGGCCGACCAGGCCGGCGCCGCAGCGGCGCGGGCGGCAGGCGCCAAGGCTCGCATCGCCGCCCTGGAGGCCGAAGCCAGCGCGGCACGGACCGAGGCGGCCGCGTCCGAGCGCGCGTTGCGGAGCGCCCTGGAACGGGCCGCGCAGCAGTCGACCGGCGAGGTGCTGGCCATCCTGCGCGAGGCCGAGGTCGAAGAGACCCGGGTGACCGCCGCCCGCAGCGCGCGCGCGATCTCCGAGGCCGCCGTCGAGGCCGCCACTAAGCGCGCCAAGCGCGTGATGGGCATCGCCGTCGGTCGGTTCTACGGTCACTACCTGACCGAGCGCCTGCACGCCGTGTTGCCGATGCCGACCGGTCCGGCCGCCGCCGCGATCACCGGCGCCGACGACACGAACCTGCGCGCCATCGAGTCGGTCGCGGGCGTCTCGCTGGTCATGAACGAGCACCGCGACGCCGTCCGGCTGGAGGGGCTGGACGGCGTGGGGCGCGAGGTGGCCCGGCGGGCCCTGGCGCGCCTGCAGCGGCAGCCGGCGCTGGGCCGCGATCCGGGCGCGGTGACCAGCGCCGCGCGCGAGATCGCCGCCGGGCTGGACCGAGAGCTGGACGATCTCGGTCGCCGGGCCTTCCAGATGCTGGAGATCCCCGTCGCCCACGCCGAGATCGTGCGCCTGGTCGGCCGCCTCAACTACCGCACCAGCTACACGCAGAACCAGTGGAAGCACGCGGTGGAGGCGGCGTACCTGTGCGGCATGCTGGCCGACGAGCTGGGCCTGGACGAGAAGCTGGCCCGCCGGGCGGCGCTGATGCACGACATCGGCAAGGCGCTGACCCACGAGCTCGACGGGTCGCACGCGGTGATCGGCGCCGACGTCGCGCGCCGGCTGGGCGAGGCCGAGGTGGTGGCCAACGCCATCGGCGCCCACCACACCGACGAGCCGTTCAACAGCCCCTACGCCTACCTGGTCGCGGGCGCCGACGCGATGTCGGGGGGCCGCCCCGGCGCCCGCCGGCAGACCGACGAGAGCTATCTGATGCGCGTCGAGGATCTGGAGCGCATCACCCGGGGCTTCCCGGGCGTGGCCGAAGCTTTCGCCGTACAGGGCGGCCGCGAGGTCCGGGTCTACGTCGAGCAGGACCGGGTCGACGATCTGGGGGCGGTCAATCTTTCCAGCGAGATCGCCGGAAAGATCTCGCGCGAGATGCGCTTTCCAGGTCAGATTCGGGTGACCGTCATCCGCGAGCTGCGGGCGGTCGAGGTCGCGAACTGAACATGAACGTCGTCATCCCCCCTCTGTTCTTCTATGTCGTGGGCGCCCTGCTGGTGATCTTCGGCGCCCTCCGCGCCGCCACCCTGGGCCGCCGCCGCCCCTCCCGCGAGCTGACCGAGGACACCCCCCAGGCCGCCAAGGCCCGGAAGCGCCACTTCACGTTCGGCCTCGTCTGGGTGGCCATGGGCCTGTTCCTGATCGCCTCGACCGCCGGCGTCCTCAGCTTCCGCCACTGACGCGATCGCCGAGAGGCGTTCTCACCGCACGCAACGAGCGAGGCTCGCGTCGGGTGAGAAGCCGGCGTAGTCAGCGCCCAGTCCGCCGGACTGAAACCAGACGTTCACGGCACCGCCACCTCCCAGGGCCGTGGCCGACCAGAAGACTTTGGCGGGGGTCATGGGGAAGGCCGTCCCGTCGATCATCGGCAGGCCGGTCGGGACGGAGTAGTCGACCAACGTCAGCATCTCCTTGGCGGTGGGCAATCGCCAGCCTCCGCCCGCCAGGTCGAGGCTGGAGCAGTACGCGATGGCGTCCGCCTGGCTGACGATCGTGTCCGACATCGCTCTTTGCCAGGTGAGCCTGGTCGCGGTGTCGAACACGGTTCCGCTGGCAGGGTACGTATATCGAGTGGGGGGCGCACTCGCGCGCGTACTGGTCGCGACGAACGACAGCGCCAGCAACGAGGGAACGAGCAGAATGCGGGGCAGCGATGATCTCATGTCGATTCTCCGTCAGCGGACGCAACGAACGTTGAGCATCGTGGAGGTCGGGAAATACCCGGGGCCACCCAGGCCACCGGGAAAATCGACGTCGAAAGCGTTCCCCGGCATTCCCGCCACCGGCGTGGCGGACCACCAGTACGTACCGCCCGGCTGAGGGGTCACCGAGAACGCGGTGGTGTCGATCAAGTATCCGGTCTGGCCGAAGTTCAAGATCGAGACGAGCTCGATGACCGACGGCAGGCGCCAGTCGGTGTAGCCGCCGAGCGTCAGCGAGGGGCAGTACGCGATGGCATCCGACCAGGTGTACGCCGTGGCCGGCACGCCCTGTTGCCACATCAGCCGCGTCACATTGTCGGTGACCGTTCCGTCGGCGTTGACCGTGTACGACTGCGGGTTCGGCGCGCCCGCGGACACATCGGGAGCGCTGTTGGGCATGGGCCACGCCGCCCAGGTGCTGCTGGAATTGCTCGCCGGCGAGCCCCCGCTGCCCATTGCGCCGGGCCCACCGGCGGTACCACCGGTGGCTTCACCGCCCACGCCGCCGGTTGTACCGCTCGAGCACCCGCCTGCCACGATGACGGCCAACCCGAGGCACGCAGCGATCGATGCCAAGACATTTGAACGAGACGGCATTTTCGTGATCCTTTCGCTCTTCCTTCGCGCCCCGACGTCAGCTGGTTGAACGGGAGGTCACCGAGACTCGTAGCACTCGGCGTGCCACTCGTTCCATGATTGCGTTCGCGGAGGTCTGGCGGACATCCCCGTGGACGGGTGCGTTCGAACCGTGTCCGGACGGTTCGGCCCGGTTCGGGCGCCGGCGCCGTCACGATCTCTCCCGCGAGAACTTCGGCGCGCGGATCTGCTGAGCCTGTTGGAGGGCCGATTCCACTCGTGCCGCTGGCGCCGAAGCAAACCGGAGGCCGGGGGCATCGAGAGGGCCGTCCTCGAACGCCGGCGGAAGGCGGAACTTACGCCACCGGCGGGGCCTGGTCGATCTCGATCGCCGCCGCGGTCACCCGCTCGTCCGGATCGCCCGGCGGCGGCAACGGCTTGCTGTGGCGCCACAGCAGGAAAGCCGGCAGCGCGATGATGGCCGCCGACAGGCAGGAGATCTCGCCCAGGATGGCCATCAGGCCGAAGCCCTGCAGGGCCTGGTTGCGGGCGGCCAGCAGGGAGCCGTAGCCGACGATCGTGGTCCAGGAGCAGAGCGCCACCGCGGCGCCGGTCGAGATGACGGCGCGCTGGATGTCGTGCTCCTCGCGGTAGCGGGCGATGACGTTCAGGGCGTACTCGGCGCCGATTCCAAAGGTGATGGGGAGGGCGATGAAGTTCAGGAACGTCACGTGGACGCGGGCCCAGCCGGCGCCGCCCACCATCAGGACCACGCCCAGGATCAACGTCGCCAGCGCGGTCAGCCCGGCACGCGCCGGCCGGATCGTGAAGGCCACGATGATCAGCACCGCCACCAGCGACGCGGCGGTGGCGATGGGCCCGTCGCGCAGGATCGACCGGATCATCGCGCCGAACACCACGGCCGACCCGGAGGTCTCGACGACCTTGCCGCTGGGCAGGTGCAGCTCCTGGAGCACGGAGGCCATCAGCAGCAGGTCGCGGCCGTTCCAGACGGACAGGCCGCTCTCGGGCGGGTAGACCAGCATCACTCTGCCGACGGTGCCGTCGGTCTCGGTGAAGGGGCGCCGGGCGAACGGGGGCAGGTCCATCGGGCTCAGCAGCCGCAGCCCCTGGGGCGGATCGATCTTGGCCAGATCGGCCCGCTCCTTGGCGGTCAGGACCGCCAGCGCCGGGTCGTGGGTCAGCTTCCGGATCTGCGCGATCAGGTCCAGCTTGCGCTGCTGCTCGTCGGGCGGGCCGGGCAGCATGTCGTAGATCGTCACGATCTCGCCGATGGTCCGCTTCGAGACCGCCTGGTCCTGCCGGCGGATCGCGTCCTTCATCGGCTGGATCTCGTCGATGCTGTCTGCCAGCACGATGGTGGGCGACGGCCAGCGGCCGAACAGCTTGTCCAGGCTGCGGTTGAACTGCTTGGTCTCGTCGCTGGTGTCCAGCTTGGCGTTCAGCTTGCGGAAGTCGTACTCGAACGGGTCCTTCAGGAAGTGGCGCAGGCCGACCACGCCCGCGATGGCCAGCACGGTCACGACCGCGGTCACGGCGCCGCTGTGGCGGGCCAGCCCGCGCGCCAGCGGGCCGAACTCGATGGGCGGCCGCTGCGCCTTGCGATGCTTCGCGCGAACGCCGCCGTCCAGCAGCACCAGCAGGGCCGGCAGCACCGTGAACGTCGAGACCCAGCAGAAGATCGATCCGACCGCCCCCATCACGCCGAACTGATAGAAGCCGCGGAAGCTGGTGACCATCAGCGACGCATAGGCGGCCGAGGCCGAGAAGGACGCCACCAGCGTCCCGCGCCAGACGCCGGTCAGGGCGCGCCGGAGCGCTTCGCCGGGATCGCCGCCGCGCGCCAGCTCCTCCTCGTAGCGCGACATCAAGACGATGGCGTAGTTGATGCCGTTGCCGATGATGATCGAACCGAGGAACGCCGTGGACGAGTTCAGGTACCCGAACGCCAGCTCGGCCACCGCGAACGCCATCACCGTCCCGATGGTGGCCGGGATGCCGGTCAGCGGGATGGCCCGGAACCGGCGGAAGTAGAGGCCGATCGACAACGCAACGATCAACAGGCAGGTGATCGTCACCGAGACGATGTCGCGCTCGACGGCGTCGCGCGCGGCGATGGCGGTGGCGATCGGCCCCGAGCGCTCGGCCCGCATCTGCGGGTGGAAGCTGGCCGGCGGGTTGTCGCGGATCAGGTCGCCGGCCGCCTTGAACAGCCCCTCACCCGCGTGCTCGACGAACAGGCCGCCCGGCGGCAGCGCCGCGATCCAGACGTACTGCCCGTCCTTGCTGGCGAAGATGCCGTTGGGGAACCGCTCATCCAGTCCGTTGTCGTGTCGCCCGACGCGCTTCTGGAGCTGGTCGATCGGCTCGTCTTCCTCGAGCGACACGTAGAGCGGGTTCTTGCGCTTGCTGATCTCGTCGCGCAGCCGGTCGCGGATCGCCTCGAGGTTGGCCTCGGAGACGAACATCCACTTGTTGTCCTGGTAGAAGCGGCGCAGGTCCTTGACGTCGTAGGTCGCCAGGCTGACCACGTGCGACGGCATCGCGCGCAGCTTGCTGGTCAGGACCTCGGCGTACCTCAAGTTGGCCGCGTAGTCGGGGGAGTGGATCCCG
Source organism: Polyangia bacterium (assembly GCA_035578045.1). Lineage (GTDB taxonomy): Bacteria > Myxococcota_A > Polyangia > Fen-1088 > Fen-1088 > JADGRB01. Next base: position 107,438 of record DATJWP010000093.1, on the reverse strand, counting down.
ATCAGCAGCAGCGACAGGTCGCCCATGCGCTTCTGCGTGCGGCCCAGCGCCACCACGCCGGGGTCGTTGCTGGGCAAGAGCTCGACGAAGGCGGTCTTCAGCTCCAGGTGCGAGGCCAGGGCAGCCGCCCCCAGGGCGATCGCGGCCGCGGCCACCAGGATCCGAACGGGGTGTCGAACGAGCCAGCGATATGGAAAGGGCTTTGGCGTCTGGCCGGGGGGCTTCGCCATATTCCGTCGACGTTAGCAGGATTTGCGTAGAAATGATGAAAGCGGGCCGCATCTCTGAGCTTCCGGTGTGTGCGTGGGCTCACCTCGGAGCACCGGAGGTTTACGAACCGCTGCCGCGCCGATATTCTTACGCCATGGCTTCGCTTCGAGCGGTGTTGTACGGAGCGATCGGGGTCGCGATCGCGCTGGTGGCTGTCGAGCGGCCCGTCTGGGCGATCGGCGAGCCCATCACGGATGTTCGGATCCTCGACAACCAGCGGACCGAGGAGTCGACGGTCCGCTCGATAGCGGGTATCAACATCGGGGATACCCTGCAGTCCGACACGCTGGACATGGTCCGCGAGCGGCTGAACACCAGCGGTCTGTTCGCCGACGTCAACGTCTGGTGGGAGCCGCACGGGGCAGGCGTCCGGGTGAACATCTCGATCAAGGACAAGTTCCCCTGGGCCCCGGTCCCCACGGCGTCCTGGTCGGCCAACAACAAGTCGATCGGCGTGGTCTTCGTGCACGGCAACCTGTTCGGGCACGGCAAGCAGATGCTGATCGGCGCGCGCTACGCCCAGATCGACTCGGGCGCCGCGCTGGCGTACCGCGACCCCTCGCTCTTCGGTTCCTGGATCTACTGGCAGATCCAGGGGGTCATCCAGCGGCAGGTCATCCCCGAATACGACAGCTACGGACCCTACGCGACGCTGGCGAACCCGCTGGAGTTTCGCGAGACCCGCCTCTGGTCGTACGGCTTCGAGCCGCAGATCGGCATCGCCTGGTTCCGCCGCGTGCGAACCCAGGTCGCCTGGCACCGCGAGACCTTCAATTACTTCAACGACGCTCCCTGCGATTCCTGCTACCCGCCGGTGGCCACCAGCGGTTCGGACCTGCCCAGCAGCCCGGACGTCCGCCTGTTTCCGTCGACGCGGCCCGGGACCGTCGGGATCGGCAAGGTCGGCCTGACGTTCGACTTCCGGGCCCGCGAGTTCGCGGTCATGACCGGCGAGGCGCTCTCGGGTTCGGTGGACTACGCCAGCCCGGCGTTCGGCAGCGACTTCACCTTCTGGCGGGCCGGCGCCTCGTGGGAGCAGGGGATCCGCTTCTTCCGCAGCCACAACCTCATCTATGGGGCCGGCGGCGTGGTCGGAAGCAACTTGCCGTTCTGGAACGAGAACACGGCCGGCGGCAGCAACCTCCGCGGCTACCTGGGCCAGCAGTTCCGCGGCGACACGCAGCTCTGGGGGAAGATCGAATACCACTTCCCGCTGTTCTCGATTGGCCCGCTGGATTTCCGGGCCCTGGGCTTCTACGACGGCTCTGCCATCTGGTTCCGCAACCTGCCCACCAACTACCCCGTCACCGACGCCTACCAGATGTACTACCAGCGCCAGACGTCGGACGGGCGCACGTTCCCGGCATTTCTGCAGTCCGGGTTCAGCTGGGACAAGAGCGTCCACAACGACGTCGGCGTGGGCCTGCGGTTCTTCCTGCGCTCGGTGGCGGTGCCGCTGGTCGGCGTCGACTTCGGTTATGGCATCGAGTCGAACAACTGGAACTTCATCATCGTCGTCGGCGCCTGACGATCCGCTCGAACAGCTGCCGCTCCTCGGGCGGCAGCCCGAGCGCGATCAGCGCCGCGCCGTAAGCGACCGCGCCGCTGGCGGCCACCGCCACCAGCCGGCTCCAGACCGACGGAAGGGCTGCCTGCACCGCCAGCTCGGCGGCCAGCGCGGCAGCCGCCGCCCCCAGCGGCTTCAGCAGGGCCAGCCCCAGCGGGTGCAGGCGCCTCAGGGCTGCCACCTCGGCCACGATGAGCCCCTGGAAGAGCAGGGTGGTGGCCAGCGTCGCCAACCCAGCTCCGGCCACCCCGAACCGCCGGATCAGCAGGTACGCGACGGGGACGTTGAAGAGGGCCGAGATCAGGTTGTTCAGCAGCACCAGCCGTGACGAACCCGCGACCACCAGGACCCAGCCGGTCAGGCCCAGGGCGGCGTTGGTGAAGTGACTGATCGACAGGGCAATCACGGCCGTGGCCGCCGAGAGGTACGTGGGCCCGAACAGCAGCCCCAGCAGCTCTTTGCGCAGCACCACGAGCGTGACGGCGATGGGGGCCGCCACGGTCACGACCCAGCGGGTCGCCAGCCGCAGGTTGTACTTCAGCCGCTCGAGCTCGCCGAGCTGCAGCGTCTCCGACAGAACGCCCGCCACGATGCTGTCGAAGGCGTAGCGGATGTTGGCGATCGCGCGGGTCATCAGATCGCCGGCGCCGAACAGCGCCGCCGCCCCGACGCCCCTGACGCTGGTCAGGATCAGGATGTCGGCGCGCTGGACGATGGCGTTCAACATCTCGCTGGCCGCGATGGGCAGCGAGAACCGCGTGAACCCCGGCAGCGTGGGCGCGCGCAGGACGTGCTCCGTCTCCTCGGGCCGCAGCACCCGTCGCACCACCACGATCGCCAGCGCCAGGGCCGCGCCGGCTGCCACGATGTGCGCGGTCGCCAGCCCGCGCAGGCCAGCCCCCATCGCCCAGGCGACCACGCCGGCCACCAGCAGCATCGTCGGCTCGGCCAGCCCGCGCACCCAGAAGTTGGCGCGCGTGTTTCGGGCGGCCAGGCTCGCCTGGATCAGCACCCAGACCGCGCCCGTGAACAGGGGCAGCGGCGCCAGCACCCGCAACGCCGGCGCCAGCCCCCTCTCGCCGACGGCCGCCGCGATCCACGGGGCGGCAACCGCCAGCCCCACGCCGAAGATCCCGGCGACCAGCAGGTTCAGGCGCAGGCCGGTGCCGATGGCGCTGCGGACGGCGTCGGGGTCGTCCGCCGCGCGCGCCGCGGCCACGTAGCGGAGCATGGCCTTGTCCGCGCCGCCGGTGCCCCCACGATAGAGGACCTCGAGCACGGCCAGCGCCGAGAGATACGAGCCGTAGACGAGCTTGCCGTAGAGGCGCGCGAAGACGACCTGCGTGCCGGCCAGCAGGCCCTGCATCAGCATGGTCAGCACCTGGGCCGCGCCGCTGCGGGCGGCGTGTCGTGCGTCGTTGTTCTGGCCCGGGGAGTCCTCTCTCAACGTCTGCCCGATCCACCCTGCATGCAGGGCGCCACCACCGTCAGGTTCCCGATGGCATGGGGAACAGACCCGATTGGTGTCAGGAAGCCACCAGAAAACGTGTCAAGAAGCGGACAGTCCGGTGAGCTTCCAGTTTCCAATCAGTGTCGTTTTCGCGTCGTTTTCGCTACTTGGCCTCGACCGTTTCCCGTGGCGTCGCCCTTGCTTGATTGAGCCCCCCATGTCGGTTGGTCTTTTTGCCCCCGCGCCTCGGTTTGACGACGCCGCCGGAGTGCCGGCCGGGCGCGCGCCAAGCGGGGTCGTGCGCGGCGCGGTCCTGTCACGGATGCCGCTGCCCCGGGTCCTGCTGTGCGACCTGGACGGCACGCTGATCGACAGCATGCCCACGCTGGCCGAGATCGCCGCCGAGGTCATGGACGAGGTCCACGGCACGCCGGGCGTGCTCGCGCGAGAGCTGTACCTGGCGACTTGCGGCCTCCCCTTCGCGGCCCAGCTCGAGGAGATCTATCCGGGCGACCCTCGAAATGCGGGCGCGTCAGAGCTGTTCGAGTCGCGCAAGCCGGCGCGCTGCAACGCCATCGCGATGCCCTCCGACACCTGGTGGGTGCTCGAGTCGCTGCACAAGAGCGGCGTCAAGATCGTCGTCTCGTCCAACAACGGCGTCGAGAACGTCCAGAGCTTCGCGCGCGCCTCCCGGTTCCAGTTCGACTTGACGCTGGGTTTTGGCGGCGGCCTGTCCAAGGGACGGCCTCACTTCGACGCCACCTCGCGCTTCTTCGGTGTCGACCGGAAAGAGATGCTGTTCGTCGGGGATTCACTGCACGACGGCGACATCGCCGAGCGCGAAGGGGTCCCGTTCGTGGCGCTGGCCACCACGTTCTCGCCGGAGCGGTTCATGCTCCGCTTCCCGCACGTTCCGGTGCTGCGGCGCTTCTCCGCTCTGCCGGAGCTGTTCGGCGAACCGCTGGCGGCCGCTCCCGGGCGCTCGGCGTCTTCGCAAGGCTGACCCAGGAGCTGACGTGCAGGCGGTGCTGTTGGCGGCTGGGCTGGGGAGCCGCCTGGGCGCCCTCACCGACCGTCTACCCAAGGCGCTGATCGAGGTCGGCGGCGAGCCGCTCCTGGTGCATGCCGTCCGGTTCGCGCAACGGACGGGGGCCAAGAAGATCGTCGTGGTGGGCGGGTACGGCTTCGATCTGGTCGCGGCCGAGGTCGCCCGGCGCGAGCTGCCGGTCACCTTGATCGAGAACCGGTCGTTCCGCGACGGCAACCTGGTCTCGCTGATGGCGGCGCGCGCGCTGATCGCCGACGAGTTCCTGCTGATGAACGTCGACCACATCTACCGCCCCGCCATCGCCGCGCTGGCGGCCGCCGACGTGGTGGACGTGACGGCCTTCATCGACACCGACCGCAAGCTGGGCGCGGACGACATGAAGGTCGAGCGCGACGTGCGCGGCCGGATCCGCCGCATCGCCAAGGCGCTGAGCGTGTTCGACGCCGGCTACGTCGGCATGACCAAGGTGCCGGTCGGCGCGGCCGAGCGCTACTGGGCGACGGCCGAGGCCGCGCTGGCTTGCGAGGGTCGCGCCATCCACGTCGAGCGCGTGCTGGCTCGGATGGCCGAGGATGCCCATCCGCCGCTCTGCCGCGACATCAGCGGTCACGGCTGGCTCGAGGTCGACCTGCCCGAGGAGCGCGCCCACGCCGAGGCCGTCTTGAGCCAAGGCGGTTGGTGACGGCTGGTGACCGGCGGTGACCGCCAAGGTCCTGCTCTTCATCCCTAACCTGCAGCAGGGGGGCGCCGAGCGTCAGATCCTCGAGCTCATGACCAAGTTGCCCCCGCGGTTCCAGGCGACGCTGTGCCTCTACGAGGACGTCGTCCACTACCGCGACGACCTGCCGCCGGGCGAGCCGCGGCACGTGCTGGGGACGCCCAAGATGGGGCGTCGCGGGCTCGACCGGCTGGTCGAGGTGCTGCGGGCCGAGCGCCCCGACATCCTGCACTCGTACCGCGACAAGGCGAACTTCTGGGCCCGGCTGGCGGCCCGGCGCGCGCCGGTGCCGGTGGTCATCACGGCGGTTCGCAGCCGGGCCATGAGCCTGCGCCACCTTCTCACCGAGTGGCACCTGTCGAAGCGGAGCGACCGGGTGATCGCCAACTCGGAGGGGGTTCGCCGCGAGCTGGTCTCGCTGGCCCGCGTGCGCCCCGACAAGATCCAGGTCCTGCACAACTTCATCGACATCCGGAAGTTCCACCCGCCGACCGACGACCAGCGCCGGGACGCCCGCCGGCGTTGGGGGCTGGCCGACCGCGAGATCGCGCTGCTGCTGCCGGGGCGCATCGGCCTGCAGAAGAACCAGATCGGGCTGGCCCTGGCGCTGGCGCGCTTGCGGCGATCCGGCGGGCTGCCCGACGACGTGAAGATCTTGCTGGCCGGTCGAAAGCGCGATCGAATGGTGGCAGCGGCATTGCCTCGCCTGCTCGCCACGCTGAAGCTGACCGACCGGGTGACGTTCCTGGGCCCGGTCACGGAGATGCTCTCGCTGTATCAGGCCGCCGACGCGCTGCTGATGCCCTCGCTCTGGGAAGGGCTGCCCAACGCCGTCCTCGAGGGGCACGCCTGCGGGCTGCCGGCGGTCGTCTCGCACGCGGCGAACATCGATCGGCTGGTGCTGGACGGCGAGAGCGGGTTCGAGGTGCCGACGCTGGGGACCCGGGCGCTGGCGCGCGCCATCGGCCGGATGGTCGCGCTGGACGGCCCGGCCCGCCGCGCGATGGGGGCGCGCGGGCGGGCCCACATCGCCGCGCAGTTCAGCGTCGACCGCGTGCTGGACGAGACGGTTCGCCTCTACGACGAGCTGCTGGCGGCCAAGGGGCGCGCGGCCTGATGTGCGGGATCGCCGGGGCGCTGGCGCCGCGTCCGGACGCGCCACCCCCGGCGGGCGCGGCCGAACGGTTCGCCGCCGCGATGGTCCACCGCGGCCCCGACGGAGAGGGCTTCTTCACCCGCGGCCCGATCGCGCTCGCCCACCGGCGGCTCTCGATCATCGACCTCTCCGAGGCCGGCCGGCAGCCGATGACCAACGAGGACGGCCAGATCGCGATCGTCGTGAACGGCGAGATCTACAACCACGCCCAGCTGCGCGCCGAGCTGGTCGCCAAGGGGCACCGGTTCCGCAGCGGCAGCGACTCCGAGGTGGTGGCCCACCTCTATGAAGAGGTCGGGGCGCGCCTGCCAGAGCTGCTGCGCGGCATGTTCGCGCTGGCGGTCTGGGACGCGCGGGCCGGGACCCTGCTGCTGGCGCGCGATCGCTTCGGTGAGAAGCCGATGTTCTACGCCGAGCGCGCGGACGGGTTCGTGTTCGCGTCCGAGCTGGGGGCGCTGATGGCCGACGAGCGCACGCCCGCGACCCTGTCGCTGCCCGCGCTGGACGCCTACCTGGCCCTGCAGTACGTCCCCGCGCCCGAAACGATCTACCAGGGGGTGAAGAAGCTGCCGGCTGGACACACGCTGGAGCTTCGCTGCGGCGGCGCGCCGGTCGTGCGGCGCTATTACCGGGCCAGCTTCGCGCCGGCGCTGGCTGATCTGGACAAGGATCAGGCGGCGGCCCGCGTGCGCGCCACCGTCGAGAAGGCGGTCACCGAGCGCCTGATGTCCGACGTGCCGCTGGGCGCCTTTCTCTCGGGCGGCATCGATTCGTCGATCGTGGTGGCCTGCATGGCGCGCGCGACCGGCGCGCCCGTGAAGACGTTCTCGGTCGGTTTCTCCGAAGGCGGCCGGTCGGACGATGAGCTGCCGTTCGCGCGCCTGGTGGCCCAGCGCTACCGCACCGAGCACCACGAGCTGGTGGTCCAGCCGGACATGATCGGCCTCCTGCCGTCGATCGTCCGGCACCACGGCGAGCCGTTCGGCGACAGCTCGGCGGTCCCGACCCGCTACCTGTGCGAGCTCGCGCGCCGCCACGTGACCGTCGCGCTGTCAGGCGACGCGGGCGACGAGGCCTTCGGCGGCTACCGCCGCTACAACTGGGCGCACGTGGCGGACCTGCTGGGGCGGCTGCCCGCCCCGCTGGGCGCCGCCGTCGCGGGCGCCTTGCGAGCGGCGCCGGGCGGACGCGCGCGCTGGCTGCGCGAGTACGGCGCGCGCCTGTCGGCCGGCGAGGCCGAGCGCTACCTGCGGTTCATCTGCCACTTCTCCGCCGCCGAGAAGAGCGCCATCTACACCCCCGAGCTCCGCGAGCGCTTCGCCCGCGACGCCACCGCCGAGGCGTTCGCGACGCGCCTGCAGGCCAGCGCCGCGCGTGACGTCGTCGGCCGGTTGCAGGAGCTGGACAGCGACACCTACCTGCCCGACGACATCCTGGCCAAGGTCGACGTCGCCAGCATGAGCCACGGCCTGGAGGCGCGGGCGCCGTTCTGCGATCACGACGTGGTCGAGCTGGGCGCGGCGCTGCCCGGGCGGATGAAGCTGCGGCGCGGCCGGGGCAAGGCGATCCTCAAGCGGGCGTTCCAGGACCTGGTGCCCCACGAGATCGTCGCGCGCCGCAAGAAGGGCTTTGCGCTGCCGATCGGCCGCTGGCTGGCGGGGCGCCTGCACGGCGTCGCGCGCGACCTGCTGCTCTCGCAGGCCGCCCGGCAACGCGGGCTCTTCGAGCCCGCCGCGGTCGAGGCGCTGCTGGACCGGCACCGCGCCGGCGAGGACCACGGCGAGCGGATCTGGAACCTCATGGCGCTCGAGACCTGGTTCCGCGAGTTGATGGACGGGCGCGCGGCCTTCACGCGGGAGGCGGCGGAACGGCAGGCCGCGCTCTCCAGCTCACCGGCGCGGGCGGCGGCGCCCTCTGCTAGGCTTGGCCCGTGAGCCAGCTCGATCGAGAGCGTCAGATTGCCTGCGAGGCCGCCCGCGACGCGGGCCGGGTCATCCTCGAGTTCTACGGAAAAGCTGACGTCCCGATGGAGCTCAAGCCCGACCAGTCGCCCGTCACGGCGGCCGACCACGCGGCCGACGCGCTGATCCAGGATCGGCTGCGCACGGCGTTTCCGGCCGACGGGGTCCTGACAGAGGAGTCGCTCGACGACGGCTCGCGCTTCGGCAAGTCGCGCCTGTGGATCGTGGATCCGCTGGATGGCACCCGCGACTTTCTGGCCCAGACCGGCGACTTCTCCGTGCACATCGCCCTGTGCGTCGACGGCCAGGCGGTCCTGGGCGTCGTCTACCAGCCGGTGCGCCAGGCGCTGTATCACGCCGTGCGCGGCGGTGGCGCGTTCATGGACAGCAAGGGGATCAGCACGCAGGTGCGGACCTCTCGGCGGAGCGAGCCGGGCGAGCTGCGGGTCGGAATCTCACGCCTGAACCCGGACGAGGGGCTGGGCAAGTGCCTGGCGGCTTCCGGCCTGGCGCCGCGCTCCGTGGCGATGGGCGCCTCCGTCAAGCACATGGCGCTGGCGCGCGGCGACCTGGACGCCGTGCTGAACCTGTCGCCCGCCGAGCAGGAATGGGACACCTGCGCGCCCGAGGTGATCCTGCGCGAGGCGGGGTGCACGGTCAGCGACGGCGACGGCAACCAGCTGAAATACAACCAGAAGGATCTGTTCCGGCGGCGGGGCTCGGTCTGGAGCAACGGCCTCTGCCACCCGCTGATGCTGCGGGTCATCGCGCCCTGCCTCCCGGAAGACCCCCTCGTGTAGCCGACGTCACGTCGTCAACGTCCTGACCGCGGCCCGGTGAAATCACAAAAAAAGTCGCCGCAAAGCCGCTGCTCCGGCACTAGATCCGCTTGAGTCAGGATGGGGTGGGTGGCATTGTAGGGAACCCCGTGGGGTTGGGCTACGCCGGGGACTGTGTCGCATGATGATAGAAGGCGCGGGCGAGCTGGACCGGGTAGCGCGGGTGACGTCACCGACGCTCTCACGTGCCGTCACGCCGGTCGTACAAGAGCGCGTTCCCGTCATCCTGCGCGCCACCCGGCTGGAAGCGCGCGGCGCGCGCATGCGGGTCGGCGGCTTGCGGGTCGTCGACCGCGCGATCCGCCAGCTGGGGCGACTGCGCGATGTGAACGTGGTGATCGCCACCGACGGCTCGATCCCGCTGCCGCGCCGGTTGCCGCCCAACATGGACCGGCGTGAGCTGGACGGCGACGCCGAGGGCGCCATCGAGCGGCTGCGCGCCCAGCTGGGACCGCAGGTGCTGGTCGCCAGCGCCGACGGCGTCTGGCTGCAGCCGGCTCGGTTCGACCGCGCCACCCGGATCGTCGACGCCGCGTCTCGGCGTCTGGCGGAGCGCGACGTCTACCGCGAAGCGCAGAAGGCCACCGCCGGGTTGGTCGATCGGGCGATCAACCAGCGGGTCTCTGCGTGGCTGACCCGGATGCTGTTCGCTCGGCTGCCCATCGCGCCGGCGTTGATCACGCTGGCCGCCGGGTTCATCGGCCTCTACGGGGCGCTGATGATCGCGCCGGGTGGTCACGCCAACGTGCTGAACGGGTTCCTGGTCCTCGAGGGATCTCTGCTCCTGGACGGCTGCGCGGGCGAGCTGGCACGGGTCCGCCTGCACCAGACCGCGCTCGGCGCCTGGCTGGACACGGTGGTGGGGGACTTCGTGAACATCGTGATGGTCCTGGCCGTCGGAATGGCCTTGTGGCGGCATGGCGGCACCTACCTGGACATGAAGATGGCCGCCGCCTCCGCCGGCCTCACGCTGTTCTACGCGGTCGTCTCCTACCGCGAGCTGATCCGCCAGCGCCAGGGCGACGTGTTGAAGCTGCGGTGGTGGTTCGCGTACGGGCAGTCCCTGCGCGCGATGGGCGGCGCGGGCGCCAGCCACATCAAGGCGATCACGCTGCTCGGCCGGCGCGACGTCGTCGTGGCTCTGGGGATCGGGCTGGCCGTCGCCGATCAGCTTCCGGTCGTGGCGCTCTACATGCTGATCATCGCGCTCGTGCGCGCGGCTGCCGCGCTGGGCCAGATCCTGACGCCCGAGTGGCGGCTCCGTCCGCCGGCCTGATCGTCGCGCGGTGATCCTGGCGATCGACGGGCTGGATGGGAGCGGGAAGTCCCGGTTCGCGTCCGCCCTGTCCGACGTCCTGAACGCCGCCGGTCACCCCACGAGCCTGGTGCGCGTCGACGACTTCCGCCGGGCGCTGGACTTCGAGGGTCTGGAGCCGGCGGCCGAGACGGCCCTCTACTACGACCGCTACTTCGACTTCGCCGCCCTGGCCGAGTCCGTGTCCGGGCGTGCTGCCGGCGCGATCACGATCGTCGAGGGGGTCATGCCGCTGCGGGCGTCGCTGCCGGCCGGGGCCTGGCTGATCGTCCTGGAGGTCAGCCCGGAGGAAGCGCGCCGGCGGATCCAGCTGCGCGATCAGGCCAAGGGGCGCTCGCCGGAGGAGGTCGCGCGGCGCATCGATCGCCGCTACTTCCCCGCGCACGCCCGCTACCGGCGCGAGAACGACCCGGTCGGGCGGGCCCACGCCGTCATCGACAACGAGGACTGGCGCCACCCGCGCCTGGTGCGCGTCGCGGCGGATCTGGCGCCGCCGCTGCCCGCCGCGCTTGCCGCGGTCCTGGCGGGGCCCGCGTGAATCCCGGAGTGGTCCTGGCGGCCACCCGGGACGAGCAGCCCGGCGCCGCCATGTCGATCGCGGGCCTGACGGTGCTGGGGCGCGCCCTGGCGCAGCTCCGGCAGTCTCCCGAGCTGCGCGCGGTCCTGGCCAGCGACGGCAGCATCCCCGTGGCGGCGGCGCTCCCCGCCAACGTCGAGCTGCGCCCGGTGGCCGATCGGGCCGCGGCCGACGAGCTGGGGCGGACGCTGGGTGCCCCGGTGGTCGGCGCCGACGTCGTTCGCCTGGATCGCCAGCGCTGGGAAGGGGTGCGGGTCGTCGACGAGGCCAGCCGGCGCGCCGCCGAGGACGCCGTGTTCGCGGCCCTCTACCGGGCCGACCTGGGCTTCGTGGCGCGGCGGCTCAACAAGCCGATCTCGATCTGGGTGACCCGCCACCTGCTGGTTCGATCGCCGATCACGCCCAACCAGATCACGCTGTTCGCGGCCGCCCTGGGCGTCGTGGGGTGCGCGCTGATGGCGACTGGACGCTACGGCTGGGTGCTGGCAGGTCTGGCCTGCGAGCACCTGCAGTCGGTGCTGGACGGCTGCGACGGCGAGCTGGCGCGCGTCCGGTTCCAGCAGTCGCGGCTGGGGGCCTGGCTGGACACTTTCGTGGACGACGTGCTCAACGTGCTGATGACCGTCGCGGCGGGGACCGGCGTCTGGCAGGCCACCGGCAGCCGACTCGCCCTCGGCTGCGGCGTCGCGGGCGGAGCGATGCTGGTGCTGTCGAACCTGATCATCATGCGGGACATGCGGCGCCAGAAGGCGTCGGGCGATCTGATGGACATGGTCTGGTGGTTCTCGGGCGGCCAGAAGCTGGGCGCTTCGTCGGCGACCCAGGGCAAGCCCGGGCTGGGCACCTTCCTGTTCCAGCTCGGCCGCCGCGACACCGCCATCTTCGTCTGGCTGCTGTTCGGCCTGGCCGGTCAGCTGGTCCTGGTGCTGACGATGGCCTGCATCATCGCCCTCGCCTGGTTCGTCGCCAGCGTCGTCCAACTGCTGATTCGCCCCGTTCCCGGCTTCTAGGTCCGGCGTCCCACGGTTGGGGCTGCCCTTGCGCCTGGGGAGCCCGCACAATATTGTCTAAAGCCGCCTTTTTGGGGCGGCGCCCCATTTCAATGATCAGCTACGTCGCCAAGAAGCTCTTCGGCACCAAGAACGCCCGCGTCATCAAGGGCATGCGGCCGATTGTCGAGCGCATCAACTCGCTCGAGCCCACCATCCAGGCCAAGTCCGACACCGAGCTGCGGGCGATGACCGCCGAGTTCCGGAATCGTCTGGACCAGGGGGCGTCGCTGGATGACCTGCTCCCGGAGGCGTTCGCGGTCTGTCGCGAAGCGGGCAAGCGCGTCCTGGGCATGCGCCACTTCGACGTCCAGCTGATCGGCGGCATGGTCCTGCACCGCGGCTCCATCGCCGAGATGAAGACCGGCGAGGGCAAGACCCTGGTGGCGACGCTGCCCGTCTACCTGAACGCGCTGGCCGGCAAGGGCGTCCACGTCATCACCGTGAACGACTACCTGGCCCGCCGCGACTCGGAGTGGATGGGGCGGATCTACAAGTTCCTGGGCATGACGGTCGGCATCGTCGTGCACGGCCTGTCCGACGGCGAGCGCCAGACCAGCTACCGCTCCGACGTCGCCTACGGCACGAACTCGGAGTTCGGGTTCGACTACCTGCGCGACAACATCAAGGACTCGATCGAGCGTTACGTGCAGCGCGGACACAACTTCGCGATCGTCGACGAGGTCGACTCGATCCTGATCGACGAGGCGCGGACGCCGCTCATCATCTCGGGGCCGGCCGAGCAGTCGGCCGACCTTTACGTCAAGGTCGACGGCATCATCCCGGGCCTGCGCAAGGACATCGACTACACCGTCGACGAGAAGGCGCACTCGGCCATCCTGACCGACGCCGGCATCGAGCGGGTCGAGACCCGGCTGAACGTCGGCAACCTCTACAACCCGGTCAACATCCAGTGGTTGCACCACGTCACGCAGGCGCTGAAGGCGCACACCCTGTACAAGCGCGACGTCAACTACCTGGTCGACGACGGCGAGATCGTCATCGTCGACGAGTTCACCGGCCGCAAGATGCCGGGGCGCCGCTGGTCGGACGGCCTGCACCAGGCGATCGAGGCCAAGGAAGCCGTCGAGATCCAGGAGGAGAACCAGACCCTGGCGACGATCAGCTACCAGAACTACTTCCGCCTCTACGAGAAGCTGGCCGGCATGACCGGCACCGCCGACACCGAGGCCGAGGAGTTCCACAAGATCTACAAGCTGGACGTCACGGTCATTCCGACCAACCGGCCGGTGCTGCGCAAGGACGCGCACGACGTCGTCTACAAGAACGAGCGCGGCAAGTTCCGGGCTGTGTGCGACGAGATCGAGGACTGCCACAAGCGCGGCCAGCCGGTGCTGGTCGGTACGGTCAGCGTCGAGAAGTCCGAGGTCGTAGCTTCCTACTTGCGCAAGAAGGGGATCGAGCACTCGGTCCTGAACGCCAAGCAGCACGAGAAGGAGGCCTTCGTCGTCTCGCAGGCCGGCCGCAAGGGGCGGGTCACCATCTCGACCAACATGGCGGGCCGCGGGACCGACATCATCCTGGGCGGCAACGCCGAGTTCATGGCGCGCAACGAGGTCGACCCCGAGAACGCCGGCAAGCCGGGGCACGAGCTGGAGCCCGAGAAGCAGGCCGCCTTCGAGGAGGCCTTCAAGCGGTTCAAGCCCCAGTGCGACGCCGAGAAGCAAGAGGTGCTGGCCGCCGGCGGCCTGCACATCCTGGGCACCGAGCGGCACGAGTCACGCCGCATCGACAACCAGCTGCGCGGCCGCGCCGGCCGCCAGGGCGATCCGGGCAGCTCGCGCTTCTACCTGTCACTCGAAGATGATCTGATGCGCATCTTCGGGGCCGAGCGGATCACCGGCCTGATGGAGCGCCTGGGAATGGAAGAGGACGTGCCGATCGAGCACGGCCTCATCAACCGTGCCATCGAGAACGCGCAGAAGAAAGTCGAGGGACACAACTTCGACATCCGCAAGAACCTGCTCGAGTACGACGACGTCATGAACCAGCAGCGCAAGACCATCTATGCGCTGCGCCGCCAGGTGCTCGAGGGGCGCTACGCCCCCGAGCCGACCCAGGAAGAAAAGGATCGCGGCATCACGACGGTCGACGCGCCGCTGCCCACCGAGTCGGGCAAGCACACCGTCGAGAGCCTGTCCGCGTCGGTGCGCCCGATCCTGGCGCGGATGTGCGACGCCCTGGCGGAGTCGCGCGTGGCCGATCCAGAGGCGCCCGGCGGGTTCAAGGTCTCGACCGTTCCGGTCAACCCGCTGCACATGCGGTCGCTCATCTACCGCGAGTGGGGCGCCTACCCCGACACGCGCGGCGTGGTCGAGGACCGCACCGGCACGCTCGACCGCCTGGCTGACGAGGTCGGCTCGTCGCTGATCATGCAGCGCGAGCGGATCCTGGACCTGTCCGAGCAGATGATCCAGCTGATCATCGACGAGCACTGCGCGCCCGGCACGCACGCCGAGGAGTGGGACCTGGAGGCGCTCGGCAGCTCGGTCAAGCAGTGCTTCGGCTTCGAGCCGACCATCTCGGACGCGCACGGCCTGGATCGCGAGTCGCTGGCCGAGATGCTGTGGGGGCAGGTCGAGAAGATCATCGAGGCGCGCGAGACCGAGTACCCGCTGCACATCCTGCTGCACTACGCGCGGGTCTTCTATCTCGAGGAGATCGATCAGCGCTGGATCGACCACCTCAAGTCGATGGAAGCCCTGCGCGAGGGGATCCACCTGCGCGGCTACGGCCAGAAGGATCCCAAGCAGGAGTACAAGAAAGAGGGCTTCGTCATCTTCGGCGAGATGATGAACATCATCGGCCGCAACGTCTGCGAGAAGCTGTTCCACATGCAGCTGCAGCGGGTGGAATCGCAGCCCACGCCGGCCGCTGCCCCGGCCGGCGGCGGAAGCGCGCCCCCCGCGCCCTCGGTGCCGGCCGCGGCCGCCAAGAAGCCGCGCAAGACGATCGAGTCGGGCGGCGGGGCCGAAGCGCAGGCCCAGGCGCGTCCGTCCAACGGTGACGGCAGCTCCGGCGGTGAAGCCAAGCCGGTTCGCCGGAACGAGCCCAAGGTCGGGCGCAACGACCCCTGTCCCTGCGGGAGCGGCAAGAAATACAAGAAATGTCACGGCGCTGTCGCCACCCTATAGGGGCGCTGGTTGCGGTGGCCGGCCTGGCCGGCTGCCAGCAGGCCGACCTGGGGACGGCCGGCTGTCGAATCACGCAACAGTCGACGTTCGCGGGGTCGCCGCTGACGCTGCTGTCGACCGCGCGTCTGGATGCCGTCGGTTCCGGTTACGTCCTGATCGGCGCTGACGCGTCGGCCGTCCGGTGGGCCAGCGTGAGCGACAAGGGGGGGCTGGGCGCCGAGCACGCCTTCGGCCTGCCGATGGGCGCCACGTCCCCGCTGTTCGCGGTGGCCGGCAGCTCGAGCACGTCGCCCGGCGACACCGTCCTGGTCGGCTGGCTGGGGCCCGATCCGACGGGCAAGAAGGGGGACCTGTCGATGATCGCGCTGCCGGCGGACGGCACCCCGCCCATGGGCCCGGCGGCGGTCATCCACGAGTTCCCGGGCGGCGTCCCCGCGGCCGGCACCGTGGTGATGGTCTCGTCGCGCCAGGGGACCAATGCCGGCCTGGCCTGGGCGGACCCAGCTCTGGGCCAGGTGCTGTTCGCCGCCGTCGACGCCCAGGGGGCGCTGGTCGGCGCGACGACCCCCACGGCCCCGACCAGTGGACCGTTCGATTGCCTGAGCTTTCAGCCCGGCAAGGACGACCTGACCCTGGTCTATCACGCGACGCTGACCAGCCAGAACAGCGTCGGCTGGGTCATCGTCGAGGCGAACGAGGACGGAGGCGTCGACTCGTACACCACGCTGGGGTACACGGGCGCCTACGCCTACTGCGCCTCGGTGGCCCCCACGGCCACGGGCTACGGGATCGCCTGGCAGGACAGTGCTGGTGCTTGGCTGGGGATCGCGGTGGCCGGCGCCACCACCTTGCCCGCGGCGGCGCCGTTCGCCCCGGCCAGCGGGTTCGGCGGGGCCTACCTGCAGCCCCCGATCGTGGCGATCGCCTCCTTCCAGCAGGACTTCGGCGTGCTGTTCAAGCGGCTGAACGACGCCGAGTTGTGGCGCATCGACCAGATGGGCAACCGCCGGTCCGGCGCGCTCATCCTGCCGTCGGCTCAGGGGCACCTGGACGGTGTGTCGACCACCCTGGCGGCGGGGGCCGGCGGGCCGGCGGCCGGCTCGCCCCTGGCCATCACCTACGCCGACTACACCGGCACCACAGCCGGCCCGGACGGCGGCACAGTCCCGACAGGTAACCGGATTTTCCTCAACGCGGCATGTTACTGACCAGCTCCGACTGGCCGTCGCCGTGGAATAATAGAGAGGGGGGCCGGTGTTGAACCAGGCGACCGATGAAGCGTCGACCCGTCTCGACTGATTTCGAACAAGAGGCTCTGCCGCACCTCTCGGCCCTTTACGCGGCCGCGATGCGGATGACCCGCAACGAGAAGGACGCGGAAGACCTGGTCCAGGACACGCTGCTCCGGGCCTATCGCTTCTTCGACACCTTCCAGGCGGGCACCAACTGCAAGGCCTGGCTGTTCCGGATCCTGACCAACGTCTTCTGCAACCACTACCGCGAGCGCGAGCGCGAGCGCGGCGCAATGATCGAGGCAGAGTCGTCGACCGCCAACCTCGAGCAGTTCGTGGGCGGCACCGGCGACAACCGCGACACCGAGACCGCGCTTCTCGGGCGCATGGTCTCGACTGACGTCGAGAAGGCGCTGGCCGCGGTGCCCTCTGATTTCCGGATGGCGGTGATCCTCGCGGATCTCGAGGACTTCTCGTACAAGGAGATCGCCGAGATCATGGACTGCCCGGCCGGCACCGTGATGAGCCGGCTGTTCCGGGGCCGCAAGATCCTGCAAAACCTGCTGCACGACTACGCCGTCGAACAGGGGATCATCCAGGCCGACGCCAGCCAGGCGCCGGCCGAGACGGTCGATCTGGCCGCGTACCGGCGCCGGAGGGAGGAGACCTCGTGAGCTGCGCCGAGCTCAGGACCTCGCTTCAGGCCTACGTCGACCGCGAGCTGGACGGGGTCGACCGCGAGGTGGTCGAGCGGCACCTGATCGAGTGTTCCGGTTGCGCCCGCCAGGTTCACCTGCAGGGGCGGTTCAAGGCGGCTGTCCGGGCGCACCTGCGCCGGCCCGCCCTGCCGGCTGGATTCGAGCAGCGAATGCGGCAGAGCCTGGTCGTGCAGCCGATCGCGCCACGCCGCTGGCCCTGGCTCTCGTACCCCAGGCTGGTCCCGGCGCTGGCGGCCGCGGCCGTGCTCATCGGGGTGACTGGGACCATCCGCCAGACGCAGTCGCGCGTGCTGGAGCAGGCCCAGCGCAGCTACCACGCCGAGATGCCGATGGACATCACCGGCTCGGATTGCGGCTCGATCGCCTCCTGGTTCCGCGGCCGGGTCGACTTCCCGGTGCACGCCCCGCTGCTGGGCGCCGGAGCCACCTGCCAGGGCGGCCGCCTGGTGAATGTCGGCGAGCGTCCGGCCGCTTACCTGGTCTATCGCGTCCAGACCGGGCACCGGGTGGCCTTGCTGGTGTTCGACCCGCAGGACCAGCCGCTGGAGGCGCCAGAGCACCGGACCATCAACGGCCGCCAGGTTTACGTCGAGAGTGGCCCGGGCATCTCGACCGCGGCCTACCGTGACCGAGGGCTGGGCTACGTCGTGACGGCCGACCTGGACGAGGGTGAGCTGACCCGGCTCGTGACAGCCGCTTTCCAGCGCTGAACCTGTTAAGATGATGGCCCTTTCGCGGGAGGCGAGATGGCCGATCGAATCGCGCTCTGCATCGAACCCGACGCCGGTACGGCAGACCAGCTGCGTCGCTGGCTGGCACCGAACGGCTTCGAGATCAAAAGCATCCCCAACGGGGACGAGGCCATGGAGTGGGGGCGGGTTCACAAGCCGTCGGTCATCGTCCTGTCGGTGGAGCCCAAGAAGATCGGGTACGCGATCTGCAACAAGCTTCGCCGTAGCCCCAGCCTGCGGGACGTGCCGCTGGTCCTGATCTCGGGCGAGGAGACGCCGGCGACCTTCGAGCAGCACCGGAAGCTGAAGTCGCGCGCCGACGAGTACATGCTGAAGCCGCTGGATCGGGAAGACCTGCTGATGAAGATCGGCGGCCTGCTCAAGCTGGAGCTGGACGCTCCCCCCAGCGAGGACGAAGAGGACGACGTCCAGGAGCTGGACGCCGACTCCGACATCGTGATGGCCGACGAGGACGATCTGGACATCGTCGGCAGCGCCTCGACCGAGGAGAACGACGACCAAGAAGGCGACAGTGAAGAGCGGACGCTCTCCGTCGACCCGGCCCAGTACGAGGCGGCCGAGGCAGAGGCCGAGGCGGCCAACGGGTTCTCGGGCGGCGGCGAGCACCTGACCGAGACCACCGGCGTGACCAGCAACCCGTTCGAGGGCGAGCGGTTCGATCCCGAGACGCAAGCCGCCTTCGCGGCGCTGGAGGCGAACTCGCCCGAAGCGCCGCCGACGTCGAACGACATGGTCGACCTGCGGACGCTCTGGTCCGACGACGACCTGCCGCCGAACCTGCCCTGGGAGCAGCCGGCGAACGCTCCGGCGACGGCCGAGACGGCGGCGCCCGTCGAGGCTGCGCCGCTGGAGACCACCAACCCCGGGGACGCAGACTCGGGCCCCGCGACGGGCGACTACGACCACGCCTACCGGACCGGGGAGACCCTGGGGCCGGAGCCGATCCCGGGGGAGGCGCCCATCGCCGCGACGCAGCCGCACACGGCAGCCGAGCTGGTGCTGGACGACGTGCCGCCCGCGCCAGACGAGGTGGCGTTCGAGGAATTATCGACGACGGAAACAGGCGGGCGGGTCATCGAAGAGCGGTTCGGCGATCGGTTCGGCGCCCCCATGGAGGATCCACGCGTGCGTGAGCTCGAAGCGAGAAACACGGAGCTGGAAGCGCGGATCCATTCGCTGGAGAGCGAGCGGCAGACGCTGCGCAAGGAGATCGAAGAGGCGCGCGAGCGCTTCGTCCAGTCCGCCACCTTCTCCAAGGAGCGCGAGTTCCTTGGCCTTCGCGAGATCATCAACAAGAAGGAAAAGGACATCCTCGATCTGCGCGATGCGCTGGACGCCAAAGAGCGCCAGATCCTGGACCACAAGGACAAGATCCGCGAGCTGGATCGGGCGCGGCGCGATCTGGAAGAGAGCACGATCGGGTTCGAGCGCAACCTGGTCGCCGCCAACGAGAAGGTCGCCGAGCTGGCCCAGGACAGCCAGAAGTCGACCGAGCGCGAAAAGCAGCTGAAGGCGCGCCTGGACGACGCGCACGGCGAGCTGCGCAGGTCGCACGAGGAGATCGACGCGCTCAAGAAGCGCGCGGTCCACGAAGAACAGCGGGCCCGGATGGACGCCGATCGGCTGCGCAGCGACCTGGAGTCGCGGATGGCCGAGCAGGCCGAGGCGCACCGGACCGAGGTGTCTCGCCTCACCGACGAGCACGGCGAGATGCTGGCGGGCGCCGAGGGCGCGCGGCAAGCGGAGCTGGCCCGCCTGGAGTCGGCTCACCGGGCCGAGATCGACGCCTTCCAGCGCCGCCTGGCCGACGAGGCCGCCGAAGCGACCGAGCGCCTGGCCGCCGAGATGTCGCGGCTGCGCAAAGAGGGCGAGAAGGCGGTCGCGGCGCTGCGCGACGAGCACCAGGCGCAGCTGGCCACCGAGCGGCAGTCCTACGAGTCGCTGGCCGAGCAGAAAGAGCGCGACCACAAGACCGAGATCCAGGCCATGCGCCGCCGCCACGAGGAAGAGGCGCTGGCTGCCGAAGAGCGGCGGCAGCGCGACATCGCCGAGCAGGAGGCGCGCCGCGTCTCCGAGCTGGAGGCGTCCGAGAATCGCCGGCGGACCGAGCTGGCGGGGCGCGACGAGGAGCACCACTCGCGCGTGACCGAGATCGAGCGGCGGCACCTGACCGAGAAGACGGAGCTGACCGAGCGTCACCGGGGTGACTACGATCAGGCCCTGGGGCGCGCGGCCCGCGCCGAAGGAGAGCTGGCGGCCCGCGTGCAGGAGATCGAGCAGACGCACCGGCGCCTGGCTGGCGTCGAGGCGGACGTCGACGCCGCCCGCGCCGAGCTGGGGAACCGGGACGTCCGGCTGGCGCAGTCGCGTGACCGCATCGCCGAGCTCGAGGGGAAGGTGGCCGACTACGAGGACCAGATCGTCCGCGCGTTCCAGCGCATCCGGGCCGACGACAAGACCGCCGAGAAGACCCGGCGCGCGCTGGCCGTCGCCCTGGCGCTGATCGATGAGCGGTCGGCGACCCCCGCCCCCCCCGCCCCGCAGCGCCCCGAAGAGCCGAAGCTGGAGACCTAGCTCTGCCCCGGCTCGTCCACCGCTTCGACGCGCCCCGGCGTTCACTGTTTACGAAACGTTGACGGTGTTCGCTGATACATAGGCCGTTGTGCTAACCGCGTCCGGACACGTCCGGACGATCTGGTCAACGGAAGAGGACCCTTCCCCAAGGCGCGTCGAATACGGCGTGGTGTTGGCGAACGGCGGCTGCCGGTAACAATGACGGGCAACTCGGAGACGGTGTCACGGATACGAGCGGGCCGCTGTTCCGCGCCACCCAGGTGCTCATCGCCGCCAACCAGCCGCTCACGAACGTGGCCGCGGTCTCGGTCGACACCTCCTACAGCTCGTCGACCTGCGCCAACACGACCGACGGGAAGCTCTATTGCTGGGGCCTCCTGAGCTATCTGACCAACGGCGGGAACCAGCCTGTCACAGCCCTATGCGACGGCCCTGACGACCGACGGCGTGACCCCCTTCACCGGTGTGGTGCAAACCGCGATCAACGACACCTACGCCTGCTCCGTGGTTCAAGGCGCGTCGGCCAATGAGGTTTGGTGCTGGGGCCACAAATAGCGGGTGGATACGACGCGAACACCCAAGCAATGGCCTGCGCGCTGACCACGAGCAACGCCGCGCTTTGCTGGGGGGTCGGCTATCAGAACTACCCCACCCTCTACGGCGTCAGCGACGTCGTTGCGCTCGGCACGATGGACAACGCTGGTGCCGGGATCGTCCGAGTGCTCACCAGTGATGGTCTCTATCACATCGGGACCACCACGCGGGCCCCCAACTGCGGGCTCTTGCAATAGGAAACCCACTCATCGCTTGCGGCCGGTGCGGCCGTGAGATGAATATGACGGAATGCCCGCCGCCCCGGCTGCCCAGCGTCGCATGTCGCCCGACGCCCGGCGGGCCCAGCTGCTCTCCGTGGCGCTGGACCTGTTCGCGGCGCGGGGCTATCACGCGACCAGCATCAGCCACATCATCGAGAAGGCTTCGGTGGCGCGGGGCACGTTCTACCAGTACTTCCGGAGCAAGAAAGAGATCTTCGACAGCCTGCTGGACCAGATGTTCGAGCAGGTGACGTCGGCCGTCGCGCCCATCGAGATCGCGCCGCCCGAGCAGATCGCCATCGCGATCCGCGCCAACATCGAGTCGCTCTGCCGGCGGCTGCAGGAGAACCTGCCGATGGGGCGGATCCTGCTCGAGCAGGCGGTGGGGGTGAACGAGACCGGCCGCGAGCAGCTGCGCGACTTCTACAAGCGGGTGCTCGACCGGATCGAGCGGGCGGTCACGGTCGGGCAGAAGCTGGGCGTGGTGCGGCGCGGCGACGCCGGCCTCATCGCCGTCTTCTTGCTGGCGATGGTCAAGGAGTCGCTCTACCAGCAGATCCTGGGGACCCGGGTGCTCTCCATCCCGCGCCTGGTCGACGAGATCTTCGAGACGGTCCAGCAGGGCGTCCTGCTGGTCCGGCTCAGTGGTTGACGTTCGCCCCCGGGGAACCTAACGTTTCCCGTCGGCGATGCGCATCACGGCGAACCAGGTCACGTCGGTGCGCCTGCTCGCCATGCCGCTGGTGGGAATGCTGGTGTATGGCACCCCCCAGACCCAGATCTGGGGGGTCATCGTCGGCACGCTGATCGGGTTGACCGACACCGTCGACGGGTACCTGGCCCGCAAGCACGGCCCGACCGTGCTCGGCTCGCTGCTGGATCCCGTCGCCGACAAGATCTTCATCGTCGTCTGCTACGGCTGCTACGCCGACCGGGGCGGCATCCCCTGGTGGATCGCGGCCGTGATCTTCTCGCGCGAGCTGCTGGTCACCGTGCTGCGCTCCAGCCTCGAGCTGGGCGGCCGGCGGCTCCCCAGCTCGGGGATCGCCAAGGCCAAGACCTGGGTGCAGATGATCGGATTCGGCCTGCTGGTGCTGATCCCGCTGCTGGGGTCTGGCCGCGCGCTGATCCTGCTGTTCGCCGGCCTGTGCGCCTTCGCCTGGACGGTGGTGGCGATCGGCCGTCTGAGCGGCCGCCCGCGCCGCGGCTTCGAGATCGCAGCCGTCTCCATCTCCCCGTTCTTCCTTGCGTCGTTCGCCGGCGCCACGGTCGAGCGGCTGCTCTGGCTGTTCGCGGTGGTGTTCATCACCTGGTACAGCGCCCTCGACTACCTGAAGCTGGGTTTCGGCGAGCTGGCCCGGGTCCGCACGCACCGGGCGGCGCACTGGCTGCGCCTGGCGGCCGGGGCGCTGCTGCCGGTCGTCCTGATGGTGGGCGTCGCCACCCAGCGGCTGCCGGTGGTGGCGCTGATGATCCTGCTCTCCAGCGACATGGCCCGCGGCGCGCTGGACAACTTTGCCGCCAACCAGGGGATCGCCGACTTCTCGTGGGGGATCAGCATGTGGGTCGAGCTGGGCCTGCTGGCGGCCGCGCTGGCGGTTCCCCCCGCTGGGGTTCATCTGGTCGCGGTCGCGACCGTGGTGTCGGTGCTCGAGACGCTGCGGGCCCTGGTCCGCTACCTGCGGGCGCCCTCGGAGGCGCCTCGGGCCGCGGTGCCTGTGCCGGCGCCGCCGCCCCGCCCCCTCAGCGGCGCGCCCGCCTCCGCCCCTGATAGGCGCTGACCCCCCACTCGATCGCCAGGCGCACGGGCTTGTAGGCCAGCGGCAGCCGCGCCGGCGTCCCGGCCATTGCCTCGCGCTCGATGGCCCGCTCCAGCTCGCGCGCGAAGTCGCGGTCGCGGCAGAAGACGTCCACCTCTTCGTAGTCGCCGTGAGAGAGCACGGTGAAGTTGGTCGAGCCCACGGTCGCCCAGGCCCCGTCGCCCACCAGGGCCTTGGCGTGCACCATCTTCGGGTGCAGGACCACGCGCAGGTTCTCGGGCGCGCCGGTCCGCCGCAGCAGCGTGGCGCAGGCGTGCAGGTTCAGGTCGCCGCCGACGTTGGCGCGGGCGGCGGTCAGCAGGGTGACCCGCACGCCCCGGCGCACGGCGGCCACCAGCGCCTCGGTCGCGGCCGGGTCGCCCAGGTAGGCCATCGCGATGGTCAGCCGCTCGCGCGTCTCGTGGATCAGCGCCAGGCGCTGGGCGGCCAGCGACTCGCCGGTGGCCGCGCAGCCGCGGACCGAGTGGAGCAGGTAATCGAACGACCGGCCCGGGTCGAAGGTGGCGCGCCCGTCGTAGCGCTCCTGCAGCCGCTCGGCGGCGCGGCCGCCCGAGACTTCGACCATGAAGTCGACGTTGACGTGCCGAAAATCGTCGCCGATGCCCATCCCGCCCAGGACCACCGTCTCGTCGTCGAAGACGTAGAGCTTGGTGTGGTCGAAGCGCTTCTCGGTCACCAGGCGGACCTGCGGGTGAGCGCGCAGGGCGTCGGCCAGCGGGCTGGGCACCTGCCGCAGCGACCCCCAGCGGCCGTAGAAACCCATCAGGATCCAGGTGCCGAGCCGCGGGATCAGCTCGACCCGCTTGTGAAACAGGCTCTGTTTGCTGGCCTCGAGGTACTCGTAGTAGGCGCCGACGTGGTCCTTGACGATGGTGACCTGGATGCCCCGGCCGGCGGCGGCGAGCAGCGCCTCGGCCAGCGCCTGCCCCGTGGCGTCGTCGCGCCACTCGAACGCCCGCACCACGATGTTCCGGCGCGCGGTCGCGATGCGCTCGAAGATGTGCGCGTAGGCGGCCGGGCCGCCGGATAGTAGACGGAGGGTCGCGCTCGGCTCGGCCGCGGGAGCGGCGACGCGGGAGTACGACATCGGGTCGCGGGAATCTAGCGTAAGGTCCGGCTGGGTCGCAAACCTCAATGATTGACGGACTGCGTCTTGGTCAGACACGGCTGACCTCTTTGGCCCACTCGCGATAGCGGGCATAGAAGGCCCGTTTCTCCTCGGGGTAGATGGGGACCCAGGCGCCTGCCGCATAGCCGACCATCCAGACGAACAGCACGTCGAACGTGTATCTGGGCGCCAGCAGCAGGGCAGCGGCAGGGGTGACCAGGAAGCCGAGCACCAAGAGCCGCACATAGGGCTGCATCCGCCGCCGCCCGCGGTGGGTCATGTACGGGATCGGGAGCAGGTTCAGCACCGCGAAGGCGGTGATGATCACCGCGCCCGTGGCGTAGGGGTGGGGGTTTACGCCGAAGAACAGCCGGGACAGCACGTAGGCCGCCGAGCCATACCCGCTGACGGTCCGAGGCAGCCCGCAATACATCAGCGGGTCCCCCATCTTCGCGACCGAGAACAGGGCCTGCCGGATGGTCGCGCACGCGACGATGACCGACATCAGCGCGACGCCGGCGGCGCCGTGCCCGCCGTGGCTGTACACCCCATACACCAGAACGGCCGGGGCGATGGCCTGGGTGAAGTGGTCGGTCGCGGTGTCGAGCTCGCTCCCGAAAGCGTTCGACGTCTTGGTCCGGCGGGCGACCGGTCCGTCCAGCGTGTCGCCCAGCAGGTAGCCCGCCAGGAGCGCGATCCCGGCCTCGCGAAAGCAGCCGCGGACCGTCAGAACGATGGCAGCGACCCCTCCTATGAGGTTGACCATCGTAAATAGGTCCTTCACCCCGAACGGCCCGAATCTCCAGCGCATTTTCTGCGACGGCAGAGTACCACTCCCGCAAGTCCTGCGTGGATTCAGCCCGGCCGTATTGACTTTGCCGGGGGGCAGCGTAAATCTTGTCCCCCGAAACTAGACTGACATGTCAGTTCACCAGAAGGGGTCACCGGAGACGACATGACAAATAGCGACGTAACGCCTGCTGAGCCCGATCCGCGGACCTCTCCCGTCATGCTGGGAATCGACGTCGGTTCGACGACCGTCAAGGTCGTGGTGGTCGATCCCGAGTCGCAGGAGATCCTCTGGTCGGACTACCAGCGGCACCAGACCAAGCAGGCCGAGTGGGTGCTGGAGCTGCTGGTCCAGGTTGGCCAGCGTTTCCCCAACGTGCCGACGGGCAGCATCCGGGCGTTCATCACCGGCTCGGGCTCGGGTCCGCTGGTGGCGCCGGTGGGCGCCAAGTTCGTGCAAGAGGTCAACGCCGTCACGCTGGCGGTCGAGAAACTGCACCCGGATGTCGGTAGCGTGGTCGAGCTGGGCGGCCAGGACGCCAAGATCATCATCTTCAAAGAGGCGGTCGACGACGAGGGGAAGCCGACCGGCAAGACCGCCATCGCGTCGATGAACGACAAGTGCGCCTCCGGCACCGGCGCCACCATCGACAAGTGCTTCATCAAGGTCGGCATGCCGTCCAAGGACGCCATGGTGCTGCGCTTCGACGATCGCAAGCTGCACCACGTGGCCGCCAAGTGCGGCGTGTTCGCCGAGACCGACATCGTCAACCTGGTGAAGTCGGCCATCCCGTCGCACGAGATCATGTGCTCGCTGGCCGACGCGATCGTGATGCAGAACCTGTCGGTGCTCACGCGCGGGAACACGCTGCGCCACAAGGTGTTGCTGCTGGGCGGCCCCAACACCTACCTGCCTTTTCTCCAGGACTGCTGGCGCAAGCGCATTCCGCAAACGTGGAACGAGCGCGGCTACAACTACCCGAAGGACGTTCCGATCGAGGAGCTGATCATCGTCCCGCAGAACTCGCAGTACTACGCGGCGTTCGGCGCCGTGATGTATGGCCTGCATGAGGACGCGTCGGTGGGCGTCTATCGCGGCCTGGACGCGCTGAAGGAGTTCATCAGCTCGGGCCGCAAGTCCAAGCTGGGCGAATCGGCGGGCCCGCCGCTGTCCAAGACCTCCAACGAGCTCGAGGTGTTCCGCGAGCAGTACCGGATCCCCAAGTTCGTTCCGCCGGCCATCGCGCCCGGCACCAAGATCCGCGCCGTCATCGGCATGGACGGCGGCTCGACGTCCTCCAAGGCGGTCCTCGTCGACGAGAACAAGAACATCATCAAGAAGGAGTACCAGCTCTCCAAGGGCAACCCGATCCAGGACGTGAAAGAGATCCTGGGGCGCATCCGCCAGTGGGTGGCCGACCAGGGGTGCGAGCTGGAGGTGCTGGGCTTCGGCGCCACCGGCTACGCCGCCGACGTGCTGGACAAGACCGTCAAGAGCGACGTGAACATCGTCGAGACGGTCGCCCACATGATGTCGGCGACCACCTACTTCGGTGACGTCGACGTCATCTGCGACATCGGCGGGCAGGACATCAAGGTCCTGTTCATGCAGAACGGCGACATCAAGAACTTCCGCCTGTCGAACCAGTGCTCGGCCGGCAACGGCATGCTGCTGCAGGCGATGGCCGACCAGTTCGGCGTGCCCATCACCGAGTACGCCGACGTGGCGTTCGGCGCCGAGCTGTCGCCCAAGTTCAGCTACGGCTGCGCCGTGTTCCTCGACAGCGATCGCGTGAACTTCCAGAAGGAGGGGTACGCGAAAGAAGAGCTGCTGGCCGGCCTGGCGCAGGTGCTGCCCAAGAACGTCTGGCAGTACGTGGTGCAGATCCCGCGCATGGCGTCGCTGGGGAAGAAGTTCGTGCTCCAGGGCGGCACCCAGTACAACCTGGCCGCCGTCAAGGCGCAGGTCGACTACATCAAGGACCGCGTGCCGGGGGCCGAGGTCTACGTCCACCCGCACTGCGGTGAGGCGGGCGCGCTGGGCGCCGCCTTCGAGACGCTGCGGGTGGTGAAGCGCCGCGGGCACTCGACGTTCATCGGCATCGACGCCGCGGCCAACATCGAGTTCACGGCCACCAACGACGAGAGCACGCGCTGCCACTTCTGCCCCAACAACTGCGCGCGCACCTTCATCGACTCGAAGACGCCCGATGGCGAGACCGCCCGCTACATCAGCGGCTTCTCGTGCGAGAAGGGGACCGTCGAGAGCGAGGAGGCGATGCTGGCGCTGACGGCCGACCGCAAGAAGGCCGCCAAGTCGTACCCGAACCTGGTCGACGTCGAGGCGAAGATGCTGTTCCGGCACATCCACGACACGCGGCCGATGCCGGCGGACGGCGAGCTGGTGAAGGACACCGAGGTGACGCGGACGCTGCTCTCCGCCAAGCGCACCGAGACCGAGCGTCCGTTCCGCCGCTCGTCCAAGGAGGCGGCCGAGGCGCGCCGCCGGATCCGGATCGGCATCCCCAAGATGCTGAACATCTGGTCGACGGCGCCGTTCTGGCGGGCCTACTTCGAGGCGCTGGGGATCCAGAAGCAGAACGTCGTCTTCTCCGACGACACCAGCGAGGAGATGTGGGCCGAGGGCGGCAAGTACGGGTCGATTGACCCCTGCTACCCGTCAAAGGTGGGCCAGGCGCACATCCACAACCTGCTGTTTCACCAGCACAGCGACGAGAAGCCGCTGAAGTACATCTTCAACCCGACCATGACGCACGTCCCGTCGTTCATCGAGAACGCGATGGACCACGCCTCGTGCCCGATCGTGGCCGGCGCGCCCAACGTGCTGAAGGCGGCGTTCACCAAGGAGACGAACTTCTTCGCGGTGCGCAACATCGAGTACCTCGACCCGGCCTTCTCGCTGATCGAGCCGAACCTCCTGAAGAAGCAGCTGTTCAGCGCCTGGGGCGAGCGCTTGGGCGTGACCGAGGACGAGTCGGACTTCGCGTGCGGCGAGGCGTTCGTGGCGTTCAACAAGCTCGACACCGAGATGCAGGCGCGCGGCAAGGCGATCCTCGAGCAGGTCGAGAAGGAGGATCGCGTCGCGATCCTGATGATCGGGCGCCCGTACCACCTGGACCCGGGGTTGAACCACGCCATCCCCGAGGAGTTCCAGATCCTGGGCTACCCGATCCTGTCGATCCGGTCGATCCCGAAGGACAAGGAGTGGCTGAGCAAGTACTTCGCCGACGACCTGAAGAGCGGCAAGATCAAGTCGCCGCTGGAGATCAACGACGTCTGGCCGGAGAACTACTCGGCCAACTCGTCGCAGAAGGTCTGGGCGGTGAAGTTCGCGGCCCGCCACCCCAACGTGGCGCTGCTGGATCTCTCCAGCTTCAAGTGCGGCCACGACGCGCCCACCTACGGCATCATCGACAGCATCGTCAGCGCGGCGGGAACGCCGTACTCGGCGCTGCACGACATCGACGCCAACAAGCCGGGCGGCAGCATCAAGATCCGCGTGAAGACCTACGCGCACAGCCTGGGGCTCCACAAGGAGCGGCTGGACGACGTCGGCGAGAAGAAGGCCGAGCTGGCGCACCGGATCGACCAGAAGCGCCTCGAGCTGCTGGGCGCCAAGGCCAAGCAGCTGGCCGAGCGGTCGATGAAGGACGAGTCGCTCGAGCGGATGATCGAAGAGGTCACCGCCCGCGTGCGCGCCTACGAGGCGGCCCGCCGCCCGGTGGCGAGCGAGGAACTGGAGAAGGCAGCAGACGCCGAGGCGCTGGCGCGCGCCGGGGTCGTCAAGGTGGGGATCAAGCGCGCCGGTAGCGAAACCGTCGCGCGAATCTGAATCTGAGGAGAATCACATGGGCACTGCCAATCAATCCAACGGGTTCAAGCTGCCTGTCCTCGGTGAGGAAGACATCGAGGCGCAGCTCAAGGCTTTCGAGCAAGAAGAGGCCGCCAAGCTGGGCCTGACGAGCGAGGCGCACCCGACCCACCACTGGGTCGACGAGATGACCAATCCGCAGTTCGCGGCCTCGAAGCGGCAGGAGACCACGCTGCTGATCTCGGGCCTCACGCGGGCGCACGACTACCTGATCCAGGGGGGCCTCCTGGGCCTGGGCTACAAGGTCGAGGTCATCGACGTCCCCGACAACGAGGCGCTCCGCTACGGCAAGGAGTTCGGCAACCGTGGCCAGTGCAACCCGACCTACTTCACCGTCGGCAACCTGGTGAAGTGCCTGACCGAGCGGGCGGCGCGCGACGGCGTGTCGCAGCAGGAGATCGTCGACAAGTACGTGTTCGTGACCGCCGGGGCCTGCGGTCCCTGCCGGTTCGGCATGTACGCGACGGAGTACCGCAAGGCCCTGCGCGACGCCGGGTTCGACGGCTTCCGGGTCCTCCTGTTCCAGCAGAAGGGCGGGCTCAAGCAGGCCACCGGCGAAGAGGCGGGCCTGAACATGAACCCGAAGTTCTTCATCACGCTGCTGACGGCGATGCTCGCCGGCGACGTCATCAACGGCATGGGCTACCGCCTGCGCCCGTTCGAGATCGAGCCGGGGGCCACCAACCGCGCCATCGAGAAGACCAAGAAGTGGGTCCACGAGGCGCTGACCGAGCGGAAGTCGGTCCTGCGGGCGCTCTGGCGGGGGCGGCAGGAGTTCGCGAAGATCAAGTGCGACTGGACGCGGCCGGCGCCGCGCGTGTCGATCATCGGCGAGTTCTGGGCGATGACGACCGAGGGCGACGGGAACTACCAGCTGCAGAGCTTCCTCGAGACCGAGGGGGCCGAGTGCGACATCCAGTTCATCACCAACTGGATCATGTTCATGCTGTGGGAGGGGCGGTACGACACCAAGCTGCGCGCCGAGCTACGCGGCCTGGACACCGCCAAGAAGTCGCTGAAGGACGCGGCCTTCGGCAAGAAGCTGCTGACCCTGTTCGTGGCCGACATCGCGATCCGCACGATGTTCCACACCTTCGGGGCGGCGATCGGGTTCACCGGCTATCACCTGCCCGACATGGACGTGATCGCCGAGACCGCCGACAAGTACTACAACAACCAGGTCCGCGGCGGCGAAGGGCACATGGAGGTGGGCAAGTTCATCCTGAACGTGCTCCACAACAAGAGCACCATGACCCTGTCGGTGAAGCCGTTCGGGTGCATGCCGTCCTCGGGGGTGTCCGACGGCGTGCAGTCGATGATCACGGGCCTCTACCCGCAGAGCATCTTCTGCGCGATCGAGACCTCGGGCGACGGCAAGGTCAACGTTCACAGCCGCGTGCAGATGTTCCTGTTCAAGGCGCGGCTGGCGGCCCAGAAGGAGTACGCCGACCTGCTGGAGAAGCTGGGGACCGACGCCGAGACGGTGAAGGCCTTCTTCGACAAGCACCCGTCGTTCGGGTCGGGCCTGCACCGCGCCCCGCACGCCGCGGGGGCCACGGCCGCCGACCGGCTGGCCGAGGTTGCGCCCTACCTGGGCAAGAGCGACCTGCAGATCGGCCTGCTGCGGGCCAAGGCCGCCGTCGGCTCGGTGCTCGCCGCCGCCAAGGCGGCCCCGGGCTTCGTGGCGGGCCTGCGCAAGAAGCTGGTCGAGCGCGGGCCGGTGCTGATGGCCCAGGCGCGCGAGGAGTGGAAGGACGCTCGCCCGGTCTTCGAGGCCAAGGCGCGTGAGACCCTGAACGCGGGTGTGGCCAAGGTCACCGACCAGGTCACCCGGATCGCCCGCCGCCGCTCGGCGGCCAGCTCCGAAGTCCACGCCTCGGCGTAATTCTCGGTCCCCCGCACGTTTACATGTAAACGGCAGGAACCCGCCCCGTTCAGGATTGGTAATTGACCTTTTGAGCGGCGGCGGGTTCACATCGGCTCATCCACTGCGGGGGACACGAAAAAATGAGAACGGCTTCTTGGACTGCTCGGACGGTGTTGTTGTTCGGCGCGATGGGACTGGCGGCTAGCTGCTCTTCGACCACCACCGGGGGAACCGGCGGGACGAGCGGCGGGACAGGGGGCACCGGCACCGGCGGGTCCCACACTGGTGGTTCAGGAGGCTCTGCGACTGGCGGCGCTGGTGGCGGAGCGGGGGCGGGCGGCGCGGCTGGCGCCGTTGGTGGCGCGGGTGGCGTTGGCGGCGCGGGCGCGAGCTGTGCGGCTGGCGGAGCGCCGCAGTTCACCCCGCAGGATACGTGCACGACCATTGCCGGCCCCGGCGTGAGCGCTGGCGGCGCCGGCGGTGCGGCAGGCGCGGGTGGTGCCGGTGGCGCCGGTGGTGCCGGTGGCGCCGGTGGTGCCGGTGGCGGCGCTCACTTCAGCATCAGCAGCCCCGATTTCACCTTCTGCGGAGCCCTCCCGGCAAGCTTCACTTGCGACGGCAACGGCTTCGGGACTGGCACGAACCCGAGCCTGACCTGGTCCGGAGCGCCCAGCGGAACTCAGAGCTTCGCGATCGTGTTCAAGGACCTCTCGGTCCTGGCGCACGCACCTGCGCCTCTCAACGTTCAGCACGGCTATCACTGGGCGATCTGGGACATCCCGGTCGCCACGACCACCATTCCTCACGACCTGGCGACCGGATTTCACCCGGCCAACCTCGCCGGAGCCTCGCAATGGTCCCAGCGGAACAACTACGGGTTCTTCCCGCCCTGCCCGAACCCGTTCCCGGTCGGCAACGCCAACTTCAGTTGCCCCCTGGTTGAGGACAGCTACTCGTTCACGATCTACGCGTTCGATTTCACGCACCTGCCGGCTCTTCCCACGCCCGATCTCAGCGCGAACGGCGAGCCGACCAACAACTACGTCGCGAACGTCGCCAAATACATCGAGTCCCTTCCGGCGCTGGCCGTCGCTGAGTACCGGGCGACGTCCCACGCTTGGGCGTCATCGTTCGCCCCTCCGGGGACGATTGAATACCCCTGCGTCGCGGACGACAAGATCGACGGCGGCACCAACAAGAAGGATGGCGGCGTCACGATCGACGGCAGCGCTCTGATGTGCCTCGAATAGCGCGAAAGGGGCTTTGCTCCTCTCGGGCTCTCCCCGGACCGGTGCTGAAGGGCGCCGGCCCGGCGGAGAGCCTCAGTCGCTTCGCCGGTCCTCGGGCGATCTGCGAGGGCGAACGAGCCAGTTTTCCAGTGGCGCCAGCAGCTGGCTGGGCCCGAGGGAGCGTTGGCCGATGATGATCGTCGATGGGTAGACGATGAGGGAGTCTTCATCGTCGAAATAACCAAGCCGCCAGCGCACGTTCTCGGGTCGCGCCAGAAATTTCTGCAGTGTCAGCAGCAGGTCTCGCATCTCGAGGGCGTGAGCGCTGAGCTTCGCTCGGTCGAACAGCAGCTCCTCGCTGCGGTAGCCGAAGTAGTCACCTGGCAGGTACGGGCGGTCGGTGGTCTCCAGATGGCGCTCGGCCCAGAAGCCGCTGATCACGGTCGAGGCGCGTTCGTGGAACGCGCTGAACTCGTCTCGGGTCGGCTCCGGATCGTTTACGGTGCTCAGCCAGGCGCCCGAGTCACGCGAGTACGGCAGCGGTCCAACGTCCGGCAGCGGCAGATGGCTCCGGGAAGCGAGGCGCAGATACCACGCTCCCGGGGGCGGCCCGAGATCTTGGGAAGTTCCGCCGGCATTGTGTGCGGGCGAATGAACGGGCGTCCGGCTCGCCTCCGCGCAACTGACGATCGTGGTCAAACAACAGACCAGAAACGCGGCCAGCCCGTACCAACCGATGTTAGCGTGGGGGAATGGCGCGGCGGATTGCGCTCGTGATTTCGCTGGCACTCCTCGCTCTGTCCCTGGGGAGGTGCGTCTATCATTACACCCGTCTCTCCGAACCCTACGCGCTATCGGTGATGCTTTAGCCGTGGACCACGGGGGACTCAGCGCGCCCCAGGTGGTCGCGCGGGTGACACCGCTGTTCTGGGTGGTCTTGGGCACCGCGCTCATCGTTGGCGTCGGCGAGATCGTGCTGCTGGCGATCGCCGGGCGGTTCTCCTCGGTTCGAGGCCGCGATCGGGGGGCCGCTCCTCCGCAAGGGCTGCGCGTGCGGCTTGCGGTCGCGGCGGCGGCGGGGCCATTGATGCTGGCGGGTGTGGTCATTGCCTCCGTCCACCTCGGGCATGCGCGCCTGTTGGCCGGGCTCGCTGCCGATGAACCGCGCCAGAACGTCGCCTCGATCGTCGCCGGCCTCGAGGGTTTCATGAACGCCAAGTCATGGGGCTTGATGCTGCTCATTCCGATCGTGGCTCTCGGCGGCACCGCCGCCGCGTTGCACGCGGCTGCCGCGACGAAGTGGCCCCCGCGCGCGGTCTTGCTGATCTCGTCTCTGTTTCTGCTGGCTGGGCTGAGCCCGTTTCTCATTGGCGCATTCCTCTACTCGGCGCAGCTCATCAAGCTCCTCGCGGGCGTCGCCGGCGTCGACCCCGTGCTGAAGCGAGTCATGATTCTCAGGGGTATCGAGGAGACGCGCGAGGTGCTCGACCGCGGCGCCGCCATCGGTGCCGTCGGGATCGGGGTGGCGCTGGTGGTCGGGATCGCGTTCGTGGTTGTTCTTCACAAGCGCGGTCTCGTGCGCGGCGGCGGATGGTGGGCGCCCGGGTTGTGTCTCCTCGCTGCTGCTGGCCTCTGGCTGGGCGCGCAGCCACTGCGCGCCGAGAACGACACCCCCTGGCCAGCCTCGCCCGGAGCCGCGCTGACGATCAATCGCGTGACTACACCAAACATCGACGGCCCGGACCCGCTCCGGCCCGCAGAGGTGGTGACCGTCGGGAACGACCTGTTGCTTGGCGATGGAGCGCCGCTTTCGGAGCAGGAGCTGCGCAACATGTTGGTCGTCATGCGCAACAACTACCGGCTCCTTCACCCTGGGGCTCTCCCGGACGAGCACCTCTTGATCGTGTGCGCGCCAGACACCAGGCCCGAGAGGCTGATCGAAGTCCTGAGCTTGGCGAAGGAGACCGGATACACTCGTCCAGCCTTCGCGTTCGGGCACGAGTACGCGATCGACCGCCCCACCATGGGAAGCGTGCGGCGATGGCACTGGACGGCCGCCCAGGCGCTCATTCCAGGCGTTGGCCCCGAAACGCCGATGCCCATCATGGCTCTGGCGGTCCGCGACTATCCGAGCTGCGCCGGCCTGGCGGGCGCCGTGGCTGGCGCTCGTCGCGCCGGAAAGATTGCCAGCCTCTCCTTCTGACAGCCGACGTCTACGCGTCGCCCCCGTCGTCGCCCAGAGCGCGGGGCGGGTCGGCGATCGACTGCTGTCGAACCAGGCGCACGGCGTTGCGGTTGCGCGCGCACAGCAGCGGCACCAGCCCGCGCGACAGCGCCGCGTCGGCGGCGCGCTGGCCCCAGAAGACCTCGGCGCTGGGGTACGCCTCGACGTCGCCGTCGGCGCGAAAGCTGAAGAAGGGGAGGTCGTCGATGTCGTCGGCGTCGTCCGCCTCTTCGCCGCGCGCGAGGGCCAGCGCCCAGAGGAACGCGCCGTTCGCCCAGCAGAGCGCCTCGGGCGCGGGCCGGCCCTCGAGCTCCTCGAAGGCGAACGCATCGATCGCGCCGGTCTTCGCGCCGTACGGCGCGCGCGCCAGGAAGCGCGGCAGCGCCAGGCCGATCCAAGCGGCGGCTGGCGCGCGGCGCAACGCCTGCCACCGGGCCGCGTCGTCGGGCGGGAGCGCCTCCCATTGTGCCGGGTCGCTCGCCGCAGCCAGTGACCGGCAACCCAGCACCGCCGGAGCGGCGCCGGCGATGAAGGGCGCGCCAGCGGAGGCGGCCAGCGCGCCGAGGCGCGCGAGCAGCGCCGTGTCCTCCGCGCCGGGACCGAACGCAAAGTCGCCGATCAGCGCGGCGAAGGGTTTGCCGCCCGGGGGCGCGAGAATCCGCTGGGCGAGGGCGCTGTCATCCAGCGTCGCGGCGTCCCGGCCGGACAGGAGGTCGGTCACCAGCTCGGCGCGCGTCACGTCGAGCAAGGCGACCTCGACCGCCTCTTCGGCGCGCGCCGCCAGAAGCTCGAGGCTGCGCCAGCTCGCCTCCAGCGCCTGGAACGCCGGCTCGTGCAGCACCGCGCGCATGATTCGTCCCAGCGCGGCCGCGTCCAGCGGGGTGCTGGCGGGCGCCGACACCACGTGGCTCGCGACGATCTGGCCGATCAGATCGTCGATGGCGGACCGTGGCGGCTTGGGCGCCGCCGGCTGCTTGCCGAGGAGGCGCGCCAGGTCGTCGCCGCCGCCCGGTGCGCCGGCGACCGGCGCGGCCGCGCGCGGCGGCTCGTGAAGCACCGGGAGCCGGCGAAAAAGCGTGTCCGGGTGGAAGTCCTCCAGAGCCGAGATCTCCAGGGCGCCCGGAGAGCCGGCGATCGACGGCGGCAGCGCGATCTTCGGTGACAGCGCCTCGATGGCGGCGTCGATGCCGCCTTCGTCGCTGGTTTCCTGGCGCGGGACGCGCACCACCGCGCGCGTCGCCAGCGGCTCGTGCGCAGCCGTACCGCTCCATCCGCGCCCCGCGAAGTCACCGAGCACCAGGAGCCGTCGCGTGCCGTCGTCCGCGCCCCGCCGCCCCCGTTCAGCCGCCTTCCCCAACTGGATCTCGAGCTTCATGACGGCAGCCTATCGCGTCTGAGGTTTTCCGGGCGGGCCACCCTGGTCATCACGGGTAAACAGATACGGATACGTCACGACGACCCAGCCGCCCCCCTCCGGTGGCGGGAAGGTCCAGCTGAGCGGGATGTCGGCCATGCAGCGCTCGACCACCGCGTCGCGCAGCTGCGAGCTCTCGAGACATGAGGTGGCGACCTGTCCAGACGGGGCGATTCCAAACGTGAGCTTCAGCATCCCCGCGGCCGCCGGGTCCGTCTGGGCCACGGCGTCGTAGCAGGCCCTGGCCTGCGCGAGGTGACTGCGGATGATCGAGCGGATCACCTCTTTGTCCAGGCTGCCGCTGGGGCTGGGCTGAGCTCCGCCGGTCGCGAGCTTGCAATCGGTGCACGGCGGGGTCGGTTCGCAGGCGATCGACGACGGCAGCCGCTTCGAGCCCGCCGGGGGCCGGGTCGGGTC
The DNA here is from genome assembly GCA_035578045.1 of Polyangia bacterium. GTDB lineage: Bacteria > Myxococcota_A > Polyangia > Fen-1088 > Fen-1088 > JADGRB01. Next base: position 71,481 of record DATJWP010000093.1, on the reverse strand, counting down.
CACATCCGTCTCGCCCGCGGCGGGCGGAACGACGGCTCTCGGGCCAGGACCAGTCGACGCGCAGCCGCCGAACGGCGCGCCGGCCGCGACGAGAAGGAGGATCGAGATCACGAGATAGTTGCCCATCCGGCTTGCGGGGACGATGACAGAACCCCCGGGCGGGATGAAGGGGTTCGTGCTGCGTCCCGCCACCACAGGCGCCACCGAGCGCCAGGACCGCGGCCACCCGGGCCCCGCCAACCGCCGCCGTACTCCCATGCGCTGCCTCCCCCGCTAGCCCCGGGGAATCTGGGTCGCGCGCCGGCGATTCGCCTCGGACCAACTTTGATTCGCGCGAGCCTCTACGTTCCAGAGGTCGGAAGCGGGTAGTAGTCCTCCCACCGGCGCAGCGATTCCAGCGTCGGAAAGCGGCGCGCGATGTCAGCGCCCCCGAGCTCGTAGAGCTCGATTCCGAGGATCATCCCTGTGCTGCCCCAGAGCATCACCCCGGCCTGCGCTCCATCCGGCCAGCGCGTGATTGCCTCGGCGATGATGGATGTCGCCTTCAGGCCGGCGGTCCTGGTTGACCCGGGGTAAACGAAGTCGACGCTTGCGCAGCCGCAAGGGCAGGCCGATACCGCGTAGCAACCTTGCAGGGAGTCAGCGTTGTACTCCGACACGTCCTTCATCGCCCCGTGTGTGAGCAACCACCGGACGATCTCGATTTCGGCAGGCGAGATCCCTCTTTGCTCAGCCACTCGCACCCCCGGCGGTCGTCATCGACCGGATGATCTCGGCGAGTCGTTGAATGTCTGCGCGCGAGGTCGTGTTTGCGCCGAACGCACCAGCCTCGGAATCGAACTCGAGGCGCCGGCCGAGATCCGGAGCGACCGACTGGAGTCGGCGTCGGACCGCCCGCTCCGCGTCGTAGTTGTTCTTCGTGCCCAGGAGGGCCGCGAGGTCTGCGAAGACACTCCAGGTCCCCGCGACGAACATCGGCTCCAGGGGATCGGACGGCGTGTCGGGGGCCTCGTGGATCTTCGTGCGCCGGCCGGGCGTGGGGCGGCGAAGGAGCAGGAGATCGACCGGAGGGGGCAAGCTGGCGCGCGCACGCGTCATTCGGGCCGAGCTCCACTGTGACCGATTCGCTGCGCGACGAATACGATGTTGACAATTCTCAATAATTAATGATACTTAGACTGACGCTTCTCCTCGCGAAAGGGACAGGCGTCATGCAAGAAGACAAGGTCAGCTACCAGTCGACCGGCCGCTCATACGACGGCCGGTTTTTTGTACCCGACGGCGGCGCGGCGACGGTTCGGGCCGGTGTGATGGTGCTCCACGGGGGCGCTGGCGCCGGCGCTCACGAGATGGAGCGTGCTCGGATGCTCGCCGAACGAGGGTACGTCGCGTTCGTCCCCGATCTGTTCGGGGAGGTCTTCACGAGTCGGGAGCGCGGAGTCCAGGTCATCACCGGGCTCGCGGGCGATCCGCTGACCTTGCGCGCGCGTCTCGCCGCCGCCCTGGAATGCATGCGAGCGCATCCGTTCGTTCCTCCGACTCGCACGGCTGCCATCGGGTTCTGCTTCGGCGGCTTCGCTGCCCTCGAGCTGGCAAGAAGTGGCGCCGAGCTTCGCGCCGCCGTGAGCTTTCACGGAGGGCTCGGCGCGCGCATGCCGGGTGAAGCCGGGAAGCTGAAGGCGTCCGTCCTGGTCTGCACCGGCGCCGCCGATCCCTTTGCGACACGCGACCAGCGAAGCTCTTTCGAGGATGAGATGACCCGCGCCGAAGCCGACTGGCAGATGCACGTCTACGCCAACGCGATGCACGGGTTCACCGAGCGCGGCATCGACCGGCCTGGATGCGGCTACCACGAGGGCGCAGACAAGCGGTCATGGTCCGCGATGCACGCGCTCTTCGACGAGGCATTCGTCTAGCCTCAGCAAGCCGACGTCGTGGAATCCATCAGGTAGGTGCCGGTGACCATGAGCCCCGAGAAGCCACAGGAGCCGGGAAGCACGGTCGGCGCGCTTCCGGGGCAGGTGATCGTGGTGACGCCGCTCTCGAGGTGAACGGTGGCCACGAGCGCGCCCGACGCATCCAGTCTGGACGTCGCGTCCGAGCTCAGCGCTCGGGAATGTAGTAGAGGCGCAGGGTGGCACCGATTCGGGCTACGGGTTCGTACGCCTTCAGCCAGTCGTACGCGCCCGCCGGTGCCGTCTTCAGCCTGTAATGGGGTGACGCGCAGGAATCGCGGCGAAAGCCCACGAAGAAGTTCGAGCGATAGAACTGCTCGCTGAGCACGACCCAGCCGGTCACCGGCACGTTTGCGGCCAGCGGCGAGAGTTGCGGCAGGTCGGGACTGCACGGATTCATCGTCCCGAAGAAGCCGTAGTGAGCCGACGGGATCTTGCGCGCGCGCAGCTCTCGCTCGAGGAGTAGACGGTCCTGCCCCCAGTCGAGGTCGGAGTCGATGAGTGCGTGCCCGGGCTCGCGCCCGGCCAGCGGATTGAAGTACGCCATGAGCTCCGGCCGATTCTTCTCGACGGTGAGGGCGCCGGCGGCCAGGAGCGCACCAAAGACGACGGCCGCCGTGTTGCCCAAACGCCCGGCGAGCTCTTCGATCCATGGCGTGACAGAGCCGGCGATGAAGATGGCGAGCAGCGGAGCGGCAACCAGCAGGTGCCGTAGCCCGATGTTGACCGTGAGCAGCGTCGACAGAGCCAGCGCCGCGATCGCGGCGAGCCCGGCGCCGAGAGCACGCGGGTCCAGTGGGGCCCGCCCTTTGCGCAAGAGCGCCGGGAGGCAGGCGGCGAGCAGCAGCAGAAACGGGAGCGGCGATTTCAACAGCAGGCCGACCAGATAGAAATCCCAGAACCCGCCGCGATCGCGGATCTGTCCGAACAGAAAGGCCGGGTGCCCGTGAGCGTCATGGGCCCTGAGGAACAGGAAGCCGTGCCAGAACTCGGGCGCCGGCACGCGCAACCGGCAGAACCAAGCCAGGAGCGCCGACCGCTGACCGGGTCGAGGAAGGACCGGCGTCCCGAGAAAGTCCATCGGCGGCAATTCGTCGAGTCGGCCGACGGAGAAGCGATACCCCGCCCACACCACCAGGAACGCCGTGGCGGCCGCGATCGCCGCCTGGCCTAGCCGTGTCCGCCAGCGGGCGCCTTCGCCTCCCGTCCAGCGGCCCAGCGTCCAGCGACGGGCGGCCAGCCAGGCGCACCCCAATGGCAGGCAGAACGCCGGCGCCGTCAGCTTGCACAGCGTCGCCAGGGCGAAGCCCGCGCCGACGCAGGCCGCGCGTCCGCGCGATGGCTGCTCGGCCCAGCGATCCAGGCAAAACAGAAACAGCAGCACGGTCGCCACCGCGGCCACGTCGGTCGTGGCCAACCCCGCGTGGCCCAGGAGGGGCGGGTAGGTCGCCACCAGCGCCGTGGCGACGAACGCCGGGAACAGGCGCTTTCGCCCGCCCGCCAGCGCGAACGCCATCCCCAGGGTCAGCAACAGGAAGCCCACCGTCCCCAGCCGCGCCAGCATCAGAGCCCGCGCGGGGCTGGGAGCGGACTGGAGCAGCTCGATGCCCGGACCCCACGGCTTCCGGTTGATCGACGCTGGATCGGCCGGCAGCCGCATGCCTGCCAGGTAGGGACCGAGCGCGGTCGCCAGCTTGGGCAGCGGCGGGTTCTCGGTCCACCACCGGTACGTCCCGAACTGCCACCACTCGATCCCGGTCGCCAGATGATGCGGCTCATCGAAGGTCAGCGACAGCGACGCCGACGAGCCGATGGTCCAGGCGACGGCCGCCGCCCCGAACGCCACGGTCAAGACTCCGAGGCAGGCTCGCCGCTGGTTCGGGGTCATCATCGACGGTGAACGTAACCCGGCCTGGTACCATATCGGGAAAGCCGAGACGGCTCCGACGGTCCTGCCTGACGCCCGGGTGCTCAGCGCGTCACCTGTCGCCACGACCTTCGAGGTCGCCGGCACGCGCCTGGTCGCGCTGACCGGGAATCCCGGTGGGCGAACGGGCCGCCGGGCCAGCATGGTAGCCTGCAGCCGGTGACCGAGTTGATCGCCGCCCAGGCGCTCTGGGCGCCCACGGTGGGCCGGTTCCGGGTCCAGCTGGTCGACGGCGGCGCCGGGGGGCGGCCGTGGGAGTCGTCCGGTGAGACGTGCTCGATTGGCACGGCGGAGGGGAATGATCTGCGCCTCACCGAGCCGACCGTCTCGGGCTTCCACTGCGAGATCCGGGTGGACGCCAAACGACCGCACATCGTCGACCTGGGCAGCCTCAACGGCACGGTGGTCGACGGCGTTCAGGTCAAGGAGGCGTTCCTTCGCGACGGCAGCATCATCCGGCTGGGCGCGGCGTCGCTGCGGTTCAACCTGGCGGACGGCGGCAACCGGCTGCTCGTCTCGCACCGCACCTCGTTCGGCGACATGCACGGGCAGTCGGTCGCGATGCGGGCGGCCTTCGCGCTGATGGAGAAGGCGGCCCCCAGCGACGCGACCGTGCTGCTCGAAGGGGAGACCGGCACCGGCAAGGGGCAGGCGGCCGAGGCGATCCATCAGGCCGGCCCGCGGGCAGCCCGCCCCTTGGTGGTGGTCGACTGCGCCGCCATCCCGGGCAACCTGCTCGAGAGCGAGTTCTTTGGCCACGAGAAGGGGGCGTTCACGGGGGCCGACGCTCGACGCCGCGGCGCGTTCGAGGACGCGGCGGGCGGGACCATCTTCCTGGACGAGATCGGCGAGCTGCCGCTGGACCTGCAGCCCAAGCTGCTGCGGGCGCTCGAGAACCGGCAGATCCGGCCGCTGGGGACCAGCAGCTACCGGCCGATCGACGTGCGCATCATCGCCGCGACCAACCGGGACCTGCGCAGCGAGGTGAACCAGGGGCGCTTTCGCTCGGACCTGTTCTTCCGGCTGTCGGTGGTGCGGGTCGTGATGCCGCCGCTCCGCCACCGCCCCGATGACCTGGCGCTCACCGTCCGCCACCTGCTGCGCCGGCTGCGCGCGTCCGAGGAGATCACCGACCGCCTCTGCTCGCCCGAGTTCGTGGCGGCGTTGGCGCGGGCGGCCTGGCCGGGCAACGTGCGCGAGCTTCGCAACTACCTCGAGCGCTGCCTGGTGTTCGAAGAGCCGATGCCGCTGGGTGAGCCGGGCATGCGCCTGACGGGCGCCCGTCCCGTCCAGGCGGCCCAGCCGACCGTCGATCCCGAGCTTCCCTACGCCGAGGCCCGGCGGCAGGCGCTGGAGGACTTCGAGGCGCGCTACGTGACCGCTCTGCTGGAAACGCACGGCGGGCGCGTGGCTCCCGCCGCGCGCGCCGCCGGAATCGACCGGGTCTACCTGTACCGGCTGATGCGCCGGCACGGGGTGGCGAGCTCGCGCGACCGCGGGGACGGCGAGCCCGGCTGAGGGCTACTGGGCCAGCATCACCGTGGCGGTCGCGACCGTCGACACCGCGGTGAAGAGGCCGTTGTTGAAGCCGCAGGTGTACTCCTGGAACGTCGCGCCCGGGTCGGCGTAGATCGCGGTGAAGGCCGACAGGAACGGGAGCGACTGCGTGGTCACGCTGCCGTTCGCGGCGGTGGTGGTTTCGGAGAAGCCGGTGAGGCTCGAGGTGCTGGGCGCGATGCAGACGACGGCGACGTCGTCGCAGTCCATCCCGATCTCGCCGCCCGGCACGCTGGTGGTCACATCGACGACGGCCTGGGTGGCGGTGCAGGTCAGGCGCAGCTCGCCGCCGTTCACGGCGCTGGACGCGCGCAGCTGCACGTGCCCGCCGACCTGGTTCAGCGACGACATCCCCATCGTCGAGAGGATCCAGCTCTCGTACTGGTAGACGTCGCTGAGCTGAGCCTGGCCGCCGCTCAGGATGCAGCCGGTGCTGCTGTCGAAGTTGCTGATGTTGCTGGCGACGCCGATCACCTGGGCGCGCCCGTTGAGGACCTCGGTGAAGCCCGACCCACTGTCGCCCGAGCAGAGGCTGCCCGCGGGCGGATCGATGCAGATGAACCCGGCCGGCGCGGTGCAATCGGCGGTGGCGAGCTGGGGCGCGCGCACGACCGCGGTGTACCCGGGCGGCATCGTCACGTGGTTGTTGGTCCCCATCGTGCCGGTCCGTCCGGGGTTGGCCGGGGCGCGCGGCAGGCCGGCGGTCTGGATGTTGCGGTCGATGTTGAACGGGCTGGCCAGCCGGATGAGCGCGATGTCGTTCTGGGGCTGGCCGAAGTTGCCGTCGGCCACGTACCCCGGGTTGACGAACATCCCGCGGTGCGGCCCGTTGACGTCGAACGACCGGCTGTCGGAGCTGACCGCGCCGGTGGTCGGGTCGGTTCGCGAGTAGCTCACCGTGCCCGCGATCGGTCCGATGCAGTGGGCCGCGGTGAGTACCCAGGACGGGTGGATCAGGATGCCGCGGCAATCCAGGCTGCCCGTGCCCGTGATGTGGACGTCCCAGGGGTGCAGCGTCTGGAGGTCGCTGTTGGCGGGTGGGGTCGTGGCCGGCGCCGGCGCGACCGGCGTGACGGTCTTGGTCGCGGCCGACGTCGAAAGGGCTCGGCTGACGGCCGCGGCCGGCGCCACCGCGACTTCCTCGGGCGGCGGCTCGGACCCGCAACCAACCGCGGCCAGCGTGGAGAGGACGATCAACGAAGCGAGCGAGGGACGGATCAATGAGGTCTTCATGGCGGGTCTCCTGTTGGATTCGACCTTCCACAAAGCAACCGGGAGACCAACCCCGGCTCTGTCATAAACTCATGTAATCGCGGCCAGTTAGGGCCGCGACCCGCTCAAGGGTTCGGGCGTGTAGCCTGGGCGTTCACAAACCGGGGATCCGGCCGGCCTGGTTGTGAACCGCGAGTCCTCAGTTCACGACGGCGCAGAAGGCCGTGCTCTCCACGTTCTGCGCGCCGCGCCAGATCTCGAAGCCCGAGAAGATGTTGGTCAGGTACCAGCTGCTCTGGATGGTGTTGGGCTGGTTCTTGACCGCGTCCTGGATGAACAGGTTCAGGTCGAACGACAGCGACAGGGTGGTCTGCGTCGCGACATAGGAGATGCAGGGGCGGTTGCCGTTGGGGCCGATCCAGACGTCCCAGGTTCCCGGCACGCCGGCGATGGTGATCCCCTGCTTCATCGGCGAGCCGCCGATCGGCTGCGCGTCGGTCGGCTTGTGCAGCCAGACCATCAGATAGCCGCCCGACGGGCCGACGGACATCAGCGGGTCGCCGGAAGAGCTGGTGCTGAACCAGACGTCGTAGGTGGCGTTGTAACTGTTGTTGGTGTCGTCGGCCAGCGTGCCTGCGTCGTTCCAGTTCCAGGTCGTGGGCACGGTGGTCAGCGCGGTCACCGCCTTGGGCAGATTGCTGCCCATTGTCATGTGACCGGAGTTCTGGCCGATGAACACCGACGGGAAGCCGGTGGGCGACCCGTTGGTCGCCGTGCTGGCCATCTGGGTGGTCATCTTGAACAGGTAGTCACCGCCGTAGCTCATCACCTGCATGCTCGACGAGTTCCACTCGTTCACCTGCATGAAGTAGTAGTTGTTCTGGAAGAACATCGTGCCGTAGCGACCGTTCAGCGCGCCGGTCATGGCCAGCGGCATCGGCGTGCACCCGGCCAGCGCGCCCCCCGTGCCTCCCGTTGCCGAGCCTCCGCCGGCGCCGCCCGTCGCCGCGCTGCCGCCCGTGCCCGTTCCGCCTGTCCCGCTGCCGCCCGTGCCCGGGCTGCCGCCGGTCGCGGTGCCGCCGGTGCCGCTGCCTGAGCCACCGGTGGCGGCGCCCCCGGTGCCGCCGGCTCCGCCGGGGGAGCTGCTGCAGGCGGCGACCGCCACAATCACGAAAAGGATCGAGCAAGTACGACCAAGCAAAGTGAAGCGCATAGGAAGAACCTCCGCCGGGCCTGGCGACGATTGGCGACCCGGAACGACAGCTCTCATTTGTACACCGCGCCGTCAGTCGCGGTCCAGAAGCCAGCAGGACTTCGAAGCTCGTCGCTGTCAGGCCGTGCCTGGCCCTTGTGGAACAGCCGGCCGGGCATCTCGTCACGCCGGCAAGAGGGCAGTCGTCGTCCGGGCGAGCCGCCAGGCCGCCGCCGCCAGCTCCTGGCTGCCAGCCCGACCATTGTCCTGCAAGGCCCGTGTCTGGACCCACGTCCGGTGCTAACCTCCCCGTCCTGCACACGGTCACGGGGAATATCGTCGGGCTGAAGCCCAGCCAGAAGCATGCGCTGGAGCGCGTCTACCGGCGGCGGGTCCGGCCGAACGAGGTGGCTTCCGGGGAGCTGGCGACCTATCTCTGCGCCGTCTCGCGCGAGATCGAGCGCCAGGTGGGCATCCTGGTCGACCGGCGGGGCGAGATCGAGCACGTCTTCGTCGGCGACGCGTCGCGCATCAACCTGCCGGAGATCGGCCGCATCCGGGCCGGCCGCGGGCGCTTCCGGGGCCTGCGCCTGGTGCACACGCACCTGCGCAACGAGCCGCTGACCCGCGACGATCTGGTCGACCTGGCGCTGCTGCGCCTGGACCTGGTGGCCGCGATCGGCCTCCTGCCCGACGGCCGCCCGGCCGACCTGCACGTGGCGCACCTGCTGCCGCCCGCCGAGGGGCAGGCAACCGAGCCCTGGCGCATCCTGCCGACCGAGCCGTTTCACCGCAGCACGGTCGACGCCGAGGCGCTGATCCGCGCGCTGGAAGAAGAGTTCGACCGCGTCGCGCCGGCGGCGGTCGCCACGGACGATCGCGACCGGGTGCTGCTGGTGGTGGTCGACATCCGCAAGGCGAGCCGAGCTGATCGCGTGGGGGCGCGAGGGCTTCGCCCGCGCGACCCCGTCGCGGGGGGGCGCGGGGACCCGTCGCGGGTCCCCGAACTGAAAGAGCGCTGTCGGACCGCCGGCGTCCGGGTGATGGGCGTCGTCGAGCAGGCGCGCCCCGATCCCGATCCCAAGTACCTGGTCGGCCGCGGCAAGCTGGAACAGGTCCTCATCCGCGCCATGCAGATGGACGCCAACGCGCTGATCTTCGATCCGGACCTGACGCCCGTGCAGGCGCACGCCATCGCCGACTTCACCGACCTGAAGGTGATCGACCGGACGATGCTGATCCTGGACATCTTCGCCCAGCGCGCCAAGAGCCGCGACGGCAAGCTGCAGGTCGAGCTGGCGCAGCTGCGCTACCGGCTGCCGCGCCTGCACGAGAAGAACACGATGATGAGCCGCCTGACCGGCGGCATCGGCGGGCGCGGTCCCGGCGAGACCAAGCTGGAAGAGAACCGCCGCCGCGCGCGCGAGCGGATCCACCGGCTGGAGAAGGAGATCGATCGCTTCGGCGAGCAGCGGGCGGGCCGGCGCGCCGAGCGCGTGCGCCGTGGCCTGCCGGTGGTGGCCATCGTCGGCTACACCAACGCCGGCAAGTCGACCCTGCTCAACACGCTGACGGGCAGCGACGTGCTGGCCGAGAACAAGCTGTTCGCCACGCTGGATCCGACCACGCGCCGGCTGCGCTTCCCGCGCGAGCGCGAGATCATCCTGGCCGACACCGTCGGCTTCATTCGCGATCTGCCGGCCGACCTGGCGCGCGCGTTCCGCGCCACGCTGGAAGAGCTGGACCAGGCCGACCTGCTGCTGCACGTGGTCGACGCGTCGGATCCGGCGCGCGAGCAGCAGATGGCGGCGGTCGAGAGCATCCTGTCCGAGCTGGGCTTGGCCGAGACCCCGCGCCTGCTGGTCTGGAACAAGATCGACCTGGTCTCGCCGGAAGAGCGCGCTCAGCTCCCGCGGGGCGATCGCAACCGCCCGGCGGTGCTGATCTCGGCGCAGGAGCGCGCGTCGACGCTGCCGCTGCTGGACGCCATCGAGCGAGAGCTGTGGCGCGAGGGGCGCTTGACGAACGGCGCGGTCCGCCCGGTGCCCGAGGCCCACATCGTATGACCGCGCCGTCATGACGATGCTGACCTGGGCCGCCGCCGTCCTGGTGCTGCTGGGCGTTCTGATCCTGGTCCACGAGCTGGGGCACTTCCTCTTCGCGCGCCTCTTCGACGTGAAGGTGATTCGCTTCTCGCTGGGGTTCGGCCCGAAGGTGTTCGGGTTCACGCGCCGCGAGACCGAGTACCGCCTGTCGCTGATCCCGCTGGGCGGATACGTGCGCCTGCTGGGCGAGGATCCGGGCGAGCCGATCCCGCCGGTCGACCGCCCGCGCGCGCTGGCGGCCAAGCCGCTCTGGCAGCGCTACACGGTGGTCATCGCCGGACCGCTGTTCAACCTGCTGCTGCCGCTGGTCATCTACTTCGTTCACTACGCCGGGCAGCGGACGCTGCTGCCGCCGACCATCGGGACGGTGCTGCCGGGGCTGCCGGCGGCGACGGCGGGCCTGCTGCCCGGCGACAAGGTCGAGACGGTGAACGGCCGCCGCGTACGTTACTGGGAAGAGCTGGAGCAGATCATCTCCAGCTCGTCGGGCAAGACGCTGCGGTTCGGGATCCGCCGCGGGCCCGACGCCGAGGAGCGCGACGTGACGCCGACCGAGCTGGAGCGCCTGGGCCCGATGCACACGCGCGAGCGGGTGGGGTGGATCGGCGTGTCGCCGCGGTTCCACCTGCCGGAGATCGGCGTCATCGATCCGGCCTCGCCGGCAGCCCAGGCCGGCCTCAAGACGTTCGACTTCATCACGGCGGTGGGCGGCGTCCCGGTGGGGACCTGGACCGAGTTCGCGAACGCGCTGGAGCACGTCGGCGCCGCGCCGCTGCGAGTCAACTACCTGCGGGGCGGGTTCTCGTCGGTCCCGTTCGCCGACATCGAGATCCAGGAGCCGGGCTCGGCGACGGTCATCCCGGCCGCCGTGGCGGACCCGACCGGGCGGCGGCACTACGAGACCGGCATCCTGTCGGCCGAGCTGTTCGTCTTCTCCGTCGAGCCGGGGAGCCCGGCCGACCAGATCGGCCTGCGCCGCGGCGACCAGATCGAGACGCTGGACGGCACGCCGCTGCCCCACTGGGACGTGCTGCGCGAGCGGCTGGCCGATCACCCCGAGCGCAGCTTCCGGCTGGGCTGGCGCTCGACCGGCGGCGAGCACCGCGAGGCCAGCTTCCGGCAGGAGGTCCGCTCCGAGCTGGACGCCTACCGCCAGGACGAGCAGCACCTGATCTTCGGGGCGCTCTCGCGCCTGGCCTGGAAGACCGACCCGCCGGTGCCGATCACCAACCGGTTCGGCTACGCGGTGGGGCACGCGTTCGAGCGCACCGGGCAGATCATCTTTGCGATGACCTACGGCTTCGGGCAGATCGTGCGCGGGCGCGTGCCGCTGACCACCCTGGGCGGCCCGATCATGATCGGCTACGCGGCCGGGGTGGCCGCCGAACAGGGCTTCGACCAGTACCTGTGGCTGATGGCGCTCATCAGCATCAACCTGGCGCTGCTCAACTTCCTGCCGGTGCCCATCCTGGACGGCGGGCTGCTGGTGTTCTTCACGCTCGAGCTGTTCAAGCGGCGGCCGCCGTCGCCCCGCGCGCGAGACATCGCCACCTACGTCGGGCTGGTGGTGGTCGTGATCCTGATGATCTTCGCCATGCGAAACGACGTCGTCCGGTATCTTCTGCCCCGATGACGGCCACTCCCCTGCTTCTCTGTCTGGACACCTCGACGCCCACCGCGCGCGTGGCCATCGTCGATCTGGACGGTCAGGCTCGTTTTTCAGCGGAGATCACCGCCGATCGCCACGCCGGCCACCTGATGCCGCTCTGCGCGCAGGCGCTGAAGGCGGCCGGGGTCGCGGCCGCCCAGCTGGCGGGCATCGCCTGCGGTGGCGGGCCCGGCAGCTTCACCGGCCTGCGCGTCGGCCTGGCGGCGGCCAAGGGGATGTCCATGGCCACCGGCGTGCCGCTTCACGTCGTCTCGTCGCTGCAGGCGCTGGCGGTCGACCTGCTGGCCGCGACGCCGGCCGCGACCGCCGTCCCTTGCCTGGACGCCGGTAAGGGCGAGGTCTACGTCGCCGCGTATGCGGCCGATCCGGCCCGGCTGGCGCGTGAGCTCTTGCCGTCTGCGCGGCTTCAACCGCAGGAGGTGGCCGGCTGGGCGACGTCGCTCAGCGCGCTGCAGGTGGCCGGCAACGGCGCCGTCCGCCATCGCGAGCGCCTGGCCGGCCTGCCCGTCGTCGACGTGGCCGGCCCCACCGCCCTCTCCGTCGGGCGCCTGGCCCTCTTGCAGCGCGCCCGCGGCGAAGCCGCCGACCTGGCCTCCGTCGTCCCGTTCTACGGCCGCCCCCCCGACATCACTGTCAGCAAGAAGGGCCCCTAGACGCAGGGGCTCCTTCCCCCTCTCCATGCGAAAGCATGGAGAGGGTCGGGGAGAGGTCCGGACCCCACCCGCCGAGCCTGCGGCTCGGCGGCCTCCCCCGCATTCGCGGGAGAGGCGCAGAGAGCGCCCGATCTGCGCGTATCGTCCCCGACCCGCACCGGCCCTGGGCTCTTCGGCAAACAACCCGGCGCCCAGAACGACAGCTGGCGTTCATGGCGCATTTTCAGGCAGGCCACGTGCCAGAGTCGAGCGGCGTCAATACGTCGCGGTCAGCGTCAGGTTGAACGAGCAGGACGTCAGGATGTCCAGGCACTGCACGACCAGCACGTAGCTGCCCGCCGCCAGCGCGGGTGTCGTGCCGGTCGTGCTGCTGATCCCGTTCTGCGCGCCGTAGGCGACCGGGTACAGGCCGTTGAGCGTCGAGGCGTCGACCACGCCGACGTTCATCGTGTCGTAGCCGCTCGAGTCGGCGATGGTGAAGGTCACCGTCGCGCCTGCGGGGAGCTGGAACGGCCCCAGCGCCGACTGCGTCTGCGCCGGGACGTTTTGCGGCGTGTTCGACACCAGCACGTGGACCACCGCCGGCTGCGCGTCACCGGGGACGCCCCCGTCGCTGGTCCCCGCCCCCAGCCCACAGCCGGCGACCAACGCGAACAGCAGGAAAATGGCGCTGCGCATGAGGAGAGCCGGCCCGAGTATAGCGGGCGGGCTGCCTCGACTCACTGTGGCTGGGCGCACAGCCCGTTCAGGCACGCATCCCCCTCCCCCGGATCGTCACGGCTGACAAGAAAGTGCTAACCTCGGCGGCTTCCCCCGGAGTTTTCCAATGAACGTGCAGCTGTTCGACACCACCCTGCGTGACGGGACCCAGAGCGAGGGGTTGTCCCTCTCGGTCGAGGACAAGCTCAAGATTGCGCGCATTCTGGACGGCTTCGGCATTCACTACATCGAGGGCGGGTACCCGGGGTCGAACCCCAAGGACGTCGAGTTCTTCCAGCGCGCCAGGTCGCTGAACCTGCGTCACGCCAAGCTGACGGCCTTCGGGATGACCCGCAAGGCGGGCGGCCGCACCGAGAGCGATCCGATCCTGCGCGCGCTGATCGACGCGCAGACGCCGGTGGTCTGCGTGGTCGGCAAGTCCTGGACGCTGCACGTGACCGAGGTGCTGGGGACGACGCTGGACGAGAACCTGGCGATGATCCGCGACAGCGTCGGCTACCTGAAGCAGCAGGGGTGCGAGCTGGTCTACGACGCCGAGCACTTCTTCGACGGGTTCCGGGCCGATCCCGCCTACGCGCTGGCGTCGCTGAAGGCGGCCGCCGACGCGGGCGCGGACTGGCTGGCCCTCTGTGACACCAACGGGGGAACGCTCCCCTCGCAGGTCGTCGAGATCGTGACGGCGGTGCGCGCCGCGGTGCCGACCCGACTGGGGATCCACACCCACAACGACAGCGAGCTGGCGGTCGCCAACGCGCTGGCCGCCGTCGAGGCCGGCTGCCTGATGGTGCAGGGGACGATCAACGGCTGGGGCGAACGCTGCGGGAACGCCAACCTCATCTCGATCATCCCGGCGCTGCAGTTGAAGATGGACCGCCGCTGCGTCCCCGACGAGAACCTGGCCCGCCTCACCGAGCTGTCGCGCACGGTCAGCGAGATCGCCAACATCCGCCCGCGCGCGCACGCCCCCTACGTCGGGCGCTCGGCGTTCGCGCACAAGGGTGGGATGCACGTCGCCGCGGTCGAGAAGGTGACCGCCAGCTACGAGCACGTCCCCCCCGAGCGGGTGGGCAACCGCCGCCACATCGTCGTCTCCGAGCTGGCCGGGCGGGGCAACATCCGCATGCGGGCCGGCGAGATGGGGATCGACCTGCGCGGCGCCGAGAAGACGCTGCTCGAGCGGGTGAAGGATCTGGAGAGCCAGGGTTACCAGTTCGAGGCGGCCGAGGGGTCCTTCGAGCTGCTCGGGCGGCGCAGCAAGCCCGACTACGCGCCCCCCTTCGAGGTGCTGGACGTGGTGGTCATCTCCGAGCGGCGTCGCGGCAACTCGATGTTCGCCGAGGCCACGGTCAAGCTGCGCATCGGCGAGGAGATCGTCCACACGGTGGCCGAGGGCGAAGGCCCGGTGCACGCGCTGGACGGCGCGTTTCACAAGGCGCTGAACCCGCACTTCCCCCTGGTGCGCGACGTCCACCTGGTCGACTACAAGGTCCGCATCCTGGACCCCGAGGCGGCGACGGGCGCGCGCACGCGCGTGTTGATCGAGGCCGGCCGCGGCGACGAACGCTGGAGCACCATCGGCGTCTCGCCCAACATCATCGAGGCCAGCGCCACGGCCCTGGCCGACGCGATGGAGCTGCCGCTCGCCCGCGCCGCCGCCCAAGCCGCCTCGCGCAGCGCCGCAGGCTGAGGCACGGGTGGTCCCTGGGCGGATCGCACCGGGCCGCGCCGGCCAGTTCGACGGTTTGCGCGCCTGGGCGGTCCTGGGCGTGTTCGCCACCCACTACCTGATGAACCACCAGGACTGGTGGGTCGTCCGCCTGGACACCGGCTACCTGGGCGTCCGGCTGTTCTTCGTGCTGAGCGGCTTCCTGATCACGGGGATCTTGCTCAGGCTGAAGAGTCGGATCGCGGCGCGCCAGCTCACGGTCGGCCGGGCGCTGAAGGTGTTCTATCTGCGCAGATGGCTGCGCCTGTCGCCGATCTACTACCTGACGATCCTGTTCGGGGCTTTCTACCTGGCGCCCGTCAGGGAGCACCTGTGGGCCTTCTTGCTCTATGTGCAGAACCACCTGTTCATCGCCCATCCCGAGACGTACCGATCGACGGTGGCGCACCTCTGGACGCTGGCGGTCGAGGAGCAGTTCTACCTGGTCTGGCCGCTGTTTCTGTTCCTGTGCCCGAGGCGCTGGCTGGCCGGCGCGGTGGCGAGCGTGGCCGTCCTGGGCTTCGTGGTCGGCTCCTCGCTGTCGATCGCCACCATGGATTCTTCCGCCATCGCTCTGCTGGCGGTGACGAATCTCGCGACGCTGGGGGCGGGGGCCCTGGTCGCGGTCCTGGGCTCGCTCGAATACGGCGACGAGCGATTGGCCCGGAGGTTGTCGCGGGTGGGGATGATGGTCGGTCCCCCGCTGCTGCTGCTGGGCATCGCCGTCCCCGAGCTTCACCTCGATCGCCGCCTGATGGCTCCCCTGCGCGAGTCCGGCAGCGCCCTCACGTTCGCCTGGGCCGTCGGCCGGCTGTGCGCGGGTGTCCCGGCCGGCCTCCGCTGGGCCTTGCTGAGTCGCCCGCTTCGTTACGTGGGGACGATCAGCTACGGGATCTATCTGTTCCACCTGCCGCTCATCGACCTGCTGGGACACGACGTCTACCCCTGGCTGGGCACGACGCCTCCCGACGGCTGGCGGCGCCTGGTGATCTACGGCAGCTGCGCGATCGGGCTGGCGTCGCTGTCCTGGTGGTTGATCGAATCGCGAATCAACCGGCTCAAGGACCGTCTGCTGGTACCCTAGCGGCGTGGCGGACTGGTACGAATCGTTCTTCGGGGGCGTGTGGCTGGACCTCCAGCGGACGTTCTTTCCGGCCGAGCAGAGCGAACGGCGCGCCGAGATGCTCGAGCGCGTGCTGGCGCTGCGGCCGGGATCGCGCGTCCTGGACGCGCCCTGCGGCAACGGTCGGCTGACGATCCCGCTGGCCCGGCGCGGCTACACGCTGACCGGGATCGACTTCACGTCGTCGTTCCTGGCCGAGGGGCGCGCGGCGGCCGGCGATCTGCCCATCACGTTCCTCGAGCGCGACATGCGCCAGCTCGACGATCTCTCGGGGTTCGACGCCGCGTTCAACTTCTGGGGGTCGTTCGGCTTCTTCGACGACGCGGGCGACCAGGCGTTGGCCGCCGGCATCTTCCGCGCCCTGGTTCCAGGCGGGCGCTTCTTGATCGACGCGAACCTCATTGAGACCCTGATGCCGATCTTTCAGCCCAGGAGCTGGGGCCGGATCGGCGACACCACGATGCTCGAGGAGCGCCTGTTCGACTTTGCCACCTCCCGGATTCGAACGGAGTGGACGTTCCTGCGGGCCGGCGTCGAGGAGCGCAAGTCGAGCTCGATTCGCCTCTACTCCGGTCACGAGATGGTGGCGCTGCTCGAGCGGGTCGGCTTCCGTTCCGTCCGCCTGCTCGACTTCGTCACCGAGGGGCCGCTGACCGTCGCCTCTCGCCGCGCCTTGGTCGTCGCGACCAAGCCCGCCTGAGCGGCCTGGTGCTTCGCCACAGAGAAGATGACGGTCGATTAAGGGGCGTGGCCTAGAGAGGACCGGAGTTGAATGAACGTTTCCGGTCCCCTCGCCCCGCTCCGCGGGGCGGGGGGATCAGAACGTGGGCTCGAACCCTGCCTCAACTCCCCGCCCGCGAATCAGGCCTCGGTCACCGCCATTTCTGCACCGCCATGTAGCTCAGGGGCAGGTCGCGGTCGCCGGGTTGGAGACGTGGGTCGCCGTGGCCCAGGTCCCCTGATAGCAGTCGCTGCAGGTCCACCCGCCGTTGATCAAGGTGTCCGTGGCGGAGCTGTAGGTCATGAAGTCGTGGCCGGTGCCGACGTTGCCGGACAGCACCTGAACCTCGTCGACCGAGATCGCGCCCGTGGTCGCGTCGTACGTCCCGGTGAACGTCGTCTCGCCCGAGTACGTCGTCCGGTCGGCCCAGTTGAAGGTCCCGGTGACGGCCGCGCCGGTGCAGGTGGGGACGGCGGCGGTGAAGGTCATCAGGCCGGTCCAGACCAGCGGCCCGGCGTCGGCGTCGCAGATCAGGAACGCGCCGCTGGTGAGGTTTGGAACGGTCGGCAGCGGGGCGCCGCAGCCGGCCGGACAGCCGGCGAAGAACGTCGCGCCGCCCGACAGGGTCGCCGTGTTGGCGGCCGGCGAGGCGTCGGCGGCGGTGGTGCCCGAGCCCTCGTCCAGGTGGTACAGCGCCAGCGTGCTGGCGTCGGGCGTCAGCGTGTTGGCCGGCGTGAACGCGGTCGTGTACCGCACGTTGCTGGACAGGCGCACCTCGTCCAGGTAGCCGATCACGCTCTGCGGGTCGCGCACGCCCACATCGGCCGCCGACATGGCCAGCACCCCGATCGTGAACGGCACGCCGGTGGTGGCCGCGACCTGGCTGAATCCCACCGTCCCCGTGCCGGCGACCGCGCCGTCCTTGAACAGCGTGACGGTCTTGGTGCTCGCGGTGAAGGTCGCGGCCACATGATTCCACCGGTTCGGAACCACCGCCGCCGTGCCGGTGACCGCCAGCTCGTCGCTGCCCGTCGACGACGTGTCCAGCCCGATGGTGCCCGTTGCGTCGTAGTAAAGGGCATAGCTGGCGGTGCCGTTGACCCGGGTGTCCCAGTGGGCCGCGATGGTCTGATAGCCGCCCAGCGCCGTCGGGTAGACCCATCCCTCGATGGTGAAGTCACCCGCCGGGTTGTACGCGGCCAGGGCCGGGGCCGACGCTCCCGCGCCGTCCACGGGCGTCGCCAGCGAGCCGCAGGCGTTGGGGGCCGCCACGCAGGTGACGGGAAACCTGACCGAGGTCGAGCAGTCCGTGGGGAGGTGATTGTCGGTCACCGTCAGCGTCAGGACCTGCTGGCCGCCGCTGGTGCAGGTGTAGGTCGTCGCCGAGCTCGCGCCCGAGCTGCCGGCCGTCGTCGGCATGGCGAAGCTTCCCGCCGTGGCGGTCCAGGTGAACGTCAGCGTGTCGCCGGCGTCGGGATCGCTCGCTGTCCCGGAGACGTCGATCGTGGCCCCGGGCGTGGTGGTCACCGCCGGCGAGGCCATCGCCGCCGTCAGCGACGGGCAATGATCGCCGGCCACCACCGTCGCGTTCACGTCGACCTGTCCGGTCGACTGCCCCAGGATGTCGCCGCAGACCATCTGGACATTCACGACCGTCGGCTGCCCCGCCACGACGTTGAAACGCGCGCTGGCGCCGTTGCAGTAGTTCGGGTCTCCGGTCGGCGGGACGATGTCTGCGCTCAGGGTGACCTGGCAGCCCGTCCCCGGGGGAAGGGCGACGTCCACCGACGCGTTCCCGCCCGGGCCGCTGACGTTGACGTCCCCCGAAGCCAGGGTGACGGGCGGCGCGCTGGAGCTCTGAATGACGTAGTGAACCGACGCGATCGACGTTCCGCCCACCGCCAGCCCCAGCCGCAGCTCCCCTTCGGGATCAGCGCTGTTCGCCCGAGGCGCCTTGCTGCATCCCAGGGCGGCGCTGGCGACCAGCACGAGGGCACCCAGGAGCCCTGGTCCCAACATCCCCCTGCCGTTCGACCTTGGCACGGGCGGAACTTAACACTGGCTCACCGAACGACTGTCTGACTTTTCGTTAGCAGATTTACCGATCTTTAGTGTTCGAAAACCGGAGACGCTGACCGGAAATCGAAACGCCCATGGAATGATAGGAGTGGGCAGATCGTGAGCGGAACGAGCGAAGGGACAGAGCGGCGGAAGCGCTTTGGCTCATCTTGGGATTGGTTCCGCGCGGCCGTCGAGGACATGATCCGCTTCGAGTAACCACCGATCAGCCGGTCCGGAGCGAGGCCGCCTCCTGGATCAGTCCGTCCAGGAACAGCGCCACGGGCTTGGCGCGCTTCAGCGTGGGGCGGCAGGCCAGGCGGACGTCGATCGAGGGGGCGTCGGCGGGCTCGACGGCCAGGTGGCGGCGGTCGTCGCCGCGGAGCGCCAGGCCCGGGACCAGGCCGATTCCCAGGCCCTGGCGGACGTAGGAGAGCATCAGCGACACGCTGGGCAGGTCGATGGTCGAAACGGGGCGCAGGCGCGACCGGCCCACCAGCTCGTCGAGCACGCGGCGCCCCTGGCTGCCGGCGCCCAGGCGCAGCAGCGGCTCGCGGCCGACCCGCGCGTGGATGGGCCCGGCCTTGCGGCCGGCCGACGCCGACCGGGGGGCGATCCAGAAGAACCGTTGCGCGCACAGGCGCGTGTCGTCGGGGCCCAGCGGGCGATCGGTGCTGATGATGGCGACGTCCACCTGACCGGCCGCCGCCAGGCGCCCCGCCTCGATCGAGTTCGTCGTCGTGATCTCGAAGCGCAGCGGCGCGCCCTCGGCGAACAGGCGGCGCAGCACGGGCAAGAGCAGGGCCTCGCCCAGGTAGTCGCTGGCCGCCACCCGCAGGGTGGTCACGCGCGCGGCGGTCATCTCGCCCAGCTGCGCCTCCAGCGAGGCGGCCTCGTCGAACAGGCGGGTCAGGCTCCCCAGCAGCGCCTCGCCGGCGGCGCTGGGGCGGATGCCGCGCCCCACCTTCTCGAACAGCGCCACGCCGAAGCGCTCTTCGATGCGGCGGATCTGCTGCGAGACGGCCGAGGCGGTCTTGTGCAGGCGGCGAGCCGCCTCGCCGACGGAGCCGGTCTGGGCCACCACCAGGGCGTCGTGGAAGGCGGGGATCAGGGCGGCGTCCATTCTTAAGTAATACTTAACGGATGCCGCCGCGCTTGTCACTGGACGGTGCCCCCGCTCCTGCGCCAAGGTCGTCTGCATGTCGATGAAGCCGCGCACCATGTTCGAGAAGATCTGGGAGGCCCACCTGGTCCGGCCGCCCACGGCCGACACACCGGCCATCCTGTACGTCGACCTGCACCTGGTCCACGAGGTGACGTCGCCGCAGGCCTTCACCTGGCTGCGCGAGCGCGGCCTGAAGGTCCGCCGCCCCGAGCGGACGGTGGCCACCATGGATCACTCCACCCCGACCACGCCGCGCGGTCGCGACGGCAAGATCCCCGTGCTGGACAGCGCCGCCGCGGCCCAGATCGCCACGCTCGAGAAGAACTGCGCCGACTTCGGCATCGAGCTGCACGCGCTGGGGACGGACGGGCAGGGGATCGTCCACGTCATCGGGCCGGAGATGGGCGTCACCCAGCCGGGCGAGGTCATCGTCTGCGGCGACAGCCACACCAGCACGCACGGGGCGTTCGGCGCGCTGGCGTTCGGCATCGGGACCAGCGAGGTCTCGCACGTGCTGGCGACCCAGTCGCTGCTGCAGCAGCCGCCCAGGACCCTGGCCGTCACGGTCGAGGGGCAGCTGCGGCCCGGCGTCACGGCCAAGGACATCATCCTGGCCGTCATCGCGCGGCTGGGGATCGGCGGCGGCACCGGCTACGTCATCGAGTACCGCGGCTCGGCCATTCGCGCGCTGTCGATGGAAGAGCGCATGACGGTCTGCAACATGTCGATCGAGGCCGGCGCGCGCGCCGGGATGATCGCGCCCGACGAGACGACGTTCGCCTACCTGAAGGGGCGGCCGCGCGCGCCGCAGGGGGCGGCCTGGGACCGGGCGGTCGCGGCCTGGCGCCAGCTCCCGTCCGACCCCGGCGCCGCCTTCGACCGCGAGGAGAAGTTCGACGCCTCGGCGCTGGAGCCGATGATCACCTACGGCACCAACCCGGGCATGGGCATCCCCATCTCGGGCGACATCCCGTCGGCCACCAACGCGACCGGCGAGAAGGCGCTGGCCTACATGGGCCTCCAGGGCGAGAAGCGCCTGATGGGCCACAAGGTCGACGTGGTGTTCATCGGCAGCTGCACCAACTCGCGCCTGTCCGACCTGCGGGCGGCCGCCAGCGTCTTCAAGGGGCGCAAGGTGGCCGACGGCGTGCGCGTGCTGGTGGTCCCGGGCTCGCAGGCCATCAAGAAGGCGGCCGAGGCCGAGGGGCTGGACCGGGTGTTCACCGAGGCCGGCGCCGAGTGGCGCGAGGCGGGCTGCTCGATGTGCATCGCGATGAACGGCGATCAGCTCAAGCCCGGCCAGTACGCGGTCAGCACCAGCAATCGCAACTTCGAAGGGCGGCAGGGGGCCGGCGGCCGGACCTTCCTGGCCAGCCCGCTCACCGCCGCCGCCGCCGCCGTCACCGGCCGCGTCACCGACGCCCGCGATTTGGTCTGAAACAGGAGAACGACACATGGACAAGATCGACAGCATCACCTCGAAGACGGTCGCTCTCCCGGTCGAGAACGTGGACACGGATCAGATCATCCCGGCGCGGTTCCTGAAGGCGACCAGCAAGGTCGGGCTGGGGTCCAAGCTGTTCGCCGACTGGCGCTTCGACGCAGAAGGAAAAGCCAAGCCGGACTTCGTGCTCAACCGGCCGGAGGCGTCCGGGGCGCAGATCCTGGTGGCCGGCGACAACTTCGGCTGCGGCTCGTCGCGCGAGCACGCGCCCTGGTCGCTGACCGACTACGGTTTCCGCGCGGTCATCAGCACGTCCATCGCGGACATCTTCCGGAACAACTCGCTCAAGAACGGCCTGGTTCCGGTGGTCATCGACGCGGCGTCGCACGCCAAGCTGCTCGCGGCGCCCGGCGCGATCGTGACCATCTCGGTGGCCGACCGGACGGTGACGCTGCCCGACGGCGGCAAGGCCAGCTTCCCGATCGACCCCTTCGCCCGCTACTGCCTGCTGAACGGGGTGGATGAGCTCGAGTTTCTCCTCTCCCAGGACAAGGAGATCGCCGCCTTCGAGAAGCAACGCGCCTGACCGTGGCTGAGTCAGGGCTTTACGTACATTGATCCATACGTCGAGCCGGCGCTATCATGGTTGCTGACGGGAGGTTCTTGGGCATGCAGAAGATCCTCGTGGATCAGGAATCGGCGACGGTGCAGATGGTGCGGTTGCGGGAGCGTCACGGAGAGCTGGAGAGACGGCTCGCGGAGCTGGAACGGCACCTTTCGCTGACCCCGGACGAGCAGGTCGAACGCAGCGTGCTCAAGAAAGAAAAGCTCAGAACCAAGGACGCTCTGCAGCGCTTGGGCGCTGCCCGCGCCCCGTAGTTCATTCATGGACGAGGCGGACCACGCCGCCTTCATCGAGCGACTCCGTCGGTCGGGCATACGTGTCGACCGCGAAGGGCGCTTCATCCACGAGGGGGCTGAGGTCACCCACGGGGGCTTGAAGCGCGCGCTCTTCCGGTGGCTGGACCGCCTGCCGCCTCCGGACAGCCGTTACATCCTGCGGCTGGACGAGCGGCGCTTCGCGTACCTGGACGTCGACGACACGCCGCTGGTCGCCCGGGCCGCCCGCGTCGACCCCGACGGCGCGATCTGGCTGGCGCTCTCCGACGGCGCCGAGGAGCGCCTGGACCCGGCGACCCTCACCGCCGACGCCGCCGGCATCCTGCGGGCCACGGTCCGCGGCGGACGCCTCGAGGCGCGACTGGCCAGCTCGGCCCTGGCAGCGCTTTCGGATCTGCTGGCGGAGCGAGCGGACGGGCAACCGACCCTGCGGACGTCGACCGGCGTGGTCGCCATCGCGCGCCGTCAGGCGAGATCACAGCCTCTTACACCAGCAGGATCAAGAGGACGATCACGATGACGAGCAGCGCGCCGCTGCCCAGATAGATGTAGACCCGGCCTCCCTTGAAGTTCTGGAGCTGGGGCGCCTTCTGCTCGCGCGTCGCCAGGCTCTCCCACGTCGCTTCGTCGTTTTCGTTCGACGTCGCCGGGGTCCCCGACGTCGGGGGCGCCGACCGCTGCGCCGCCGACGGCGGCGGCGATTTGGCTGCGCTCACCGCCGGGAAACACCACACCGCCAACAGCGCCACGACAACGAGTCGCCGGATTGCATCCATGACAGATCTCCTCGGTTTTCGGGTGACTCGTCAGGTGAGGATGTGCTTCAGCTTGGCCAGCACCAGGCCCAGCGCGGAGGCTCCCAGCAGAATCCGGACGGGGTTGCTCTTCACGAAGCGCTTCGCCCGGCCGGGGACGCCCTTCACGGTCGAGCTCGCGTGCTTCACGACCGACTTCTTGGCCGCCCTCGCGCGCGAGGTGACGGGATGCGACGACTTGACGTGCTTCTTGTTTGAACTCATGCGCCGAGGGAAAGCCACAACCGTGCCAACAGCCAGAGGACGTAAGTCGGCGGCCTACCGCGGCCGACGGGACAATCCGGTAACGGATCGGGGCTGGACTAGGCGGAGGCGGTAGCCGCCCTCGGCAGCACCACCTCGAGCCGCGCGCCGCCCAGAGGCGAGGGCTGCTCGGCGACGCGCACGTCGCCCCCGTGGTCCAGGACGATCTTGCGCACGATGGCCAGCCCCAGGCCCGTTCCGTGCTCCTTGGTCGTCATGTAGGGGTCGAAGATCCGCTCGCGCGCGTCGGCCGGGACGCCGGGGCCGTTATCGTCGATGAGCACGCGGGCCACGCCGTCGCTGGCGGCGATCGAGATCCGGACCTGGGGCTCGCGCGCCGACCCGTGCGCCGCGTCGATGGCGTTCTCGACCAGGTTGGCCAGCACGCGCCGGATCAGCATGCGGTCGCACATCGCGGGGACGGGGGTCGCGTGCTCGACGCTCAGCGCCCCCTGCCACTCGGGGTGGGCGCGCGCGAAGTCGTCGACCACCTGCCCCAGGTCGACGGCGGCCGGCTCGACCTTGGGGAGCTTGGCGAAGGCCGAGAAGTCATCGACCAGGCGCCGGATGACCCCCACCTCCTCGTTCAGGATCTCCTGCGCCGTCTCGATGAGGCGCCTGTACTGCGGGTCGTCGCCCCGGTACTTCGACGCCAGCTCCTGTACCGCCAGCTGGATGGGCGTCAGCGGGTTCTTGATCTCGTGGGCCAGCCGCCGCGCCACCTCCTGCCAGGCCGACAGCTTCTGCATGTAGACCAGGCGGGATCGCGCCTCCGACAGCTCGGCGACCATGCGGTCGAAGGCCCGGCCCAGGTCGTCCAGCTCGTCCGACCCGCGCGGCGTGACCCGCACCGTCAGGTCCCCCTCGCCGACCCGCCGGGCCGCGTCGCTCAGCGCCGCCACGCGCCCGGTCGCGCGCCGCGCGACGAACAGCCCCAGCGCCGCCGCGAACACCAGCACGGCCACCACGGCCACACCCAGGCCGTGGAAGATCCTGGGCAGCACCACCGGCAGCAGCCGATCCAGCTCGTGCTCCTCTTCCATCGCCGAACGGAGCGCCAGAAAGTTCGAGTAGATCTCGCGCGGGATGCCGAAGGTCAGCTCCAGCAGCCGCGGGTCGCCGCCGTCCGGCGAAGAGAGCGCGACCAAGCTGGGCGGCGCGTCGCGCGCGGCCGCGATGATGTTGGCGGGCGCGGACCACTCCTCGACGACCCGCGTCCCCGACAGGATGCGCGCGCGCAGCAGATCGGGCACGTCGGCCAGCTCGCCGGCGTGCTCGATCTTCGCGGCGCCGATCTCCGCCGCCCGCTCGCGGAAGCCGTCCTTCATCTTGTCGAAGTAGGCCTTGTAGACCTCGACGGCTCCGCCCAGCGACTGCCGGACCGCCTCCTGGTGCTGGTCGGTGATCGCCTCGATCCGGCCGATCGTGACCCGCATCAGGTAGGCGGCCGCGCCCAGCGGCAGCGACGCGACGACGAACAGCGCGGCCAGGATCTTCCACTCGAAACGGCCCGGGAGGCGCAACAGCTTCATGGGCTTCTCCTTGGCGGCGGCGGCGCCGATGGCGGCGGTGTCGGCGGCGGCGCGGCGAACGGCTGTGACACGAACCGGACCTGACGTTCGCTGTCCTCGATGCGCGGGTTCACGAAGATGCTGACGAACGAGCCGAAGAAGCTGTCGCCGGCCGCCAGCCGGCGCTGGCCGCGCGACGGTTGCACCAGCCAGCGCCGCACCTCGGCCAGCAAGTCCTGCGAGATGGGGTTCAGGTCGCCCCGAAACGCCACCACGTAGCGGGCACCCGGCTGCAGGCGCGCCAGCTCGGCGACCGGGAAATCGATCAGCGCCGTGGTGCGGGCGATCGCCTCGCCGGCGGTGGCGACCACCGCGCGCTGTTCCGGCGCCGCGTTGGACACGGTGCGGACCGCGAACTTCTCGTCCCAGATGTCGTACAGAATCTCGCCGTGCCAGACGGCCAGCGACACGACCTCGCCGCTGGCGGCGTCCTCGACGGCGGCCCGCACCAGCACCCGCGTCGAGAACCCCGACTTCAGGCGCTGGCGCTCGGCCTCGCCGAACAGGTCCTGCAACCCGACGCTAACCACCAGGCGTCCCTGCCGGACGCTCAGGCCGGCCTGCCGCTCGGGCAGCGCATCGTCGGCCCGGGCCGCGGAGATCCCGCCGGCCAGCGTGGCCAAGACGAACGCGGCGGCGACCCTCCTGCGCATCAGAACGAGAAGCGGCTGAGCGCGTTGGCGACCGAGATCGTGAAGACGCCGATATAGGTGTCCAGGCGCAGCCCCAGGTCACCCGTCAGATCCAGCGGCGGGCCGCCGGGGCCGTTGAACGTCCCCTTGCTCGCCATCCCCAGCAGGCCGACGGCCACGAAGGCGTCGCCGCCGTAGACCAGCCCGCGGCGGCGCCAGATCGGGATCGCGTATTCGACCATCAGGCGCCCGGCGAAGTCGTCGTAGCGGTGCGCCGGGATCGAGGTGCCCAGGAAGTTCGGAGGCGACTCGGTCGAGAAGTTGATCCCCAGCGCCCGGCGGGGCAGCAGCAGGTCCAGGTCGCCCACGAAGAAGCGATCGAAGTAGGGGGCGTCGCCGGCGATGGCCCCGGCGAACAGGTGCAGCCCCAGGGCGTGGCCGTGCGACATCTTGAAGTAGGCCGAGCCCTCGAAGACGGATTTGACGTACGTGTAGTCGGATCCCAGGATGTCGGTGGCCAGCTCGACGGTCAGCGCGGCGCGCACACCCGAACGCGGCAGGATGGGGTCGGACCGGGTGTCGTAGTCCAGGCCGGCCGACACGGTGCCGAGCTGGCTGGTCCCCTGCTGGATCATGAAGTCGATCGGCACCTGCGTGCCGTCGGGCAGGGTCTGGACCCGCAGCCCCGGCCAGTGCGCTTCGACCTCTTCCTCGCGGAACGCCACCGAGGCGCGCAAGGTGTTCGCCAGCATCTTGCCGGCGGTCAGCACGCCGCCGGCGCGGCGGACGCGGGTCGCGACGAAGAGGTTCGGGTTGGCGTCCTCGTCGCCGCCCGAGGCCCGGTAGAACTCGCTGCCGTCGTTGAACAGGCCGGTGACCGACAGGGACAGCCCGTTCGGCCCGCCCAGCGGCGGGACGCCGACCTGCAGCCTGACGCCGAGCCCGGCGTGGGCGTCCGGCACCAGCGGCTGGGTCGAGGCGACGACGCCCGCACCCAGGTTGATGCCGCGCCCCAGGAAGTTGGTCTCGGCCAGGTCGGCGCCGCCCCAGAACTCGGTGGCCGCGCTGGTCGCCGCGAAGATCTCGTTGATGACCAGCGTGCCGCGCTCGTCGACCTCGACGACCAGGACCACAGCGCCCCGGCGCGTGCCGCGGGTCACCGACAGGTGGACATCCACGAAGTACCCCAGCGACAGCAGGCGGTAACGCGCAGTATCGACCCGCCGGTCCGACGCATCGACGGTCTGACCGGGCACCAGGCCCAGCACCGCCAGCTCGCCGACGATCAGGGATCGTTCGGTCTTCTTGTTGCCGGTGACCTCGATGTCCTCGATGACGTAGCGCGGGCCGAACGGCGTCTCCTGAAACGGCGTCAGGTCCTCCGCCGGGGGCGGCACCGGGTCGGCAGCGGCCAGCCGCGGGAGTGTGAGGAAGATCGCGAAGGCGAGGGTGGGCGCAAAGGCCCGGACAGCCATTCCCGCAGCATAACCCGTCTCCGCCGGACTCCGGCGTGACCTCAGTCGAGCCGGTTCAGCCGCAGATCGTTGACCCAGTCATAGGTCCGGACCTGCTCCGGCAGGATCTCCCGCGCCACCAGCCGCCGCGTATCACCGTCCAGCTTCCCCACGTCGTCCAGGTAATGCTTCAGCGACCGGTCTTCACTCTCCTCCAACGCCCGAATCGCATCCCCCCCGTCGCCTTCCTCGTCCTCGTCCCCGTCCTCGTCGCCGTCCCCGGTCTGTGGCCCCCCCATCCGGCGGATCCACCCCTCCAGGGTCGCAATCCTCCGTTCGTGCGAAGCCAGACAGGCGTTGAGCTCGTCCGTCTCCGCCCGATCCGTGAACCGGGGCAGCGCCCGCCGGTAGCGCGACGCCGCCTCCCTCTCGTCCTTCAAGAACGCCCGCAGAGTCCGGACGCTCGCCTCGACTGCCATGTCACCCCCCACCCTCGGGGTCAAACCTGGTCATGACTGGCGCCGGGTGAAGATGGGGAGCTGATGGTGGCGAGCAGATCGTCACCGTACAGCTCCAGCTTCTTCGGCCCGATACCGGAGATGCCGCGCAGCTCCTCGTGCGACGAAGGCCGAACCTCGGCGATCCGCATCAACGTCGCGTCATTGAAGACGACATAGGCGGGGACGTTGCGGGCCGCCGCCAGCTCTTTGCGCAGGGTCTTCAAGCGGGCGAACAGCGACGCCGTCTCCGACGCGGGCGGACCGTCGACGGTCGCCACGGGGACGACGGACCGCCGCCCGCGCGGCAGCGCCCTGGCCGCCCCCAGCGGGTCCAGCCCGGCGCAGGTGTCGCACGACTCGCCGCAGGGGGCGATCGTCTCGCCCAGGTGGCGCACCAGCAGGCGATGCCTGCAGTCGTGAGACGACGCATAGGTGAACATCTCTCGCACCTGCTCCCGCTGCCGCGCCAGCGCCGCCGGATCGATCTCCTCCGACGACTTGTCGCCGAAACGATCGAATGCGATCACGTCGGCCCACGAGTAGAAGAGGATGCAGTCGCTCGGCATCCCGTCGCGCCCGGCCCGCCCGATTTCCTGGTAGTAGCTCTCGATCGACCGCGGCATGTCGCGGTGGATCACGTAGCGGACGTTGGACTTGTCGATCCCCATGCCGAACGCGACGGTGGCGACCACCACGTCGACCTCGTCCCGGCTGAACGCGTCCTGCACGTCGTTGCGGGCCGTCGGGTCCATCCCGGCGTGGTACGCCGCCGCCGAGGCCCCGGTCTCGCGCAGGAACTCGGCCATCGACTCACAAGCTTTTCGCGAGAGCGCGTAGACGATCCCGCTCTGGCCGCGGCGCTCGTGCACCAGCCGGGCGATCGCGCCGCGCACCCCCTTCGCGCCGGCGGCCGGCTGGTCGTCCTGTTCGCCCTTGCGGTAGACGGTCACCTTCAGGTTCGGCCGGAAGAAGCGCCCGCGAAAGCAGGCGGGATCCCTCATGGCCAGCTGGGCGATGATGTCGGCCGTGACCGCCGGGGTGGCGGTCGCGGTGAGCGCCAGCACCGGCACGCCCCCGAACTTGCGCTTGAGACCCGTCAGGTTGCGGTAGGCCGGCCGGAAGTCGTGCCCCCACTGGCTGATGCAGTGGGCCTCGTCGATCGCGATGAGCCGCAGGTCCAGCCCCGACAGCACCCGCCCGACCGAGGCCTCCAGCCCCTCGGGCGCCGCGTAGCACAGCTCATAGGCCCCGTCCGCCAGCGCGCGGATCCGGCGCTGGCGCTCCTCCGGCGGCAGCGAGGCGCTGAGGTAGGTCGCGCGCAACCCGACCTCGGACATGGCGTCGACCTGGTCCTTCATGAGGGCGATGAGCGGCGAGACCACCAGCGTCAGGCCGCCCAGGATGCGGGCGGGAATCTGGTAGGTCAGCGACTTGCCCGCGCCGGTCGGCATGATCCCCAGGCAGTCGCGCCCGGCCAGCACGGCGTCGATGATCTCCTGCTGCCCGGCCCGGAAAGACGGATAGCCGAACACCTCGCGCAGCACGTCGACCGGCGACGGGCCGGACGGTGTCCTGCCCAGCCCCGGCAACGCCAGGCTGGATTGCACCTGCGTGGCGGCGAGCGCGCTGGACAGATCCTTCAGCAGGCGGACCGTCGAGGTGCTGAAGACGCCGGGGTTCTGGCGGTAGGCCCCGCGCAGCTCGGCCAGCACGCCGCTGCAGGCCTGCCGGAGCGTCGGATCGGCGGGATCGCCGCCGCGCCACCGGGAGGCGAGCGCCCTCGCCGCCGCGTCGACCTCGGCGGCGGTGCTGGGCGGCCCGGAAACAGCGGCTTCGGCTTCCATCAACCGGTTATCGGTTGCACGTTAGCGAAGTGACGCCGGAAAATGAAGATACTTAGAACGTACCGGTCACCGTCATCGAGGTGCCCATACCGTCGTCCAGCGTCGCGTTGATCGTCCCCGATGCGGTCGGGATGTCGGTCACGACGATGTCGATGGTCGACGAAGCGTCATCGGACCACATGTCGGTGGCTGCGTTGGCCGCGTCGTATTCGATCACCATGTTGCAGCCGGTCGTGCCATTGCGACCGTGCAGCGTCTGCGGCACGCCCGCGGTCGGGCTGATCGAGCACGAGATGTTCGCGATCGCGTAGTTGCTGGCGTTGTCGAATGCCTTGAACTGGATCCCGATCGTCGTCTGGTTGACCAGTGTCGATGTGCAGGTGCCGCCCGACGCGCTGGTCGACCCCTGGATCTGTGCCTGTGCCGAAGATACCGTGATGGCGCACGCCATCGGCGTGCCGGCGCCTGTGCCACCGCCGCTGCCGCCCGTCCCAGTCCCGCCAGTCTTCCCGTCGCTTCCCGAGCAGGCAGCCAGCGCCGGCAACACGACAAACAATACGGCTACGCCCCGTTTCATCGGATCCGACAGTACCTCACGAGCTGGCCGACGTGTAGAGGCCAAGTGCGCGCTTCCAGACGGCGCGGGCCAGCGCGGCGAAGACCAGGCCGCCCGCCACGGCGGCCACGGCCGTCCGGGCCTGCAAGCGCCCCATCAGCGCCAGCGCGGGGTAGGTCGTGAGCAGCGCGATCGGGAAGACGAAGGTGAACACGATCCGCAGGGCGCCTCGGAACACCGAGATGGGCCAGCGAGCCGCGTCGAAAAGCGATCCGAACAGGTACGACAGGTTGTCCACCTTCACGACCCAGAAGGCCGCGCTGATCACCAGGATCCAGATCGAATAGAGGATCACGATCGCCAGCACCAGCAGCGCCAGGCCGGCCAGCACCGCCAGCGGGCTGGGCCATCGTCCCAGCTTGGTGAACGCCACCGCGAAGATGATCAGCGCGCCGGCGACGTCGACCACGTGCCAGGGCTCGATCTTCGCCGTCGAGACCAGGAACTGCGCGTCGGCCGGCTTGAGCAGCACGAAGTCCAGTGTCCCGCGCCGCACGTGCTCGACGACGGCGGTCAGGCTGGGGCTGACCGCCCCCTCCAGCACGGCGTGCAGCAACGTGAACCAGCCGACCACCACCAGCGACTCCGGGAACGTCCAGCCCGCCACCGACTGGCGGACGCCGAAGACCACCAGGACGGGGGCCAGGGTCACGACCATCCAGAGGACGGCGATGAGGCCCCGCACCAGGAAGTCGGCCCGGTACTGCATCGCGGTCAGCGCCGAGATCCCCAGCTGCAGGCGCAACAGGCGGGTGTAGCGCGCCAGCCCCATCTAGCCCCCGAACGCCGCGAACCGGCGCAGGCCGATCCGCCAGACCCGGAGCGCCAGCGCCCCGAACAGCAGCGCGTATCCCCACTGCGCGCCCAGCGCCGCCAGCGCCTGTCGCCGGTCGAGCAGACCCACCAGCGTCTCGACGGGGAAGCCGAGCATGAACCGGAACGGGAGCACGTCGGCCGCGTGGCGGACCCAGCGCGGCAGCGCCTCCAGTGGAATCAGGTAGCCCGAGAAGATCGCGTGCAGGCCCAGCCACAGCTCGAAGATGCCCAGCGCGCTGTCGACGAAGAACGCCAGCGATCCCATGAGCACCATGGTGAAGAAGATCAGCAGCCAGGCGCCCGCCAGCGAGGCGCCGAAGATCAGCGCCAGCGCCGGGTCGTGCTGGAACAGGCGGTCGCGCCCGACGGCGATCAGGATGGCGATCACCGGCGTGATGACCAGCGCCCGCATCGGGACCGCCGACAGGTGCTCGGCCGCCAGCCCGACGATCGGGTGGATGGGGCGCAGCAGCTTGGTGGCCAGCGTCCCGTCGCGGATCTCCATCGAGAGCTGCCACACCGCCCAGTTGCTGGTGAGCAGCCGGACCGCCAGGACGCCCAGGTAGTAGGCGGTGAAGGCGCGCTGATCGAAGCGGCCGACCGGCCCGTCCGCCGCGACCGCGTGCCAGATGGCCAGCATGACCAGCGGCATGTTGGTCGTGAGGATCCAGACCACGAACTCGGCCCGGTAGGCGACGACCTCGGAGATCCCGACCCGCAGCAGGGTGGGGAGCGCCCGCAGCGTGCGCGCCGCTTCGGCCGCCAGCCCCGGACGCGGGGGCTCGGCTATCACGCCGCCGGCACCCGCGCGCCGAACAGCTCGCGCATGACCTCTTCCAGCGGCGCCTCCTCGATGGTCAGGTCCACGATCGGGAGCGCCGCCAGCGCATCGCGCACGGCCGACTGCAGCCGCTCGTGGGGGACCGACAGGACCGCCTGCGCGGGGCCGAGCGACACGACGCCGCCGACCCGCTCCAGATCGGCGCGCTCCACCGGGTGCGCCAGCCGCACCGTCACCCGCTTGTCCGGACGCACCCGCCGCGCCAGCTCGCGCAGGTCGCCGTCGTAGATCAGCCGGCCGCGATCGATGACGATCACCCGCGGGCAGAGCGCGACCACGTCGTCCATGTAATGGCTGGTGAGCAGCACGGCCGCCCCGTACCGCTCGTTGTAGTCGCGCACGAAGTCCCGCATCTTGGCCTGCATCGAGACGTCCAGTCCGATCGTCGGTTCGTCCAGGAACAGCACCCGCGGCCGGTGCAGCAGCGCCGCCACCAGCTCGCATTTCATCCGCTCGCCCAGCGACAGCTGGCGCGTCGGCTTGTGGATGAGATCGCCGATCTCCAGCAGCTCGACCAGCGCGCGGATGGTCTCGCCGGCCTGTTCGCGCGGCACGTCGTAGATGGCGCGGTTCATCGCGTACGTTTCGGCCGGGGGGAGATCCCACAGGAGCTGCTGCTTTTGCCCCATCACCAGCGTGATCAGCTTCAGGAAGCGAGGGTCGCGGGTCTGGGGGACGTACGAGCCGACGCGCACGCGCCCCGACGTCGGGTACAGCAACCCGGCCAGCACCTTCAAGGTCGTCGTCTTGCCGGCGCCGTTCGGACCCAGGAACCCGACCCGCTCGCCTTCGCCGATCCGGAAAGACAACCCCTCGACAGCGTGGACGAGCTCGTATTTGCGGCGAAGCACTGACCGCAGCGCCGCGCCGATGCCGGGCGGGCGCTTGTGGACGCGGTAACGCTTGGAGAGATCACTGACGTCGATGAACGATTCGGGCATCGATCGGTGGCCGGGGACCCAGGTCGCCGTAAATCTACACGCGTAACCACCCGCCGGCGCGGAGTTACGCGCGTGTAACCGTTTGAACTACCCGTGCAGCGATGCGGCGCGAGTTTACAGGGCGTCCCTTGGCTGGCTTCATACTTGCTCAAGTCCAGGTCGTCATGAGAACCGATACAACGGGTGCATGGGCGGGGAAGCGGCGTGACCGCATCCTGATCGTCGATGACGACCGCGACGCTCGCGAGCTCATCGGCTCGGTCCTGGCCGAGGCCGGCTACGCGGTCGAGGTCGCAGAGGACGGCTACGTCGCCATCGAGAAATTGTCGGCCGTACGGCCAGACCTGGTGCTGACGGATCTACGGATGCCGGGCTTGAACGGGGTCGATCTGGCCCAGCGTATCCGGGCAGTCGGGGACGTTCCGGTCATCCTGACCACCGGCGCGGAGACCCACGATCTCTGCACCGGCGCCGAGGCCTACGGGGCGGTGGCTTGCCTGACCAAGCCAATCAACCTGGACGAGCTGCTGTGGACGATCGAGACCGCGCTGGCCTGCCGGGCAGGCGCCGCGAGCGCCGTGGCCAACGCCTGAGAGAACCGGCCTCCGGCTTCCGGCCGGAAGCCGGAGGCCGGACGCCGGTTTTTCAGGCCCTCTTCGGCAGGATCAGCACCGGGCACGGGGCGTGCTGGACGACACGGTCGACGTTGCTGCCGAACAGGGCATGCGCGAGGCCGCTTTGGCCGTGCGTCCCCATCACGATCAGGTCGGCGTGGGTTTCGCGGGCGCGCTGCAGGATCTCCGCGTCTGGGCGGCCGATCAGGGTCGTGGTCTCGCAAGCCAGGCCGGCCTCGCGCACCCGCCGCTCCTCTGCGGCCAGCCCCGCGTCCGAGCGCTCGAGGACCCTCCCCATGTCCAGCGGCAGCGTCGCCACGTCGACGGGCGGGGGCAGCGGGTAGGCGGCCTCGACCGCCACGTGGACCAGGTCCAGCGTCGCCTGGGACTCGCGGCCCAGCGCGACGGCCGCCTCCAGCGCCTCGTTGGACGGGTCGGTGAAGTCGGTCGGCACCAGGATGCGCTTGAGGCTTTTCAGGTTCACCGAAGAAATCTACGCACGGATCCTGCGGAGCTCAATGTGGCAGAGGTGTCTGACCGGGACTGGCTCTGGGCTTCACAGGCCAGTGACGGGCAGCGGCACGGTCGAGCCGCACGTCTCGTATCGGGGTACCAGTAGCTCGAGCGGACTTTTGACCGGCGGCGGGCGTCGCGCTTGACGGCGCGGCGCCCGCTCTGGCAGGAAGGCGCGATGTCCAGCCAGGTCATCGCTTCCCGGATCCGCGGTTTCATCTCGCTGAACGCCCATCCGGCCGGCTGCGCGGCCAACGTCGACGCCGAGATCGGGGTGGCCACCCAGGGCGCGCCCGGCGCCGGTTTCGGCGACGCCCTGGTCGTGGGCGCCAGCACGGGCTATGGGCTCTCCAGCCTGGTGAGCGCGGTGTTCGGCTACGGGGCCCGCGGGACGGCCGTCTGCCTGGAACGGCCGCCCCAGGGGGAGAAGACCGGGTCGGCCGGCTGGTACAACCTGGCGGCCCTGCAGCGGCGCGCCCGCGCGGCCGGCCGCGACGTCGCGGTCGCCAACGGCGACGCCTTCAGCCGCGAGGTGAAGGAGCAGACCCTGGCCCATCTGAAGAAGATCGGCGCGCGGCTGGACCTGGTGGTCTACAGCCTGGCGGCCCCCAAGCGCACGGACGCGGCCACGGGGACGACCTGGAGCTCGGTGCTGAAGCCGATCGGCGCCGCCTATCGCAGCAAGAGCATCAACCTGGGGAACGACCAGGTGACGACGGTCGAGATCGCGCCCGCCACCGACGCCGAGATCGAAGCGACGCGGCGGGTGATGGGGGGCGAGGACTTCGCCGACTGGGTGCACGCGCTGGGTGAGGCCGGCCTGCTGGCGCGCGGTTGCCGCGCCGTCGCCTACAGCTACGTCGGACCGGCCCTGACGTTCCCGATCTACCGGTCGGGCACGATCGGCAAGGCCAAGGAGGATCTGGAGTCACGCACCCGCGACCTGTCGGCCTGGCTCACCGAGCGCGTCGAGGGCGCGGCCTACGTCAGCGTCAACAAGGGGCTGGTGACGCAGGCCGCGGCCGCCATCCCGGTGGTGCCGCTCTACATCAGCCTGCTGTACAAGGTGATGAAGCAGGCCGGCACGCACGAGGGGACGGCCGAGCAGATCGCCCGCATGTTCCGCGACCACCTGGGGCCCGGGCAGCGCCCGACCACCGACGAGGCCGGCCGGATCCGCCTGGACGATCGCGAGCTGGCGCCCTCGATCCAGGCGCAGGTCTCCGCGCTGTGGGAGCAGGTCACGACCGAGAACCTGACGACGCTGTCCGACTACGCCAGCTTCCGCACGGATTTCCGGCGGCTGTTCGGCTTCGAGGTCCCGGGCATCGACTACGCGACGCCGGTGGAGACCGACGTGGGGCTGGACCTGATCTGAAAAGGGGCTTCCGGCTTCCGACTTCCGGTTCTGATCTGACCGGAAGCCGGAGGCCTTCTCGCGCGAGCTGACTACTTCGGCATGGGCTCGTCATCCGACGCGCCCTTCTTCTTGTTGCCGCCGCCCTTCGCTGGCTTCGCCTTCTTCGGGTGCTTGCGCTCCGGGGACGGGTTGATGTCCTCGGGCTCGGCTTGGTTCTGGACCGCCTCCTTGGGCGACAGCAGGCGGAACTCGATGCGGCGGTTCTTCTCCTGCCCTTCCTTGGTGTCGTTATCGGCGATCGGCTTGTCTGGGCCGTAGCCGACGGTGCCGATGCGTTTCTCGTCGATGCCGGTCGAGACCAGGTAGTCCTTCACCGACTCGGCGCGCTTGCGCGAGAGCTTCATGTTGAACTCGCGCCGCCCTTCGTTCGAGGTGTGCCCCGAGATCTCGACCCGCAGGGCCGGGTACTCCTTGAACACCGCCACGGCTTGCTTGAGCAGTGGGAACGACGACGCCTTCAGGTCGGCCGAGTTGCGCCGGAAGTTGATCCCCTTGACGACGCCCGTGAACTTCTTGACCGGGGCCGGCACCTCATCGGGGCAGCCGTCCTCGTCCTGATAGCCGTTCTTGGTCTCCGGCTCGTTCGGGCACTTGTCCTCGGTGTCGGGGATGCCGTCCTTGTCGTTGTCCGGGTCGGGGCAGCCGTCCTCGTCCTCGAAGCCGTCCTTGTCCTCGGCGTCGTTCGGGCACTTGTCCTTGGAGTCGACGATGCCATCCTTGTCGGAGTCCTCCTCGGGGCACCCGTTGCGCTCGGGCGGCCCGGCCTTGTCGGGGCACTTGTCCAGGCGGTCGACGACGCCGTCGCCGTCGGTGTCCTTGTCGGGGCAGCCGCCGTTCTCCTTGGGGCCGGCCTCGTGCGGGCACTTGTCCTGGTCATCGGGGATGCCGTCGCGATCGCTGTCGCGCACCAGCGCCGCGACCGGCGCCATCGGCGGGGCCGCCGGGTGTCCGCCCAGCGTCACGCCGAAGCCGAGCAGCACCTCCCACTCGGGCGAGAAGCCGTCCTTCTTGGTGTTGGGCGCCGCCAGCGCGATCCCGTCCAGGCGGACGTGCAGCAGGTTGGTGAACGCGTACTTGAGGCCCAGGCCGCCGAAGAAGTTGAAGTCGGTGTCGCCCGACTTGATGGCGTCGTACCCACCGCCGCCCGAGCTGGAGAGCACGCTGGTGCCGCCGACGCCGGCCAGGATGAAGGGCGTCAGGGCGCCGCCGGCGATCGCGCCGGGGGCGATGTTGAACCGCAGCTGGATCCGCTCGGCGCTGATGAAGGCGCTCTTGCCCAGCTGGTTGTCCGACGTGGGCATCCCCAGGGCCATGCCTTCGATCACGAGCATCGGGTGAACGACCAGGCCGACGCGCAAGCCGAACGCGGCCGAAGGCTTGGGGCTGGGAAGGGTGGGGTCGTCGGCGACGCCGAGCTCGAGGTTGTTCGCGAAGTGGTGGTACCCGCCGACCAGATCCAGCTCCACCTTGACGCCTTCGCGGTCTTCCTGAGCTCTGGCCTTGCCTGCCGCCACCGTCGCGAGCAAGCCCACCAACAGCATCGTCCCGACCCTCATTCTCCTCCCGAGACTTTTTGCCATGACGCACCACTATAAACTGGTTGTTTCACTGCCGAAAGTTTGGGTGCCTGGGCGACGCCGACGGCGTGGCCCAGACACGGACCTGTTTTCTTCACGGGGGTGTTGTTTGCGCTGTGTCGCGCGCGCTATAAGTTCGGTCGCCCTCGCCCGTCCCTTGAAGGGACCCCTGATTTTCTCCAACCAGGAGACCCCCCGATGATGCGTCTCACCGCCCAACTCGCAGCCGCCGCTCTGCTCGTCGCCACTCTGGCCATCGGGGCCGCTCGCGCCGGAGACGATGCCAAGTGCACGATTGCCACCAAGCCCGACACGGAGACGGGGAAGGCGTGCGCAAAGGGCGGGCGGGCGGAGGCGAAGAAGGTGATGAAGGAGATGGTGAAGAAGGCCAAGGCGAACGGCCAGAAATTCACCTGCGACGGCTGCCACAAGGATCTGGACAACTACACCCTGACCGCGAATGGCCAGGACGACTACAAGAAGCTCGAGGCCGCCCAGAAGTAGCGTCTCGGCGCCCCGCGCGGCGGTGGCGTTCGTGGCTTCCGCTCCTAGAAGAAAACAGCATGAAAACCGTCACCGAGTTCTCCGGGATCGTCCTGCGCGAGGCTGCCCAAGTCCGGCGCGCCCATCGACCTCAGAAGCAGCCGCAAAAGGCGCCCCCGAACGGCGAGGCTCACGCGGAGGCGGCGCCGCCTGAAGAGGCGGAGGCTGCCGCTACGGCGGAGGCCGTCGAGGCGACCCCGCCGGCCGAAGGGGCCGAGGCCGAAGCGGCCGGCGCCGAGACCGTCGCGGAAGCGCCCGCGGAGGCGCCTGCCGAGCCGGAGGCGCCCGCCGAGGCGGAGGCGCCCGCCGAGCCCGAGGCACCCGCCGAAGTGGAGGCGTCCGCCGAGGGAGCTCCCGCCGCGGCGGCGGAGGGTGAGGCGGCGCCGGCGGAACCGGCGGCCGAGGCCGACCCGGGGGCCGCGCTGGCCGCCGCGGAGCTCGAGGCCAAGCTGGGCATCAAGGGCGACCGCCTGGCTCGCTTGATGGAGGCGCTCGACGTCATTCGCGACCGCGCCGACAACGTGCGCCTGGTCCGGGTGATGAGCGGGGAAGACCCGCCGCCAGCGGCCAAGAAGCAGGGCGATTTCTACTACCTGGTCGACCTGATGCCGCGGCCCGAGCCCCGTCACGATCGTGGCCGGCGCGGTGGACGCGATGATCATGATGGCCGTCGCGGGCCTCGTCGCGACGGACGCGGTCCGGGCGGCGGTGGTCCGGGTGGCCCCGGCGGCGATCGGCCTCGGCGCGACGCCGGCGGACCTGGCGGCGGGCGTGGGCCCGGCGGACCTGGCGGCGGGCGCGGGCCCGGCGGACCTGGCGGCGGGCGCGGACCCGGCGGTGGGCGGCCGGGCGGTGGCCCGGGCGGTGGCCCCGGCGGCGGCCCCGGTGGTTTCGGTCGCGACCGCGATCGCCCGGGAACGGGCGGAACCCCTTCGGCCGGCCCGGGCTGGTCGGTGACCCGAGCTCCGGGCGGCGGTCCCGGCGGCGGTCCAGGCGGCGAGCGGCGAGATCGCCGTCCGGGTGGGCGTGGCCCCGGCGGCGGACCTGGCGGCAACCGTCCGGGTGGTGGTGGTCCCGGCGGCGGTGGTCCTGGCGGCGGACGTGGACCGGGTGGTGGTGGCGGTGGCGGTCCCGGGGGCGATCGGCGCGGTCCGCGGCGTCCGGGCGGCGGCGGCGGCGGTCCACGCGGCGGCGCGTTCGCGCGTGGCGGCCAGGGACCTCGACCGGGCGGCGAAGGCGGGCACGGCGGCCCGAGGCGCGACTCCAAGGGTTGGCCCGTTGCGGACACGGAGGCCTCGACCGAGACCGATCTCGCGCCACCGCCCCTGCGACCCGCTCCTCCAAAGCCGCCCGAGGCGGCACCCTCACCCGCGCCGGACACCGAGCCCGGCAAGTAGCGGGCGATGGGGCGACGGGCGGTCTGGGGAAGCGCCTATGCCCTCGGCATCACTGCGGTCGTCGGCGTGACCGTGGCTGCGCCGGCCACACCGCCGCCCAAGCTGGTGGCGGAGGCGGCCGTCGCCTACGACGTGCGGGACGCCAAGACGGGCAAGCCGATGCCCTGCAAGTTGACCTTCGTCGGCGTCGACGGCACACGCGATCCCGAGTTCACCCACGTCGACATCGCCCGCCAGGAGGGTGACGGCGCCATCGCCGCGTTCAACCGCGTGATGTCGATCGCCGGCGTGGGCGTGGCGCGCGTGCCGCTGGGCACCTACGACGTGATCGTGAGCCGCGGGCCGGAATGGGAGATCGCGACGACCAAGCGGCTGAAGCTGACGGCGCGCGGGGCGACGATCGCGGCCCGCCTGAACCACGTCGTCGACGCTCGTGGCTGGTTGTCGGCCGATTTCCACGTGCACGCGGCCCGTTCGTCCGACTCGCGCGTTCCGATGCACGACCGGATCTTCGAGTTCGTGGCCGACGACGTGCAGATGATCACCGCGACCGACCACAACGTCATCTCGGACTACGACCCCTACATCCGCGAGCTGGACGCCGGCCGCTACATCACCAGCGCCGTCGGCGACGAGCTGACGACCAACGGGTGGGGACACTTCGGCGCGTTCCCGCTCCCGCGCGACGCCGAGCGGGCGGGCGAGGGGGCGGTGCTGGTCCACGGACGCGTGCCCGAGGACTTCTTCCAGGACGTCCGTCGCGAAGCGCCCGGCGCCATCATCAACGTCCACCACCCCCGCATCGACGCCGAGATCGGCTACTTCGACCTGGGACAGTTCGACGCGCGCAACGACCGGGCCGGGCGCCCCGGCTTCTCGTTCGACTTCGACGCCATCGAGGTGATGAACGGCTACCAGGACCCGGTCCGGCGGAGCGTCGACCGGATCGTCGACGACTGGTTCGGCCTGCTCAATCACGAGCACCTGGTGACCGCCACCGGCAACTCCGACACCCACCACCTGACCTACAACATCGGCGGCTACCCGCGGAACTACGTGAAGCTCCGCGAGGCCCGCCCCGAGAGCGCCGACCCCAAGCAGATCGCCGAGGCGGTGCGCTTCCACCACGTCTTCTTCACCACCGGCCCGTTCGTCAGCTTGACGGTGAACGGCGGCACCATCGGCGACCTGGTCCCGGCGCGCGGCGGGAAGGCGCACGCCGAGGTGAACGTGCAGGCGGCCCCGTGGGTTTCGGTGAGCCGGGTGACGCTGTACTTGAACGGCCAGGAGGTCCAGCGCTGGGCCGTTCCACCGGGCGAGGATCCGGCCCGCTTTCACGGGGCGCTGGACCTGACCACGCCGCGCGACGGGTACGTGGTGGTCCGGGTCGACGGCGACAAGTCGCTTTCACCCGTGGTCGGCGACGGCAAGACCTTCACAGCCTATCCGTTCGCGCTCACCAACCCGGTGTTCCTGGACGTGGACGGCGACGGCAAGTACCGCACCGGGCTGCCCCACAATCACGGTCCGGGGGCAGCCGCCGCGACGCCCGCGGCTCACCCCCCCGCCAAGCTGTCGAGGTGACGAACGACCGCCCGCACGGCGATCGCGCGGGTGAAGATGTACAGCGCGGCGGTGGGCGATTCGTCGAGCAGCGCCTCGCTGACCCGCAGGGTCTTGCTGGCGGCGAACAGGATCCGCTGGGGTAGGCCGGCGCGCACCAGGTCGATGCGGCGGAACACCGCCTCGCGGCTCCAGAATCCCAGCAGCTCGAAGAACACCCGCGCGCCATCGGACGCGCGCTCGAACGCCAGGTCGGGGACGCACAGCCCGGCGCCGGGAAGGTCCAGCACGGCGGGCTCGCGGTCGATCCGCCAGCCGGTCTCGGCTCGCTCGAATGCGTCCACGAAGGCCGCCAGCTCGTCGGGCAGCGCGGGCTGCAGTCCCGGTCCGGCGGCCGCGTGCCCCGACAGGCGGAATCGGGCCGGGCGCCGCTCGGCGCCCCAGCGGACGTCGGCCTCGATCGCCCAGGCGTCGCAGGCCGCGACGGCGGGCAGCGCCAGCGCCAGCTGCAGGCCGTACTTGGCGCCGGCCTGGAACAGGCTGAGCGGGCCGTCGATCTCGATGGTGTAGCCGTGAGCCTCCGCGCCGCGGGTGATGACCGGCAGCAGGCGGAGGAACTTGAGCGACCGAAACAGGTGGCGGTAGCTGGCGGCGTCGGCGGCGTGGACATGGGCGACCACCTTGGTCGCCCGCAGCAGGACCGCCTGCGCTTCGGCCAGCGTGAAGCGATCGGCCAGGGCGGCGGGCGACGGCGACTCGACGGCCAGCAGGCGCTGGGCGCCCGGACGGTCCGCGAACAGCGTCTCCTCGACGGCCGCGGCCGTCACGCCGCGGCCTTCGGCGGTCTGGTCGATCACGGCCGCGCGGTCGAACCCGCCGGCGCGTCGCGCCTGGGCCGCGCGCTGGAACAGATCGCGCCGCAGGTCGGCGGACAGCGCCGGGTCCGACTGCTGGAACTGCAGCCCGTCGCGCACCAGCTTGCCCACGGCGGCGGTCAGGCGGCGATCGTCGGCGAACGCATCCTGGGTCTCACGCAGCGCGCTCTCGACGTCGTCGCGTGACCGGCCCACCAGCGCGCGGGCCTCGTCCAGCAGGGCCGAGGCGACCGTCCGGATGAGCGCGCGCCGGTCCTCGTCGGTGGCCAGCAGCCGCAGCTCGTCGCCGCGGCGGCGCACGGTGACCAGGTCAGCGGTAAGCACTGTGGTCCCTCCGCCGCGCGCTGGTGAAGGTCTCGCTGGTCCCGGCCGTGACCAGCTCGTAAAGGCGTGCCCGCTTGCCGGCCCGGGCACGCAGGATCCGGCCCAGGCGCTGCACGTGCTCGCGCACCGAGGCGCTCCCCGAGACCACGACCGCGACGTTCGCGTCCGGGATGTCGACCCCCTCGTTCAGCACCTTGGAGGTGACCACCGCGCCGTAGTCGCCGCCGGCCAGGCCGGCCAGGATGCCGCTCCGCTCGCGGACCCGCGTCTCGTGCGTGATGATCGGGATCAGGAACCGCCGCGCCAGCGCGTAGGCCGTCGCGTTGTCCTGGGTGAACAGCAGGGTTCGATCCTCGCGGTGTCGGTCCAGCAGCAGCCCGACGTAGTCCAGCTTGGCCGGCGCGGCGAAGGCGATCTCGCGCTGGCGGCGGTAGGCGGCCATGGCGCGGCGGCCGTCCTCGCCGCGGGCCGCGCGGATCACGAAGTCGGACCACCCCGACGGGCTGGACATCCGGATCCCGTTGCGCGCCAGGAAGTCCCGGTAGATGCCGCGGGCCTCCTCGTAGGCGCGCCGATCCTCGGCCCCCAGCTCCACGGTCAGGCGTTCGGTCTCGTAGGGGGCCAGGTAGCCGCCCGACAGATCGACGATGTCCTTGCGGTAGACGATCGGTCCGCACAGCTCGTCGAGGTCCGCGTGGCGCCCGTCGGCTCGCTCGGGCGTGGCGGTCAGCCCCAGCCGGAAAGGCGCCACCGCGGCCCGCGCCGCCAGCGCGTAGGCGGGCCCGGGCAGGTGGTGGCACTCGTCGAACACCAGCAGGCCGAACCGGTCCCCCAGGTGGTCCATGTGCAGGTACGCCGAGTCGTAGGTCGACACCGTGAGCGCCTCGACGCCGTACTCGCCGCCGCCGATCACGCCCACCGGCACGCCGAAGCTGGCCCGCAGCACGTCGTACCACTGGCGGACCAGGTCCAGCGTGGGGGCCAGGACCAGCGTGCTGCGGCGCCGGTCGTCGATGGCCAGGCACGCGACGTGGGTCTTGCCGGCGCCGGTCGGCAGCACGACCACCCCACGCCCCTGGGCGTCGCGCCAGGCCGACAGCGCCTCGGCCTGGTAGGGGCGGGGCGTGGGGCGTACCCGGATCCCGTCGTCCAGCTCGGCATACCGGCGCGCCTGGTCGTCCACCGGGTGCCCGTCCCGGGCCAGCGCGCGCCGGACCCGGGCGTACGCGGCGGCCGGCGCCCGGAAGCAGGCCGTGCGGGCATCCCAGACGCAGCCGGGCGGGGCCGTCGACCCGGCCGGCAGGCCGGCGAGCTCCAGCGTGCCGCCCCGGAAGGCCAGGGTCAGCGGCGCGAGCGTGGTGGGTGCGTCCAGCGCGATTCCCGAGTTGTAACGCCGGCCGAAAGCCGATCCAACCCCTTCGCGCTACGCTGTGCTCATGATCGCCCCCGAGGTGCAGGTTCGCGCGTCGGCCAGCCCCACCCGAGCCGGGGACTGGGCTCTGGTGCTGGCGGCGGCCGGGATCCCGTATCGCCTGGACGAGCGGGAGGGGGCCTTCTCGCTGGTGGTCGCCGCGGCCGATCAGGAGGCCGCGACGGCGGCGCTGGATGGCTACGACGCCGAGACGCCGGCCCGTCCGGCGCCGGCCGCCCCGGACGCCGGGCCCAGCTCGCTGGGCGTCGTGCTGGGGCTGGTGTTCGCGGGGATGTTCCTGATGACGGGGGCGGCGGGGCCGGCCTCACGCTGGTACCAGGGGGGCGCCGCCGACGCGTCTGCGATCCTCCATGGCCAGTGGTGGCGCGCGGTGACGGCGCTCACCCTGCACGCCGACATCCTGCACCTGGTGGGCAACGTCGTCGCCTCCGTCATCTTCGGCGCGGCGGTGGGGCGCTGGCTGGGAGCGGGCGCAGGCGGCCTGGCGATCCTGGCGTGCGCCTTCGTCGCGAACCTGCTGACGGCCGCCGCTCGTCGAACCGATTTCGTGTCGATCGGCGCGTCGACCGCGACGTTCGCGGCGCTGGGACTGGTGGTGGGGCTGCAGGTGGCACGGCGATGGCGCGGCGACGC
Organism: Polyangia bacterium; assembly: GCA_035578045.1. GTDB lineage: Bacteria > Myxococcota_A > Polyangia > Fen-1088 > Fen-1088 > JADGRB01. The sequence goes on along the minus strand of DATJWP010000093.1, from coordinate 28,211 downwards.
CCCCCGCAAGTATGCGTGGGTGCCGCTGGGCGCGGGCCTGGCCCTCTATGCGATGGTCGGCGTCGGCGACCCCAACACCGACAGGTACGCGCACCTGTTCGGCCTGGGGGTAGGTGCCGTCGTGGGGGCCGCGCTCGCCTTCAAGAAGGCGCGCGCACCCCGAGCGCTGGCGCAGGCGGTCCTGGCGGTCCTGACGGCGACCGCCCTGGCGGGCTGCTGGGCGTTAGCCCTTCGCTAGCGACCGGAGAGGGCCTCCGGCCTCCGACTTCCGGCTTCCGGCTTCCGGATCTGATTTCTGACCCGGATGCCGGAGGCCGGAGGCCCTCCGGGTTCTGCACCCGGGGGCTATTCGGCGTCCTTGCCGACCGCCGCTGCTGTGCGGGCCGCCACAGGGTGCGACACGTGCCCAGCTCGCTCGATGGCGAGCTTGTCGACGTCCGCACGCCGAAACAGGCGGCGTCCGCCAACCGTACGCATGGCCGGCAGCCGGCCATTGTCGGACAGAACGCGGACCGAGTCCGCCGAGAGTCCGAGGACGCGGGCCGCGTCGCTCGGGGTGAGCAAGTCATTCGGATCGAGCTGCATGTGTGACCTCCGGTTCCTGGATGCGGCCGTTGGGCGCAAATAAGCCAGTTAAGCACCAGGTAACCGGATGCAAGAGGTGGCTCCAGGAAATTAGGGCCGGGAGAGCAATTGCCATCCCCAGACTTGCAGGGTGCACCTGAGGCGGGGATTGTGACGCGCGTCGCTGGGCGGCTTCACCGACGGGGACGGCGCGCGGCCGAGGGGCGCCCGCGGCTGGAACCGATTTTGGAAATCATGATAGAAGGTTAGCTCAGCTTGGGCCTTCCCTTCTCCCCCCTCGCCGAGGCAAGAGTCGCATGACCACTGGCGCGTGGACCCGTTCTTTCGCGCGCGCTCTGGTCGCGCTCATCGTGCTGTCGCTCGCGTCACGGGCGGGCGCCCAGAGCGCCGATGACGCAGTCGCGAAGATGACCCAGATGAATCGCGACGCGGTCGCCGCCTACCAGGCCAAGAAATTCGAGGATGCAAAGAAGATCCTGAAACAGGCGCTGGACCTTGCGGATGCGAACGGTCTAGAGCAGCACCCCATCACCGCCCGCACGCACATCCACATGGGGGTCGTCATCATCGGCGGCTTCCACCAGCGGGACCTGGGGATCAAGCAGTTCAAGAAGGCGCTCGAGATCGAGGCCACCATCAACCTGACCAAGGCGCTGGTCACCCCGGAGATGAGCGACGCGTTCGCCGAGGCCAAGTCGGCCGCGGGCGGCGCTGCCCCGCCCGCCGAGGCGACCAGCCCGCCGCCGGAAGCGCCCAGCGAGCCGGCCGCGCCGCCGCCACCCCCGCCGGTCGAGGCGCCGGCGCCCGAGAGCACGGGCTCGGGGCTGACGCACGAGCCGGTGACGCAGTCCAAGCAGGGGAGCGCCATCTCGATCACGGTCGGCGTCTCGCCCGACCTGAAGTTCGACCGGATCGTCCTGGCCTACCGCCCGGAGTTCGCGGCCGAGTTCCTGGGGCGCGAGATGAAGAGCGTGGCCGAGGGGCGCTACGGGGCCGAGATCCCGACCAGCGCCACCGGAGGCAACACGGTCGCCTACTACATCGAGGCGCAGGACGCCGAGGGGAACTCGGTGGCGTCCAAGGGGACCGTGGACGCCCCCATGGTCATCACCCTCTCCAGCAGCCGGGCCGCCGCGGTCCGCAAGCCGGCAGAGCCGGAGCGGAACGAGGAAGAAGAAGAGGCCCCCAATTACCGCTACTTCGCCGCCTTGCTGTTCGGCACCGGCTTCGGCTGGGCGACCGGGGTCGGAGACGTCAACCACGACGTCTCGATCAACCCGGCGGGGATGGCGCTGGCCGGGCTGGGGCAGATCGCGCCCGAGTTCGGCTACTGGATGAGCTCGTCGCTGATGCTCTCCCTCCAGCTCCGGTACCAGTTCGTGACCGGGACGACCGACGTCTACGCCAACAACCACGTCTACCACGCGGCCAACTACGCCTTCGCCGCGTTCGCCAAGGCCACCTGGCGCTGGGGCGACGAGAAGTGGCACCCGTTCTTCTCGCTGGCGGCCGGCGGTGGGCAGATCCGCCACGTCGTCACGTACGGGTCCAAGCTGATCCCGCCCACCTGCGGGCCGCAGGGGAACCAGACCTGCGTCGACACGATAGCCGCCGGTCCCGTCCTGATCGGCCCGGGGGGCGGAATCACGTACGATCTGATGGACCGTTTCGCCCTGGTCGCCCAGGCCAACAGCGTGCTGGGGTTCCCGAACTTCACGTTCAACATCGACCTGAACATCGGCGTCGCCGTCGGCTTCTAGCCACGGGTATATTTGGCGCCGAGTGCGACCCCAAGACACGACGCCCGACAGCCACGCCCGACAGCTGGAGGTCTACCGGCGTCTCGGACCCACCCGACGGGTCGGCATCGCCGCGCGTCTGTCCGCGGACATCCGGCGGCTCGCGCGCGACGGGATTCGGTCCCGGCACCCCGAGTACTCCGAGCTCCAGCTGGATGGCGCGCTCCGACGCTTGCTCTACGGGAACGAGCTCTGCCAGCGTGCCTGGCCTGGCAGTCCCCTGCCCGCGCCATGAGCGGCGACGACCTGGGCGAATTCCTGGCCCGGCTCTCCGGCAAGCTGGCAGACGCGGGCGTGCCCTACATGGTGGTCGGCTCATTTGCGAGCTCGTTCCACGGCGTCCCACGCGCGAGCCAAGACCTCGATCTGGTGATCGACCCAAATCGTGCGTCGCTACAGCGTTTTCTGGACAGTCTCCCGGCCGCCCAATACTACGCGGACGTCGACAGCGCCCGCGGCGCGCTCCGCGATCGCGGACGGTTCAACATCATCGACGCCGCCGGAATTCTCGAAGTTCGCGCCGAGGCGCTCGATCTGGCCTACATCGATCGCTGGGTGCGCGAGCTCGGGCTCGAAGACCTCTGGGAGAAGATCAAAGCGTCTGGGCGATGGGTCGGGCTTCCTGCACGCGCCGTCGCACGTTGGCGACGTGGTCGCGCAGCACGTAAACCTGGTCGCCGAACGAGGCGGGGGCGCGCAGCTCGTTCACAGCGTGGGCGATCTCTTCCAGCTGCTTCAGCAGATCGGCCCGCGTCTCGGGCACCGTCTCGCGCTGCAGTTCGCGCTCGAGGCGCATCAGGGCGCCGTACCAGCGGTAGATGCGCGATCGGATGCGCCAGCGATAGAGCGCGGGGAGCAGCCGGGTCACCGGGATGATCGCGACGAACAGCGGGACCAGCAGCACGAGCAGGCGATCGACCAGGCTGGCCAGCCAGAACGGCAGGCGCTTGTACAGGAACTGCTCGCCCGACTTGTAGTAGCGCTCGGCGTCGTGGCTCAACGGAAAGTCGCGCGCCAGGGGCGCCGGGAACTCGCCGGCGCTGCGGAACAGCCCCGCGCCGCCGTGGACCTCCTTGGCGGCGGAGATCAGCAGGTCCGAGAGCGCGGGGTGCAGGGTGTCGCGGGCGATCAGCTCGACGGTCGGCCCCACCAGCTGCACGGGCTGGGGCGGGTAGTCGCGGTCCAGGTCCAGCGCCCCCTCGGGCAACGTCAGCTTGGAGAGGAACGGGAACTTGCGCGTGTAGGCGTCCGCCAGGCGGAAGCTCATCAGGTGCACGTCGGGCAGCTCGCGCATCCGCTTGGACAGCGCCGGCGTGAACGCGTCTCCCATCACGAAGATGGCGTCGACCGACCCGTCGCTCAGCGCTTGCGCCGCCGCTTCGCCGGACAGGTCGGCCAGCGCCGTGGGCGGTCCGGTCATGTTGCTGGCGGCCAGCAGCCTGAGCGCCAGGGAGTGTGCGCCGGTCCCGGGCGCCCCGATCGCCAGCCGCTTGCCCTGGAGCTCGGTGAGTCGCTCGTACTCGCGCGCCCCGCGCGTGTAGACCATCAGCGGCTGCTCGGCCAGGCTGCCCAGCGACATCAGGCCCGGGAGCTCGCCCTCTTTCAGCCCGCTCTGCACGAACCCCACGTCGACCCGGACCGACCGATCGGACAGCCGCTGCAGGTTCTGGATGGCGCCCGCCGACGCCAGGATCTCGACCTTGATGCCGTAGCGCTCGATGATCTCCTTGTAGCGGTCGGCGAAGCGCTGGTAGCTGCTCCCCGCGGGGCCGCTGGTGATGCGGATGCGGCGGGGCGGCGCCAGCCGGATCGACTTCACCGTCAGCCAGCCAGCCGCGGCCACCAGCATCAGGATCGGGATGACGATCAGCGCGACGTCGCGCCGGCTGAAGGCCTGCCACTTCGCTCTCATCCGGCCATCGTAAACCGGAGAAGGTCTGTCTCAGATCTTGGCCAGCTCGATGAGGGCGGACAGCGGGATCATCACGGTCTCGACACATCGCTCGAGCTCGTCGCCCAGCTCGTAGAACGCGCGTCGCATCAGGTGCGTGTCCAGGATCAGCGGGCGATCCTCCGGGGTCGCCATGAAGGACGCGTCGTCGACCGAGGCCAGGTAGGCGCGCAGGAACTCGGCGGAGACCCAGCGGTACCAGGCGTCGGCCCAGGGCTGGGCGACCGGGCGGTCCTCCAGCCGCACCACCGTGCTCTCGAGCAGCGCCGTGAACGCCGCGTAGTGGAAGGAGCGGATCAGGCCCGCCACGTCGCGCAGGCACTCGTGCTTGCGGCGCCGCTCGGCCAGGGTCTCGACGGGCGGACCCTCGAAGTCGATGATGACGAAGTCCTTGCCGGTGTAGAGCACCTGCTCCAGGTGGAAGTCCCCGTGGGTGCGGATCCGCATCCCGCTCCAGCGCCGGTGCAGGAACGGCTCGAACAGCTGCAGCAGCCGGTCGTAGCTGTGCGTCAGCCGGGTGGCTGGCTCGACCGCGTCGGGCGGCATGCGCGACAGCGAGTTGTGCAGCTGCCGCAGCGTCCGCCCCACGATGTTCCGCATCGACTGGTACTTCGAGCGGCGATCCAGCGCGCTGTAGGGCTCGGGCGCCATCGACGGGTCGTCGGTCGCCGACGCCAGCGCCCGGTGCATCGCCGCCGTCTGGCGGCCCAGCATGGCGGCCAGGTCCAGGTAAGCCCCGATCGCCTCGCGCGCCGCCGGCGGTGTCTCGCGCGCCGCCAGATCCAGGAACGACCCGGAGGGGCGCTCGGGCGGCGGGTCCTGCCGGTGGCGGGTCAAAGTCCGCTCGAAGTAGCGGCGAAGTTCTTCGCGCGCGTGCCCCCAGGCCGTCCCCTCGTTGGCGACGAACGCTTGCAGGACCGCCATCGTGCTCGGTTCGTGGCGGTGCCGGCGGTACTCGATGGCGCCGACCACCGCCGGGACCACGCCGGGGATACGCGCGTCCAGGAAGCGGGGCAGCTCCAGCTCGGGGCTGATCCCCTCTTCCAGGCGCCGCATCACCTTGAGCAGGTAGCGGTCTCCGTAGCGGATGGCGGCGGCGGCGTGGGCGGCGCTGATGTTGGTGGAATCGCCAGGGGGGATCTCGATCGGCGTGTAGGCCCGCGCCTCGACGACGCCCGCGTCCCCCACGGCCCGCGCGTGGTTCGCGATGGTGCTCAGCACCGCGCGCGCCATGGCCGGCTGTTCCAGGGCGTCCACCAGCACGGCGTCTCCGGCGGGCAGGCGCAGCGACGCGACCAGCGCCTGCGGGCCCACGGAAGCGGACGCGGGGACGACCGCCAGCGGCAGGATGTAGCGTTCGGCGTCGTGGTCGGCGTAGTCGGCGCGCGCCACCACGAAGTACGCCTCGCCCAGATGGGCGGCCTCCTCGATGCGGACGCCGGTCATCCGGAAGGCGCGGCCGCCGAACCAGTGCCGCGTCTCGAGAAACGCCGGCAACGCGTCCTCCAGCGCCACCCGGTCCTCGCCCCGGATCAGGCTGTCGGCGCTGGCGCAGCTCAGCGTGGGCGGCGCGTATCCGGCCACCAGATCGGCGGCCCGGTCCGAGGGGGGCGGCTCGATCGAGAACCAGTGAAAGGCGTAGCCGCTCAGGGTCAGCAGGTAAGGCAGCTCCCCGATCATCGGGAACCGGGTGTGCCCGAAGAGCTCGACCGGGCGCATCCCCTTCCATTTGCTCAGGTCCAGCTCGACGTACTGGGGGAAGCGCGACAGGTTCGCCACGACCAGGATCGTCTCGTCGCCGTGGTGGCGCATGAACGCCAGCACCCGGTAGTTGGCGGCCAGCAGGATCTCCATCGTGCCCCGCCCGAACGCCTGGAACTGCTTGCGCAGCGCGATCAGTCGCTTGGACCACCAGAGCAGCGAGTTGGGGTTGTTCTGCTGGGCCTCGACGTTGATCGCCTCGTAGGCGTACTCGGGGTCGTTGGTGATGGGCAGGACCAGGCGCTGCGGGTTGGCGCGCGAGAAGCCCGCGTTCCGGTCGGAGCTCCATTGCATCGGCGTCCGGACGCCGTTGCGGTCGCCCAGGTAGACGTTGTCGCCCATCCCGATCTCGTCGCCGTAGTACAGGACCGGCGTTCCGGGCAGCGAGAACAGTAGGCCGTGCAACAGCTCCATCTTGCGGCGGTCGTTGCCGACCAGGGGGGCCAGGCGGCGCCGGATCCCCAGGTTGATCCGCATCTCGGTCGCGTGGGCGTAGGCGCGGTACATGTAGTCCCGCTCCTCGTCGGTCACCATCTCCAGCGTCAGCTCGTCGTGGTTGCGCAGGAACAGCGCCCACTGGCAGTTGGGCGGGATCTGCGGCGTCTGGGCCAGGATGTCGAGGATCGGGAAGCGATCCTCCATGTGAATCGCCATGAACATCCGCGGCATGATCGGGAAGTGGAAGTTCATGTGGCACTCGTCGCCCTCGCCGAAGTAGGCCGCGGCGTCCTCGGGCCACTGGTTGGCTTCCGCCAGCAACATCCGATCGGCGAAGCGGGCGTCGATGTGCGCGCGCAGCTTCTTGATGAAGGTGTGCGTGGTGGGGAGGTTCTCGCAGTTGGTCCCTTCGGCCTCGTACAGGTAGGGGACGGCGTCCAGCCGCAGACCGTCGACCCCCTTGGCGAACCAGAAGTCGACGACCCCCAGCAGCGCCTCGTGGACCGCGGGGTTCTCGAAGTTCAGGTCGGGCTGGTGGGCGTAGAAGCGGTGCCAGAAATAGGCGCCGGCCTGGTGATCGAAGGACCAGTTCGAGTGCTCGAAGTCCTTGAAGATGATGCGCGCCTCGCGGTAGCCGTCGGGCGTGTCGCTCCAGACGTAGAAGTCGCGCTCGACCGACCCCTTGGGCGCGCGCCGCGCGCGCTGGAACCAGGGGTGCTGGTCAGAGGTGTGGTTCAGCACCAGCTCGGTGATGATGCGCAGCCCGCGGCGGTGGGCCTCGGCCAGCAGCTGGTCGAAGTCGGCCAGCGTGCCCAGGTCGGGGTGGACGTCGGTGTAGTCGGCGATGTCGTAGCCGTCGTCCCGCTGCGGCGACGGGTAGAACGGCAGCAGCCAGATCGCGGTGACCCCCAGGTCCTGCAGGTAGTCGAGCTTGCTGGTGAGGCCGGCGAAGTCGCCGATGCCGTCGCCATTGCTGTCGTAGAACGATCGGACGCGCGCCTCGTAGATGACGGCGTCCTTGAACCAGAGTGGGTCGCCTTCCAGCGGTACGCTTCGGTGGGGATGACTGATGAGGTGTCGTCTCACTCGCTCGGCCTCCGGCGGCCGTAGGTCTCGGTCATGTCGAGCAGGCGATCGGCGATGGCCGGCGTCAGCTGGCCCGGCTTCAGGCGGTAACCCCAGTTCCCTTCGGCGGTGCCGGGCAGGTTCATCCGCTGATCGGAGCCCAGCCCCAAGAGGTCCTGCACCGGAACCATGGCGACGTTGGCCACCGACATCATGATGGCCCGGATCAGCGTCCAGTGGATCTCCCGGCCGTCGTCGCCCTGCGGAATGCCCAGGTAATGGAAGGTGTTCCGGCGCTCGATGGCGGTCTGCTCGCAGCTGCGCGAGCCGCTGCCGGGGTCGTGAAACCAGCCGTAGGTCGTGTCGTTGTCGTGCGTGCCGGTGTAGGCGACCGCGTCGCGCGGGTAGTTGTGGGGCAGGAAGGACCGGGCCTGCGGGTCGGTGCCGAACGCGAACTGCAGCACCTTCAGCCCCGGGAACTTGAAGCGCACGCGCAGCGCCTCGACCTGCGGCGTGACCACCCCCAGATCCTCGGCGATGAAGGGCAGGTGGCCCAGCGCCGCGCCCACCGCCTGGAAGAGCGCCGTGCCCGGCCCCTTGCGCCACTTGCCGTACCTGGCCGTCGGCTGGTCGCCCGGCACCTCCCAGTAGCGCGCGAACCCGATGAAGTGGTCCAGGCGGACCGCATCGAACACGGAGAGCGCCGCCCGAAACCGCGCGATCCACCAGGTGAACCCGGTCTGGCGCATCTTGTCCCAGCGGTAGATCGGGTTCCCCCAGCGCTGGCCGTCCTCGCTGAAGTAGTCGGGCGGCACGCCCGAGACCACGGTGGGCATCCCGCCGTCGTCCAGGAAGAACTGGTCCCGGTGCTGCCAGACGTCCGCGCTGTCGTGCGCCACGAAGATGGGCAGGTCGCCCATGAGGGCGATCCCCAGCTTGTGCGCGTGATGCCGCAGCGCGCGCCAGTCGCGGAAGAAGCGCCACTGGACGAACCGCTCGAGCGCGACTTCGTCCGCCAGCTCTGCGCGCGCCCGGTCCAGGGCGGCCGGATCGCGACCCCGGATGTCGGCCGGCCAGTCCCACCAGGCGCCCCCGCCGTGCCGGCGTTTGAGGGCCCAGAAGAGCGCGAAGTCGTCCAGCCAGTCGCCGTTCCCCTCGACGAAGTTGGCGAAGTCCTCGTCCCCGCTCCCGAACGCCCGGAACGCCGCCCGCCAGCGGTCGTCGGAAGGCAGATCACGCTCGGATTTCGTGAGCAGGCCGTCATCGACCAGCCGGTCGGCGCTGACCAGAGCCGGGCTGCCCGCGAACGCCGACTGGGCGCTGTAGGGCGAATTTCCCAGTCCCGGCGGGTTGATGGGCAGCATCTGCCACCAGCTCTGGCCGGCGGCCGCCAGGAAATCGACCATGTCGTGGGCGCTGGGGCCCAGGTCGCCGCCGGGGAGGCTGGTCGCGTGCATGAGCACCCCCGCCGCGCGTTCGGACAGGGTAGGGACCCGCGGTGTCGTCATTGCGGTTTTGCGTCCGAGCTTAAGAATCGATCCCGAGATCTCAAGGGGCTCGGCCCAAACGGGACGGTTAGATCAGGAACCCTGAGAACGGTTCCTTGGACCTCCCGCGACGACTCCAAACCACCCCGCGAAGGCGGACCTTCGCGGGGACCCCGGGCTGGGCAAAGCCCAGCTCCGTCCACGCGCCCTGATTTCGCCTGCTATAGTCAACCCATGGGTCGCGTCATTCTCGGCCTCCTCAAGGGTGGTGTCGTCGGGGCCGCGCTTGGCGCCGGAGCGTTCAAGCTCGGCATCGCGGGTGGTTTTCTTGCAGTGGTGACTTACGCAGTCATCGGTGGCGTGGTTGGAATGTTGTGTGGGCGTCCGCCCTGGCGGCAGGACACCTTCTGGACCACCGCGCTCAAGGGGATCTTCGGCGCCGTCATCGGCGGGGTCCTCTACTGGGGGGCCGGCAAGCTCTTCGGCGGGATGCACATGGGCTTCGTGACCAAGCTCGGCGCCCCCGCGGACCGACCGCTGGTCGACATCCCGCTGCTGCTGGGCCCGGCCATCGGCGCCCTGTGGGGCATCTTCGTCGAGGTGGACGACGGCGGCTCTGCGGACAAGAAGGCCAGCAAGAAGGCCGCGCCAGCCGAGCGGCGCTAGCTCAGGGTGCGGTCGAGGACCGCCTCGAGGGAGCGTGGGCCGAGCCCGCGCGAGGTCATCGCGGGGGGGCAACGGGACCCTCCCAGGGTCCCGTTAGGGCCCGTCAAGGATCGAAAGCGCCCAGCTCGCGCAGGACGTCGTCGTCTCCCAGGTCATCCGTCGGCTGATTCTTCTCGCGCTGCTTGTTCCGGTACTGGCGGCGCATGATGAGCAGCGTCTCGGCCAGCCCCAGCACGATATACGCGCTCACCAGCACCAGGAAGATGAGCGCCTTGTCGACGCCGTTCAGTGCGACCAGGATCCAGCAGGCGACGATCAAGATCGCCAGCTCCACCGTCCGCCGGTTGAGACGTAGGTCCTTGAACGAGCGGAACTTGATCCGCGAGACCATCAGGTACGAGAGGACCAGCACGACCGCGGCCAGCACGCTGTCGCTGACCATGCGGTAGCGGCCCAGGTTGTGGGCAGCCACGACCATGAAAACCAGGACGCTGGCGGCCGGTGGAATCGAGAGGCCCACGGTGTACTTGCCGGGGCTCTTCTGGCCGGCCGCTGACTCGCGTCGCGACAGGACGTTGAAGCGTGCCAGCCGCATCACGCCGGCGCAGACGAACAGCCCGGCCACGAAGATCCCGAGGCGGCCGAAGCTGGTCAGCCCCCACTTGTAGACCATCAGGGCGGGGGCGACGCCGAAGGTGATGGCGTCGGCCAGCGAGTCCAGGTCGCGGCCCAGGTCCGTCTGCGTCTTGGTGAGCCGGGCGACGCGCCCGTCGGCTGTGTCGAAGAAGAAACCGAAACAGATCGCCAGCGCCGCCTGGTAGAGGTCGCTTCCTGTTTCACCCGCCGACGCCGACAGCGCGATCGACACGAAGCCGCACATGACGCTGGAAAGCGTGAACAGGTTCGGAAGAATGTAGTAGGTCTTCCGGAAGTCCACGCGGCAAAGATAGCATGGCTCCCCTTCCTTCATGATTCGCGCGGTTCTCTCCCTGGTCTCGTTCGTGGTGGCGACCCTGATGGGCTCGCTGCTCGCGCTTCCGGCTGGACTCATCGATTCCAGTGGCGACCTGGTGCTCTGGCTGGCGCGCCTGTGGGCCCGCGTGCTGCTGGGCGCTCCCGGCGTGAAGGTCGAGGTCGTGCAGCACGCGCCCCTCGATCCCAAGCGCCCCTACGTCTTCATGGCCAACCACGAGTCGATGATCGACATCTGGGCGGTCTTCGTGGGCGTGCCCGTCCCGCTGCGGTTCATCGCGAAGAAGCAGCTGGGGGCGATCCCGTTGTTCGGCTGGGCCATGCGCGCCGGTCGCTTCATCTTCATCGACCGGCAGAACGCCGCTTCCGCGCGCCGGAGCATCCACGAGGCCGCGCGACGGATCAAATCCGGCCAGTCGGTCGTCATCTTCCCGGAGGGGACGCGCACGCGCGACGGTTCGCTGGGGGCCTTCAAGAAGGGGGGCTTTCACCTGGCCATCGATTCGTCGGCCGACATCGTCCCGGTGGCGATCCACGGTTCGCGGGGGCTGATGCCGCGCGGCTCGGCCTTGATCCGGGCCGGCCACGTCCGTCTGGAGCTCGGCGAGCCGATCTCGACCGCCGGCCTGGGCCCCTCCGACCGCGAGGCGCTGGTCACCCGCGTTCGCGGCAAGGTCGCCGAGATGCTGGGCCAGGTCGAGGCAACTAGTAAATCACCCGCAGCAGGGTGAGGCCGCAGGCGGGGGCGGTCATGCCGCCGGCGGTGCGGTCGCCGGTCTCGAGCATGCGGGCGACGGTGGCGGGCTCGACGCGGCCGCGGCCGACGTCGACCAGCGTCCCGACCAGGATGCGCACCATGTTCTTCAGGAAGGCAGTCGCTTCGACCTCGAAGGTGATGATCGGCCCCTGGCGATCGACGTCCAGGCGGCGGACGATCCGGCGCGTGGTGCGGCGATCGCAGTCGGAGGCGCGGAAGGCGCGGAAGTCGTGCTCGCCCACCAGCAGCGCGGCGGTCTGGCGGATGGCCTCCATGTCCACCGTCTGGCGCACGTGCCAGGCGGTGCGGGCGCGGCGCGGCGAGCGCACGAAGTGGTTCCAGACCGTGTAGCGGTAGACCTTGCCGCGCGCCGAGAAGCGCGCGTCGAAGTCCGGCGCGGCGTGCCCCGCCTCGACCAGCGCCACGTCGCGCGGCAGGATCGAGTTGAGCCCCCGCAGCATCCCGTGCGGCGGGATCACCTGCCCCAGGTCGAAGCTGGCCACCTGGCCGTCGGCGTGGACGCCCGCGTCGGTGCGCCCGGCGGCCCGGACGAACACCGACTCGCCGATCATCTGGCGGATGGCGTCCTCGATGACCAACTGGACGGTGCGCTGCCCGTCCTGGCGCTGCCAGCCGGAAAAGTCGGTGCCGTCATACTCGACGACGATCCGCCAGCGTTGGGGCTCCTTGCTCAAAACTCCAGCAGCAGGCCCAGCGTCCAGTTGTTGTCGCCGACGTGCAGCCGGTTCGACTGGCCCAGGCCGGAGATGTCGGCGTGGTAGTACTCGAAGGTGATCGCGGTGTGGTTCACGCCCAGGTCCTCGTCGAAGTCGTGCGCGGCGTCGGGATCGAGGAAGTCGATCACCAGCGCCGCGCCGGCGGCGACGTGCCAGCCAGGGGTCCCGCCGCGGGCATGGCCGCCGCTGCTGTCGATGGCGATGTTGCCGTTGCCGTCGCTGATCGACCAGTACGCGTAGTCCAGGCCGACCTTGCCGAACGGGACCAGCGGGAACTTGGCCGTCTGCAGGAAGTAGTCGAACCGATAGATGGCCGACAGGCTGAACGGCACGACCTTCAGGGTCGACTGGTCGCCGCTGGGCAGGCCGCTGCCGTCGGCGACCGGCGCCGTGCCGGTCACCGTGAAGTACCCGACGCCCAGCCCGGCGGCCAGCGTGCCGAAGCGGTGGAAGAACTGATACTCGAGCGCGAAGTGCGTCATCAGGTTCTGGCCGCTGCCGAAATAGGCGTTGTACGGGTCGCGCTTGCCGTTGAACTCGCTGTCGACGTCGGGGCGGTAGGGGCCGAACGTCAGCTCGGCGCCGAAGCGCTGGGCCGACCGGTATTTGTGCGTTAGGCCTCCCTCGACCAGCTCGGCTTCGGTCTCGAACTCCTGGCCCCAGGCCGGGCGGGCGGCCGCCAGCCCGGCTGCCAGGAGCCCGGCCGCCAGCGCAGCGGCCAGCGATCTCTTCATCGACGCCTCCGCCGCCGGCGCGCCAGCGTCACGCCCGTCACGACGATGCCAAGGCCGGCCAGCGCCACGCCCGTCGACTGCCAGCGGGTCCGCCGCGCGGCGACCGCGCAGAATCCCCCGGTGGCCGCGCCCGGATCGGACGTGTTGGTGTCGGTCGAATCACTGTAGCCGTCCCGGTAGACGTCATAGAAGCTGAGCGTCCGCACCGGCTTGCCGTAGAGCACCTGGGGCGGGCTGCTCGGGTTGCCGCTGTTGTCGACCGACACGACCGCCGCCGCGTAGTAGATGCCATTCTGCAAGGTCTCGACCCGGAACGAGGTCGCCGCGGGCGAGAGCAGCCCCGAGCAGACGAAGGTCGGGTTCAGCGTCTCGACGCCGTCGGTGGCGATGGCGCCGCCGTCCACGGTGTCCACGACCTGATTCGCGGGGCAGGTCTCGAAGCCCGAAGAAAATGGGCCGTTGGATCCGCCGCCGTCGACCCACGTCTCGTTGAAGACCTGATACTTGTCGGCGCGGCTGCAGAGGATCTGGTAGCCGACCAGGTCGGTGTTCGTCGCCTGGTCGACCTGGTCCCACTTCACGACCAGCGCCTGGTTGCCCCCCTCGACGGTCACGTTCGTCGGCGCCGCGGGACCCAGCAGGTCGACGTTGATCGAGTCGCTGATAGTCAGGTCCGAGGTCCCATCGCCGTTCGTATCGATGACGATCCAGACGTTCTGCCCGAACGATCCGGTCGGCGCGGTGCAGGTGGCGGCCGTCCCCGTGGTGACCGTGGTGGTCCCGCCGTCCGCTATCGTCGTTGACGTCCCCAGGTACGTGCTCATGGTGCGCGCGTCGGTGGGGATGGTCCACGACCCCTGGTTCAAGAAGGTCAGCAGCGGTTCATGCGCGATCTCTCTGCAGATTCCCAGGGCCTGATTCCCGGCGTAGTCGCACCCTTGCGGTCCCAGCCAGACCGATATCTGGCCCGTGTTGCCGGTCCCCGAGATGGCCGTGCTCCGCTTGGCAAACCCGCTGGGCAGGAGCGCGATGAACAGCCAGACCGGTGTCGCGCACTGGCAGCGGGCGATGTCGAAGAACCGAGCGGCGTCGAAGGTGCTCAGGTTCACGTTCTGGACCGCCTGGACGCCGGTGAAGAAGTCGCTGCTCGCGAGCGTGGTCCCCGTGCCACTGGTTCCGGTGAGCCCGCCGGTTCCGAAGATGCCGGTTGTGCCGCCGGTCCCCAGCTGGGCGGCGGCCTGGCGGCTCCCCGCGCAGACCAGCAGCAGGGCGACCGGGAGCACGAAGGTAAGTAACGACCTATGGCGCATGGGGTGACTGCTCCGCTGGAGCGCTCTGCAAGGAGGATGCCCTGCCCGGGGCACGGCGGCCAGAAAGGGTCGCGGCCAGTCGCTTGCCGCTCTGGCGACCCGCCGCCGGCCGGCGCGCCATTTTGGCAAACACTGAAACCGCGTGAGCTTGCGCGGGCCGTGTCCGCGCGAGCTCATCGCGGGGGGCGCGGGACCCTTTTGAGGGGCCCGAGTCAATGAACGCGACGCACCTGCGCAAGCGCTGCGGCGACCGTGCGACCAAGGGTGGCGGTGGTCCTGTTGTCCGGCGGGCGGCTTCCGAACCGGGCGGCCGTGTACTGGTCGGTGAGCTCCTGGAACGGTCCGCCGCTTTCCAGGACCTGGGCCTCACGCAGCCGGGCCAGGTACTCGTGCGGGGTCTCGTTGATCATCCGCGGCCACCCCCGCTTCCGGAGCCGGTCGACCGAGCGCCGGTACAGTCGCTCGATCGGCGCCGATCCTTCGATCCGCGGCACGGCGACGGTGATCGCGCTCCGCCCATCGGCCCGGCGGGGCAGGTATCGCCAGACCCGCCGCAGCAGCAAACCCAACCCGACCAGGAGCAGCGCCCCCCCCAGGATCTCTCCGGCGCGCGCCAGCGACGACGTCCCGCCCGGACGCCCCAGGCCAATCCAGGCACGGCGCAGGATCGCGCGCTGCCGGCCCAGGTCGTACCCGACGATCCAGCGGTTCCACAGGAAGTCGAGCGCGTCGCCCACCAGCGCCAGCCGGTTGGATTCGGGGGCGCCAGCCACGGCCGGCGTGGCGTCCACGCGCGTCCAGCCGCGGCCCGGAACGAACGCCTCCGCCCAGGCGTGGGCGCGCTCGCCGCGGACGGCGACATAGCCGCCCAGCGGGTTCCACTCGCCCCCGCGGAAGCCGGTGACGTAGCGGGCGGGGACCCCGGTCGCCCGTAACAGGAGAACCGCCGCCGATGCGAAGTACTCGCAGTGGCCTGCCGTCTCCGCGAACAGGAAGTCGGCCACCGGATCGACCCCGGGCGGCGGGGTCGCCGGGGTCGCCGTGTAGCCGTGGCCGGCTCGCAGCCAGGCGACGATCGCCGTGATGCGCGCCGGGGCATCGGGTGCCGCCCCGAGGCGCGCCGCCAGCGCCTGCAGCCCGGGCAGCCCATCGGGCACCTCCAGGTCGTCCCGTCGGACCGTCGCGTCCAGCGGCGCGAGTGCGTCGCCGCCGGCCCGGGAGTAAGCGGTGTAATGGGCGTGAGCGAGCGTGACCAGCGCGTCCGGGTTCTCGCCGCCGATGCGCAGAGCCACCTCGCCGGACCAGCGCGGGGCGATCCGCACCGTTCCAGCCGCACCCAGCCGCCCGGCCGGCAGCTCGAACGCGACAGGGCGATCGATCGCCATCAGCGCGGTGGCCGGGATGCCAACCGCCTCGACCTCCTGGCGCTCGGCGCCGGCCAGCGCGTCGGGCGACGCGGCGCCGGCGCTGGCGCGGGCGATCGACGGCTCGCCCGCCTCCGTCACATAAGTGCGGCGGCCCACCTCTTCGATGACCGTGCGCAGCTCGGGACGTCGGCTGCGAATCCAGCGCCCCCCTTCGTACACGTCATAGACGGCGCCCCGGAAATAGAGCTGCTCGGCCGCCGCCGCCTGCCCGGCCGGATCCTCGAGATCGGCGATGCGCGGCACGACCACCCGCAGGACGACCGATCGCCGGGCCGAGGCCGCCGTTCCGTAGCGGCCGATGGCGACGTCGTCGGCCAGGCCCAGCACCGGGACGCTGGCGTGCCCGCCCAGCACGAACCCTGCCCCCAGCCGCGGCACCGACGCGAACACGGTCACCGCGCCCAGGAACACCGCCACCGCGACCAGAAAGGTGGCGCCGAAGAAGTCGCGCCCGACCACCCGCCGCGAGCCGAGGATGCGGGCGATACCGACCTTCTGGCTGGGCGCCTGGGCCGAGTGGCGGACCAGGTAGTTCTCTTCCATCTCGCGCCGCAGGTGGAACAGGATCAGCGCCCAGGTCGCCAGCACCACGTAGAGCGCGAACGCCGCCACGAACAGAAACGTCGCGGTCACGGTCGACGCGACCAGGACCAGCAGCAACGTCAGCGCGTAGATCTGTACGTAGTCGCGGTGGCTGCGGCGGAACAGCAGCTTGTACCCCAGGACGGCCAGCACCAGGTCGAAGGCCGGCGCCAGGTCGGCGTCCGGCATGCGCCGCCAGATCCGCCAGACGATCAGGACCAGCAGCGCGCCCGTCACCGCCCGCAGCCAGCGGCCGGCGCGATCGACGGCGGCCGCCGCCCGCTCTCCGGGATCCACAAAATAAGAGAGCGCACAGACTGCCAGGAAGGCCGCGGCGCTGGCCGATCCCAGCGCGCGGGTCGTGGCCAGCGCCGCGATCGACGAGAGGACCAGCAGGTACGTGACCAGCTTGTGGGCTGCCTGGAACCTCATGCGTGCTCCGCCTGGCGGGGCGCCGGGACGCCGGGGAGCTCGATCTGCGCGTCGCCGCGCACGCGAACCAGCGGCCGGCAGCGCGAGCGGGCGCGCGGGCCAGCGTCGGGGGCGACGAAGGCCAGCAGGCGCAGCAGGCGGGCCAGGTGATCGGGACCGGCGCCCGGTGGAATCTCCGCGGCGCGGGTGAGCAGGCCGACCGCGAGGCCGCGCCGGGCCAGCTCCACGCACAGGGTCGCCGCGCGGGAGACGGCCAGCTCGAATTCTTGCGCGCCTGCGCCGGCGTGGTTGTCCAGCTCGACCAGCGCCTCGTGCCCGAGGTCATCCTCGTGCTCGCGAACGAAGAGGACCCCGCGGCGCGCGCTGGTGCGCCAGTGGATGTCGCGCGGGTCGTCGCCCGGGCGGAACAGCCGCAGCCCGGCCAGGTCGCCATGGCGGCTGGCCCCTTTCTCGCGCGAGGCCTGCGATCGGGGCGCGGGGAGCGCGCGCAGGACAGCCGGCGGCAGCGCCGCCAGCGCCGGGTAGACCACCAGCTCGAGCGGCGCCGTCACCTGCTTGGCCCGGACCATCAGCCCGAACGGGAACTTCGTGGCCAGCCGGAAGCCGGACAGCCGGTGGCGACCGCGCCGCGAGATCACGTGCCGGTAGGAGGTCTCCTGGGACCGGCCGGCCGGCAGCTTCAGGAAGTAGCAGCGTTTCTCGATCGGCCGGCCGTCGACCAGATCCTCCACCTCGACAGAGAAGGAAGGGAGTCGCCGCTTCCGGTTGGTCAGCGAGATCCCCATCAAGTACGGCGTGCCCGCGTGGATGACGGGCGGCGGGATGCGCTGGATCCGCAGGCCGGCCAGCGCGATCGTCGAGAGCGCCCCGCTGGCCACCAGCAAGCAGGCCATCATCCCGAAGGAAAGGAAGAACAGGTTCAGCCCGGCGTCGACCGCCACCGCCCCGACCACCACCGTGGCCAGCAGGAACCACCACCCCTCGCGGGTCGGCGGCAGCTTGCGCCTCATCAGGCCCGGCCCCTTCCCCGGCCCATCGGCCTCACCCGGGCGAGGGGAGGCGGTCCAGAATTTCGGCCAGCACGCGCTCGACCTCCTGCCGCGAGCGCGCGATGGCTTCGACCGGGGATGCGGGGATCACCCGATGGGCTAGCACGGCACCGGCCAGCGACTTCAGATCGTCGGGCAGCACGTAGTCGCGGGCCTCGGCCATCGCCGCGGCCCGGGCGGCGTTGCGCCAGGCCAGCGCCCCGCGCGGCGAGACGCCGACCGCCAGGTGGGGCGAACGGCGGGTCTCGCGAGCCACGGCCACCACGTAGTCGGCCAGCTCGGCCGAGAAGTGCACGCGCTCGGCCGCCTCCTGCATCCGGCGGACGTCGGCGATCGTCAGCACCGCGTCCAGGCGCGCCAGCTCTTCCTCGGGGCGTCCCGGGGCTTCCAGCAGGATCCGCCGCTCGTCTTCCGGCGCCGGGTAGTCGATCCGCAGCCGCAACAGGAACCGGTCCATCTGCGACTCTGGAAGAGGATAGGTGCCGTAGTGCTCTTCCGAGTTCTGGGTCGCCATCACCAAAAACGGCGCCTCCAGCGGGTGACAGCGCCCATCGACCGAGACCTGTCCGTCGTTCATCGCCTCGAGCAGAGCGCTCTGGGTGCGGGGAGGTGTGCGGTTAATCTCGTCCGCCAGCAAGAGGTTCGCAAAAATGGGCCCCGGCTTGAATTCGAACTCCCCTGTCTTTGGATCCAGGACGGAAACGCCGAGAACATCTGAAGGAAGTAGATCGCTGGTGAACTGCAGGCGATGGAAGGTACCGCCGATGGATCGCGCCAGCGCGCGAGCCAGCGTCGTTTTGCCCACACCAGGAACATCCTCTATGAGCAGGTGCCCACGCGCGCAAAGGGCGATCACGGCGTGGCGGATGACTGCCGGCTTGCCGCGCAAGACACGGCCGACGTTCGCCTCGAGCGCCGCGAACAGCTCGGCCGGTGGGGCGACACGCTCGCGAGGCAATGCCGTGGTGCTCATCGACTCTTCGATTATATCAGCCGGCCTGCCTCACCGGGGCTAGCCGGCAATTTCAAAAGAAATTCAGCTCAGGGGCCGCTTTCTATATAGTTTCTTCTGAGTTCCTTCGCTCACACAAGGTATCCGGAGACGTTCATGGGGGATATTCGTTCGCGTCTGGCTTCGTTTTCGCTTTCGACGTCGTTGCTGGTGATGGTCGGGCTGTCGGCCGGGTGTGGTGACAACACGCCAAAGGCAACGGGCGGCGCGGGAACCAGCGGGGGCACTGGCGGCATGGCCGGTGGCGAGGCAGGCAGCGGCGGCGAGGCCGGAACCGGCGGGCTCGCCGGTTCCGACGCTGGCGTCGGCGGCCTGGGCGGTCTTGGAGGCACGACCGACGCCGGGATGCCGGACGCCGGGAACACGGATGCCGCGATCCCCTGTTACACGACGGCGTTCACCACGCCCGTGCCGGGGAACACCAACACGAACCTGTCCGTCTCCGACGACAACGACCACAACTGTGGCGACGGCTTCCAGTACACGGTCGCGATCTCCAGCGACGCGCCGGACGGCACGCTGGTGGCGCTGTACGACGCCAACACCCTGTTGAGGACGGTCTCGGTGACCAGCCACGTCGCGAGCTTCGACGTGCAGCTCGCGACCGGCAGTGCGCAGGCGCTGTCGATCCAGTACCCGAACACGTCCATGTGCAACGTCGTCACCACGGTGAACGTGAGCTGCGACGCCACGGCGCCGAGCTGTTCGATCACGCAGCCCAAGATCAGCGCGACCCACCCCGACCTGAACGGCGTCCAGGCGCCCGCCGGCGACCGCACCAGCTCGGCCGGGTCGGCCTATCAGGCGACGTTCGTGGTCAACACGAGCGCCGAGAACGGTCAGCCGGTCAAGCTGGCGGTCGACAACGCGGCCAACTCGTCCGCGGTGACGACCCAGGGCTCGACGGTCTCCAACGGCACCGCGACCTTCAGCGTCACCCTGACGCCGGACGCGACCTACGAAGTGGTCGCCACCTGCACCAACAAGAACGGCATCAACGGCACCTCGGCCAAGGCGACGTTCATCGTCGACACCACGCCGCCGGATCTGACGGTGACCAAGCCGAGCGCCGGGATGTTCGTGGTCGGCGGAACCGTGGACGTCTGCGGACAGACCACGCAGATGGACGCCGCGGCGTTGATGAGCTCGCTCGGAGCCGGACAGAGCAACTTCTGCGTGACGGTGGGATCGTCGGCCAGCCCGACCTGCGTCCCCATGGCCGCGGTGAACAGCCCGTCCTGCGTCACCATCCCTTGCCCGGGCGCGGCCCCGTTCAGCCTGACCGTGCAGCTGAGCGACGCCGCCGGGAACCCGACCGTCCAGACGCTGACCGGCATCACCTGCGCGTCGTCGCACCCGACGGTGCAGATCGTCGCGCCGGCCTCCGACGCGCCGTTGTTCCAGGACAAGACCAAGCACATCCTGGCCGCCGGCGCCCCGACGGGCATCAAGGACCAGAACACGGGCATGCCGGGCGCGCAGGTCGACGTCGTGGCGTGCACGGACATGCCCGGCACCGCCGTCCTGACCGTCGGCCACGTCGGCGACACCACGTTGAACCAGCTGGGTTCCAGCGTCACGACCGCCACGGCCGTGGCCAGCGACAACTGCCCGTCGAGCCTGCCCAACGTCGCGCGGTTCGCCGGCGTGACGCTGCCCGAGAGCACCGAGAACGCGGACGGCAGCCTGGCCGCCGCCACACGGCTGGTGGTGAGCGTCACCTCATCCGCCAACAGCTCGAACGTCGGCACCAGCCCGGCGGACGACGTGTGGGTCGATACGACCGCGCCGACCTTGTCGCTGTCGTCGCCGGCCAACCTGTGCGGCAGCTTCACCCAGTCGGCGACCACCGTGACCCAGGACCTGGTGTTCAGCACCGACACGCCGTTGGTCGTGGTGGACGTCGTGAACGGCTCGACCACCACGACCTACGACACGCCGGCCCTGATGAGCGGCCAGGCCACCTTCGGGAGCGTGGGCTTCCTGGAGGGCCTGACCAACGTGACCGTCACCGCCAGCGACGCCGCCGGCAACGCCACGGTCCTGTCTCCCAACCCGTGCGCCGTCACCGTCGGTATGGCGCCCGTGGTGAGCTTCACGGCTCCGACCGCCGGCGCCATCCTGTGCCCGGCGAACGTCCCGGCCCTCACCCGCAACGCCGCCTGCGTCGACGACAACGACACCGGCACGGCCGGCTGGCAAGGGAGCATCGCCGTCACCGTGACCGTCGGCGGCCAGCCCGTCACGACCGGCGACCTGGTGACGTTCACCCTGGCCGGCAACAGCCTGGGCACCGCCAACCTCGACACCAACGGCCACGCCCAGATCGACCACATCACCATCCCCGACGGCGTCCAGACCATCCTGGCCACCACCGCCAGCATCACGAACTCCGGCGTCGGCACCGGCAGCGTGACGGTCACGGCGGATACGACGCCGCCGAATCCGCCGACCAACCTCAACGTCGCGATCATCGACCGTCGGAAGACGTCCATGCAGCTCACCTGGACTGCTCCCAGTGATGCAAACGGAGGCAGCGTCGCCGGCTACCAGGTCCGCTATGCCAAGGGGCCGAATAATGTTCCGATTGACCCGTCACACTTCGACGACGCCACGGTCACGACCGCAGTCCAGTACACCGGCGCGCCGGCCACCCCTGGACAGCTGGACGGGCTAACGGTCAGCCCGCTTTACATCGAGAACGACTATTACTTCGCCGTAGAGTCGGTGGACATCGCCGGCAGCGTGAGCACCACCATCCTGAGGTCGCCACCACCGGGCGGAACATGCACCTGCATGGACCAGTGCTGCCGCGCGCAATTCAAGGTGTCGACCTTGGCCGGAACGAGCGGCCTGTCGAACGAGGAGTTTGGGTTCCAGATCGATGGGTCTGGTGACGTGAACGCGGACGGTCTATCCGACGTGCTCGTCGGGGCACTGAATGGGCAGCACGCGTACCTCTTCCTTGGAAAGCAAGGAGGTTTCGCTTCGGTCGCGCCATCGGCCACGCCAAATGCGCCGGACGTCGTGTTCTCGGGTGATTCGACGACCAGGGCCTTCGGTGCCGGGGTCGCCGAAATCGGCGACATCGACGGAGATGGCAAGGAGGACCTCGCGATCTCCGACCGGCGAAACCCTTCCCGGGTCTTCATCTATAAGGGCCGCGACCGTGCCACGTGGCTGGCCAAGCCCGCGATGGGGATCGGGGATGCAGACTACGTCATCTCGGTGGACTCTTCTTACAACGGCGCCTTCTTCGGCGTGTCGATGGCCCGTCTGGGTGACTTCAACGGTGACCAGGTCGACGATTTCGCGATCGGCGCCGATCAGTACAACGGCTTCATCGGCAGGGTGGTGATCGTCCTTGGGAAGGCGGGAGGCATCGGCAACATCGCTCTTCCAGCGCCGGCCAGCACGTTCACGATCGATGGGAACAACACGTTGACGACGCCGCTGTTCGGCTACCGCGTGCAGGGCCTGGGTCGCTTGTATTCGGCCAGCTCGGGAACGACGCTGGTTGTTTCGGCGCCCGGTAACACCGCGGGCGTCGCCGGCAGCGAGGGGAACCTCTACGCTTATCACGGTCAGACTGCCATGGACGGCACCGTCACGGTGGTCCCCGGTCAAACGTTTGCGGGCCCCGCTCACGACGCTCACATCGGTCTGGCGCTGACAAATCTCGGACCCCTCCTAACTTCGGTACCCTCCATTGGGTCTGGCAACCCGCTCGACACGGTCTCGAACCCAGGTGCTAGCGGGAACATCTTCCTTTTCGGCGGAAGCTCGGACACTGGGCCGTTCGCGAGTAACCTCGTCGTCAGCCAGACAGGAGGTGGTCGAAATGGAATCGCGATCATCGGCGGTGGCATATCGGGGAAAACCAACGCCTACTCGTTGATCGGCGGAGACTCCACGCCAGATGTGGTCGTGATTCCTCAGACGGCGACGAAGTTCAACATCATGGACGGCAACGACGTGCTGAAGCTCACGTCTCCGGCGGACTCCTCCAATGCAGCTGTCAGTGTGTCCGTCCCGACTGGATGGGGGCAGACGGGCGAGGATCAGGGCACGCTGATTCCCGACGTCGATGGAGACTCCTATCCGGACTTCGCGGTGGGCAACGCCTCCAACACGATTCCGGGCGCCGTCGCCGTCTACTGGTAGAGCCTTCGAACTCCCGCAGAGACCGATGTCCATCATCGCGGGGGCGGTCGACTGGACAGGAGCCAGGCGTGCGCCTGGCGACGTCAGGGAGATGCTCGCGACCTTCCGTCGTGAGTCCCCGGATGGTCTGAAAGTCAAAGAACGAGATGTTTGCGCGTTGGGTCTCGGGCTGCTTTCAACCACCCGGAGCGATCCCGACACCGAAGGCTTGACTGAAGCGCCGGATCTCCTGGTGGCGCTGGACGGTCACCTGGCGGATGTGGACCATCTTCGTTCGACTCTCGGTCTAGACGGGACCTCGTCCGAAGTGAACGTAGTCGCGGAAGGCTTCAGGAGGTGGGACGTCGAGCTGTTCAGCCGCCTCAAGGGAGACTTCGCCGTGATCTTCTGGCACGCCGAAACGCGACGGCTGATCGCCGCGCGTGACCCGTTTGCGGTCCGCCCGCTGTTCTATTCTGACGTCGGCCAGCGATTCGCCCTGGCCAGCGATCCCGAGCAACTGCTACGCGCGTCCCTGGTGTCGGCCGTACCCGACGACGATGTCGTGCTCGACTATCTGCTCTGGGACATGCGTTTTCCGGATCGGAGCTTCTTCCGCGACATCCGGGCACTACCTGCCGGGCACTTCGTCGTGGGCGCAAACGGCTCTCACTCTCTCAGGCGATACAGAGCGGCCTGCCTCACGTCCCAGAGTCTGTCGGATCGGTCTTCTGGTTGGGAGCAATATCGTGTTGCGTTCGATCGGGCGATCAGGCGGTGCATCGATTCACCGCGAGCTGTCGTCGCGGAGCTCAGCGGCGGACTGGATTCGAGCTCCATCGTCTGCGCAGCCGATCGTCTTCTGGCCGCCGAGCCGAGCATATGCCCCGACTTCGTCGGAGCCGCTGCCCTGTTTCCGGGGCTGGACTGCGATGAAGAACCGTTCATCAGAGCCGTTGCCGATCACGTTAGAGTGCCCGTCGAGTGCTGGGACTCGACCGACATCGCGGTCAACGAGCTGGAGGATGTGACACTCGCGCGGCCGGGCGCGAGATTCTTCCTGAACGGAGGCTCGGAAGGACAGGTCGATATTGCCCGACGTCATGGGGCGCGCGTGATCCTGAGCGGGATCGGAGGGGACCAGACCGGAATGCCGAGTGGTGGCCTGAGGGACGCCGTGACGGAGTCGAGGTGGTCCGACGCGGCCCGGATTCTGATACGACGGCCCTCCAACGACGTTTCGAAGACGGCCCGGTCAGTCTGGCGGCTCGCGAAGTCATTCGCGCCTGCGCCGGTGCGAAGACTCAGGGCCTCGATGCGAAGCCGAGAAGAGAGACCGCCGTGGCTGACGGGATGGGCTCGAAACCTTCCGCGACCCCGGCCTCGGGTCGCCATGCCAGAGGAGCTTGGCGGCGAGATTCACCGCAACGTCTGGCACGCCCTGTCATCCGGCACTCACGCGCAGATGATGGCGTTCGCCCAGCATCACGCGATTCGGAGCGCGATCGAGCTGAGGTTCCCGTTTCTCAGCTCGGACGTGATCTCCGTTGTACTTTCGATTCCCGCGCGGTTCTGGCCACCGCCTTGGCCCGGAGAGCGACTTCATCGTGGCATTCTGCGGAATATTCTTCCGCAGGCCGTCATTCAGAGGCGCTCGAAGGCCAACTTTTCTTCGGCGCTCGCCGCGCGGGTAAGGCGACATCTCCCGGCCATTCGCGATATCTTCGCCTCCTCGAATTGGGCGTCTGAACAATTCGTCGACCGCGCGGCGGCTCGGCGCGCGCTATCGGTCTTCGAGTCCTCGAAAACACCATCGTTTTGGACGACTTATGCGGTGTGGGGAATTGCGACTTTGGAGACTTGGCTAGACGCGATTTTGCGGTATCCTCTGCGCCAACCCTCGAGGACACCCTGATGACCGGCGCCGAAGATAGCCTGCATCCTGTAGAGCCTGTGTTGGCCTACGACCCGCCGCGCTTGACGTTCATCGGGAACCTGCACGATGTCGTGGCCGGTACAACGCACCCCCACCCTTGCGACGGTGGCGGCCTCTCTCCCACCGGTGGGGACGACGATCTTCAGCCGGGAGCCCCGCCGTTCTGCCCGTGATTCGGTTTTCGGACGCGATTGAAGCGCTCCGGATCGCTGTCGCGCTGCCGGGTATCGAGATCTCGCGGCTCCGGCGAGGACCTCGTTTCTGCGCCGAGCACTTCCGGGCCCGCGGCAAACGCTCTGCGCTTCGGTCAGCGGAGCAACGGCGCAGATTGAAGAACCTTATTCACGCGATTGATTCAATGCTCCCCGATGGGGGAAACTGCTACCGCAGAGCCCTCTTGGAGCTGGCGCTAGACCCGACGGCCGCCGCCGAACCCCTGGTTTTCGGCTTGAAGCAAGGCGGCGGCTCGGGAAGCGGGCATGCGTGGCTCGGGGACGCCCGAGGTTTCGAGACCTACGACGCGGAATTCAGGCTGTAGGCGCGCGCCGCGGCCGCGAGATTCTCGAGACCGGCGGGTGCTGTCAGGGCTCGCATCGTCGTCGACTCCGCGATCAGGACGGAGCGGTGGAGAAATCCTCGCCACTGTATCGGATCTACGCTGGCTAAGAAGCCGTTCCCGAGCAACAAGAGCAAGCCCTCAAGGGGCGAGAGAGGGTGAAGCAGGAACCGATCTCCTGATCGCCTGGTTGCTTCTAGGAACCAGATCGTCGTCAACGGCCTCGTGGTGCCGCCAGTAACAGCAGCGAGATCCGAGAATCCGATGCGGCGCTGCTTGCTCAAATGCTCGGCCGCTTCCGCGGCCCAGGCTCGTGCCGTCCTTTCGCCATCTTCGTGTACTTCGACAGCTGCCTGGCCAACCGAAAGAACGAGCAGGTCCTCCGAGAGCACGCTGGCGCCGGCGTCGCGAAACGACAACGCTGTGGTGGTTTTACCCGCGCCACTCACGCCGCAGAAAGCCACAAAGGAATCGGAAGTTCGGCAGGCAGCTCCGTGGAGGATGGGCACGCCGTTCAGCGCCAGCAACTTGGGAAGAACGGCTCGGACGTAGAAAACCAGCGGAGCTCGAAGATCACCGGGCGAGGCGCAGAGTTCGAGCGACTTCTCTCGAAGATGAATCGAGAAGATGCGCTTGTCGTTCTCGCTGAACGTGCAGAGGTCTTCCGTCTCGTGCGTATACCGCAGGGGACTCGCGGCAGGTGATCGGATGCCCGCCTGGACCAGAAGCGTCTGAACGGAAGCGATGAACGATTCGGCCTGCTCCAGCGGAATATGTAAATGATCCGCCAGGCGTTCAACGGCTTCCAACGTCGTTTTGCAGGCAAGGAGCTCGCGGCAAGCCGTCACGGCAGACTGGTTCAACCGGAAAAAGTTGCCGGATTCGAGATCGACGATGACGCCATCGCCGCTCTTCAACGACTCGAGAGCATATCGCTCTCGACGAAGCGACGGCTGGGTCTCCGTCATCGCGTGGCTCGCTCCACCAGTCCCGCGGAGGCCAGTCTATCCGCCAGATCTAGCAGGTCGCGCTCGACGACGTCAGCCGACACGTTGAAGCTCCGTCCGATCGAATCGGCGATCTCACGAAGCGCAGTCGAACCGTCGAGTCGGGCCCAGAAGGCCGCCCCGACCTGGTTCAGCTCCCAGCAGCGACCGGTTGCCATGTCGACGGCGATCGCACCTTCTGGAGTCTTCTGCACCGCGACTGCCGGACGGGAGCGAAGGATGTCGTCCAGAGCAGCCACCCTGCGAGCCTTCTACACTATCATGGTAAGTTGAAGCGAGTGTCGATCGCTTCCGTCGTTCAACTCGGTGCTGAGATCGAAGCACGCTGGCGCGCGGCGGATTACGCACTGCACCTGCTTCCGGGACTGGCGACCCGAGCCCTCGCAGAGGTCCGCCTCCTCGCCAGCCTGCATCCCGACGAGATCGTCGAGTGGGCTCTTTCAGGCGACGAGTTACCCCAGCAGCCAGACCCGACAGCGAAGTTTGGCCAGCCACCCGTGACCTTGTTTCGCGGGCGGCGCTCGCATATCGACGCGCTGTTCTGGGTCGATGGGACCACGACCATCCACCAGCACGGCTTCTCGGGGGCCTTTCAGGTCCTTTCGGGATCGAGCATCGAGACTCGGTATGCGTTCGATTCGGAGCGCAGCATTGATGGTCGTTTCCTCATCGGAAAGCTCCGTGTTGCATCAACGAGCTTTCTAAGGCCGGGCGATATCCGTCCCATCGAGTCTGGGAGCAGGCTGATTCATGCGCTGTTTCATCTCGAGCGACCGTCGATCACGATCGTCGTTCGCTCGTTCAGCGATGCCGATGCCGGACCACAGTACGACTACGCGCTGCCCGGAATCGGCCACGACCCATTCTTCATGGACGTCACGCGCGATCGGGCTTTGCAGCTGGTCGGAATGCTGCGCACGACGGAGCATCCGAGGTTCGAGGGACTGGTCGGTGACCTGATCGAACGCTCCGATCTCCACTCGGCGTACCGGGTCCTGCGAGAGTGCGCGAGTCTCCCCGACGTTTCGATGTTCGAGCGGCTGATCGCGAGAGTGCGTGACGCGTCGGCGGCCGACATGTTTCGCCAGGCCTTCGAGGAGAACCGGCGGATCGCGTTTCTCAGGACCCGACGGAACCTGGTCAAGGATCCGGAGCTTCGATTCTTTCTGGGCGTACTCCTCAATGCGCATCGGCGGCAGGACGTGCTGACGCTCGTCAGCGAGCGAGACCCGGGCGTCGATGCCGCCAAGCAGGTCGCTGCCTGTCTACGTCGACTCTCCGAGGTGACAGTGAAGCTCCAAGCTGCCGGCATTCCTTGGCAACCGAACCTTTTGGGCCTGCCCGCATTCACCGACGAGCTCGAGGCGTTCGTCGCTCAGTTCGTGGCCGGCGGCGAGCGTCGGGCCGACACGGAGGCGGGCCGCGCATTCATGGGCAAGCTCCAGGCCATTCCGGCGCTGGCGTGCCTGTTTGCCTGAAACTCACGCGCACCGGGTGGGGCCTCGCCTTCCTCTCCGTCCCTGAGTCCCCAGCGGCCCCACCGGGTGCCGTGTTTCTGGAACTGATGCTACAGGCCGCTGCGTCAGGTTGAGGTTAACTCTTGGTCACGAGCGGGTTGCTCTCTGACACTTGTGTAGATGAACTTAGTCAAGTACCTTAGTCTTCTGGAGCGGCCATGAAGATCGTGAATGTGCATGAGGCCAAGACGCATTTGTCCCGCTTGCTCGAGCGGGCGCATGCGGGGGAGGAGATCACGATCGCGAAGGGGGGGCGGCCGTATGCGCGGCTGGTTCCGATCGCGGGCC
>DATJWP010000092.1:0-51360 GCA_035578045.1 Polyangia bacterium | reverse complement strand
GTACACGATGCCGTCCGGGAAGGCCGCCACCCCCAGCGTGCTGCTCAGACCGCGGCCCCCGCTCATCTCGGGGTTTACGAGCAGCTCGCCGCCGCGCCACAGCCGGATGTCCCCGTACAGCGTGGTGACGAAGGCCGTCGCGCTCTCGGCGTCGGGGCTCAGGCTGTTCTGCCCGGAGTACTTCGCGTGGAAAGATGGGTGGTACTGGGTCGCCGCCGTGAACTGGTAGTGAAGGCTGTACCAGTCGGGCGGCGGGGGAGGGTTCCCTTCGGCGTCCAGGGCGTACTTGTCCTCGGAGGGCAGATCGCGCGGCCCGTGGGCCCGCGCCGCCCGCGGGGCCAGGCCGGCGGCGACGGCCAGCGCCAGCCAGGTCCGTCGTCGGGTGCGCGCGACCATCGGCGCGCACTATTACCACGCCTGGGTTATCGAGCGAACCGCCGCGCCACGGCCCGGTAGGCGCGCGCGATCCCCCGCGCCAACCGATTTTCGGAGACGTCCAGCGTCGAGGCAAAGCGGCGGCCCAGGGCGAACAGCGCGCAGGCGCGC
Organism: Polyangia bacterium; assembly: GCA_035578045.1. Classification (GTDB taxonomy): domain Bacteria; phylum Myxococcota_A; class Polyangia; order Fen-1088; family Fen-1088; genus JADGRB01. The sequence goes on along the minus strand of DATJWP010000092.1, from coordinate 50,814 downwards.
CGGCGGCGGTGAAAGCGGGCGCGGGCCTTGGCCTCTTCCGGCTCGGGAACGGGCAGCGGGCGCGACGGGGCCAGCGCGAAGGCGATGGCGCGGCCGATGACCGATTCGCGCGGGCAGGTCGCGAAGCTCGAGCTCTCTGCGTCCCCCTGATGAATCACGACCTGCTCACCGTTCTTGGAGAACACGTGCATCACGCGGTGGAGCAGCATGTCGCGATCGTCATCCGTCATGATGAGCACGATCTCGCCGGTCAGCAGCGCGCCTGGCGCGGCCTCGACCTTGACCTTGGTTCCGCGTTCCAGCGACGGCGTCATGCTGTCGGTGGTGACCTCAATCACGACCGGCAGGTTGTGAGCGAGGACCATGCGCACCGCCTGGGGTCGTAGGGTCACGGTGTGGGTCCTGTCCACCACGGCTGCAGTATACGGCGTCATACGGCGTCGCCACCGGGGCTCGGCTATGCTCGTGCCCATGAGCGTCACGGCGGAGCTCGGATCGGTCGAGCAGGGCTGGTCGCGAACCGAAACGCTGGCGCGGGCCACGACCAGCCTGTGGCCGCTGTGGTTCGCGGTCGGCTCGTCGCTGGCGGCGGCGTTCGGCGTCCACTGGGACATCGCCTGGCATCGATCGATCGGTCGCGATTCGTTCTGGACGCCGCCGCACGTCGCCATCTACTCCGCGGCCGTCATGGCGGCGGTGGCGGCCCTGGCGCGCATCATCCCGGCGACGTTCGGGCGCGGAGCCGGCGGCGATTCGGTCCGCGTGCTGGGGTTCCGCGGGCCGCTGGGGGCGTTCATCTCGGCGTGGGGCGGCGGCACCATGCTGGCGTCGGCGCCGTTCGACGACTGGTGGCACAACGCCTACGGGCTGGACGTGAAGATCCTCAGCCCGCCGCACGTCGCGCTGGCGGTCGGGCTCATCGCGCTGCACGTCGGCGCGCTGGTCATGCTGGCGGGGGCCGTGAATGCCTCCGAGGGATCGCGGCGGCGAACCCTGGAAGCGCTGCTGATCGTCGTGGGCGGCAACATGGTGGTCGGGCTCATGACGCTCTTCATGGAGAAGACCGTCCGCCCCTTCATGCATCTGGGGTCGTTCTACTTCATCGTGGGCCTGATCGTTCCGCTGCTGCTGGCGGCCGTGCAGGGCGCCACGGGTCGGCGCTGGGCCGGCTCGTGGACGGCGCTGTTCTACTCGCTGTTCCTGCTGGCGCTGCTCTGGACGTTCCCGCTGGTGCCGGCGCAGCCCAAGCTGGGGCCGGTGCTGGTCCCGGTGACGTCGCTGGTCCCGCCCGAGTTCCCGTTGCTGCTGCTGCCGGCGGCGCTGGCGCTGGACGCCTGGGCCTGGCGGAGCCGCGACCGCCGCGGCCTGGCGGTCGTGGCCATCGGCGGTCTGCTGTTCACGGCCGTGTTCCTGGCGTGCCAGTGGCCGTTCGCCTCGTTCCTGATGTCGCCCCGGGCGCGCAACTTCTTCTGGGGCGCCCGCTACTTCGACTTCTGGATGCCGCCGACCACGCACTACCGCCGGTACGCCTTCCTGTCCGAGTCGGGCGCGGCGACGGCGATCTGGCTGGCCGTGGCCTTCGCCGGGACGTCGTTGTCGCTGGCCGCCGGTCGGGGCTTCGGGCGCTGGCTGTCACGGCTGCGCCGATGAGGCGCGCGACAGCGGCCGCCCTGGCGGTGGCCGCCGCCTGGCTGGGGGCCGCTGCCAGCGCGCAGGCTCACATCGGCAGCTTCGACGCCGTCCAGGACGGCATGGCCGGGCCGTACCACCTCCTGGTGACCATCCGCCCGCCGGCCGTGATCCCCGGCGTCGCGCGCATCGACGTGCGGGCGTTCGACGACGACGTCGCCCGCGTGTCGGTCGTGCCGCTGCCGATCGCCGGCCCGGGGGCCAGCTCGCCGCCGGTCCCCGACGTGGCGGCCGTGAGCCCGGACGACCCGCACCTGTACGGCAGCACGCTCTGGTTGATGCGCACCGGCTCGTGGAAGATCCGCGTGTCCGCCCAGGGCGCGCGGGGCGCCGGCGAGCTGTCGGTCCCCATCCCGGCGCTGGCGCGCGCCGTGCGCCCGATGCCCGGCTTCCTGGGCGCTCTGCTCTTCGGCGTGCTCGTGCTGCTGGTCTCGGCGGCCATCGCCATCGCCGGCGCCAGCCTGCGCGAGTCGGACCTGCCGGCCGGCACGCGGCCCGACGCGCGGCGGATCGCCCGCGGCCGCCGGGCGATGGCCGTCACCGCCGCGCTGCTGGCGCTGGGGATCCTGGGCGGCCGCCGCTGGTGGAACGCCGAGGCGTCGCTCTACCGGCGCCTGGTCTACAAGCCGTTGCAGGTCGCGGTGACCCGTCCCTCGCCCGATCGGCTGTCGCTGGCGCTGGCCGACCCCGGCTGGCTCGGCTGGCGGCGGACCGACGACCTCATCCCCGACCACGGGCACCTCATGCACCTGTTCCTGGTGCGCGCGCCCGGAATGGACGCCATCGCGCATCTCCACCCGCGGATGGGGGCAGAGCCAGAAGGGGACCCGCGCTTCGGGCAGGCGGTGCCCCCCTTGCCTGCCGGCAGCTACCGGCTGTTCGGCGACATCGTTCACGCCAACGGCATCGACGAGACCGTCACGGCATCGGTGGAGCTGGCCGGCGGCGGGTCGCCCGATCTGGATGCCTCGCGCTTCGACCCCGACGACGCGATGGCGGTCATCCCGCGCGCGGGGTCGGCGGGCTCACCGGCCTACGCTTTCACCGACGGCAAGGGGACGCTGCGGTGGCTGGACGCCCGCGCCCCGCGCGCCGGCCAGACCGTCGTCCTGGAAATCGAAGCCGAGGGATCCGACGGCAGGCCGGCCGGCGTCGAGCCCTACATGGGCATGGCCGGGCACGCGATGATCCTGGCGCGCGACGGCTCGGTCTTCGCGCACATCCACCCGACCGGCTCGGTACCCATGGCGGCGATGGCGCTGGTGGACGGCGCGCTGGTCGATCACGCCCACCACCACGGGATGCTGTTCGCGCCCCGCATCCGCTTCCCGTACGTCTTCCCACACGCGGGTCCCTATCGCCTGTTCGTGCAGGTGAAGCTGGGCGGCCGCGTCGAGACGGCCGCCTGGGACGTCGACGTGGCTCCTTAGGCGGTCAGCTCTTTGAGGTCGGCCTTGAGCTGGGCCAGGTTGAAGCCCGAGGGCGCGGGCTTGTTGCCGGCCCACAGCTCGGAGAGCGTGGCGTAGGCCTCGTCGCAGTAGGTGTCCCAGAACGACCAGGTCATCCGCTTCTTCTGGCCCCACGTGATGCAGGTCAACCCGTGCTGATCGTAGGCCTCGATCACGACCGCGTGGCCGCCCCAGGACCCGGGCGCGCCGGTGCCGCTCGGGCCGCCCGGCGGCACCGACCAGACCGTCTGCTTCTGAGCCGAGACGGGCAGCGACAACCCGATGTAAGCGCCGCCGAACAGGTCGACCGCCGCCTCGACGTGCTGGTGATTCTTGGGCTCGAGCGCGACGAACGCGTCGATCTTGTAGCCACCGACGCCGGTCTTGCGCCAGTACTTGAGCACGTCCAGCTCGACGGCCCCTTGGTCGGTGTTGGGCTGGCCGGGCTTGTAGCCGCCGACCGCCTCGTAGGCCTTCAGGATCGCCTGGTCGGGAAGGGTGATCTCCTTGGGTCCGGCGTTCGCCGACCAGGCCTGGATGATGTGGCCGACCGCCGCGCAGGTGCAGTCGCCCAGCTGATCGTTCAGCATCATCCCCCAGGCCGTCGCGGCCTTGCCGGTCCAGTCCCGGCTGACCGGGAACGCCGGCAGCTCGAGGTAATTTGCCATCTGAAGCGTCCGGACATCGTGCCGGGCCGGCTTCTTTCCCAGCTTCTCTTGCGAGTGATCGACCGCCATGGGCAGCTCCTTGTCGGGTGAACGTTATGAGGGAGAGTTGATTCCGGCCGAGCGTAACTTTGCCTTCGCCATCTTCGCCACCTTGCCGCGGCCGGCGCCGGCCAGGTCGGTCAGGATCTCTTCGCCCGCGGCTTGCCGCCGCTCGATCAGCGCGAACCCGATCTGGTAGCGCTTTTCGGGCTCCAGCTGCCGCTCGCGCCGGAGCGCGCTCGCCAGATCGAAGCCGCCGGCCACCAGCTGCTCGCAGATGGCCAGCGCCTCGTCGCGACGGCCGGCCGCCAGCTCCGCGACGGCCAGCGCGAACCCGTCATCCGGGGTGGCGTCGGGCGAGCGGCCGAGCGCCCGCAGCAGCGCCAGCGCCGAGACCGCTTGCCGCCGCTTGCGCCGGTCGGCCGCCTCGGCCCGCAGGGCGGCCGCCGTCGCCGCGCGGTCGATCTCGCGGGCCAGCGGCAGCAGCGCGTCGGTTCCGTCCGCCAGGCGCGCCACGGCAGCGGTGACGATCTCGCGCGCCAGCTTCTTGCCGCCCGCGCCCGCCGCGGCCAGCGCCCGCGCCTTGGGCCGCAGCAGCCGGGCCAGCAGCGTGATCCGCTCCGGGTCGGTGGCGGTCATCGCTGCTTTTGCCAGCGCCGCCGCGCCGTCGTCGCGCGCGCTCAGCGCCGTGGCGGCGGCCTCGGCGCGCCCGCGATCCGCCGTCTCGACCAGCACGGCCGCCAGCGCGTCGGCGCCGGCGCTCCCCGCGATCTGCCCCAGTCGCTCGATGGCCAGCTGGGCCCGCTCGGCCTCGCTGCCGAGCGCCAGCTTGCGCAGCCGGCCACTCAGCCCGGCCGGGATGGCCAGGCTCGCCAGCGAGTAGAGCGCGGCGCGCGCCAGGCCGATCGGCGCGCGCTCGGCGATCTCGACCAGCGCGGTGGCCGCCGGCGCCGGCTTTTCCCGGGCGGCGAAGCGAAGCGCCACGATCGCCTCCTGCCGGACGGCGTCGGGCTGCTTGGCGTCGCGCGCGAACGCCAGCAGCGCCGGAACGGCCGCCGCGTCCTCGAGGAAGCCCAGGATCTTCAGCCCGCCGGCCACCAGCCCCAGCGGAGCGCCCGGCTTGCGCGTCGCGGCCGCCCGCCCGCGCAGCAGCTTGGTGAGGTGCGCCAGGATCCCGGCCCGCTCGCGCGGCGGCGCGTCCTTCACGCGCTGGCGCACGGCCAGCGCCGCGGCCCGGGCCGCCTCCAGGTCGGGCGTGTCCAGCGCGGCCAGCAACGCCTCGAAGGCGCCGCGCCCGCCGGCCCGCCCGAGCACCACCTCCAGCGTCCGGCGCTCCGCCGGATCGGTGGGCTCGCGGAGCCGCGCCCGCACGGCGTCGATGGCCGGCTGCCCCAGCGCCACCGCCGCCTCGACCGCCGCCGCGCGAACCTGCTCGTCACGCGCCGCCAGCGCCCCCAGAACAGCGGAGATGACGGCGGGGACCGCGCGCCGGCTCGCGGAGCCGTCGGCCAGCCGAGCCAGCGCGTCCAGCGCGTGCCGTTGCACCGGCGCGATCCCGCCCGTCACCGCGGCCGCCAGCGCGTCCAGCACCGGCGGCTCGCGCGCGCCGACCTCGCCCAGCACGATCGCCGCGGCGATCTGCCGCTCGTGCGCCGTGCTGCCGAGCAGCGCCGCGATCCGGGCGACGAGTGGGTCAGGGGCCATCCCAGCCCCGATGGTATCTCAGTCTCCGCCGGTACAGCTTCCCCAGATCCCCGCCAGCGTCGCCACGTCGGCGGCGTTGGGTGTGACGGAGAGATTGCCGGGGTTCATCACCGACGGGCGCGTGCTCTCGGGGATGTGGACCAGCCCGAACGCGTGGCCGACCTCGTGCGCGATCGTGATCGCCATCGCGGCGGGCAGATCGGTCAGATCGTCATTGATGAAGATCGCGACCGCCTCCGGATCGTAGAGGCCGTTCAGGGGGGCGGCGGCCGCCTGGAAATGGATCGGCACGGTGGAGGTCCCGTCCGGGGGCGCGGTGCCGCTGTCCAGCCGGGTCCCGGCCGTCGTGTTCCAGAGCGCCAGCGCCGCCGAGATGCCACCCAGCTCGGCGTCGGTCGCGGTGGCATCGGGGACCAGCACCAGCGGGGCGCAGGCGTCGAACGTGACGATGGGCCCGGCAGGGGCGTCGCTGCCCGCGCCGCACCCGAGCAGCGGGGCAGCCGCCAGCATCGGGCAAAGCAACAAAAGAGATCTCGACCGCCGGGACCGCAGGGGCCCAGATCATAGATGAACAAGAGCGTCTGCTCACCGAAAATCCAAGCTCTACCAATAACTTAGCCGTCTTGTTCCTCCTCAACCGGATGGCCATATCTACGAAGGGGAAAACGGGAGAGCTGAAGTCTGAGCGACCCCGCCGCTGGTTGGGTCGGGGTTGGAGGAGGGAGACATGAAGCTGTTTTCTTTGGTTGGGGCGACGGGGATCTTGTTCTGCAACCTCGCGGTGGCGAGGGCCGACACGCCGGATACGGCGACCACGACGGTCGAGCCCGGTGGCGCGGTCACCCAGCCCAGTGGGGCCGAGACGCCGCCGCCGGCGACCGTCGATACGGGCACGCCGGCCACCGAGCCGCCGCCGGCGCCGCCGGTCACGTCGCCGCCGGCGCCGCCGGTGATCCCGGCGCCGGAAGCGCCGAGCGCGGCGGCCTCGGTCCACCAGGACCTGGCGCTGCCGCCGCCGCCCAACGGCCAGTCGTTGCTGCCGCAGGACGCCGCGGCGGTGCCGCCGGCGGGGCCGCAGGCGGTGCAGCCGCTGCCGCCCGATTGGGAGACCTACCCGGGGCAGACCGGGATCGCCACGCACATCGGCGTCGCGATGCTGCTGGGTGGCGGGTTCCAGGAGTTCACCAACAGCCAGCTGCGCAACATGACCGGCAACGGCGGCTACTGGGACGTCCGGGTGATCGGCGGAACCCGCGAGTTCGTGGGGTTCGAGGCGGCGTATGTCGGTTCGGCCCGCGGCATGACCGCCCTGGGCTACTCGAACGACGCGCGGCTGCTGTCGAACGGGCTCGAGGGTGACCTGCGCGTGAACCTGCCGCTGAGCCGCGGCTACTCGCTGATCGAGCCGTTCGGCTTCGTCGGCCTGGGCTGGCAGCACTACCAGATCACGGGGAACACCAACCCGATCACGGCGGACCTGCAGTCGAGCGACGACGTGATGACGTTGCCCTTCGGCGGCGGTCTGGAGTTCGCGTACCACAACTTCATGGCGGACGCGCGCTTCACGTACCGACAGACCTATTACAACAACCTGACCGAGACGGTCGGCGGCAACCTGAACAACTGGAACGTCGGCGGTCAGATCGGCTTCGAGTACTGACACCAGGCGGGCCGGCGGCCCGCTGCCACGACCCTGCTATGGTGGACAGGCATCGTGGAACCTCCGGAGTCGGGACAAGCCGGGCCGCCGCGACGCCGTCTGAGCGTCGTCGGCGGCCCAACCGCGCGCGATCCTGTCTGCGGGATGATGGTCTCGCTGGACGCGCCCGAGCGCGCCAGCTTCGAGGGCAAGACGTTCGTCTTCTGTTGCTCGGGCTGCCACGGGAAGTTCGAGAAGGATCCGCCGGCGTACCTCTCGCCGACCAAGCCGGCCCCCGCCCCGGCTAGAGCGGCTGGAGCGGCCTGGACCTGCCCGATGCACCCGGAGGTCCGGCGAGATCGGGCGGGCGATTGCCCGCTGTGCGGCATGGCGCTGGAGCCGGTCGAGCCGGCGGCCGGCGCGCAGCCCAACCCCGAGCTGGCCGACATGTCGCGCCGGTTCTGGATCGGCGCCGCGCTCTCGGCGCCGTTGATGGCGCTGGGGATGCTCCCGCTCGGTGCGGTGGGCCGGTGGCTGGCGCTGGCGCTGGCCACGCCCGTCGTCCTGTGGGGGGGACGCCCCTTCTTTGCGCGCGCGGTGGCGTCGGTCGCCAACCGGCACGCCAACATGTTCACGTTGATCGGCCTGGGCGTGGCGGTCGCCTACGGCTACAGCCTGGTCGCGGTGCTGACGGGAAGGTCGCCGCTCTACTTCGAGCCCGCGGCCGTGATCGTCACGCTGGTGGCGCTGGGCCAGCTGCTGGAGCTGCGGGCCCGACAGCGGACGGGCGCCGCCATCCGCGCTCTCCTGGACCTGGCGCCGCCGCGCGCGGTGCGCGTGGGCCCATCGGGCGACCAGGAGATCGCGCTGGCCGACGTGCGGGCCGGCGATCGGTTGCGCGTCCGCCCGGGTGAGAAGCTCCCGGTCGACGGCAAGATCGTCGAGGGGGCCAGCGCCGTCGACGAATCGATGCTGACCGGCGAGCCGATCCCCGTCGAGAAACGGGCCGGCGACGCCGTCGTCGGCGGGACGGTCAACGGCAGCGGCGCGCTGGTGATGGTCGCCGAGCGGGTCGGCGGTGACACGGTCCTGGCGCGGATCGTGAAGCTGGTCGGGGAGGCGCAGCGCAGCCGCGCGCCCATCCAGCAGCTGGCCGACGTGGTGGCGGGCTGGTTCGTGCCGGCGGTCATCGCCGTCGCCGTCATCGCGGCGGTGGTCTGGGCGGTGGCCGGGGCGCCGCCGCGGCTGGCCCACGCGCTGGTGGCGGGCGTTTCGGTGCTGATCATCGCTTGCCCCTGCGCCCTGGGGCTGGCCACGCCGATGTCGATCATGGTCGCGACCGGCAAGGCTGCGACGGTCGGCGTCCTGTTCCGGGACGCGCAGGCGCTGCAGACGCTGCAGGCGGTCGACACGCTGCTGGTCGACAAGACCGGCACGCTGACCGAGGGGAAGCCGCGCCTGGCCTGGGTCACGGCCGCCGCCGGGTCCGACGAGGCCGGGGTCCTGCGCCTGGCCGCGTCGCTGGAGCGCTCGAGCGAGCACCCGCTGGCCCCGGCCATCGTGCGTGGCGCCGAGGCCCGCGGGCTGGCGCTGGCCCAGGCGGGCGACGTCGAGGCGCTGGCGGGGCGGGGCGTTCGCGGCCGCGTGGACGGCCGGGCGGTCGCGGTCGGCAACGCACGCCTGCTGTCCGAGCTGGGGATCGACCCCGCGACCGCCGAGCCGCTGGCCTTCCGCAAGGAGGCCGAGACGGTCGCCTTCGTGGTGGTCGACGGGACGCTGGCCGGCGCGATCGCGGTGGCCGACGCCGTCAAGCCGCGCGCCGCGGAGATCGTGGCCGCGCTCCGGGCCGACGGCCTGCGGGTGGTGATGCTCACCGGCGACGCGCGCGCGACGGCGGAGGCGGTGGGGCGCGCGGTCGGCGTCGACGAGGTCATCGCCGAGGTGCTGCCCGCCGACAAGGCGGCCGCGGTCGCGCGGCTGCAGGCGGCGGGGAACAAGGTCGCGATGGCGGGCGACGGCATCAACGACGCGCCCGCGCTGGCCCGGGCCGACGTCGGCATCGCCATGGGGACCGGGACCGACGTGGCGCTCGAGAGCGCGGGCGTGACGCTGCTGCACGGCGACCTGGGGGGGATCCTGCGCGCGCGCCGGCTGTCCCGCGCGACGCTGGCGAACATCAAGCAGAACCTGTTCTTCGCGTTCTTCTACAACGCGCTGGGCGTGCCGATCGCCGCGGGGGCGCTGGTCCCGCTGTTCGGCTGGCAGCCGTCGCCCGAGCTGGCGGCGGCCGCCATGGCGGCCAGCTCGGTCTCGGTGATCGGGAACGCGCTCCGGCTCAGGGGAGCTCGAACGTGACGGTGTACGGGATCTCGGTGGTGGTGGGGACGCCGTTCAGCTTGCCGGGCTTGAACGTGAAGTGCATGGCGTGCTTCGCGGCGACCGCGGCCAGCCCGTAGCCCGGGTCCTTGAGGACCTTCACGCGGCGCACGTGCCCGGTGGCGTCGAGTGTCAGCTTCAGCGGGACGCTCCCCTCGAACCCGGCGTCGAGAGCCGCCTTGGGATACTCGGACGGCGGGATCTCGCAGCTGATGGGCTCGGGCTGCTCGGTGAGCGCGGCGGCATGGGTGATCGGGCCGACGTCGTCGGCCGCCGGCGCCGCTGCGTGCGGGCCCGGCTTTCCGGCCAGGCTGTTGCCGACCGGCGCGGCGAACGCGCCGCCCACGCTGGTGGACGACAGCGACAGCCCCAGGTGCACCGGCCCCGGCGCCGTCGTGGGCGTGGTGGTGGGTGGCGGCGTCTCGGGGGGCGGCGTCTCCGGCGGCGGCTCGTTGGTCGGTGGGGGAGGGGCCAGCGCCACCCGCCGCACCGGCTTCATCTTCACCACCGGCGGTTCGGGCTTGGGCGGCTCGGGCTTGGGCGGCTCGGGCTCGACCGGCTTGGGCTTCTCGGTCTCGATGACCTGGATGTCCACGTGCTCGGCAGGGCGCGGCCGGGCCGGGAGCTTCCAGGCCCAGACGAAAATCCCCACGTGGACCACCGCCGACAGCGTGTACGCCACCGGCGGCGAGATGCGCTTCATCGCTCTTTTTCGATGTTGATGGCGAATTTGGAGATCCCCTCGCCCTTGATCAGGTCGAGGATGTGCACCACCGAGCCGTGCAGCGCGTTCTTGTCGGCGCTGATGACGACCCGCGTGTCCTTGTCCTTGGCGAGGGCGTCGCGGGCCGCGTCCCGCAGCCCGGATTCATCGCGCTTCTTCCCGTCCAGGTAGATGTCGCCGTCCTTGGTCAGGATGATGGCCAGCGTCGTCCCGGTCGACTCGCCGGCGTTGGCGGCGCGGGGAAGGTCGACGTGAATCGCCTGCCGCACGATGTACGTCGCGGTCACCATGAAGATGATGAGCAGCACCAGCGTGATGTCGACCAGCGGCGTGACGTTGATGCCGCTGATCATCCCCCCCTCGCTCTCGTCGCCTCCGCCCTCGTCTTCCGAGATGGCTGCCATCAGGCTACCTCGGCCTTGGCTGGCCTGGCGCGCAGCCGCGCCTCCAGCAGGTCGCCGAAGTAGGTGGCCCGCTGGGACGCCCGCCGCAGCCCGCGCTGGAAGATGTTGTAGGCCACGACCGCCGGCAGCGCGACCAGCAGGCCGACCGCGGTGGCGATCAGCGCCTCGGAGATGCCGGACATGACCGAGCTGGCGCCGGCGGCGCTGGGGTTCCGCGCCAGGTCGCCGAAGGCCCGGATGATCCCCAGCACCGTGCCGAACAGGCCGATGAAAGGGGCGTTGTTGCCCAGCGTGGCCAGAAAGGCCAGGCGGGCTTCGTATTCCAGGCGCACCCGCTTGATCTCGGCGTCGACGACCTTGGCCACCGTGTCCGGGCCGCGATCGGCCTGGTCCAGCGCGGCCCGAACGGTCTCGGCCTCGAGCCCGGGGCGGTCGGCCACGGCGCTGCGCGCTTCGGCCAGGTCTCCGCCCAGCAGGGCCCGGCCCAGCTTCTCCGGGGCCGGGACGCGCCGTCCCAGGTAGAACGCGGCGCGCTCGATCATGATCCCGACGGAGATCACGGAGAGAGCGACCAGGAGCCAGAGCACCCAGGCGGCGCCCAGGTTCACGATCGCGAGCAGCTTCTGGATGATCATCGCGGGGTCGTCCTTTCGATCATACCGGAACCCTGGGAGGGTTCCGCACCTCCCGCGACGGACGCCGTTGGGCGGAGCCCACCTGCATCCACGCGGTTATTCATTGGAAATCTTGCGCGATCCAGGCCTCGCCGTCCCGCCCGTCGCGCACGATGCCGTAGATCGTGAAGGGGCCGGTCGGGCGCGTGAACACGGTGAAGGTCCGGCTGGCGAGGCTGCTGCCCGAGCCGTCCGTGGGCGCCGCGAACGAGCTCAGCGCTCCGCCGGTCGTGTACCAGATGACCGCGGGCTGCTCGGGGACGGGGTTCGCCAGGTCCGGGCCGTCGAGCGTGCAGGTGTAGTAGGACTGGGCCTGGCCGACGACCAGGCAGATCGTCTGCGGTCCGTCCGGGAACGTGTCGCCGGGATACAGGGGCTGCCCGTCGCACTGGGTCAGCACCGGGGGATCGAGGTTGAGCGCGCCCAGGGCCGGGTTGGCGTTGCGGACGTAGTACATGTACGCGGCGTCGTTCGCCTGCTGGATCTCTTTCCACGGCGACAGGCGGATGTTCTTCACCGCCGCGAACACGGCGCCGTTGGCGGAATCTTGTGCGACGATCAGCAACGGGATCTGCGTGTAGAGCGCACACTGCGCGTTGGCGAACATGTCCGCGCGGGTCAGCAGGCTCTTCAGCAGCGCCTGGACGTCGTCGGTGTCCGGCACGGTGTAGTCGACGTCGGTCCCCTGGCCGAGCAAGTACACGCCGGAGGTCGGATCATTCGCCATCGGGATGACCGCGGTGGGATCGCGCAGGTAGTTCGGGTCGGTGCAAGGCTGCGTCTGGCCCGGGATCGGCAAGCAGGCCAGCCATGTCACGGTCACCGTCGACAGGCCACCGGGATTCGCCACCAGCGCCGACAGGTGAATCGTGTCGCCCACGTCGGCGTCCGCCCAGTCGATCCCGTCACCGTCGTCGACGTGCTGTCCGATACCCAGGATACGCAAACTGTCGACGATCTGGTCGTTGCGATCGAAGCCGGACACGCAACCAGCCAGCGCGAGCGCCGAAGCCAAGCAGAGGATCGATCGGGCGCGCCTCAAAACTCCGCCCTCAAGCCGATGGTGGGGAAGATCGGGATGCCGGTGAGCGTCGCGTACCCGTTGCAGTTGTAGTTCGGGAACAGCGCCTCCGGGTTCGCCCGGTTGGTGACGTTCTGCACGTCCAGGTACCCGTCGAAGATCCACTTGTCGTAGACGAAGCGCCGGTCGATGCGCACGTCGGCCTGGAAGAAGGCCGGCGCGCGCGCCGTGTTCACGTCGCCCGGGATGCAGACGTAGCTGCCGTTGTTGGCGTTGAAGATGCCGTTGACGTAGGGCGTGTAGGGATCGCCGCTGACGTATCGCAGCCGCGTCCCGAACGTCCAGTTGTGCTCGGTCTGGTAGGAAGCGATCACCGTCAAGATGTGCGTCTGGTCGAAGTCGTAGAGGTGCCAGGGATTCGGCTGCCCCATCGGGACCTCCGAAGGGTCGTCGAGCCGGGTGGTCTTCGACAAGGTGTACGCGATCCAGCCGTAAAAGCCCTTCATGAGCTGCCGGCGGAGCAGGAGCTCGAGACCGTACGACCGACCTTTGCCCTTGTTCGAGATGTAAAGCGGGTCCTTGGTGATCTGGTCGGGGTCGGTGGTGGGCGTCTCCAGGTCCCACATGTACTTATCGTAGAGCGTCACCTCGATGTCCGACTGGTACGGCAGCTTCTGGTCGACGCCGACGCTGTACTGGAACGATCGCTGGAACGTCAGCCCCGGATTCCCGAACAGCGACGGGATCAGGTCCTGTGGCTGCGGCGCCTGCGAGTAGAGGCCCACGCCGCCCTTCAGCACCGTCTTCGGGCCGGCCGTGAAGAAGAGCGAGAGCCGCGGGTCGAACCACCAGGAATGCCCCCGCTCGATGTCGGTGCTGGCGTCGAAGCGCAGGCCGGGCTGGATGCGCAGCCGCGGCGTCGGCACCCAGCTGGCCGTCGCGAAGAACCCCGGCTGAGCCCAGCTGGTCGAGGCCTGGGTGTTCTGCGACGGGTTGCCGTTGAGGCCGCCCGTGCCGAACGCGCTGCTGGCCTGCGCCGCCGTCAGCTTGGGCAGGTCGATGTCGTAGGTCAGGTAGCGCAGCGACGAGTCGGTCCCCATCTCCAGCGTGAACTTGTCGGAGGGGTGCCAGGTCATCGTGTCGCGCAGGCTGGCGGTGAGCAGCGTCCCGTCCAGCTTCACCGCGTTCACCACCTCGTTGGAGGTCTCGGTGTAGCCGAGCGAGAAAATGGCGTCGTTCCGCCAGTTGCCCGCGAAGCCGCGCTGCCAGCGCGCCGCCAGCCGGTGGAACTGGACCTCGCTGTTGAAGGAGATCTTCTGGGCCGTGTTCTGGTCCAGGATGTCGAGCTGGTCGCTGGAGCCGTAGGCGAAGATCTGCCCCTGGCCGCCCCACAGCGAGTGGACGTACTTCAGCTGGTAGTCGTAGAAGACCGGCGCCACCGTCAGGCCGCTGGGGACGACGGCGCGCAGCACCTCGTCGACCCAGCTCCGGCGGACCGAGGCGAAGAAGCTGCCGTTGCCGACCGGGCCCTCGACCATCGCCGCCCCGTCGTAGAGATCGACGTGGCCGGCGCCGTGCCATTCGTGCTTGGGATCGCGGGTGCGCACGTCGACCGTGCCACCCATCGCGTTGCCCCAGTTGGCGGCGAAGTTGCCCGGGTAGAAGTCCAGGCCGGAGATGACGTCGGTGTTGACCACGGCGGTCAGCGCGCCGAAGTGGAAGATGAGCGGGATCTCGACCCCGTCCAGGTAGACCTTGGTGTCCTGGGGCGCCGAGCCACGGACGATCAGCAGCCCCAGCCCGAACGGCGCGCGCGCGACGCCCGGGAAGTCCTGCAGCACCTTGAGGACGTCGCCCTGGGTGCCGGGCACCGTCGCGATCTCCTCGGCCGTGACCTCGTGGACCGCGACCTCCTTGCGCTCGCGCTGGCCGCGCACCACCGCCTCGAACTGGTTGTAGCGGCGGCGGTTCATCCGGTACTCGACCTCTTTGACCTTGTTGGCCTCGATCACCTCGTCGATGGCCAGCGGGTGGTGGGCCGACGAGACGATGTGGATCTTCACCGGGCCGATCGGAAGCCCGCGCAGCGTGAACCGCCCGTCGGCGTCGGTCTCGGCCGTGGGGCCGTTCGCGTCGATGCTGGCCGCGATGACCGGCGCGCGGGTTCCGCGCTCGACCACCCGGCCGATCAGCGACACGGGCTTCTCGGTCGGGACGGGCGGTGGCGGCGCCTTGCGGAGCACGAACTCGTACCGGTACTCGACCTCGACCGCCGTCGGCTTGCCGTTGATGATGGCTGGCGAGAACTGGAACTGCTTGACCGCCGCCTCCGCCGCCGCCGCGAACTTCGGGTGCGGCCCGGGATCCAGAACCTTGATGGCGCCCACCTTGCCGTTCTCGTCGATGACGATCGAGAAGGTCACGGAGCCGGCGACCCCGGCGGCCTCGGCGTCCGGCGGATAGACTGCCGGGACGAAGTGGGTCAGCTCGGGCGGCTTGACCGCGGGGACTCCGGCGTCGGCCGGGGCGGCGGGCGCCGCCGCGTCCGACCCGCTGACGCCGCCATCCGGGCCGCCCCCGACGGCCTGGGCTTGCAGAAGACACACCACGAGCGCAGCGGGAAGCAAGCCCATCTCGGCAGGAGAATGGACTACCGCGTCGACGGTGCCGATGCCAAGGAAGATGCGTCACGCGGATTTTTGCCGCGCGTCGACTTTGCATTTTTTGGATAGATGGTCCGGGCTCTGGGGTATAAGGGCCGGAACTTCGCCCCCCTTTTTGGAAGCAAAGGAGCCGCCGCATGACTCGGCAAGCTTATGTTGGGACCCGTCCGCGATTCGCCTGGTTGGCCGCGCTGTCCGCCACCGGCCTTCTGGCCTGCGCCTCGCCCGCTCCGAGCAACGGAACGGGCGGTAGCAGCGGCGCAACCGGCGGTACCACCGGCACTGGAGGCACACACACCGGCGGCACGTCGGGCGGCAGCACCGGCGGGACCTCGGGTGGCAGCACCGGTGGAACCTCGGGCGGCAGCACCGGCGGTATCAACGGAACCGGCGGCACGTCGGGCGGCAGCACCGGCGGCACGTCGGGCGGCAGCACCGGCGGATCGGGTGGACACGCGACCGGCGGCGCCGCGGGCGGCACCTCGGGCGGCACCGGCGGCAGCACCACGGGCGTCGGCGGGAACTGCGGGAACGCCGACACCACCTCGATCAACATCGATGCGTCGGGTTACATCTGCAACAACCAGTGGGGCATCAAGGGGGCCTGGTACTGCTACAGCTCCGACACCAGCAGCCCCTGCAACCCCACCGGGGTCATTCCGTACAACTCGACGTCCAAGGGAATGTGCCTGAGCGGGTCGATCGCCAACGGCGGGTATGACGGCCTCGGCTTCAAGGTGAACTCGGGACCGCCCGGAGACTCCACCACGCCTGGCACCTGGAACGGGAGCAGCATCGTCGGCTTCGCGATCACCCTGACGTCGGGAGCCAGCGGCAGGGGCAGCGGCGGCTCGGTCGTCGAGCTCGAGTATCCGACCCCCAACGACCTCGACAACCCCCAGACGACCAAGGATGCCCCGGGCGTCACGCTCCCCGGCGTCCCGGGCACCGGCTCGGTCACCTACAACGTCCTCTACTCGGACGCGGTGCTGGCCAACAACTCGATGTACCGAAAGTCGGTCGATCAGCAGAACTTGACCGACGTGAAGCTCCTCATCCCTCCGGACACCCAGTCGAACACGATCGCCTACGACTTCTGCGTCACGAAGGTCGTGCCGTTGATGACGGCGCCGAGCCCCGTGGTGCCGACGGGGTCATACGGACCGCAGTGGTCGAACCGCTTCGGTCAGGCCGTCAACGGCGTGAACGGCTATGCCGTCCAAACCGCTCCGTTCGACTCGAACAACGGGCTGCCGATGACGATGCAGGTCATGGCGACCGCCACCGGCGTCGGGTTCACCTACACCGCGAAGTCGGGCGCCTCGGGCAACAGTCCCGCTTCCTTCCCCGCCATCGTCAGCGGCTGGGGGCCCGGCGAGAAGGGGATCCAGCTCTATGGCCCCTACCAGGCCGACAAGACCATCAGCGCCCTCACGTCCGTCAAGAGCAGCTGGTCCTTCTCGGTGGGCGGCAGCGGGGACGCGGCCTACGACATCTGGCTGGGCACCAGCAAGGCGCCGACCACGGCTCCATCTGTCGAATTGATGATCTGGCTCAACAACGGCGGCAAGCAGCCCCTGGGCAACACGACGGCCAGCACCGCTGTCACCGGATCGGACGGGGTCGCTCGATTCGCGCACACGGGCCAGGCGAATTCAACGGGGCAGCAGGTCGTCAGCTATGTGCCGACGTCGGGGACGGCGACGAGCGTGACGAATCTCGACATCCTGCAATACCTCAAGGACGCGGTGTCGAACGGTTACGCCGGGCTGAACAAGGACGCCACCAAGGTCTACCTGCTCGGCGTTCAGGCCGGCTTCGAGGTCTACAGCGCCGACACCTGGAAGACGACCGACTACAACATCAGCATCCAGTAGTCGCAGCGAAATAGGAGAGCCATGCGCAACCCCCTTCTTCATTCGATCCTCGGCATGGCTCTCCTCGCCGGATTGGCCGCCTGCTCGAGCAGCGCGGCCAAGGACGGCGGTTCGACCGGCACGGGCGGCTCGGCCGGCACTGGCCAGGCCGGCATGTCGGGCGGGGGCGGCGCAGGTGGCACAGGTGGCCTGAGCGGCACCTATGTCCTCATCGACGACATGGAGACGACGAACCACGGGCCCATCCAGCTCGACGCGGTGGTTGCCCCCCTGACGCCGGGCTACTGGTACAACAGCGGCGCGGGCTACATGGCCGATGCGGGCGTCGACATGTCGACCCCGCCGCAGGGTTCGTTCGCGTTCAGCGCGCTTCCCATGCCGACCACGACGTTGAACGGCAAGGCGAGCTCGCACGCGGCTCGGCAGGATTGCGTGCTCAACGGCCTGTACGACACCTGCGGTGTCGGGTTCGAGTTCGCCCAGCAGGTCGACGACGCGGGGGTCCCCGCGGCGCCGGCCGACGCGGGCGATGCGGGAGCGTCCATCCCCAGGACCACCATTCCGTTCGACATCAGCCGCTACAAGGCCATCACGTTCTGGGGGATGACGACGACGCCGGACGCCGGCTTGGGCTACCTGCAGGTCAAGGTCTCGTTCCCCGATACGGATACCGACCCGCGCGGCGAGATCTGTAACGGCGGCGGCGGGGATACTTCCAAGTGCTACAACAGCTACGCCGCGAATTTGCAGTTCACGACCAGCTGGAAGCAATACACCGTGTTGCTGGACGCCGGCGGCGACAGCGGCTTCACCCCGATTGGCGGCATCGCCATCGATTCGACGTGGGGCTACCAGCAGGCGCAGTGGCTTCCGACCCAGGTCTACGGCATCAACTGGCAGGCCCAGAGGAACGAGAACCCCGACGCGGGCCCGCCTCTGACGACCGACATCTGGATCGACGACGTGTACTTCATCGAGTGAGCAGTCAGCCCCAGGTGAAGTCGTAACGCAGGTACAGCTCGTCGCCGATTCGTTCCATCGCGGCGAGCCTGGGGTCGGGGATCTGATCGGGAAGAAAGCCGGGGCCGTCGGCCAGGGTGGGGGCGCGGGCGCCTCCCAGGATGCGGGGCACCAGCGTCACGTGGAGCTGATCGACGGCGCGGGCGGCGAAGAGCTGGGCGCAGAGGTTGCCGCCGCCCTCGCAGAGCAGGGTCTGGACGCCGCGCGCGGCCAGCCAGGCGAGGACGTCCTCGACCGCGACGCGCTCGCCGCCTAGCGCGGCCAGCTCGGCGACGGCGCCCAGGCGCTGGCGTTCCAGGGCCGGCATGGCGGCGGCGTGCACGATCACCGAGCGGCCGCCGCGGGCAGGGTCGAACATGCGCATGTCCGGGGTGATGCCGGCGCCGGTGCTGGTCAGCACCACCCGCAGCGGCTCCGGGAGGCCCGCGGCGCGCCGCCGGTCTCGCTCGTCGGCGGGGATCGCCAGATCGGGGTTGTCGGCGCGCAGGTTGGACGCGCCGATCAGGATCGCGTCGGCGGTCGCGCGCAGCGCCACCATCCGCCGGAAGTCCTCGCGCGCGCGCGACATCATGAACTTGCCCTGGCGGAACCCGGGCGCGGGGTTGATCTTGCCGTCGATCGACGTGGCGAAGTTCACCAGGACGCGGGGCCGGGCCATGGCGCCCATTGTGGCAAAAAAACGCGCTCGCTCTCAGAGCTTCACGTGGCCAGTGTGGCGCTCGTCGCCGTCGGAGCCTGGCCTGGTGTTGGTCACGTAGGCCTTGGCCATCTCGAACAGGTACTTCAGACCGGCGGCGCCGGCGGCATCCCAGTAGTCGGCCTCGTGCGGTTCGAAGACCACCAGGCAGAGCGAGGGGTCGCTGGGCCCCTCCGGGAACCAGACCCGCCACGACTCGGACCAGAGCTGCTGGATCAACGCCCGATCGCGCTGGATGTGGGCGTCGCCGCTCAGGGACAGGTACCTGCCGGTCGACTGCATGACGACGGCGGCGTGGCCGTCGTGTTCCAGATCGTGCACCTTGCCGGACTCGATCGCCGTCGAGAAGTACAGCACCCCGTCGCCGGTCTTCTCCGCGATGCTGAGCGGCCGCGCCCGCACCGCGCCCTCCGGGGTGCGCGTCACCAGCATCGCGGTCTCGAAGTCCGCTATCAGCTTGCGGACGTGCTCGCGCTTCTCGGCCTCCGGAACGTGGGTCGCCATCAGGGAACAAGCTAGTGGCGGAGGGGCGTTGTGGTAGGTATCGGGGATGTGCCGCAGCATCAAGACGCTCTTCAATTTCGAGCCGCCGGCCACGGATGAGGAGATCCGCGCCGCGTCGCTCCAGTTCGTCCGCAAGCTCTCGGGCTTCACGGCGCCGTCCAAGGCCAACCAGGCCGCGTTCGACCGCGCGGTCGCCGACGTGTGGCACGTCGCGCGCCACCTGATCGACGACCTGACCACCACGGCGGCGCCGCGCGATCGGGCGGTCGAGGCGGCTCGCGCCAAGGAGCGATCGGCCATTCGCTTCGGGCGCCCGGGCGCGCGGCCGGGCTGAGTCACACGGCCGGGCTGGCGTCCTCGCAGGCCAGCGCGCCCGGGTGCAGCAGGACCGCCAGGTCGGGGACGGCCACGTCCGCAACCTGACAACGGCGTCGGAGCGCAACCGGTGCGACCGTTTCTGATTCCGGCGCGGGCCGAACGCCCGGTGCCTCCCGCCACCTTACGTTCGAGGCAGGACCACGCCATGTCGAGCACGACCAACACCGACGAGGTTGCGCGGGCGCTCGTGGCCGGCGGCAAGGGGATCCTGGCCGCCGACGAAACGCCCAAGACGCTGACCAAGCGGCTCATGGCGGTCGGGATCGAGTCGACGCCCGACAACCGGCGGGCCTATCGCGAGATGCTGTTCACGACGCCCGGGATCAAGGACTTCATCTCGGGCGCCATCATGCAGGACGAGACGATCCGGCAGAACGGATCGTCGGGGACGCCGCTGGCCGACGTGCTGATCCAGCAGGGCGTCTTCCCCGGGATCAAGGTCGACAGCAGCACCCACCCGCTGGCGGGCGCGCCCGACGAGGTCGTCACCGAGGGGCTGGACGGGCTGCGCGATCGCCTGAAGACCTACCGGCAGATCGGCGCCCGCTTCGCCAAGTGGCGCGGCGTCATCCGGATCGGCCAGGGTTTGCCGACCCCGCGCTGCATCCGCGCGAACGCGCACGCGCTGGCGCGCTACGCCGCCCTCTGCCAGGAGGAGGACCTGGTGCCGATCGTCGAGCCCGAGGTGCTGATGGACGGCGACCACTCGATCGAGCGCTGCGAAGAGGTGACCAGCTACGTGCTGCACGCCGTCTTCGAGGCGCTCTACGACCAGTGCGTCCGTCCGGAGTCGATGCTGCTCAAGCCGAACATGGTCATCGCCGGACACGACGCCGAACGGCAGGCCAGCGTCGAAGAGGTGGCGGCGGCCACGCTGCGCACGCTGGAGCGGCACGTGCCGCCGGCGGTGCCCGGCATCGTGTTCCTCTCGGGCGGGCAGGACCACGTGCTGGCCACCCGGCACCTGACCGCCATCAACCGGCTGCCCGGGCCGAAGCCGTGGAAGCTCAGCTTCTCTTACGGGCGAGCGCTGCAGGACGAGGCGCTGGGCGCCTGGGGCGGCAAGCACGAGAACGTGTTCGCCGGCCAGGGGGCCTTCCAGCACCGCGCGCACTGCGTGAGCGCCGCCGCGCTGGGCCGGTACGACGGCTCGGTCGAGGCCGAGCCGGCCTTCGTTTGAGGAACGCCGTGACACATCCAGCCGTGCACGCCAGAGAAGCGTCTTCGTCGTCGGGGCGGGTCAAGGAGGGCCCCCTGGCCGCCAAGGAGCTGGAGCTCATCAACGCTTACTGGCATGCCTGCAACTACCTGTCGGTCGGCATGATCTACCTGCGCGAAAACCCGCTGCTCAGGCGGCCGCTGGAGGTCGACGACGTCAAGCGGCGGCTGCTGGGGCACTGGGGCGCCAGCCCGGCGCTGTCGTTCGTCTGGGTCCACTGGAACCGGCTGATCGTCAAGTACGACCTGAACGTGATCTTCGTGGCGGGTCCCGGGCACGGCGCTCCCGGCGTGCTGGGTCCGGCCTATCTGGAGGGCACGTACTCGGAGATCTACCCGGACAAGAGCGAGGACGAGATCGGGCTGCAGAAGTTCTTCAAGCAGTTCTCGTTCCCCGGGCACATCGGCAGCCACGTCACGCCCGAGACGCCCGGCTCCATTCACGAAGGCGGCGAGCTGGGGTACAGCCTCTCGCACGCCTACGGCATGGCGCTGGACAACCCCGACCTGATCGTCTCGTGCGTGGTGGGCGACGGCGAAGCCGAGACCGGGCCGCTGGCCACCGCCTGGCACTCGAACAAGTTCCTCAACCCGGCGCGCGACGGGGCGGTGCTGCCGATCCTGAACCTGAACGGCTACAAGATCGCCAACCCGACGATCCTGGCGCGGATCACCCGCGAGGAGCTGGAGTCGCTGATGATCGGCTACGGCTACAAGCCGTACTTCGTCGAGGGGAGCGAGCCGGCCGTGATGCACCAGAAGATGGCCGAGACCCTGGAGCGGGCCGTCGACGAGATCCGGACGTTCCAGCGCCGGGCCCGGCACTCGAGCGACGTGACGCGCCCGCGCTGGCCGATGATCGTCCTGCGATCGCCCAAGGGGTGGACCGGCCCCAAAGAGCTGGACGGGCACAAGCTGGAGGGATCCTGGCGTTCCCACCAGGTGCCGTTCGCCGACGTGCGGACCAACCCGGCGCACCTCGAGGTGCTCGAGAGCTGGATGCGCAGCTATCGCCCCGACGAGCTGTTCGACGCCACCGGCAAGTTCGTGCCCGAGCTGAGGGCGCTGGCGCCCAAGGGGACGCGCCGCATGAGCGCCAACCCGAACGCCAACGGGGGCCTGCTGCGCAAGGAGCTGCGGCTGCCCGACTTCCGGGCCTACGCGGTTCCCGTCTCGTCGCGCGGAACGGCGCTGTACGAGAACACCAAGCCGCTGGGCGAGTTCCTGCGCGACATCATGAAGAACAACCCGACGAACTTCCGGGTGTTCGGCCCCGACGAGACGGCGTCCAACCGGTTGCAGGCGATCTACGAGGCCAGCAAGAAGGTCTGGATGGCCGACATGATCCCCCAGGACGCGGACGGCGGCGAGCTGTCACGGGACGGGCGGGTCATGGAGATGCTGTCCGAGCACACGCTGCTCGGGTGGCTCGAGGGGTTTCTGCTGACCGGGCGCCACGGACTGTTCCACACCTACGAGGCCTTCGCGCACGTGATCGACTCGATGTTCAACCAGCACGCCAAGTGGCTGGACATCAGCAAGAACCACGTGAAGTGGCGGGCCTCGGTCTCGTCCGAGAACATCCTGCTGTCGTCGACGGTCTGGCGGCAGGATCACAACGGCTTCTCGCACCAGGACCCCGGGTTCATCGACCTGGTCACCAACAAGTCGGCCTCGGTGGTGCGCATCTACCTGCCGCCCGACGCGAACACGCTGCTGGTGGTGGCCGACCAGTGCCTGCGCAGCACCGACTGCGTCAACGTCATCGTGGCCGACAAGCAGAAGCACCTACAGTTCATGACCATGGACGAGGCCGTCATCCACTGCGAAAAGGGGATGAGCATCTGGAAGCGCGCCAGCACCGACAGCGGCCAGGAGCCCGACGTGGTGCTGGCCTCGTGCGGGGACGTGGCCACCCAGGAGGCGCTGGCGGCGGCCGCCATCCTGCGCGAGCGGGTGCCGGACCTGAAGCTGCGCTTCGTCAACGTGGTCGACCTTTACAAGCTGCAGCCCGACTGCGATCACCCCCACGGCTCGTCCGACCGCGAGTTCGACTCGGTGTTCCCGCCCAGCACGCCGATCATCTTCAACTTCCACGGCTACCCGTCGCTGATCCACAAGCTCTGCTACCGGTTCGCGGGGCACGACGACCTGCACGTGCACGGCTACCGCGAGCGCGGCAACATCAACACGCCCTTCGAGCTGGCCATCCTGAACAAGACCTCGCGGTTCCATCTGGCCATCGACGTGCTCGAGCGGGTCGAGCGGCTGCGGGCCAGGACCGGCCACCTGACGGACGACCTGCGCAACGCGATCCTCGACAACCTGCGCTACGCGCACGAGCAGGGAGCGGACCGGCCCGAGATCGCCGACTGGACCTGGCCGGACTGATGGTCGGCGCGCTGCTGGTGCTGAACGCCGGCTCCTCCAGCCTGAAGTTCTCCGTCTTCGCCGACGAGGACCCGCCGCGGCTGCTGCTGTGGGGGGTCTTCGAGGAGCTGCCGACCGCGCCGCGCTTCGTGGCGCGCCGGGACGGCGCCGTCATCGCCCAGCGGAGCTGGCCCTCCGGCAGCCAGCTTGGTCACGAGGGCGCGATCGACCACCTCTTCGAGTGGGGCGGGGACGGGGTGCTGTCCCAGCACCGCCTGTCCGCCGTCGGCCACCGGGTCGTCCATGGCGGGACGAAGTTCTCCCGGCCGGTGGTGGTCGACGCCCGGATCCTGGCCGAGCTGCGCGCGCTCATCCCGCTGGCGCCGCTGCACCAGCCGCACAACCTGGCCGCGATCGAGGCGGTGGCCGACGAGGCGCCCTGGCTGGATCAGGTCGCCTGCTTCGACACGGCGTTCCACCGGACGCAGCCGGCCGTCGCCCAGGCGTTCGCGCTCCCCCGCCGTTACGCCGACGAGGGGCTTCGCCGCTACGGCTTCCACGGGCTGTCCTACGAGCACATAGCGGCCACGCTGCCGCGGTTGGACCCGCGCGCCGCCGGCGGGCGCACGGTGGTGGCGCACCTGGGAAACGGCGCCAGCATGTGCGCGCTCCACCAGGGGCACAGCGTCGCCACGACGATGAGCTTCACGGCCCTCGACGGCCTGGTCATGGGGACCCGCTGCGGCGCCATCGATCCCGGCGTGCTCCTGTACCTGATGGACCGCCACCAGATGGATGGCGCCCGGCTGCAGCGGCTGCTGTACGAGGAGTCGGGGCTGCTGGGCGTCTCGGGGCGGTCCAGCGACATGCGCGACCTGCTGGCCAGCGCCGAGCCGGCCGCGCGCGAGGCGATCGATCTGTTCGTCTACCGCGCCTCGCGCGAGCTGGGCTCGCTGGCCGCCGCGCTGGGGGGCCTGGACGCGCTGGTGTTCACCGGCGGGATCGGAGAGAACGCGGCCCGCATCCGGGCCCGCATCTGCCGGGAGGCGAGCTGGCTGGGCGTGGAGCTGGACGGGGAGGCCAACGCCCGCGGCGGCCCCTGCCTGACGACCGGGGACAGCCCGGTGACGGCCTGGGTGGTGCCGGCCAACGAGGAGCTGATGATCGCCATGCACGCGCGGGCGCTGCTCGGGTCCAGAGAGGTCGCCGATGCGCATCTGCCTCGAGACGGCGATTGATCGGCGGCCGGCGTATTGCCGCCCGAGAGCAGCGCAGCACCATGAGCACCGTTCAGAACCGCTCGACCACGAACCGCCGGGACGACAGGGTGGCCTGATCGTCGTAGCGGTGCTTCTTCCAGCGCTTGGGCAGCTTCACCTTGTCGTGCTCGATGGTCTCGTGTGGGATGAGCTCGAGCAGGTGGGCGATGCAGTTGAGGCGCGCGCGACGCTTGTCGTCCGACCGCACGACGTACCAGGGCGTCTCTTCGGTGTCGGTGGCCTCGAACATGCGGTCGCGGGCCAGCGAGTACTCGTACCAGCGCGGCCAGGACTCGAGGTCCATGGGCGACAGCTTCCAGCGCCGCAGCCGGTCGTCGATGCGCGCCGTCATCCGGCGCAGCTGCTCTTTCTGGCCGACCTCCAGCCACAGCTTGATCAGCTGGATCCCGCTGTCGATGATGGTGTGTTCGATCTCCGGACACAGCTTCAGGAAGCGCTCATAGTCGTCGTCGTCGACGAACCCCATCACGCGCTCGATCCCGGCGCGGTTGTACCAGCTCCGGTCGAAGAGCACGATCTCGCCGGCCGACGGGAAGTGCTGGATGTAGCGCTGCATGTAGAGCTGCGACTTCTCGCGATCCGACGGGGCGGGCAGGGCCACCACCCGGAAGACGCGCGGGCTCACGCGCTCGGTGATGGCCTTGATCGTTCCGCCCTTGCCGGCGGTGTCGCGCCCCTCGAACACGACGATGACCCGCCGGCCCTTCAGCTTGACCCACTCCTGCAGGGCGCACAGCTCGGCCTGGAGCCGGCGCAGCTCTTTTTCGTACCGCCGCCTCTTCAGCTTCTCCATCCAGGACTAGATGGGGCCGCGGCGCGCGTTCGAGGAAGCAGCCGGCGCCTGATCTTCTCGGGGCGAGCGGCCGTCAGTCGAGGCGGTGGGCCGCCCACTGGATGCCGGCGACGATCATGTCCATCACCGCCTGCTCCTGGAACGCGCTGACGTCGTGGCCGAACGCCGTGTAGAACATGCGGCCGCCGCCGGGCATGTCGTGCACCCAGGCGCTCGGCCGGGTGCCGAACTGGTTGCTCGTGTCGGTACAGTCGAGCAGGACGGTCACGCCGGGGATGGCGGACGCCGTCGGGTCCCGCGTGAAGGCGTACCACTCCTCGTCGCGGTTCCAGGGGTTGGGGACGTCTGCGGTCGTCAAGATCGGGTGGCCGGACGTGGCCCAGGTCGCGGTCCCCGGCGTGCCGGCGGCGCTGTGCGCCTGGAAGTTGGCGCCGATGAAGTCGGTGTACCAGGGCCAGCCGGTGTCGTAGGTGTCGGTCGCCGAGTGCGTCCCGACGAAGCCGCGCCCCTTCGTCGTCACGAAGTCCATCAGCGCCTGCCGGTGCGTGTCACCCTGGCCGTCGCCCTCCAGGGTGAGGCCGGTCGTGTTCAGGAACAGCACGACGTCGTAGCGGTCCAGCCCGGCGTCGGTGAAGACGGAGGGATCCGAGCAGGCGTCGGCCTGGCCTTCCGGCAAGACCGGGCTCACGTGGGCGTACGTCGTGTCGAAGACGATGCCATGGGCCGGGCCCTGCGCCTGCAGGAGCGGGATCGCGGTGAAGCGCGACTGGTGGCCGTACGTGACCGCGTTGTTCCAGACCAGGACGTGGACGAGGCCGTCGTCGGCGGCGTCCGCCGGTGCGGTCGCGGCGTCCGGAGCGCGACAGGTAGGGCCGGCCTGGCTGCCGCCGCAGCCGAGGACGCCGATCAGGGCTGACAGCGTGGCGGTGCGACGGGCGCTCATCGAGCAGCGTAGGGATCGTACCTAAATTCTGCTTTTGGGGGGCGTCCCGATTCCCGGATCGCAAGACCCTCGCTATCGGGATCAGACGTGAAGGTACTCTTTTGTCATCCGAGTGGGCTCATGTACACGGAGATCTTCCTCCGGCTGGAGCCGCTGGGGCTGGAGCTGGTGGCCGACGCCGCACGACGCGCGGGCCACGACGTGCGGGTCCTGGATCTGCAGGTGTTCGCGCACGCGGACTACTTCCGGCTGATCTCGGATTGGCGGCCGGACGCGGTGGCGTTCGGGCTCAACTACCTGGCGAACATTCCGGAGGTCATCGATCTCGCCAAGGCCACCCGACGCCTGCTCCCGGATGCCCTGATCGTGGCGGGCGGCCACAGCGCCTCGTTCACGGCCGCCGAGATCCTGGAGCACGCCGCCGGCGCGATCGACTGCATCGTCAAGGGCGAGGGCGAGAGCGGCCTGCCGCCGGTCCTGGCCGCCGCGCGCGACGATCGAAAGAGCCTTCACACGCTGCCCGGCGTCGTCACGCTGGACGGTGAGGGGCCGCCCCCCGTGTTCGCCGACCTCAACGCGCACCGGCCGGCGCGCGACCTGCTGGCCCAGCGCCGGAAGTACTTCATCGGCGTGCTCGACCCGGCGGCCTCGATCGAGTTCACGCGCGGGTGCCCCTGGGACTGCTCGTTCTGCAGCGCCTGGACGTTCTACGGCCGCAGCCACCGTCGGCGGGAGCCGGAGGTCATCGGCGACGAGCTGTCCCGCATCCGGGAGCCGGGCGTGTTCATCGTCGACGACGTCGCGTTCATCCAGGCCGAGCACGGCTTCGCCATCGGGCGCGAGCTCGAGCGGCGAAGGGTGCGGAAGCGCTATTACCTGGAGACCCGGGCCGACGTCCTGCTGCGCAACAAAGAGGTGTTCCGCTACTGGAAGCGGCTGGGCCTGGAGTACATGTTCCTGGGGATCGAGGCCATCGACGAGGAGGGGTTGCGCCTGCACCGCAAGCGGGCCAGCCAGTCGGTGAACCTGGCCGCGCTGGACTTCGCCCGCTCGCTGGGCATCACGGTGGCGATCAACATCATCGCCGACCCCGACTGGGACGAGCGGCGGTTCGAGATCATCCGGGAGTGGGCCCTGAGCATCCCGGAGATCGTCAACATCAGCGTCAACACCCCTTATCCGGGGACCGAGACGTTCCAGAGCATGGCGGGGCAGCTGGCGACCCGCGACTACCGCCTGTTCGACATCCAGCACGCCGTGCTCCCCACCAAGCTGCCGCTGGCGCGCTTCTACCAGGAGCTGGTGCGCACGCAGCAGGTGCTGAACATGAAGCACCTGGGGCTGTCGGCCCTGAAGGACACGGCCGTCATCGCCGCCCGCCTGCTGGCGCGCGGGCAGACGAACTTCGTCCGGATGCTCTGGCGCTTCAACAGCGTGTTCAACCCCCAGCGCCAGCTCGAGGACCACGCGCGCCGGGTCGCCTACCAGATGCGGCTGCCGGCCAGCTCGGCCCCGGTCGAGCCCGCCAAGCTCTACGTGTTGCGGCCGCCCACGCGCAAGGAACGCGACGAGGTGGGCGCCGCGTAGCCGTGGTCCACGAACCAGCCCACCGCCCGCTCGAACGCTGACTCGATCGAGCTCTGGGGGAGCCCCAGCTCGCGCACCGCCTTGCTGCCGTCGAAGAACATGAACGACTTCGACATGCGGACCCCGTCCAGCGGGACCCGCGGGTCGCGATGCAGGAGCCGAGCGACCGGCGCCTCGACGTGGGCGATGGCCAGCGGGACCCAGTGCGGCAGCTTGACCCGGGGCGCGCGCCGGCCGGTCAGGCGGGCCAGCAGCCCCAGCAGCTGTTCGAGGGTCACGTTCAGGTTGCCCAGGATGTAGTGCTCGCCGGGGCGACCCCGCTCGGCCGCCAGCAGGTGCCCCTGGGCGACGTCGCGCACGTCGACGACGTTGAGCCCGGTGTCGACGTAGGCGGGCAGCCGGTCGTTCAGGAAGTCGACGATGATCTGCCCGGTCGGGGTCGGCTTGACGTCACGTTCGCCGATCGGCGTCGACGGGCTGACCACCACCACCGGCAGCCCGCGCCCGATCCACTCCTCGGCGATCTGCTCCGCCAGGAACTTGCTGCGCTTGTAGTCACCGACCATGTCCCCGATGCTGGCGCGCGCGTTCTCGTTGGCGGGACGGCGGCCCTGCAGGGCCAGCGTGCCGACCGAGCTGGTGTAGACGACCTTCTCGACGCCCAGCTCGGCGGCCAGCTCCAGCACGTTGCGGGTGCCGTCGACGTTGGCGCGGTACAGCTCGGCCGGCTTCCGGGCGTAGATGCGATAGTCGGCCGCGCAGTGGAACACGGTGTCGGCGCCGAGCATGGCGCGCCTCAGCGAGTCGCGATCGGTGACGTCGCCCATCACCCACTGCACGTCGAGGTCGGCCAGGTCGGCTCGCTCGCTGCTCGGTCGATGCAGGCAGCGCACCACGTCGCCGCGCGCGACCAGGGCGCGAGCCACGTGCGATCCGATGAATCCAGTCCCGCCGGTGAGAAAGACGCTCATGACCACCTCGTCTTCCAGTAACCTGGTGTCGAACCGGCTCTCCGGAATCGGGAGCGACTCCCGGAACAGCGCTCAGATGGGCAAGGAAATGGCTGGTTTCGTGATCGCGTCCTCGTCCGGGTCGTCGTCCTCGTTCGAATCATCCAGTTCCTCGATGACCCGCGCGCCGATCTGAGCGACCTCGGCGCGCGAGAGCTTCGCGCCCGGTCCGCGCTCGGCCAGGATGTGGAGGTTGGCGGTGGCCAGGCCGCCGATGAAGCCGTTGAACGCCACCAGCCCCCGGGGCGCGCCGCTCCGGCGCAGCAGGTCCACGAACTCGCCGGCCCGCTCCAGATCGCGCCCGGCCAGCTGGAAGATCTCCTCGGCCGGGACCGCGCGCGGCAGGTAGACGCGTCCCTCTGCCGCGTCACCCTGCGCGTCCTTGAGGATGTTGACCAGCTGCAGCCCTTCGCCGAACTCGGCCGCCCGGTCGGCCAGGTCGACGGCCACCGGGGCCAGGGCGGGGCGATCGAGCAGATAGAGCTCCGTCAGCATTTCACCGACGATCCCGGCCACGGCGTAGCAGTAGCCGCGCAGATCGGCGATGGAGCCCAGCACCAGGTTGCCTCGCCCGTCCGCGCGCCGGACGAACTCGATCATCCCCGCGGCGCTGTGGCCGACGTGGCGGCGGATGGACGCGCGAGCGCCGGGCGAGCACTTCGCCAGCTCGCCCAAGACCTGCGGCGCCTGCGACAGAAGCTCCTGGTATCCCGCGTGCGACAGCGGGGGCTCCCGGGCGCATTCCGCGGCCAGGCCGGCGGCCTGGTCCGGCTCATCGTCGAGGAGCTGGATGAAGCGGTTCAGCGTCTCGATTCGCCGGGAAGCCGGCCACAGGGTGGCATCCTCGAAGGTGTCGGCGATCCGGAACAGCAAGTAGGCCACCGACACCTCGCGACGAGTCGGCTCGGGAAGCAGGGGGATCGCCAGCGCGAAGGTGCGGCTAGTCTTTTGTAGCAGAGCGTCCATGTCGATCATGGGTTGCGCCTTCCCTTCCAGTGGAAACGCTAAGTCCCGACCTTGCCGAGGACAACCCGAGTGGCTCCTGTACAACGCAGGGTACGCGGAGGCGCTCGGCGGAAACGGACATGAGGCTGCTCGGCACATTGCCAGCGCTGTTGCTCACGGTGGTCGTTCCACCGGCGAACGCGCGCGCGGCGTCGGGCGCCGCCGTACTCGCCGAGGCGGCGCCCGCCTTTCAGCCGCCACGCCTGACCCACTTCGTCGAGGCCAAGCCGCCGCCGATGGGTTCGCGGACCGAGGCGCAGGTGGTGCTGACCATCGACGTCGACGAGGCCGGGCACGTGGCGTCGGTCGAGGTGGCCCAGCCGGCGGGCGGTCCGGGCGGCGACGCGCTGGACCGGGCGGCGGTCGAGGCCGCGCGCCAGTTCGTCTTCGAGCCGGGGCGCGCGGACGGAAAGCCGGTCCCGGTGCGGATCACCTACGGCTACAAGTTCGTGCTGAAACCGCAGGCGCCCGCCACCCCGCCCGCCAGCGCGGCGGCCAGCGCGGCGCAGCCCGGGCTGCCCACCGTTCCGGTCAGCGGGATCGTGCGCAAGCGTGGCGATCGTTCGCCCGTCGAGGGGATCGCGGCGATCGTGCAGGTGGCCCCCGGTGACGAGCGGCGCGCGCTGACCGGCCCCGACGGGCGCTTCGCGTTCCCGGCCCTGCCGGTCGGCCACCGCACGCTGGAGCTGCGCGGCAGCAACATCGTGCCCGCCAGCGCGCCCATCGACCTGCACGAAGGCAAGGCGCTGGAGCTGACCACCTTCGTCGACGTCAAGGAGCGCTACGCCTCGACGGTGCGGGGGCGGCGCCTGATGCTGGAGGCGGTCGAGCACACCCTGGTGAACGAGGAGATCCGGCGGATCCCCGGCACGCAGGGGGACACGCTGAAGGCGGTGCAGAACCTGCCCGGCGTGGCGCGCGCGCCGTTCGGGATCGGCCTCTTGCCCGTCTGGGGTTCGGCGCCCCAGGACACCCGGGTCTACGTCGACGGCGTCGACATCCCGCTGCTGTACCACTTCGGGGGGCTGCGCTCGACGGTGAACAGCGAGTTCGTCCAGTCGCTCACCTTCGTCCCGGGCGCGTACCAGGCCGACCACGGGCTGGGGCTGGGCGGGATCGTCGAGGTCGAGGCGCGCCGGCCGCGCACCGACGGCTTCCATGGCTTCGCCCAGATGGACCTGCTGGACGGCTCGGTGATGATCGAGGGCCCGATCACCAAGACGGTGTCGTTCGCGGTCGCCGGGCGGCGGAGCTGGATCGACGCGACGCTGCCGCTGTTCACCACCAGCACGTTCCAGCTCTCGCCCGTCTATTACGACTACCAGGCGCGCCTGACCTGGCGGCCGTCGCCGCGCACCGACGCCGACCTGTTCCTGTTCGGTTCGGACGACCGGCTCAGTCTGCTGGCCCGGGTCAAGAACAACGCGCTGGACGCCGCGGTGGCGTCGCACACCTACTTTCACCGGCTGGCGGGCGAGTGGGCGCGGCGCTTCGACCAGGGGCGGACGCTGTCGGTGGTCGCGTCGTTGGGGTACGACGCTCCGTTCGGCCTGGGCGTCCAGTACGGGACGGTGCCGACGACCATCCAGGAGCGGTCGCTGAACTACAACACGCGCGCGATCGGCCGCTGGCCGCTGGGCGACCTGCTGCGGCTGGACGGGGGGGTCGATTTCGAGGGGAACCGCTGGGTGGTCGACCGAACCGGTTCGCCCTTCACCGTGACCGACGTGGTGAGCGGGACCAGCAACCAGGGGGTCGGCTCGAACGGCGGCTTCAGCGGGACGGGCAGCGGCTACACCACCGATCACCTGATCCTCTACACCAACCACGTCGCGCCCTTTGCCGGCGTCACCCTGTCGTTGATTGGCAAGCGTTTGACCATCGTTCCGCAATTCCGGCTGCAGGTGATGACGTTCCTCGGTTACCAGGGGACGCCGGAGGCCTTTGCCCGCGGATACGTGTCACCCGAGCCGCGGTTGACGGTCCGCTACCAGCTCACGCCGCGCTGGGCGGTGCGCGGGGCGATCGGCCTCTATGCGCAGCCGCCCGACCCCACGGCGTTCTCACGTCCGTTCGGCAATCCGTTCGTGGTGCCGGAGAAGGGGGCCCAGGCGGTCCTCGGCGGGGAAGTGGATCCGCGGGCGGGCCTGCACATCGAGTTCGACGCCTTCTACAAGTGGCTCAGGGATCTGGTGGTGCCTTCCGAGACCGGCGATCCGGTGCTGAACAACGACGGCCGCGGGAGGGCCTACGGCGCCGAGATCATGGTCCGCCAGGAGCTCACCCAGCGGTTCTTTGGCTGGTTCGTGTACACGTTCTCGCGCAGCGAGCGGCAGGACCACCCCGACCAGGGCTGGTACTTGTTTCAGTTCGATCAAACCCACATCCTGACGTTGATCCTCAGCTGGAACTTGCCGCGCGGCTTCGTCCTGGGCGGGCGGTTTCGTTACGTGACCGGCGACCCTTACACGCCGGTGACGGGCGCGTTCTACGACTCGATCACCGATCACTACACGCCGCTCAACGGCGCGACCAACAGCGCGCGCCTGGACGCGTTCAACCAGCTCGACCTGCGGGTCGACAAGATCTTCACCTTCGATCGCTGGCGGTTCTCGATCTATCTCGACGTGCAGAACGTGCTGCGGGCCTCCAACCCGGAGGCGGTCGGATACAACTACGACTACCGGATCTCGCACCCGATCACGGGGTTGCCGCTGCTGCCGATCCTGGGTGTGCGGGGGGACTTCTGATGAGGCGGCGGCTGAGCTGGTTGGGCCCGATCCTGCTGGCGGTGGCCGGTCCGAGCGCTTGCCAGAGCTTCCCCGACCCGCCGGTCAGCTTCGTGGCCGGGCTGCGCGTCCTGGGCATCAAGGCCGAGCCGCCCGAGGTCCCGGCCGGCGCGACCAGCGACCTGACGACGCTGGCCGTCGACACGGCAGGCAACGCGATCACCGCCACCTGGACCGAATGTTTCGTGGCCCCGCTGCCCGGACAGACGGTCAACCCCGATTGCCTCACCGGGCTGTCGTCCAGCAACTCTCAGGCAATTGGCAGCGGGCTGGACATCACGGTCACCATGCCGCAGGTGACGGCCGAGTCGCTCGGTTCGCCGGACTCCACGGGCGGCGTCTATTTCCCGTTCGCGGCACAGGTGACCAACGGAGCGGACGAGGTGTTGCCCGTCTATCGTCTTCGGCTGGCAGACGGCGGATCCGTCAATCACAATCCGGCGATTCTTTCTTTGAGCAACACCGATTCATCCGGAACAGCCACGCCGCTGGATCCGCAGAGCCCCATGCCGGTGACGACCGGTCAGAAGCTGTCGCTGAGCGTGACGGTCTCCCCCGACAGCGCTGAGTCATACGTCCGGGCCGACGGAACCAACGTAACAGAAGTGGTGACCACGTCGTGGTTCTGCACGGCCGGCGAGCTCAGCTTCGAGAAGACCAGCGACGCTCAGCCGCTGACCGTGTTGAGCCTGGACCAGCGGCTGCCGGCCCCCGGCAGCACCATCGATCTCTGGGCCGTCGCGCGCGACGACCGCGGCGGCATGGATTACACGCACCGAGAGTTGTTGTTGCAATGAAAAGGAGTAGCTCTGAATGACCGATGTCTCCGCCCGATTCCTCGCATTCACGCTTCATGGGGCGGGATGGGTGCTCTGGTTGTTGGTGGGTCTCAGCGTGGCAAGCCTGGCGATCATGCTCGAGAGGCTCTGGTACCTGCGCACCCACCGGGTCGAGCGGCGGGTGCTGGCCCGCGACATGCGCGAGCTGCTGGCCCAGTCCGACTCGGACCGGGCGCCGACCGCCCCCGAGCTGGCGGCGGCCGTCGACGGCGCCAAGGCACGTGAACGCATCCGCCTCGAGCGCAACCTGGCGTTTCTCGCCACGCTGGGCTCCAACGGACCGTTCATCGGCCTGTTCGGCACCGTGCTGGGCATCATCAAGGCGTTCCACGACCTGGCGGGCAGCCAGGCCGGCGGCGCGTCGACGGTCATGGCCGGCATCTCCGAGGCGCTGGTCACCACCGCGGTCGGCCTGCTGGTGGCGATCCCGGCGGTCGTGGCCTTCAACTACTTCCGCCGGCGCGTGTGCGTGCTGATGGCCCAGGTCGACTGGACGGCGCAGCTCGCCGCCACCGACGTCGAGGCCGGCTGGAGCGCCTGATGGCTGGTGGCGCCGATAAAGAAGACGGCGGCATGTTCGCCAGCATCAACGTCACGCCGCTGGTCGACATCACGCTGGTGTTGCTGATCATCTTCATGGTGGCGGCCCCGCTGATCGTGGCGAACCCGTCGATCAAGGTGGCGCTGCCCAAGGCCGCCAGCGGCGACGAGACGCAGAAGTCGACGCTGGCGCTGACCCTGGAGCGCCAGGACCCCGGCGGCTACAAGCTCTACACCAACGGGAAGGCGACCGACGAGGGGTCCATGCGCACCGTCGTGGCCGCGGCCGTGAAGAGCGAGCCTCAGCTGCAGGCTGTGATCGCCGCCGATCGCGGCATCCCCTACGGCGACGTCATGCACGTCGTCGACGTGATCAAGGCGCTGGGTGTGAGCCGGTTCGCGCTCAACACGCAGGCGAGCCCCTAGGAGCGCTCGTGTCGCGCAGGGCGGATCTGATCACGGTCGTGATCGCGGTCGGGGTCCACGTCGGGCTGGCCGTCGTCATCACCAGGGGCGGACACGCCCATGAGAAGCCGCGGGTCAGCACGGTCGAGCTGGAGTTCCCCACGCCGCCCGAGCGGTCCGCGGCGGCGCCCAGCGGGGGCGGGCCGGACGCCAGCCGGCCCCACGCGGCGCCGGCTCCCCGGCCCAAGCTCGCCGTGCGGACGCCGCGTCCCCACGTGGCGAGCCCCCCCGCGGCGGCTCCGGCGACCCCCACGGCGCGACCGGCGCCGGCCTTCTCGGTGGCGATGACCTCGACGACCGAGGTGGCGGCCTCGGCCGTCACGGCGCCCGCCGGGCCGGGCGGGGGCGTCCCGGGCCTCGGATCGCCCGGCGCGGCAGGAGCCGGCTCTGGCGCCGGGTCAGCTGGCGGCGGTGGCCCGGGCGGCTACCACCCCGCCTCCGAGCTGGAGGTCGGAAAAATGCCGGAGGTCGACACCGACGCTTGCGGGCGGACCATCAGCTATCCGGCCGAGGCCGAGCAGGCCGGCGTCGAAGGCGACGTCCGGCTGCGGATTGCCTTGACCGACAGCGGCCGCGTGCACGCCGTCCACGTCCTTTCGGGCCTGGGCCACGGCCTGGATCGGGCCGCGGTCGACGCCATCAGCCACCGCTGCCGCTTCTCGCCGGCCATCGCCCGCGACGGGAAGCCCGTCGCCTTCGTCATCGAGTCCTACACATTTCATTTCGAGCTGCCTCGCTGAAGCCCTTCCGCTAGCCGGCAAATCTGGCGTACCCTCCGGGCCAGCCCCCGCTGGACAGCCCAAAAGAGGAGGATCCGATGGCCGAGAAGTCGACCGATCCAAAGTTGCTATCGCGAAAGCAGTTCGTCGTTCTCACGATCACGCTCGTTGGCGGGGCCGCGCTCGAAGCGAACTGCTCGTCGAGCGGCGGAGGCGGTGGAACAGGGGGTAGTGGCGGGACTGGGACCGGCGGAACCGGTACCGGCGGCACGTCTGCCACCGGGGGGACGACCGGCACCGGCGGCACGTCTGCCACCGGCGGAACGACTGGAACTGGCGGGGCCGGAACCGGGGGGACGACCGGCACCGGCGGCTCCGCGGGTGGCGGTGGCGGCGCGGCCGGCGGCCACGCTGGAAGCGGCGGTGCTGGCGGCGCGGCGGGCGGACACGGCGGCGGGACCGCCGGGACGACCGGCGGAGGCGGAAGCGGCGCGACCAGCTG
Organism: Polyangia bacterium; assembly: GCA_035578045.1. Taxonomy (GTDB): domain Bacteria; phylum Myxococcota_A; class Polyangia; order Fen-1088; family Fen-1088; genus JADGRB01. Next base: position 15,229 of record DATJWP010000092.1, on the reverse strand, counting down.
CACGCTCCCGCTCCCCGAGACGCAGCTCGCGGTAGCCTCGACCGACGAGAACACTCACACCCACAGCGTGACGGTCGCCGCGGACACCCTCAACGCCACCACCGCGACGACGTTGACGACGTCGCCCGTGCTCGGTAGCTCCGGGCCCATTTCCGGGTCGCACACGCATATGATCACGCTCATGCCGTCCGACCTCGCCACCCTGCGGGGCGGAGGGACCGTGAAGATACTTTCCACGGCCGCCTCGGCTCCGGGCGAAAGCCATACGCACACCCACACCTACGAGATCAGCTGCACCGCGATCCCGGACGGGGGGACGAACTAGCCTGGTTCATCGCGGGTCTTCCGGCGCTTGCGCCGGAAAGACCCGCGGCAGCGGAGCCGGCGTCAGGGCGACCAGCAACGAGCTCGGGTCCCCATCTGACTGTTGCGTCCCTCGCACCGTGACGACCAGCTGGGCTGCGCAAGTCGAGCAAGAGAGTTACTCCGCTGAGCCCGGGAAGTCGTCGCTGCCGCCCGGACGCGCGTACCAGTAGAGCAGGGCGTCGGCGGCGATCGACGTGTCGGTCCAGTGCCAGATCTCCAGATCGAAGCGCAGCGATCGGGTGAAGGGGACCGGGTCCAGGACCAGGAACCGGTTCATCGAGAAGAGGCCCGCGAAACCCCCGGGCGCGCGGGTCTGGGCGTGATAGGCCTGGGCGAACGGTTCGGGCGTCGACCAGGCGTAGCCGAAGTAGTCCTCGGTCCCGGTGCCGAAGAGGCTGGGCAAGGGCTCGCCGTCGACGGAGATCTTCTCGTCGCCTTCGCCCCACCAGGCCACGGACGGCGGGTTCTCGACGTCGAGCAGCGTCCCCACCTGGTGGCCGCGTCCCTGGATGGTGCCGACGTGCCAGTCGCGAAACGGCCGGGTGGCCAGCAGGGCGCGCGGGCGCCAGCCGGCGTGGAACAGCAGCGCGTCCGGCCCGAACGGGTGCGCCTCCACCACGGCGCTCCCGGCGATCGGGAAGCTCGGTCCGTCGCTGCTGACGGCGATGATCGCGCGCTCGGCGAACGGCATGACGAAGCGGCAGATCAGGGTGCCGTCGGCGCTCACGGTCATCGGGAGGGAGGTGTAAGGGTTCCATCCGTGGCCGGTGCCGAAGAACGCGACCAGCGGCGCGCGAACCGTCTGCCTGCCGTCGAAGGCGATCGAGAGCGTGGTCGCTGCCAGCTTCGCGGGGCTTCGTTCAGCGGTGGCCAGGCGGAGCTCCGTGAGCTGGCCTCCCCCCGGCGGCGCGGAAATCACGGTCGTCGGTGTCGAGATCCCCACCGTCGTTCGACCGGCGCTCGGCGCCGGCGGCGGCGGACCGTCGCGCAGCACGGCTGCCACGCGCCCCAGCGCTCCGCCGGCGCGTTCGACCTCGGCGGCGGCGTAGGGGCGCACGTTCGGCGCGGCGGCGGCCGGGTAGGTCCGGTATCCGATCTGGTAGTAGAGCTTGGCCGTCGGGCGTCCGGTGAACGGGTCGGCCGACACGATGCTGTCGACGGTGACCAGGCAGCGGCTGCGGTACGGGATCGGGAAGTAGAGGTTGTAGCCGCGCGCCGTCAGGTGAGCGAACGGGGCCACGAACGGCGCGACCTCGCCGCTCAGGAGGTCCGCGAAGGGCGCCTCGATGGCCGGGCGGCTGTCGCCGTCGACATGGACGCGCAGGGTGCCGGCCGGCGTGGCGCTCCAGATGCGCACGATCGCCCCCGGCCCCGCGACATCGAGCAAGACGTAGCGGGTGCCGCCGTCGGGCGCCCTCTCGACGCGCACCAGGTTCGGCTCCGTATCGGTGACGAAGTCGTCGTTCGCGAACCAGCCCTCGGCGTCGTCAGGGCTGCGCGAGCGCCGATCGGTGCTGGCGGCCTGGCCGGCGACGAACGGGACCGCCGGCAGGTGGGCGAGCTGCTCGAGATCCACCATCTCGCGGAGCAGCGTCAGCACGCTGATCTCGCCCGGGGCTGCCGCCGGGTCGCCGCCGCCCTGGCACGAGCCGGATCGAACGAGCGCAGCCAGGCCCAGGGCGGCAACCAGCCCGACGACGATACGGCTGCGGCTCACGCGCGTAGGGTACGATCATCTGCCGCTCGCGTGTGCGCGGCGCCGGTGCGGCGCCATGAAGCGACGCGAGAACCAGAGCCCCGGCACCAGTGGGAGCCAGAAGCTCATCCCGCGGAACAGCAGGGTGGCCGACAGGGCGACCGGGACCGAGACCCCGACCATCGAAAGCGTGAGGACCGAGGTGGCCTCGTAGGTGCCGAGCCCGCCCGGGGCGATGCCGACCAGCCGGGTCAAGGTCGAGATCATGAAGCTCACGAACACCCCGCCCGCCGACGGCGTGACCCCGAGCGCCAGGATCAGGACCCAGATGGTCGCAGCGTCGAGAAGGATCACCACCAGCTGGTACAGGCAGGCTCGCGCCAGCAGGCCCAGGTTGCGCGACAGGCGCGGATCCGCCTGCTCGAGCAGGTAGAGGCCGCGCCGCAAGAAACGGAAGCGCGACAACCGGCGCGCCAGCGGGCCGGCGGGACGCCCCGCGAGACGGATGAAGCCCAGGGTGATGGCCAGCGCGAACGGGACGAACGGCACGGCGACCAGCAGGACCAGCTTCGTCGCCTGATGCTGGAGCAGCGAGACCACCAGCGCGGCCAGCAGTCCGATCACGTACGTCACGTAGCACGAGGCGGTGTCGATCACGACCCCAGCCATGACCACCGGCATGGGAATGCCGTTCTGCTCGAGCGACTTGACCATCACGACCGTGCCGCTGAGGCCGGCGGATGGGAGGGCCTGGTCGATGAACAGGCGGGCGATGCTGAGGCGGTACGCGGTCGCGATGCTGACCGGAACGTGCCCGGCCCAGGCGACGACTCGCCAGATCTGCCCCTGGCCCAGGTAGGTCGCGGCCTGAAGCAGCGCCGCCACCAGGATCCAGCGCGGCTGGGCGTGTCGGGCGTGCGCCAGCATCCGACGCCCTTCGGAGAAGTGCGCCGCCGCCAGCACGACCGCGCCCAGCACGGCCAGTCCAAACAGCCACGTGAACCAGCGCGCCTTCGATCCCGACCGCGGGGCGCCGCGGAGACCAGCAGGGGATCGGACCGCGCCCGTTCTGGTTTCCCAGGGCGTCTCCGAGAGCATGGGGATCTGCCTGTAGATTCGAGCAACCCGCGTGCCGCTGCCGGCCGGCGGCGCCGCGCGTGCGCCGGTTACCGATCCGTGACCGGCGCGGCGGCCCTGCGCCAGGCGGGTAGCAGATCGTCGACCAGCACCTGGCGCCAGGTCGGGGTGTGCGCCAGCGACCATTCGCGGGCGGCGCGGCCCATCGCCGCGGTTCGTTCCGGATCACGGAGGAGCTGATCCAGGGCTCCGGCCCAGGCTTCCGGCGTGGCTTGCCGCGCGACGAGCCCGGTCCGGCCTTCGATCACGAACCGCTCGCTTCCGCTGCCCTCGGCCACCACCACCGGCAGGCCCGAGCTGGCCGCCTCGAGGACGGCGTTCGACATCTCTTCGATCACCGCCGGCTGAGCGCAGACCTCGGCCGACGCGTACACGCGCGCCACGGTGCCCGGGGCGAGCACGCCGGGGCAGGTCACACGATCGCCGAGGATCGCCACCACGTCGTCTTGATGGGGCCCCTTGCCTGCGCAGATCAGGTGCACATCGCGCCCCTCGTCGACCAGCCGGCGGACCGCGCGGGCCAGCACCACGACGTTCTTGATGGCGTCCAGTCGGCCGACCGAGAGCACCACCCGGCGGCCGGGCGGGATGCCAAACGTTGCCGAGAGCCAGCCGCGGTCGCGCTGGCCAGGATGGAAGAGGTCGCGTTCGATCCCGCGGCGGAGCAGCCCCACCCGCTGCGGGCCCAGCAGCCCTTCGAGGCGCGCGCGATCGTCGATCCGCGACGTGAGCACGAAGGCGCAGCGGCGGTGGTGGGCGTCCAGCAGGCGCTGCATGTGCGCCTCGGCGGCGCGGCCGATGGCCCAGCCGTCGCGCAGCAGGCGCGAGAAGCGGCCCGCTCCCGTGAGGCGTTTGACGGTCGCGGCGGTGAACACGCGCGTGTAGTAGGGCGTCGACGTGTGCACCGAGTTGGTCAGCGGGATGCCGTGGTGGCGAGACACGCGCGCCGCCGTCCGGGCCGAAGCGAACGTGCCGTCGGTCGTGTGGATCACGTCGTAGCTGCGCAGGCGCGACGTCAGCAGCGGATTGTGAAAGGCCAGATCGGTGTGGTCGGGGATCTCGGCGAGAAACGGGACGCGCGCGCTGCTGAACCGGGGCGGATGAAGCTGGTAGCGGACGTGAGGCCCCAGCGAGATCGTCTCGTCCCGGGCCCCCAGGAAGTGCACGGTCAGATCGATCGGCTCGTCGGCCTCGCGCGCCGTTGCGGCCAGGCGCTCCCAGGTCTTGACGTGACCGCCGGCGGTCGGGCTCCAGTAGAGGTCGACCAGCACACCCACCCGGAGGCGTGTGTTTTCCGACGGGCGTGGCTCGTTCATCTGTTCCCCGATCAGGCTGCGGACGGCGCGCGCCTTCGGCAATGAGGCAGGGAATGATCAGTAGGGGTAACCGAGCGTGACGTACACCTTCAGGCCCTCGCCTCCATACGCCAGGTCGACGCGGCCCAGGATGTCGGGGTGGATCAGGGCGCGCAGCCCGAAGCCGCCCGACGCGCGGACGCGCGACCAGGGCGTCGACCCCGGACCGTAGACTTGCCCCACCGCCACGAATGGGTCGATGCGCCAGTCGGCGACGACCCCGAAGAAGTGGGTCTGCAGCAGCCGCACCCGCTGCTCCGTCTCGAACTCCCAGGCGCCCTTGTCGATGAAGCGGTCTTCCTGGAATCCCCGGAACAGAACCTCTCCACCCAGGCTCGCCTGGTCATAGAACGGGATGTCCGAGCCGATCACCTGCAACCAGTAGAGGCGCGCCGCTCCCTGCAGGAACGAAAGCTCGGGAATCACCCCGCGCGTGATCCAACCGAACGTGGCGAACCGGCCCACGCCCGTGATGCCCTGGGCGATGTTGCCGGTCAGCTCGCTCTCCAGGCCCAGCACCGAATAGTCGCCCAGGGGGCGCGTGTCCCAGCGAATCGAGAATCCGGCGCGCCCGAACGCCGAACCGTTGAGCCCAGGGGCGTCCGGGTAGACGACCTGGGTTTCGGGGAGGCCGGAGATCGCGTGCACCTCTGGACGATCGCCTCGCAGCTCGCCGTAGAGCGCGACGTTGAGGTTCTGGGTCCAGTTCCAGCCGATCCGGGCGTTGGCCGTCGCGAACAGCCGCGTGTAGCTGGACTCGCCTTGCTCGGTCGTGTACGGCCCGAGCCCGAAGTATCGGTAGAACAGGTTGCGGCGCACCCGAAACATGATGTTGGCGGTGAAGGCGTGGGGCGTGCGCCGGTCGTCGTCGTACTGGAACCAGATCGATCGGTTGATGACCGTGCTGGCCGAGAGGATCAGGTGCCACGAGCGCAGGAGTCCCAGATACCGGTAGTAGCGGTAGGTCCCGGTGATGTGCACCGAGCTGTTCCAGCTGAGACTCGGCGCCGTGATCGAGCTGACCTTGTCATTGTCCGACCGCATGAACACGGGCATGAACCCGTAGGTGCTCCCCTCATTGGGAGCCGTCGTGTACATCGGCAACGGGAAGAAACGGATCCCCGCGACGGCCGGTTGGGCCATCACGGCCAGACACACGATCAGCGGCCCGATGATCTTCACGTCCGTCGAACGCCCACCGCCCGGCGAGCGGCTGACCGTTTATGTAATGCCGTCGCGACCGCTCAGGCGGCCGACCGAGAACGAATGAAGCCGGGCCCTATGTGTAATCGTTGTTGAGGGCCGCCAGGCCGAGCCCGGGTACGATTGGATGGACGGCAAGACAGCCGGAACGCCAAGGGGAGGCGCGACACATGGCAAAGCAGTTCGTCGAGCAGTGGAGCGGGATCACGCCGCACGACCTCGGCCTCAAGGCCGCCTACTGGTCAGGGAAGGAGGACGACCCCGTCGTCTATCGGCCGGTCGTGGGATGGATGACGGTCACGGGCCGGGCGACCGATGCCCCGCCCAACACACCGCTGGCCAACCAGTTCTTCCCCTTGGTCCTGGGCGACGACTGGTGGCCACACTCGGCCTGGGAGCTGACCAACTACGGCGGCGTGGTTCCGAAGGACATCGCCGACGACGCCGTGAAGGAAGCCATCAAGAAGTGGCGGACCAAGCCAGAAGGGCCGGACGTCCAGGTCAACGTTCGAACGGTCGGACAGGCCTAGGCCGTCCAGACGGCGACGTTTGAGGTGTCGACCCGCCGTCACCCGACGACGTCGCGAAATGCCGCCCGCAGCCGCTTCGTCGCCGTGTTCAGCTCGTCGACGTCCAGGCTGGCGAACCCCAGGCGCACGGCATCCACCGTCGCGCCATTGGAGGCGAAGGCTCGCGGCGACTGGAAGTGCACGCGACGCGCGTGGCTGCGCTCGAGCAGGCGGTCGAGGTCCACGCCCTTGAAGCGCACCCAGAACGCCAGTCCACCGGGGGGGACCGACAAGGCGATGTCGTCGCCGAACTGGTCGGCCAGAAGCTCGGCGAATCGGCGCCGGCGCTCGGCGTAGAGCCGCATCATCTTGCGGGTGTGACGCTGCAGCTCGCCCGCCTCGATGAACTCGGCGATCGCGGCCTCCATCGCGGGATCGCCCTGGCGGTCCACCATCATCACCTCCGCGCCCAGGCGCTCGGTCAGGGCCTTTGGCGCCGACACATAGCCCATCCGCAGGCTGGGGCTCAGCACCTTCGACAGAGAGCCGACATACACCACCCGACCTTCGCCGTCGAAGGCGGCCAGGGGCAGCATGGGCTGGTGCGTGAAGTGAAAATCGTGGTCGTAGTCGTCCTCCACGACCGCGAAGCCGAACTGCGAGGCCAGCAGCATCAGGCGCATGCGCCGTTCCGGCGTCATCAGCACCGTCGTGGGGAAGTGGTGGTGGGGCGTCACATAGACGGCGCGGACGCGCTTGCGCCGGCAGACGCGCTCCAGATCGGCGGGGATCAGCCCCCGCTCGTCGACGCCCACCGTCGAGATGTCCGCGCCCGCGCGCCGGAAGGCCTCGCGCGCGGGCGGGTAGGTCAACGACTCCACGACGACCGTGTCGCCGGCCGAGACCAGGGTCTGGGCCACCACGAAGATGGCCATCTGGCTGCCGCGCGTGAGGCAGAGGTTCTCGGCTGTGACCGCCAGGCCGCGGTCGGCGCTGAGCATGGCCGCGATCGACGCCCGCAGGGCCTCGGATCCGCGCGGATCGCCGTAGCCCAGCCGGCGCCGCTGCAGCGTGCTGCGCAGAGCGTCGCGATAGCAGCGCGCGAGCAGGTCGATCGGCACGTCACGAATGTCGGGCGCCCCGTCGTCGAAGGACAGCATGTCGCGGGGCGGGAGGTCGGCGAGCAGGGCCGCCGCCGCGCGCGCGGGCCGGAACAGAGGTTGCTCCGGTATGCCCGCGGCCCCGCCGCTGACCACATCCAGCACAGGCAGATTCTCCGCGACGAAGGTGCCGCGCCGCTTCTCGCTGGCCAGCCAGCCCTGCGCTTGCAGCTCCTCGAAGGCGACGATGACCGTCTTGCGGTTCACCCCCAGGCTGTCGGCCAGCTCCCGACTTCCGGGAAGCGGCGTCCCGGGCTTGAGCCGCCCCCGGCGCACCTCCTCGATGATGGCGTGCACGATCTGCTGGCCGACCGGCGTGTCGCCTCGCCGGTCGAGCACGATCCTCAGGGGCCACGGGCGCAGCATGTCTGGACCATCCGTTTTTTTGGATCTGGGTGATCTACTGGTCCAGTCATTACCATAGCGTCTTCGAGAAAGCTGCCGGCTGTGATGCACGGAGGATTCTCGACCAACCGTTTACAAGTGACGCTTTCGGGGCTGCGTCGCGCGTCCCGCCGGACCCTGGTCGTGCGGCTCAAGCTTCCGGACGGCCAGGACTTCGCATACCGGCCCGGGCAATTCATCGGACTGGAGGCTCATGACGGCCGCCCGCGGTTCTTCTCGATCGCCAACGCCGAGCCCATCGGCGACGAGCTGGAGCTGCATGTGAGCCGCGCGCCCGGGGGACTGCTCACCGGCGCGCTGTTCGAGACGGCGCGGCCGGGCGACCGCTTCTGGCTGGTCGGACCCTTCGGAGAGTTCTTCATCCCCCCCGACGCCTCGCCGCACACCATCGTGGTTGCGGGCGGCACCGGCTTCGCTCCCATTAAGGCCTGCCTCGAGCGGATGGCCGCCGTGCGCGCCGGCCGCGACGGCGATCGGCCCCTCCATTTCTACTGGGGCGCACGGTCCCTCGAGGACCTCTACGACATCGGCGCGGTGGACGCGCTGATGGAAAGACTGCCTGGCGTGCGCTTCACCCCCGTCCTGGACCAAGGTCATCCGGATTGCGCGACGCGCACGGGTCACGTTCACCGCGCGGTCGTCGAAGATTTCGACGACCTGTCGGACTACGACATCTACGCCTGCGGGGCGCCGGCCATGATCGAGGCGCTCGGCCGGGAGTGCGCCGCTCAGCGGGGCTTCGACCCCACGCGCCTGGTCGCCGACGTCTTCTCGGTTGGTCCTTCAGCGGGATACCCCGGCCGGGTGAACGGCGACGGGCCGATCAACCTGTACCTCGATCGGACGGTCCGGCCCTGCGCCATCCCGGGCGTCGCGGGCGAAGCGCTGATGTTCGCCTTGAAGCGTTCGGGCGTTCCCCTCCCGGCGGTCTGCGGCGGACAGGGGGCCTGCGGCACCTGTCTGGTTCACGTCGCGCCGGCCTGGAGAAAGAGGACCGGACAGCCGGCCAGGCGCGAGGAGCGCCTGCTGCGATACCTCGGGGTCGGCGAAGGCGACCGGCTCTCCTGCCAGATCCCGCTCACGGCCGACCTCGACGGCCTCGAGCTCCACACCTGTGTCGAAACGAAAGGAGAGTCACCATGACCACGACCGCACTGGAAACGACCACCGTATTGGAGACCTCACCGCTCGAAAAGGTCGGCAAGGACTATTCGATCGAGAAGATGTTCAAGGTCCGGGGCATGACGCGGGCGGCGATCCACGAGATCGCTTCGCGCGTGAAGCCCGGCATGGTCGAGGAAGACGCCGTCCAGATGGCTCAGGACATCCTGGCCGCGAGCGGCATGATCCGGGGCTGGCACGCGGTCTACGTCCGCTTCGGGAGCAACACGACCAAGACGTTCGGCGCGGCCTCCGATCCGGGCGTCGTCCTGGGCGCGGACGACATCTTCCTCATCGACATCGGCCCGGTGTTCGAGAAGTGGGAGGGCGATGGCGGCGACACCTTCGTCACCGGCGCCGACCCCGAAAAGGCGCGCTGCGCCGCCGACGCGCGCACGCTGTTTCACGTCGTGCGCAAGAAGTGGGCGATCGAGCGGACCACGGGGCGAGCGCTCTACGACTTCGCGGTCGCCGAGGCGCGGCGCATGGGCTGGGAGCTCAACATGGACCTGTCCGGCCATCGGATCTCCGAGTTTCCGCACGAGGCCCACTACGCCGGCTCCATGGCCGATCTCGACTTCACACCGTCCGGCGGGCCGCTGTGGGTGCTGGAGATTCACATCCGGCATCCGACCGAGAAGTACGGCGCCTTCTATGAAGACATGCTGCTCCCTGACAGTTACTTCCCGGGGTTCGAGTCGTAGCCGTCACACGACATTCGTAACGAGTTGCGCGCATCGCGTTTACGAACTTCCTCAACACATGAAACGACGCATTTGCACAACGACTGTCAGTATGACCTTTTAGACACCCATGTCGTCGCTCTCGAACACCAGCCGCGTCGCCCGCATCGACGTCTTCCCGATCAAGTCGTTGACCGGGGTGTCGGTCGACGAGGCGCGCATCACCGAGGGCGGCATCCTCGAGCACGATCGCGTCTGGGCCATGGTCGACGCCGAGGGCGCCTACCTGAACGGCAAGCGCACGCCGCGCGTGCACGATCTGCGCTGCCACTACGAACCCTCGCTGAAGGAGGTCACGCTCTGGGAAGAAGGCGACAGCCGGCGGCCCCAGTTCAGCCTCGAGGATCGGGCGCCGCTCGAACGGTGGTTGAGCGACTTCTTCGAGATGCCCGTGACCCTCGAGCACGACCCGCGCGGCGGCTTCCCCGACGACGACGAGGCCTCGGGCCCCACGGTCGTCAGCGAGGCCAGCCTGCGCGAGGTGCAGAGCTGGTATCCTCAGATCTCGCTGGCCGGCCTCCGGCGTCGCTTTCGCAGCAACATCGAGCTCGAAGGGGACGTGGCTTTCTCCGAGGACCGTCTCTTCGGCGCGCCCGGCGAGCGCAAGCCGTTCCAGCTGGGAGAGGTTGCCCTGCTGGGCCACAACCCGTGCCAGCGGTGTGTCGTGCCCACGCGCGATCCCGACACGGGTGAAGTGACGCAGGGATTTCAGAAGAGCTTCGCCCAGCAACGAGAGCGGCGGTTGCCCCCCTGGTCCGATTCTCGCCGGTTCAATCACTACTATCGCTTCGCCGTGAACACCTCCATCCCAGCCGTCGAAGTCGGCAAGCGGCTGAGAATTGGAGACGCGCTCATCGAAAGCTGACGCGCACATTCACGGTCTCCCCGCCCCCGGGTGACGACATCAACCAGTCGGCCGACGTCCGCATCCGGAGGAATTCGTCATGAACACCGCAACAACCGAACCGAAGCTGAGGGCCAACCGACTGAACTTCATCGAGCTGCTGGCGCAAAACATCGCGCTCATCTCGCCGACGATGACGGCGGCGCTGATCGTTCCGCTCATGTTCTCGAACTGCGGCAGCCTGAGCTGGGTGGCCTACGCGGTGGGCACGGTCATGCTCCTCTTCGTGACCTTCAACCTGAACCAGTTTGCCAAGCGATCGACCAACGCCGGCTCGATGTACGGCTACGCGTCCGTCGGACTGGGCTTCGGGGGCGGCGCGCTGTGCGGCTGGTGCCTGGTCTGGGCCTACTGCTTCATCGGCCTGGCCGGAACCACGGGCTTCGCGATCTTCTCGGGGAAGCTGCTGGAGATGGTCCACGTCCAGGCTCCGCCCGTGCTGTTGTTCGCCATCTGCCTGGGCACGAGCTTCCTGCTGGCCTACAAGGACATCAAGATCTCGACGCTGGTGATGCTCGGGCTCGAGGCGTTCTCGTGCTTCTTCATCCTCGCGCTCTGCGTCGTGGTGTTCGTCCACCACCCCGCGCCCGACGGCGCGCAGTTTCACTTCAACGAGCTCTCCCTGCCCAAGCTGGGGATGGGAGTGGTCGTCGCCATCTTCAGCCTGGTCGGCTTCGAGAGCTCCACGGCGTTCGGCGAGGAGTCGATCAAACCGCTCAAGACCATCCCGCGCTCCATCGTCTGGAGCCTGATCCTGACGGGCGGCTTCTTCATCGTCGTCAGCTACTTCGAGGTGATGGGCACGCGGGGCTACAGCGACCCGCTGGACAAGATCGACGCGCCTCTCAACGTGCTGGCCACGATGTACAACGTGCCCTTCCTGTCGCCGCTGCTGTCGGCGGGCGCCATGTTCAGCTTCTTCGCGCTGGCGTCGTCCTGCATGAACGCCGGCGCTCGGGTGATGTTCGCCATGGGCCGCCACCAGTTCTTCCACAAGGCGACCAGCGCCGCTCACGAGAAGCACGGAACGCCGCACATCGCGCTGGGCGCCATGGCCGTCGTCATGTTCGTCGTCGTGACCGCGTGCCGCTACGTCTTCAAGCTGCAAGTGCTCGACGAGTTCAACGACGCCGGGACCATGGGGGCCTTCGGCTTCCTCGGCGCCTACTTCCTGGTGACGATCGCGGCACCGATCTTCGTGAAGAAGCTGGGCGAGCGGAAGCCGAAGGACGTGGCGCTGTGCGCGGCCGCCGTTCTCCTGATGTTGATCCCCGCGGTGGGCAGCGTGTACCCGGTGCCCGATCCCCCCGTGCGCTATTTCCCCTACATCTTCCTGGCGTACATCTGCGTAGGCCTTGGCCGAATCCTCTGGATGCGGATGCGCGTGCCCGAGCGCCTGCGCGAGATCCAAAACGAGGTCATCGCCCAGCACATCTGACGGGTGGTCCCGCCGGGCCGGTCTCCCCGGCCGGGCAGGCAGGAAGTACAGGAGAGCAGCCGTCTTGGATCCCTGCCGGTCGGTGGTTGGCCTGGGGTGCTGCTTCGGTCGCTACTCTCGCTGCCGTAGATTCGGTGGCGAGGCCATCAACTTGCCCCGCTGTGGCGAGAGCTCACCACGCTTCCGTCGGGCCCGGACGGAATACACGTTCCCGTCGACGCGCCGGGGCTGGTCGCGACGCACGTGGCGGACGACGGGGGCGTGGTGCAACGCGGGGGACGGCAATTCAGATCGCTCGCGTCGTCGCATAGTCCGCGCCAATTGGCCTGCGCCAACCCCAGTTGAGAGGCGTCGTTCACGTATCGCAGCCGGCCGCGACCAGCAACACCGCGGCCCCGATCCAAGCCCTTTTCGCCATTGTCTCAAAATGGTGAAATCGAGCGTCGACCTTCGCGTCAGGTCTTCCCCTGGGCAGCCGATCGGCAAACGGGCGGGACGGCTCGCCGGGCTTCGAGGTCGAAACGCGGAAACCGTTCCCGCCGGCACCGGGTAACGAAGACTTCCCTCAACCCTGACACTTCGGGCACTTGCACAGACTCCCGCGCGCCTACCGCAGTTTTCGTGAGGTCCGAGACTCCCAAGGTCACTTCTTGGCGTCTGGAACAGCGTCAAGGGCGGCGTCCGTTTGACTACCAGCGTCGACTTTCTGGTGGCCGGCGTCCAGCAGCATCGCCGGTCCGTACTCCACTTGCACAGACTCCCGCAAGCTTACCGCGACTTTCGTAGGGTCTGGTCGGTTCGAGTTCGGGCCAGTTGTTCTGTTTGGGCAGCAGGTGGGCAACGGGCGGGAGGATTCAGCCCATCACCGGTAAGGAGCGCTGTGCGCGTGGTGCGCTCGCCACCGCTGCGGACGGCGCCGTGTCCGGCATTGCGTCGTACGTGCGGCCTTCGAGGACGCGGCCGGCCTTCTTCTTGTTCTTGCCGCCCCATTGTTTGAAGAAGAACGCGACACCCTCCCGGGCACACTGATCGCGGATGTTGGTGACCCAGGCTGGGTCCATCGGGCGAGCGCGGTGGCCAGACTCACCGCCGACAATCACCCAATCGATGCTCTTCAGCTTGAGGTGCGGCAGCGGACCAAGCAGTGGCTCCAGTGACACGAACTTTACGGCTGCGCCCGTGGTGCGCAGGTCGTCGATGCGGTCGACGTAGTCGGCGTTCTCGACGCTCACGCCCATCCACACATTCTCGGGCCACTCGATTGCTCGGCTCAACTCGGCGAGCCGATCGGCGCGCTTCGTGAGCACCTGGAAGCGGTGCCACTCCGCTCGGCGCATGACCTCGAAGACGCGCTGGATATAGTCGAGCGGCACGTCCTTGTGGAACAAGTCGCTCATCGAGTTAACGAAGATTGTTTGCGGCTTTTTCCACTGCAGTGGCAGATCCAGCATTTTCGGTTGCAGCGTGAGCCTGAAGCCGTCCTTGTAGTTCCGCTGCCCCATGGCCTGCAGGCGTTCTGCCATACGCTCGGCGTAGCAGTACTTACAGCCGGGGCTGAGCTTGTCGCAGCCCGTGACAGGGTTCCAAGTGGACTCGGTCCACTCGATGCCCGAGCCGAGCGCCATCAGCGCGTCTCCTTGAGTATGTGGTTGGCGATCTTGACGGCGATAGGCGCGCCTTTGTCGTTCCCGGCGGCGAAGCACAGCAGGTAGAGGGGATTGTTCGACGAATTACGCAGCACGCCGGGCTCGGCGACGCCGTTGGCGGGAAAGACCGTCTTCAACCGTTCGTTGAAGTACCGCGCGATCGTCATGTTCGTCGCCTTCACAACCCGTTCTTCGTCGTTCCCGAAGAGGTCCGCCTTGTGTTCGACCTTATAGACGAGCGAGTCGACCTCATCGCAAAGTACATTAGCGCGCGAGAACACCGAACTTTTTAGCTCAATCGCCGCGGCCTGTGACGCCATTCACCACCAGCTAAAAGGTGACCACCCTCCGCAGTGACCTGCCTGGCAGTTTTCGGACCACTTGAAACCTGCGAGCATGCCCTCCGGCACCGGAGGAGCGATGCGAAAAAGCAGGTCCACTGAGGAGCAGATGGTGAAGATTTGTCGCGTGGCGGACAAAGTGCCGGGCGCGGAGGTAGCCAAGAAGCACGGTGTGAGCGAGGGGGACGCTGTACGCCTGAGTTCGTCTCCAGCGCGTTCGTCTCCAGCGCGATCCTGAAGTGGACGGTCGCGGAGGGCATCGAGCCCTCGCGTCCACCCCGACGACTTCGGTGAACATATTCTGGATAGCGTGCGGGCTGCTGCACGAGCCTTTGGTCAGCGAAGCGGATCAACAACGTCTTGAACGTTCTCAGCAAGATCTTGCGGTACGCCGTCGAGATCGAGCTACTGTTGGTGGCGGCGGAAGCGGGGCTGCGCCTCGGAGAGCTGCTCGCGCTGGAGTGGACGGACATCGACTTCAAGAATCGACTGCTGACGGTGATGCGGAACGATTGGCGCGGCTCGATCGGCACGCCCAAGAGCGGGCGGGATCGGAAGATCCCGCTTACGACCCGCGTGACGGCCCCTCCAGGCGATTCGTCACGTCAAGGGTAAGCTCGTGTTCTGCTGGGGCGATGGGTCGCGGTGGACGAACACCACCATGAGGGCGGGGCTCAAGCGGCAGGAGAAGACGGCGGGGCTGCGTGTGACGGGCTGGCACGTTCTCCGGCACTCGTTCTGCTCGCACCTCGCGATGCGGGGCGCGCCGGCGATCGCCATCAAGGAGCTGGCCGGCCACTCATCCATCGTGGTCACGAATCGGTACACGCACCTGGCGCCCGGCGGAGCGGCTCGCAACGCGATCGCGCTTCTCGAGCCTGGGCGACAGCGCCGAAAAACTAGCCTGAGCAGTTGAAATTCGGGGGTGAGCGACGGGGATTGAACCCGCAACCCTCGGAGCCACAGTCCGATGCTCTACCAATTGAGCTACGCCCACCGTGAGGATGGAAATATTCAGTTTTTCTTTCGCGCGCCCGGCAGGAGTCGAACCTGCGACCCGCGGCTTAGAAGGCCGCTGCTCTATCCAGCTGAGCTACGGGCGCATGCTTATGCTCCCGGAGTTTACCCGTCAAGCGGCTTTCACGTGCGATCTCACGCGTCCACC
>DATJWP010000091.1:0-2263 GCA_035578045.1 Polyangia bacterium | reverse complement strand
ATCATCAGGGCTTTGGGGTGCAGGTTGTTCACGATGTAGTTGGCGTCCTGCGGCCCCTGCACACTGTCCTTCGACACGGTCCGGAAGAACGTCGGGTACTTGCCGGTGGTCAGCGCCACGGCGGTCGCCGACCCGGAGATGAACGCCATCCCCGCCCGGGCCATCAGCGGGCCGACGGCGATGACTTCCTGGCTGCCGGCCGGGCCGACCACCGCCACCATCTTCGGGTTCGAGGTGAACTGCTGGGTGACGGTCGTCGCCTGCGCGGGGTTCAGCTGGGTGTCGCCCTGGGCCAGCGTGATCTTCGTGTGGTTGGCCAGATTGTCCCTGGCCACGGCGAGCTGCGCGAAGTGCAGCTGCTCCTGGCCCAGAAACGCCACCGGGCCGGTGAGCGGCCCCTCCATGCCGATCGTGGCGACACACGACTTGGTGGCGGTGCCGCCCGAACTGCTGCTGCCGCCGCCGCTGCTGCAACCCGCCACGACGAGCGCGCCGAGCGCCGCCGTGGCGAAGATCGCGTTTCGTCTCATAGATATGCCCCTCCATCTCTTGGGATGCTTCACTGCCGTGGGAGTCAGGTGATGTCAAGCCAGGCTGGGCCGCGGGTCAGCCACTGGCGACGCTCGCGTCGAGCGTGATTTCGGTGCCGGTCAGGGCGCGCGAGACCGTGCAGTCCTTGGCCTTCCTGGCTATGTCGCGGAAGAAGGCATGGTCGACGCCGGGAACGTCGCCCACCGTGCGCAGCTCGATCCGGGTGATGTTGAAGCTGGAGCCGACCTGGGCGAGCGTCACCCGCGCGGTGGTGCGCAGGTCCCGCGCGGGATAACCCGCCTCGCCCAGCAGGTTCGCGAGCGACATCGTGAAGCAGGCGGCCTCGGCGGCGCCGACCAGCTCCTCGGGGTTGGTGGCCCGCATGCCCTCTCCGACGCGGGACCGCAGCGAGTACGGCCCCTCGAAGGCACCGCTGCCGAGCGCTATCCGGCCGCTGCCGTCCGGTACGGCTCCCTGCCAGCTCGCCTCGGCGTTCCGGACGACGCGGAAACTCAAGACGCCCTCCCAGCCGTCGGATTTTGGGCTGATCAAACCATGCGCTGCATGTCAGGACGAAGGGAAGGGCTTTTGAGGTCCCGCTGGCAGTTGTGATTCGATCGCAATCTGGGGTCGGCCCGGGTGCCCTGCGTGAGAGGAAGCTGCCGATGACCGAACTACTCCGCCCGAGTATCGACGTCGCCGCCGTCCGGGACCGCTTCTCGTCCCTGCGGGATTTCGCGTTCCTCGACGCCCCGGGGGGCTCCCAGGTGCCCGACGAGGTCGGTGAGGCGATCGCCCGGGCGCTGCGTGAGGCGAGCGCCAACCTCGGCGCGGGCTACGCGACGAGCCGGCGCGTGGGGGAGATCCTCACCGGCGCCGAGCGCAACGCCGCGCGGTTCCTCGGCTGCGAGCCCCATGAGGTGATCTTCGGGGCGAACATGACCTCGCTGAACTTCATGCTGTCGCGGACCGCCGCCCGGGGGTTCCGGCCCGGCGACGAGATCCTGGTTTCCTCGCTCGACCACGACGGCGGCGTCGCCCCGTGGCTGGAGCTCGCGCACGACTCCGGCCTGGTCGTCCGGCACATCGGGCTGAACGAGGACACGACGCTCGATTTCGGGGACCTGCAGCGCCAGCTCGGGCCGCGCACCAGGGTGGTCGCGTTCGCGTGGGCGTCCAACGCGGTCGGCACGGTCGTGGACGCCCAGCGCGTGTGCCGGCTCGCGCACGAGGCCGGCGCGCTCGCGTGGATCGACGCCGTCCACTACGCGGCGCACGAGCCGATCGACGTCCGGGCGGCCGGCGCCGACGTGCTGATCTGCTCGCCGTACAAGTTCTGCGGCCCGCATCTCGGCATCGCCTACGGGCGGGCCGAGGTGATCGAGCGGTGGCGGCCCTACAAGGTGCGGCCCGCCCCCTCGGACCCGCTGGGCCGCAGGTTCGAGACCGGCACCCTGCCGTACGAGCTGCTTGCGGGGTTCAACGCGACCATGGGCTACCTGGAGTCGATCGGGGGCTTCGCGGCGATCGTCCCCTACGAGCGCTCGCTCGGCCAGCGGTTCCTGGACGGCATCTCCGACGCGGTCACCGTGTACGGGCGGCCGGGGATGGACGGCCGGGTGCCGACGTTCCTGGTCAACGTGGACGGCGTGGCGGCCGAGGACGTGGCGGCGAGGCTGGCCGCCTCGGGGATCGGGGTCTGGGCGCACGATTCGTGGTACTCGCTCGACCA
>DATJWP010000090.1:0-20444 GCA_035578045.1 Polyangia bacterium | reverse complement strand
GCCCCGGGTGTTCGGGGCGCTCCGGCAAGCCATTGCCCGCGCGTCGGTCGATCACTTCCGGGTGATCCATTTCTCGATCCAGCAGGACCACGGCCACTTCATCGTCGAGGGGGACGAGCCGCGCCGGGCCCGCGGCGGGATGCACGGCCTGGCGATCCGATTGGCGCTGGCGGTCAATCGTGTTCTGGGCCGCAAAGGGAGAGTGGTCGGGGATCGCTACCACGCCCGCCCGCTGAGGACGCCGACGCAAACCCGAGCGAGCATGGTGTACGTGCTCCTCAACTTCCGGAAGCACCTGCGCGCCCCGCCCTGCATCGACCCACGCAGCTCGGGGCCGCACTTTTCCGGGTGGCAGCGAGAGCCGCCGGCCACGGATGTTCCGGCTGCCACGGTCCTGCCGTCCACCTGGATGGCGCGCATCGGGTGGCGGCGTGCCGGCGGCGCATTGCGGGTGGAAGAACAGCCGGCCGCTTCGGCGCGACCGCGCCCAACTTGAATTGAGCGCATGTTCCGGCTGGGGGCGCGCATGGCCTGGATGTATGGGAGGGAGCTCCGAAGACGTGATGAATCGTCAGGCCCGAGGCCCTGCCGCGGGCGCCCCTACCTTCGTCGCGGCGGCGCCGGCGGTGGTGGGCGCGCCGTCGCGCCGTCCTCGGGCCAGGCGTGCTTGGGGTAGCGGCGACCGAGCTCGCGGCGCAGCGCCGGGTAGTGCTGCCGCCAGAAGCCGGCCAGGTCGCGCGTGACCTGGACCGCCCGGCCGTTGGGCGCCAGCAGGTGAACGGTCAGCGGGACGCGCCCGCCCGCGATGGCGGGCGCCGAGCTGGTGCCGAAGAAGTCCTGCAGGCGCGACTCGATCCAGGGGGGCGCGGCGGCGTCGTAGTGAACCGCCACGCTGCGCCCGCCCGCCAGCGCGATCCGCGCCGGCGCCAGCGTGTCCAGCGCCTGGCGCGCCCCGTGTGGCAGCGAATCGAGCACGATCGACGCCAGCTCCTGCCCGGGCCCCGACAGGTCGGCGAAGCCGACCCGGCCGACGCACGCCAGGCGCAGCAGGTCGGCCACCCCACCGGCGCCCAGATCGGGCACCGGCGCGTCGGGGATGGTCCGCCGGACGAAGGCGATCCGCTCCAGCAGCGGCGCGATCGTCTCGCCGCCCGGGAGCCGATCGATGCCGCGCGCCAGCGCCGCATCGGCCAGCAGGCGCGCCGTCTCGTCGTCGGCCGGCGCCGGTCCGGTGCGCGCGTCCAGCAGGAGCGCGCCATAGCCGAGCCCGGTGGTCTGCTCGACCCGGCCGGTCTCGGGGTTGAAGGCGCGGCGATCGATGTCGGTGACGCGCTCGGGGAACAGGTCCAGCAGCCACTCGGGCTCGATGCGGGCGCTCAGGCGGACCTGTGGGCGGCGGCCCACCGGGCGAGCCGGGCGCCCGGCGTTGCGGTCCTCCACCACGTCGAGGGCGACGATCCATTCGCCCGGCTGAGCGCGCGACAGCTCGGCGCTGCCGCCGTCGGCCAGCACGATCGTGGTCCCCTCCGGCTCGCGCCGGCGGGCCACCCGATCGGGGAAGCCAGCCAGCAGGGCCAGCTCGAGGGGCTGTGCCGACCGACCGGGTTCGGGGCGGCGCGCGACGCTGCCGACCAGCTGGCCACGAGAGCGGCGGACCTCCTCGACGGCGCGCGGGTCCAGCTCCAGGCGGCGCAGCGCTTCCGGTCGGAAGCGCTCGCGCTCGATCTCCCGGAAGGCCTCGATCAGGTCGCCCACGTCCGCCCCGCGTTCCGCCTCGCCGCCTGCCGGCGAGAACGACGCCCGGGCGCTGCGCCGGATGTCGCGCTCGGCGATCAACGTGGCCGCCAGCGCGGCGTCGTCCAGCTTGCCGCCGTCCTGCCCGGCGACCACGATGCGCGCCAGGCGCGGGTGGACCGGCAACGGCTGCATGCGCCGGCCGACGGCGGTCAGCCCCGCGCCGTCGACGGCGCCCAGCTCGGCCAGCAACCCCCGCGCCGCCCCCCAGGCAGCCGCCGGGGGCGGCTCTAGCCACTCGAGATCGGCCGCGTCGTGAACGCCCAGCGCAGCCAGCGTCATGGCGAGCTCGGCCAGGTCGGCCCGCGCGATCTCCGGGACGTCGAAGGCCGGCCGCTGGTCGAAGTCGTGCCTGGTGTACAGGCGCAACGCGCGCCCTGGACGCGTCCGCCCGGCGCGCCCGGCCCGTTGCTCGGCCGAGGCACGGCTGATCCGCGCGACCGCCAGCGCCGGCAGCCCCGTCCAGGGCGAGTGCGTGGCCATCCGGGCCAACCCCGAGTCGACCACGGCGACCACGCCCTCGACCGTGATCGACGACTCCGCCACGTTGGTGGCCAGCACGATCTTGCGGCGGTCCGCGGGCGCGATGGCCCGGGCCTGGTCGGGCAGCGGCATGTCGCCGTGCAGCGGCAGGATCGCCAGCTCGCTGGCGCGGGGCAGCTCTGCCAGCGCCGCCTGCGCGCGCCGGATCTCGCCCGCGCCCGGCAGGAAGACCAGGATGTCGCCGTCTGGCTCCTCCCGGAGCACCTGCCGGACGGCGGCCGTCACCCGGCGCTCGAGTGGCCGATTCTTCTGCTGATCCTCGGCCGCCTCGGCGGGAGACAGGTGCTCGATCGCGACCTCGAAGCGGCGTCCCTCGGCGCGCACGGTCTCGCCGGCCAGGAAAGCCCGGGCCGGCTCGGCGTCCAGCGTGGCGGACATGGCGACCACGACCAGGTCGCGTCGCGTGGTCTCGCGCAGCCGGCGCAGCCAGGCCAGCGCCAGGTCGGTCGCGACGTGGCGCTCGTGCATCTCGTCCAGCACCACGGCCGCCACGCCGCGCAGGGTCGGGTCGCCCAGCAGCCGTCGGACGAACAGCCCCTCGGTCATGAAGCGGACGCGCGTCCGGGGGCCGGCCGCCTCGTCGAACCGGACGCTGTAGCCGATCGTCTCACCGACGCGCTCGCCCCGCTCGGCGGCGACCCGGGTGGCCGCCAGCCGGGCCGGCAGGCGCCGCGGCTCCAGCACCCAGATTTCACCCGCCTCGGCCAGGCCCGCGTCCAGCAGGGCGGCCGGGACGCGGGTGGTCTTGCCGGCGCCGGGCGGCGCCTCGATGACGACCGCGCCCACCCGATGTACCGCCTCGACGATCTGGGGTGTCACCAGATCGATGGGCAGCGCCGTCAAGCCAGGCCGGCCGGCCGTCGATGGAATGCCCACGTGGTGAGTCAACCCTGTCATTATGTAAAAGCAGGTGGGTGAAGAGGCGACAAGGAAGTTGCGCGCCGCCTCGACGTCCCGGACGCTGAGGGGCGAGCGGCGATGATCCGGTGCGTCACGTGCGGGCGGCGTCTGCGGGACCCCGAGGGGCCCTCGGCGGGTGCGGTGTGCCCGCTGCACGGCGCCCAGCCGCCGGTCCCCGAGACCACCGAAGAGAAGATCCCGTTCGTCGTCCCCAACCCGGATCTCCCGATCTTCCGGGTGAAGAAGACGCTGGGGCAGGGGGGGTTCGGGGCGGTGTTCCTGGCCGAGCGGATCTCGGACGGCCAGCTGGTCGCGATCAAGGTCGCCCGCGCCGACAACGCCTCGGCCGGCGAGAGCTTGCTGCGCGAGGCGTACGCGCTGGGGGCGATCGGTGCCCCGCACGTGCCGGCGGTGTACGAGCGCGGCATGCTGGACGACGGCGCGGCCTACGTGGTCATGGAGTTCGTCCAGGCGCCGCTCCTGACCCCGCGGATGACCGGGCGCGCCGAGCCGATGCCGCTGGAAGAGTTCGCGCGCGACGCGCTGGCGATCCTGGGCGCGGTCGAGACCGCCCACGCGCGCGGCTTCGTGCACTGTGACCTCAAGCCCGAGAACATCTTCCTGGACGACGCGGGCAACGCGCGCCTGTTCGACTTCGGCCTGGTGCGCGGGCTGGACTCGGGCGCGGAGCGGGTCGAGTCGACCAAGGAGGAGGCGCCGGCCGGCACGCCCGAGTACATGTCGCCGGAGCAGTGCGAGGGGCGCCTGGAGATCGACGCCCGCAGCGACATCTACGCGCTGGGCGTGATCCTTTACGAGATGCTCTCGGGGGCGCCCCCGTTCTGGGGCAACGCCGTCGAGGTCCAGCAGAGCCACCGCAGCCGCCGCCCGCCGCCGCTGGCGCGCCGGATGGAGATCGCGGCGTCGCTGGAGGAGGCGATCCTCCGCTGCCTGGCCAAGGATCCCGAGCGCCGGCCGGCCTCCGTGGCCGAGCTGCGCCGGGCGCTGCAGGCCGGGCTGACCGCCGAGCGCGCCCGCCGCGCGGCCGGCACGCCGCCGCCGGCGACCACCCCCGCGGCTGACGCCAAGGGCGCGGCCGCGGCGAAGCCGGCGGCGCCCGCGCGCGAGCGTCGCGCCGTCGCGCTGCTGTTCTTCGAGAGCAAGTCGAACGTCGCGGCGGTGCGCGAGGCCATGTCCAGCGTGGGCGCCCAGCTGGCGCACACGGCGGGGGCCCAATACGTGCTGGCGTTCGGGCACGAGGTCGGCGACAACCCGACCCGCGGGGCCGCCACCGCCGGCGAGATGTTCGTCGCGCGCGGGATCGCCCGCCGCGTGCTGGTCGATCTCGCCTCGGTCTCGGTGCAGGCCCGCCCGGACGGCACGCGCCGCTATCAGAGCCCGCTGTTCACCAAGAAAGAGCAGTACCCCGGTGAGAGCGACCCCGACGGGGTGCTGCTGTCTCCCGCCGCCCAGGAGGTGCTGCCCGACGTGCCGACCGAGATCCTGGCGGGACCGCGCGGGCTCGCCAAGGTGCAGAAGGCCGCGCAGGCCAGCGAGCGCACCACCACCCGCATGGGCGTCGCGCCGCTGGTCGGACGCGACGACGTGCTCCGGACATTGCTCGAGAGCGCGCGCGCCGCGGCCAGCGGATCGCGCCCCACCATCTTCACGCTGCTGGGCGGGGCCGGCTACGGCAAGACCCACCTGGCCCAGATGCTGGTCCAGCACCTGGAGGTGGTGCCCACGTTCCAGGTTCTGTTCGTTCGGGCCAAGGAGGTGCTGGGCGGCGCCGACGAGCTGACGACGCGCGACCTGCTGCGCGCCACGCTGGCGCTGCCCGACGCGGCGCCGCCCGATCTGGGGCGGGCGCTGCTGGTCGAGAAGCTGGGACCGGAGCTGGGGCGCGACGTCTGGGCCGGCGTGGCCGTCTCGATGGGCTGGGCCGCGCCCGAGCACCCCGAGCTACGGGCCGCCGCCGCGGCGCCCGGCGCCCTGCGTTCGATGGCGGCCCGCGCGGCCGGCGAGGGGTTGCGCAGCAAGGCGCGGACACGTCCGCTGGCGCTGGTGCTCGAGGATGCCCAGTTCGTCGAGGAGACGGCGCTGGACGCGCTGGAATACGCGGCGCTGGCCGAGGCCGAGGTGCCGATCTGGATCTGCATCGTCGCGCGCCCCACCTTCGGTCGCGGACGCACCGACTGGGCGGGCCGCGCCGCGGTCCGCCGCGAGCTGACCCTGCCGGCCCTGGAGCCGACGGCCGCCGCCGAGCTGGCGCGCCGCCTGCTGACCCCCGCCGAGAACGTGCCGGCCAGCGCGCTGGCCAAGCTGGCCGCGCGGACCGAGGGGATCCCGCTGCTGCTGGTCGAGCTGGTGCGCGGGCTCAAGCGCGACGGGTTGGTGCGCCGCTCGGGCAAGGGGCAGAGCTGGACGCTGGCCACCGACGAGCTGGATCGGCTGCCCGACCTGCCGCTGGTGCAGTGGCTGGCCAGCCGCGAGACCGAGTCGCTGCCGCCCGACCTGATGGCGCACGCGCGCATGGCTTCCGTGCTGGGGGCCGAGTTCAGCGCCGATGAGATCGAGGGCGTGCTCCAGGAGCTGGAGCGGGCCGGCACCGCCGCCGAGACCCAGCTGGACGCCGGGATCGGCGTGCGCCGCCTGGTGGAGAGCGGCATCCTGGCGCGCCATCGCGGCGGCCGGGTCAGCTTCCGTCACGCCCTGCTGCGCGACACCGTGTACCAGTCGGTGGCGGCCCCGCAGCGCGAGGCGACCCACCGGGCCGCCTACGAGTACTACCGGCGCCAGGATCGCCTGGCCGACCCGTCCCGGCTGCCGCCGATGGCGTTCCACGCCGCGCGCTGCGGACTGAAGGCGGAGGCCGGGCAGCTGTACATGGAGCTGGCCGGGCGCGCCCGGGCGCGCCACAGCTATCTGGACGCGGAGCTCTTGTACAAGAACGCCATCGAGAACCTGCCCGAGGACGACCAGCCCCGGCAGATCATGGCGGCGCAGGGGCGCGCCGACATGCGGTTCCGGATGGGGCGCCACCTGGACGCGATCAAGGACTACGCCGCCGCGCTGGACCGGGCCCGCAAGACGGACGCGCGCGCCGCGCAGATCGACATCCTGCTGGATGAGGGGGTCTGTCTGGACATGGTGCGCGACTGGCCGAAGGCCGAGGCCGTCACCGACGAGGCCGGGGCGATCATCGAGGCCAACCCGGACCTGGCGACGCCGGTCATCAACGCGCGGCTCCTGATGTCGCGCGGGCGCAGCCTGCACCGGCTGGACAAGCAGCCCGAGGCGCTGGAGGTGTTCAAGCGGGCGATCGAGGTTTCCGAGGCGCTGGGCGAAGAGGCCTACGTCCCCTACACGCAGAGCCTGTCGTTGGGCGGCTACGTCGCCTCGATGCTGGGCCGGTTCGACGAGGCCGAGGCCGCGCTGGAGCGGGTCCTGAAGGTGTTCGAGGAACACGGCGACATGTGGGGGATGGCGGCCGGGCTCCTCAACCGCGGCACGCTCTCGTTCCTGACCGACAAGGTCGATCGGCTGCTGGCCGACCTCGAGCGCAACGTGCAGATCTGCCGCGAGTTCGGCATGTCCCTGATCGAGATGCTGTGCACCCGCGACCTGGGCGAGATCTACCTGTCGCTCGGTCAGACCGCGCAGGCCGAGCCGTACATCCGCCGCGCGCTGCAGATGTACCTTCAGGAGTTCGGCGAACTGGGGGCGCGGACCGTCAACGCCGAGGTCCAGCTGGCCCGCTGCAAGTGGTACTCGGGCGACATCCCGGCGGCCGCCGAGCTGTTCGCCAAGGTGTCCGCCAAGCAGCGGGACGCCGAGGCGTCGGGGAACACCGACGCGGTGTTGATCGCCAGCGATCGCGTCTACCTGGATCAGGTCGCGATCGCGCTGGCCGGCGGCGCGCCGGCCGAGTTCGACGCGCTGATCGCGCGCGCCAAGGGGCTGTCGATGGCGCCGCAGGACATCATCGAGCTGGTCGAGTGGAAGGGGATGGCGGCGGTGCGGTCGGGGCGGATCGACGAAGGCCTCACCTATCTTCAGGAGGCGCTGGCCCAGGCCGAGCAGTCGGCCCGGCTGGTCTGCGACCGGATTCGCAACCAGATCGCGACGGCCCACGCCGTCATCGCCCCGGCCGGCGACCCGGCCACCCCCATTCGCGCCGGCTGATCCTCCGAGGATCGCTCGGAGACGCGCGGGAAAATACGGTAATCTTCCCGCCCAATGGACATCTCGCCCGATCGGGTCCGGGGCGCCCTGCTGGCGCTGGTGGCCTTCGTGATCTCTGTCGCGGTCCACGAGTGGGGGCACGCGCTGGTGGCCGACAAGCTGGGCGATCGGTTGCCGAGGCAGCAGGGGCGGCTGACCCTGTCGCCCCTGGCGCACATCGACCTGATCGGGACGATCATCATGCCGCTGATGGGAGCCTTGCTGCCGGGCGGGTTTCCCCTGATCGCCTGGGGCAAGCCGGTGCAGACCAACCCGCGCGCCTACACGAACAAGCTCCCCGTTCGGGTGGGGCGAATGCTGGTCGCGCTGGCGGGGCCCGTCATGAACCTCTTGCTGGCGATCGTGGTGTCGATCGTCCTCGTGGTGCTGGGAAGAACCGGTAAGCTCCCCGCCTCCCTGGCAGACGTGATGGTTCGCTACCTCATCGCCCTCAACCTGGTGTTGATGTTCTTCAACTTGATCCCGCTCCCCCCGCTGGACGGCGCGGCCGTCCTGGCGGGCGTGCTGCCGGAGTCGATGCAGACGGTCCCGCGGACGCTCGAAAAGTACGGGACGATCCTGTTCTTCATCCTGTTCCTGTCGGGAGCGCTGGGGGTCGTGATGGGCCCGGCCTACCGCTTGATCCACGCCTGGGCGGCGGTTCTGGAACGGCTCGTGGCGGCATGAGCGCAGAGCCCGGCGCCTATCGTGTTGCGCTGCCGGAGTTCGAAGGGCCGCTCGATCTGCTCCTTCACCTCTGCAAGACGCACGAGATCGAAATCGTCAACATCCCGATCGCCTTCATCACGGAGAAGTACCTCGAGTACCTGGACGTGATGCAGTCGATGACCTTCGACGTGGCGGCCGACTACCTGGTGATGGCGGCGACGCTGGCCTACCTGAAGTCGCGCGAGCTGGTCCCCACGCCGGAGCCGATCGAGGCGGTGGGCGACGACGAGGATGGGGAGGTGCTGGACCCGCGCGAGGAGCTGATCCGGCGGCTGCTCGAGTACCAGAAGTACAAGGACGCCGCCGAGAAGCTGGGGAGCCGCCCGATCGAGGGGCGCACGGTGTTCGGGCGCGGCGTGCCGCTGGAGGCGGCCGCCGAGTCGCCCATGGGCGAGCAGTCGGTCTGGAAGCTGATCGAAGCGTTCGGCCGCATCCTCGAGAAGGCGGGCGGACCGAAGCACACGCACGACGTGGTGGTCGACCGGGTCTCGATCGGCGACCGAATGACGCAGCTCCTGGAGCGGATCGAGACGGGGCAGGGCTCGTTCCGGTTCGAGTCCTGCTTCGATTTCGAGCTGGCCGAGCCGGAGCTGCGCAACCAGGTGGTCGTGACGCTGCTGGCGATCCTGGAGCTGGCCAAGCTGAAGGTCGTGCGCGTCCTGCAGTCGCCCGACGCCGAGACGCTGTTCATCACGCAGGCGAGCGGGGTCTCGATGGAGGCCGCGCGGCAGGCGGCGCGCTCCGCCGTGACATCGGACGCCCCCCGCCCCGAGGAGAAGAATGAGCAAACGAACGAGTAAGTCCGATGAGCCCTCGCTCGACGCCGAAGATCAATCGGAGGACAGGACGCTGCCGGGAACTGACGAGGAGCCCACGAACCCGAACTTCGTGATCCCGCCCGAGGCGATGGCCCACGACGACGACGACGAGGAGTCGTCATTCGACGCGGCCGACACCCAGGTCGCCGGGACGGTGGCCGAGGCGGCGCCGGAGACGACGGCGGTCGAGGCCCCGGCGGAGGAGCCGGCCGCGCCTGCCGCCGCCGAGGCCGAGGAGCCGCCCGAGGCGGTTCCGGCGGGGCGCCTGGGCACCATCATCGAGAGCCTGCTGTTCGCCAGCGACAAGCCGCTGGGGCTGAACGAGATCAAACGGCTGGTGGGCGAGCGCGACACGGCCAAGGTGAACGCGGCCATCGAGGAGCTCCGCGAGCGGCGCCTGGAGACGGGCGTCCATGTCGTCTCGGTGGCCGGCGGCTGGCACCTGCGCACCAACCCCGAGAACGCCGGGTGGGTGTCGCGCATCCTGACCGGCAAGCCGCCGCGCCTGTCGCGCGCGATGCTGGAGACGCTGGCGATCGTCGCCTACCGGCAGCCGATCACCCGCCCCGAGATCGACGAGATCCGCGGCGTCGACTGCGGTCCCGTGCTGAAGACCCTCCTCGAGCGCGGGCTGATCCGGATGATCGGCAAGAAGGAAGAGGTCGGCCGGCCGCTGCTCTACGGCACGACCCCCGATTTCCTGCGCACCTTCAGCCTGCGCGATCTGACCGAGCTGCCGACGCTGCGGGAGTTCCACGAGCTGGGCGAAGCCGAGATGGCCAAGGTGGACGCTGCCGCGCCCGCGCCCGAGCCCCAGCCTGCGTCGGCGCAGCCCCGGGCGCCTCGCCCCGTGATCCGGACGCTGGATCCGGCCGAGGAGGACGAGCTGCTCGACGAGCTGGACCGCGCCAGCTCCGCGGCGGCCAAGGCGGCCGCCCCACCCCCCGCCGAGGGCGCGTCGGCCGACGCGCTGCCCGAGAAGCCGGTCGGGTAGAGCGCCGTGCGCCTGCAAAAGTTTCTGGCCCAGGCCGGGCTGGCCTCGCGCCGGCGCGCCGAGGACCTGATCGCGGCCGGATCGGTCAAGGTCAACGGCGTCGTCGTCAGCACGCTGGGCACCAGCATCAACCCGGGCAAGGACCGCGTCGAGGTCGAGGGGCGGCGCGTGCTGGCCGAGACGCCGGTCTACCGGCTGCTGCTGAAACCTCGCGCCTGCCTGGCCACGCTTGCGCCCAAGGCCGAGCGGCCGACGCTGGCGCGGTACGTGCGCGACGCCGAGGCGAACTGGCAGGTGGCGGCGCCGCTCGACTTCCCGGCCGAGGGGGTCGTCCTGGTCACCAATGACGGCGCGCTGGCCCAGGCGCTGGCCAAGTCGGGCAAGGTGCCGATGACCTATCACGTCAAGCTGCAGGGGCTGGTGGGCGACAAGGCGATCGAGCGGCTGAAGCGCGGCTGGCGCTGGGAGAGCCGCCCGGTGAGGCCCACCGCCGTGGAGCAGCTGGCGGTGACCGAGAAGAACACCTGGGTCGAGGTCGTCGTGGCCGAGACGCGGCCGCGCGCCTTGAAGGCGGTCGGCGATCTGATTCGCCACTCGGTGCTGAAGATCTCCCGGGTCCGTCTGGGCGGCCTGTCGTTCGAAGGGCTGAAGATGGGCGAATGGCGCGATCTGACCAAGGGGGAGATCGCGGATCTTCGAAAACGTGCGGGTTTGGCCTAACCCGCGCCCGATCGATCGAACCCCCGCCTTCGCGGGCTCAGAAGTGATAAAACGCCGCCCGTGGCAACCACGAAGCTGGCGAAGATCTCCCGCGCGCTGATCTCGGTCTCCGACAAGACGGGGGTGATCGACTTCGGCCGCAGCCTGTCCCGCGCCGGGCTCGAGATCCTGTCGACGGGGGGCACGGCCCGCGCGCTGGGCGAGGCCGGCGTGCCCGTGCGCGAGGTCAGCGACTTCACCGGCGCGCCGGAGATCCTGGACGGGCGGGTCAAGACGCTGCACCCACGCGTCCACGGCGGGATCCTCGGGCGCCCGACCGCCAAGCACCGCGCCGAGATGCAGCAGGCGGGGCTGGTGCCGATCGACCTGGTCGTCGTGAACCTGTACCCGTTCCGCGAGACGGTGGCGCGCGGCGCGCCGTTCGAGGACGTCATCGAGAACATCGACATCGGCGGCCCGGCGATGATCCGCTCGGCGGCCAAGAACCACGAGCGCGTCGCCGTGGTGGTCGACCCCGCCGACTACGCGGCCGTGCTGGCCGAGATCGACGCCGAGGGCGAGGTCTCGGCCGCCACCCGCTTCCGCCTGGCCCGCAAGGCGTTCGCCCACACCGCGTCCTACGACGGCGCCATCGCCTCGCACCTGGGGCGGCTGTCGGCCCCCGACGGGCCGCTGGCCGATTTCCCCGAGACGCTGGTGTTCTCGGGCTCGCTGGCCCGGGCGCTTCGCTACGGCGAGAACCCGCATCAGAAGGCGGCGTTCTACGCGCTGGATGGAGCAGGCGGGCCCTCTCTGGCGAAGGCCGAGGTCCTGCAGGGCAAGGAGCTCTCGTACAACAACCTGCTGGACCTCGACGCGGCCATGCGCCTGTGCGCCGAGTTCAGCGCGCCGGCCGCCGCCGTCATCAAGCACAACAACCCGTGCGGCGCCGCCATCGCGGAGGGGATCCTGGAGGCCTACCGGCGCGCGCGCGACACCGACCCGGTGTCGGCCTTCGGCGGCATCGTGGCCGTCAACCGCCCCGTCGACGGCGAGCTGGCGCGCGAGCTGTCCGAGACGTTCCTCGAATGCGTGATCGCGCCCGACTACGCGCCCGACGCGCTGGCCCTGCTGGCGGCCAAGAAGAACCTGCGCCTGCTCGAGAGCCCGATCGCGGTCGACGCAGCGGCCTCGTTCGAGCTGCGCAGCGTGGCCGGCGGCTTCCTGGTGCAGACGCGCGACAACCAGACGGCCTCGATGTCCGACGCCAAGGTGGCCAGCAAGCGAGCCCCGACGCCGGCGGAGCTGAGCGATCTCGACTTCGCCTGGCGGGTCTGCAAGCACGTCAAGTCGAACGCCATCGTGTTCGCCGCCGGCGGCCGCACGCTGGGGATCGGGGCGGGTCAGATGTCGCGGGTCGACTCGGCCCGGATCGCCATCGCGAAAGCGCGGGCGCCGCTGGCCGGCTCGGTGGTGGCGTCGGACGCGTTCTTTCCGTTCCGCGACAGCGTCGACGAGGCGGCCAAGGCCGGCGCGGTCGCAGTGGTCCAGCCGGGCGGCTCGGTGCGCGACGGCGAGTCGATCGC
The DNA here is from genome assembly GCA_035578045.1 of Polyangia bacterium. Lineage (GTDB taxonomy): Bacteria > Myxococcota_A > Polyangia > Fen-1088 > Fen-1088 > JADGRB01. The sequence goes on along the minus strand of DATJWP010000090.1, from coordinate 8,157 downwards.
CGCCGCCGACGAGCACGGCATGGCCATGATCCTCACCGGCGAGCGCCACTTCAGGCACTGAGATGAAGATCTTTCTGGTTGGATCGGGCGGTCGCGAGCACGCGCTGGCCTGGAAGATCGCGGCGAGCCCGCTGTGCGAGAAGCTGGTGGTGGCGCCCGGCAACCCCGGCATCGCCGGCGAGCCCAAGGTCACCTGCATTCCGGTGGCGGCCGACGCCGTCCCCGAGCTGGTGGCGGCGGCGGTGGCCGAGCGGGCCGACCTGGTGGTGTGCGGTCCCGAGGTGGCGCTCTGCGCGGGGCTGGGCGACGCCATGCGCGCGGCGGGGCTGCAATTCTTCGGGCCGTCCCGGGCCGCGGCCGAGATCGAAGGATCGAAGGCCTTCGCCAAGCGGCTGATGTATCAGGCGGAGGTGCCGACCGCCGCGTTCGGCGTGTTCGACGACCTGGGCTCGGCCGAGGAGTTCATCGACGCGCAGGCCAGCCAGCTGGTGGTCAAGGCCGACGGGCTGGCCGCCGGCAAGGGCGTCACCGTCACGTCGACGAAGGAAGAGGCCAAGCTGGCCGCCCGCCACATGCTGGCGGAAGGTGTGTTCGGCGCGGCGGGGGCGCGGGTCGTCATCGAGGAGCGTCTGGTGGGGCGCGAGCTGTCGATGCTGGCGCTGTGCGACGGCGAACGGCTGGCGCTGCTGCCGACCTCCGAGGACCACAAGGCGGTTCGCGACGGCGACCAGGGGCCCAACACGGGCGGCATGGGGACCCATTCGCCGTCGCCGCTGGTCGGCGCGCGCGAGGAGCAGCGGATCCTGGACACCATCTTCCAGCCCATGGTGCAGGCCATGGCCGGCGCGGGACGGCCCTTCCAGGGGCTGCTCTACGGCGGGCTGATGCTCACGCCCGAGCGCGGCCCGATGGTGATCGAATGGAACTGCCGCTTCGGCGACCCGGAGACGCAGTCGGTGCTGATGCGGCTGGACGAGGACATCCTGCCGTGGCTGGCGGCCGTGGCGGCCGGGAAGCTGCCCGGCGGGGCGCCGCGGGTGCGTCCGGGCGCCGCTTGCTGCGTGGTCCTGGCGGCGCAGGGCTACCCGGAGAAGACGCGGCTGGGCGACCCGATCGGCGGCCTTCCCGAGCCGACCGACGAGCTGCGCGTGTTCCACGCCGGTACCCGGCGGGACGCTGGCCGCCTGCTGACGGCGGGAGGACGCGTCCTGGGCGTCACGGCCCACGGCGCCGACCTGGACGCCGCCCGCCAGCGAGCCTATCAGGCAATCGACCAGATCCAGTTCGACGGGATGCACTTCCGTCGCGACATCGGCCTGCGAGGAAAAACGACGACATGAGCAACGACCAAAAGATCGACGTGGCGGTGATGATGGGATCCAAGTCGGATCTCGAGACGATGCGTCCGGCGGCCAAGGTCTGCCAGAAGCTGGGCCTGGCGGTGGAGATCCGCGTGCTGTCCGCGCACCGCACGCCGGAAGAGACCGCGGCCTTCGTCAAGGACGCGGTCCGGCGCGGCGTGAAGGCCTTCATCTGCGGCGCGGGCGGCGCCGCCCACCTGGCGGGCGCCGTCTCGGCCCACACCACCCGCCCCGTGATCGGTGTGCCGATCGCCAACGGGGCGCTGAGCGGGTTCGATTCGCTGCTGTCCACGGTGCAGATGCCGCCGGGCATGCCGGTCGCGACGGTCGCGGTCAACGGCGCCGAGAACGCCGGCCTGCTGGCGGCGCAGATCGCCGCCGTCGCCGACCCCGCGCTGGCCGAGAAGGTCGCCGCCGAGCGGAACGCCCGCCGCCAGAAGGTGCTGGAGAGCGACGCCGAAGTTCAGAAGGACGCCCGCGCCGAATCCAGCAAGTGAGCGACGAGGTTGCCGCCGCCGTCGCGGCGCTCCGGCGCGGCGAGGTGGTCGCCTACCCGACCGAAACGTTCTACGGGTTGGGCGTCGACGCGTTCGACGCCGCGGCGCTGGAACGGTTGCGCGCGCTCAAGGGGCGCGGGGAGAAGGCCATCTCCATGTTGATCGAAGGCGAGGAGATGCTGGCCCGCCTGTGCGTCGAGGTTCCCCCGCGGGCGCGGGCGCTGATGGCGAAGCACTGGCCGGGCGCCCTGACCCTGGCGCTGCCGGCGCGGCCCGGGCTGCCGGAGGCGCTGGTCTCTGACGGGTGTGTCGCCGTGCGCCGGTCGCCGCACCCGATCGCTCGCGCGCTGGTCGCCGGCTTCGGGGGCCCGGTCACGACCACCAGCGCGAACCGGTCGGGCGAGCCGCCCGCGACGACGGCCGCCGCGGTCCGGGCCGCCCTGGGCGCCGGCTGCCACGTCCTGGACGGTGGTGACACCGCGGGCGGCGCGCCCAGCACGCTGGCGCGCGTGCGCGGGGACGCGATCGAGATCCTGCGCGCGGGGGCCGTTGCGCTGGACTGACGCTCAGAACGTGATCGTCTGCATCACGTCGGGCATCTCGGTCTGGGGATTCTGGTCGACCAGAACTCCCGTCCAGGCGCCGTGGGGCGAGGAATACAGAAGGTCGCCTTTGGCGTCCAGGGCTGTCGCGGACCCGATCGAGGTGATGGTCAGCGTCGCGCTCCCGACCGCCATACCCGAGCCAAAGACCGCGAGCCACGCCGGCGGATTCTGCGAGCCCGGCAGGGTGACCTCGTCGCTGGCGGCCGTGCTCTGGGTCTGGTCGAACGTCCCCGTTGCCGGCTCGCCGGTCAGCACGAAGCTCATGCTGGTCCAGGTATACGGCGTCCCGCCGATCGCTCTGCCAGCCGCGGCGACGGAGGTGAGGTTGGAACTGGCTGCGTAGGTCATGGTCACGGCGCAGGGGCCGAGCGTCGCCGAGATCTCGCCCGAGAACGTCGCCGTGCAAGCGACCCCTGTGTCACCGCTGCCGCCGGTGCCCGGGCCGCCCCCCACGCAATAGTTCGCGGCCTGCATGGCGCAGTTGTCGACCTGCGTGCCGTCCGACGCCGCGGCGGTGCACTCCTGGCCGCCGAAGTCGTACGAAACGCTCCCGTTCACGTTCGAACAGACCTGGTAGTTCCTGCCGGTGCCCGAGCCGCACGGGGAGGTCTGGCAGGTGAGGGCGGGCGAACCGCCGCAGCTCGCGACGACAGCCGCGAGACCCCAGAGGACCAGGAACGACGTGGGATCGAGAACGGCCACGTTCGAATCATACGCGCGGTCTCCGTCGGTGCGAACATGCGATAATCGCGTCACGGTCATGGCGCTCATCGCTCCATTCGCCGGGCTCCGGTACGACGCCGCCCGCGTGGGCGACATCGGGCAGGTGCTGGCGCCGCCCTACGACGTGATCGGCGAGGTCGAGCGCGCCGCGCTGGAGGAGCGGCATCCGGAGAACGTCGTGCGGATCGAGCTCCCCCGCGGCGACACCGACGCGCGCTACGCCGAGGCGGCGCGGCGGCTCGACGCCTGGAGAGAAGCGGGGATCCTCCGGCCGGACGTCGGACCCGGCCTGTACGTTTACGAGCAGCAGTTTCGCCTGCCGGGCGCCCCGGCCACCGGGCGGGTGTACAGCCGGCGCGGGTTCTTCGCGGCCGTCCGGCTGGAGCCGTTCGAGCGCCGCGTGGTCCTGCCCCACGAGGCGACCCTGGCCGGCCCCAAGGAGGACCGGCTCAAGCTGATGCGGGCGACCCGCACGCAGATCTCGCCCATCTTCGGCCTGTATCGCGACCCGCGGGGGGCTTCCCGCGCCGTCGTCGACGCGGCCGCCGCCACCAGCCCGGACGTCGACGCGACGATGGCCGACGGCGGGCGGCACCGGCTCTGGCGCCTGAGCAACCCGGAGCCTGTCGCCACGCTGGTCGACCTGATGGCGGACAAGCAGATCCTGATCGCCGACGGACACCACCGGTACGAGACGATGCTGGCGCTGGGGCCGGAGCTGCGCGCGCTCGACTACGCGGCCGGAGAGGCGGCGGTCGACTTCGGGATGATGTTCCTGGCGCGGGCCGAGGACCCGGGGCTGCTGGTGCTGCCGACCCACCGCCTGGTGCGCGGGCTGGCCGACTTCGAGGCGGCGGCCCTGCGCGCCGCCGCCTCGCCGGCGTTCGACATCGCCGACGGGGACGAGGCCACGCCCGAGGCGATCGAGGAGCGCCTGGGCCGCGAGGGGACCGCCGGCCTGGTGTTCGCGATGCGGGTGCCGGGCCGCGCGCAGACCGCCTGGTTCACGCTGAAGTCGATCGTCGACCTGTCGGCGCTGGGGCCGCCCGCGCTGCGCAAGCTGGACGTCACCGTCCTGCACGGCGTGCTGCTCGGTCCGCTGCTGGCGATCGACGAGACGGCGATGGCCGAGCAGACCTACCTCGACTACACGCACGACACCGCAGAGGCGCTGGCGCGCGTCGATTCGGGCGACGCGCAGGCCGCCTTCTTCATGAACCCGACGAAGGTCGAGGACGTGCTGGCGGTGTGCGAGGCCGGCCTGCTCCTGCCCCAGAAGTCGACCTACTTTCACCCGAAGCTGGCGACCGGGCTGGTCATGTACGGCCTGGACGGCCCCGCGCCGCGCTGAGGCCGTGGCCGCCGCGGGCGACGACGAGGTCACGGCGGACACGCTCCTTCAGGGGCGGGTCCGCCTCTATCAGCCGGCGCGCGGCGCCCGCATGAGCCTGGACCCGGTGCTGCTGGCCGGCTTCCTGGCGCCGCCCTACGGGCGCTTCCTGGACATCGGCTGCGGCGCCGGCCCGCTGTCCTTCCTGCTGCTGGCCCGCGATCCCGCCGCGACCGGCGTGGGCGTCGAGATCCAGCCGCGCCTGGCCGCGCTGGCGGCCCGCGGCCGCGACGACAACGGCTGGGCCGATCGCCTGGACATCGTCGAGGGCGACGTTCGCCAGCCCCATCGCCGCCTGGAGGACGCCAGCTTCGACCTGGTCGCCACCAACCCCCCGTACCGCACGGTCGAGGACAGCCCACCTTCGCCCAACCGTGAACGGGCGATCGCCCACCACGAGATCGCGCTGCGGCTCGACGAGTGGATCGCCATCGCCGCCCGAACCGTCCGCCCCGGGGGGCGCGTCGCCGCGATCCTGCCCGCGGTCCGGGCCGACCAGCTGACGCTGCGCCTCGTGGGCCGCGGGGTCGCGCCGGTCCGAACGCGGTACGTCCACCCGCGCGCCGGTGAAGAAGCCTCACGTGTGCTGGTCGAAGCGCGCCGCGGGGGACCGGCGATCGACGTGGTTGATCTGCCTCTCGTCGTCCACGAAGCGGACGGTGGGTTCACGCCGGAGGTCCGGCGCATGCTCGGCGAACCGGACTAGGACTTCGCCACAGAGAAGATGACGGGTTGAGCCGGCGCGGTATCTGCGCCTCTCCCCGCGAAGGCCGCGAAGGCGGGGAGAGGTGGCCAAGCCGAAGGCTTGGCCGGAGAGGGGACGGCGTGCGAAACCGGATCCCCTCTCCTTTATCCTCGCCCCGAGGGCGAGGACAACCGGCTTCAGCCCGCCGACGGGTAACCCCCCGTTCAGCAATCGATCAAACCCACTGTGGCGAGGTACTAGTCCGCTCAGGCCGCGACGAGGAGCTTCTTCAGCTCGCCGCGCGCGTGCAGGTCGCGCACGATGTCGGCGCCGCCGACCAGCTTGCCGTCGACGTAGAGCTGGGGGTAGGTCGGCCAGCTCGAGTACTCCTTCAGCCCTTCGCGCAGCTCGGAATCGGCCAGGATGTTGTACGACTCGAACGGGACGCCGACCTCTTTCAGCATGCCGACGACGGCGGCGGAGAAGCCGCACTGGGGCATCGACGGGTTGCCCTTCATGAACAGCATGACCCGCCCCTTGGCGATGGTGTCCTCGATGCGCTTCTTCAACGGCTCGGTCACGGTGGTGCTCCTTTATTCGTCGGGGGTGCGCGTGGTCAGCGCCAGCGCGTGAATCGGCCCGCGCATGGCGTCGCCCAGCGCCGCGTAGATCAGCTGATGCTGCTGGACCAGCCCCTTGCCGGCGAACGCCGCCGACACGACGGTGGCGTCGAAGTGGTCGCCCGTGCCGGTGGTGTCCACCACGTCGACCTGGGCGTCGGGAAGAGCGGCGCGGATGCGCGTACGGATCTCGTCGGGGCTCATGCCTGCGGGGGCCTATATAGCACGAGGTTATAATCACGACGGATGACGCTGGGGACTCGCGTGACCATCGTGGCGACGCTGCTGGTGGCGTCGGTCCTGGCGGGCTCCGGCTACGCAGCGCTCAAGCTGCGCCGCGCCAACCTGCAGGCCGACCTGGACCGCGAGGCGCACGAGATCGGCCGCGCGCTGGAGGTCGGCCTGGAGCCGGTCGATCCGAGCACGGCCGAGGACACGCTGCTCGCGCGCGCCCGCGCCGCCCGCCAGCACGACGAGCCGTTCCAGCTCGAGGTGCTGCAGGTGGGCGACGACCGGCGCACGGACGACGAGGCCTGGTTGCTGCTGATGCGCGGCGCCGACATCGCCGACGCCCCGGTGGGCCGCGTCTTCGATTCGGCCTCCGGCCCTCGATCCTATGCCATGGCGGTGCCGCTCTTCGACGCGGGCGCGCTGGAGTTGCCTCCCGGGCACCCGGCGCGCCACCCGGCGGCCGTGATGGGGATGCGGCGCGACGTCAGCTACATCGAGGCCGAGGTGGCGGCCACGCGCCGCCGCATCTACCCGCTGTTCGTGTTGATCGTCGTGGGCGTCGCGATCGGCGTGCGGTTCGCGGTCAGCCAGATCATCGTGAGCCCGCTGCGCCGCCTGCTGGAGGGGATCGACGCGGTCGGCAAGGGGGACCTGTCGCGCGTCATCCTGGCCGAGCGCGACGACGAGATCGGCACCATCGCCGGCCGCTTCAACGCGATGACCGGTTCGCTGCGCGAGGCCCGCGAGGAAGCGGAGCGGGCGGCGACGGCGCGGCTGGGGCTGGAGGCGCGCCTGCGCCAGTCCGAAAAGCTGGCCACCATCGGCCAGATGGCGGCCGAGATCGCCCACGAGCTGGGCACCCCGCTCAACGTCATCGGCGGCCGGGCGCGCGCGCTGGGCAAAAAGGCCGAGAAGGTGACCGAATCGGCGGGCGCGGCCCTGGAGCCGGCAGAGGTGCTGAAAAACGCCGCCATCATCGGCGACGAGGTGGCGCGCATCACCAAGATCATCCGCCAGGTGCTGGACTTCTCGCGACCGCGCGGCCCGACCGTCACCCGGGTGCACCTGGGGGCCGTGGTCGCGGACGCGCTCGAGTTCCTGCGCGACCCCATCCGCCGCCAGGAGATCCAGGTCGAGGTCCACACCATGCCCGCTCCGCCCGAGGTCCCGGGCGACCCCGACCAGATCCAGCAGGTCTGCCTGAACCTGATCACCAACGCCCTCCACGCCATGCCGGAGGGCGGCACCCTGCGCGTCTCGACCGAGTGCGTGGTGCGGCGCAAGGGGGGGCTGGACCTGGCGCCGCCGGCCGAGTACGCGGTGCTGGTCATCGCCGACACGGGCCCGGGCGTCCCCGACGCCGACCGCGACAAGATCTTCGAGCCGTTCTTCACGACCAAGGGCGAGGGGCAGGGAACCGGCCTGGGCCTGGCGGTGAGCCACGGCATCGTCAAGGACCACGACGGCTGGATCGAGGTCGACAGCCCGGCCGCGGGCGGCGCGGTTTTCCGCGTGTTTCTGCCCTGCGCCAGCGCGACGGCCGCGCCCGGATTCGACGCACCAGCGCTTGCCGAAATGGGATCGATCGGCAAGGATTGAACTCACGCTCGCGCCTCGTTCGCATGGCTGAAACTGCCACCCACGCCAGCTCCGAAACGGCAACCCCGCTCGCGACGGGGGGCGCGGGGCGCGCGACGATCCTGGTGGTGGAGGACGACGCGGCGATGCGCGCGTTCCTGCGCGAGGTCCTGGAAGAGGACGGCTACACGGTCGAGGTCGCCGCCGGCGGCCGCTCCGGCGTCGAGCGGGTGCGCCAGGGGGGGATCGACCTGGTCGTCTCCGACGTCAAGATGCCCGACCTCGACGGGCTGGACATGCTGCGCGAGCTCAAGGCCGTCTCGCCCTCGCCGCACGTGATCACGATAACGGCGTTCGGGTCGATCGACACGGCCATCCGCGCCGTGAAGCTGGGCGCCTTCGACTACATCACGAAGCCGTTCGAGATCGACCAGCTGATCCTGTCGGTCGAGAAGGCGCTGGCCGAG
>DATJWP010000089.1:0-14484 GCA_035578045.1 Polyangia bacterium | reverse complement strand
TCGCCGGGTGGGACGCCGTCCGGAGGCGTGAGCGGGCAGGCCGTGGCGACCGCGGGCTGCCAGCCGACGGGGCCCGAGGTCGCGGACGGCGTCGACAACGACTGCGACGGGTTGATCGACGAGTTGGCGGTCTGCCCCAGCGGAGCGGCCGCCTATGCCAGCCTGGCAGCCGCGATCGCCGCGGCGCCAGCCGGCGGCGCCATCGAGCTGTGCGCCGCGACGTTCCCCGAGGCGGTCACCCTGCAGGCCAAGCCTCTCTACATCCGCGGCGCCGGCAGCGGGATGACGATCCTCGACGCCACCTCGGCCGGAACGACCGCCCTCCAGGTCAGCGGAACGGGCGGCAGCGGGCTGGTGCTCGAGGGGTTGACCATCACGGGTGGGCACGCGGCGGCGCAGGGGGGCGGGATCCGCTGCGACGGCAGCACGCTGAAGCTGTTCGGCGTGACGGTCTCCATGAACCAGGCCACGGACACGGGCGGCGGGTTGTACGCGACGGGCTGTCAGATCGGTCTCGCGAACAGCACCTTCTCGGCGAACCAGGCCGGGCCGGAGGGGGGCGGCGGGCTGGTCGCGAACAGCACCACCGTGGTGGTCGGCACCACCTTCGCCAACAACAGCGCCGTACACGGCGCAGGGCTGGCGGTCGAGGAGGGGTGGCTGTTCGCGCAGGGCAGCACCTTCTCCGCCAACGGCGCCGGCCTGCAGGGCGGCGGCCTGTTCGTCATCGCCGACTCGACGATGACAGGCGACACGATCAGCGCGAACAGCTCGGGCTGGACCGGCGGGGGCGTCTACATCTCCGGCCACGCCATCACCTTCAGCAACAACGAGGTCTCCGGCAACTCGTCGGTGAACGACGGCGGGGGCATCTACGTCGACCAGAGCCCCGTCCAGATGCTGGCCAACCACTTCACCGGCAACATGTCCGGCGACGACGGCGGTGGCGTGCGCATCTTCGAGAGCGCGGCCCACCTCGAGGGGAACCTGGTCGAGCAGAACCACGCGGCCGACGGCGGCGGCGGCATCCGCGTGTCGCACGTGCAGAGCACGCTGGCCGACAACGTGGTGCGCGACAACACCTCGGGCGGCGACGGGGCCGGCCTCGACCTGGACAACGACGCCAGCATCGTGCGCGGCGGCGTGATCTCCGGGAACGTCTCGCAGATCGACGGCGGCGGCATCCACATGGACCTCTACCCCTGGTCGGGCGCGGTGCTGGAGAACGTCCAGATCACCGGCAACCAGGCGGCGCAGGGCGGCGGCATCGCGATCGAGGGGAACCTGCAGCCGGTCGCGATCCGCGGCGTTCTGATCGACGGCAACCAGGCGCAGGTCGGCGGCGCGATGGCGGTGAGCGACAGCGAGTTCTCCCTGTCGCAGTCGATCGTCTCGAACAACGTCACGACCAGCGGCGCGGCCGGGCTGGACCTGAGCGGAGCGACCGCGACCATCACGTTCTCCACGTTCTACGGCAACACCGCCGGGGGGGACGGGTCCGCGCTCTGGATCGACTCCTCGACGGTGTCCGTCGCGGATTCCGTCATCGCCGGGGGCAGCCCGGGCGCCGTGGTGGTCAACGCCGGCACGATCCCGGCGTGGAGCTACAACGACACGTTCCCGGCGCAGTTCTCGGGCATGGCCGATCCCACGGGCTCGGCCGGCAACATCTCGGTCGATCCGCTGTTCGCCTCGGCGGCGACGGGCGACTTCCATCTCGGCGCGACCAGCCCGGCGCGCGACGCCGGCGATCCGGCGCTGCGGGACGCGGACGGGTCGGCCGCCGATCTGGGCGCTTACGGTGGCCTGTGATGCTTTCTGCGGTGGGGAGAACCATGAAGCGCGAGCCGAAGTTCGGGCTGTTGCTGGTGGGCGTGGGGCTGGTCCTGGCCGGTTGCAGCCAGTCGGCCAGCGCGCCCGAGATTCGTGAGAGCGCGCCCGACGCGGGCTCTCCCGCGCCCACCGTGGACGCGGCCACGGGCGGCGGCCCCGACGGCTCGGTCGCCGGCGCGGCTGGACAGGGCGCGGCTGGACAGAGCGAAGCGGCCGGGCAAGGCGGGGCCCCCGTGGCCACGGTGCCGCCCGAGATCGACGGCCAGGTGACCATCAACGAGGTGATGGCCTCGAACAAGCTGACCATCACCGACGAGACCGGCAACGCCGGCGACTGGATCGAGCTCTTCAACCCGACCGCCACCGACATCCCGCTGGGCGGCTACGGGCTGACGACGGCCCTTGACACCCCGGCCATGGCGACGCTGCCGGCGGGCCTGGTGCTGCCGGCCGGCGGCCACCTGGTGATCTGGTTCGACCTGCGCGCGTCGGTCGGGCCCGCGCACGTCGCGCTGTCGCTGGACAAGGCGGGCGGGGCCATCGGCCTCTCGCGGCCCGACGGCAGCTACATCGATCGGGTGGCGTTCGGCGCGCAAGAGGTCGACTTCTCGGCCGCGCGCGAGCCGGACGGTTCCAACCTGTGGGTCATCGAGTGGCACGCTTCGCCGGGCGCGGCCAACCCGGCCGGCGCGGGGCAGCCCGTGGCCGCCGACGATCCCACCCAGCCGCCCGAGGCGATCCCGGCGGCGGGCGATCTGTCCGAAAGGATCCTGGGGTACGACGTCATCCCGTCGTTCGCCCTGACGGTCGGCTCCGACCAGTGGGCGTCGCTGCAGGCCGATCCCGACACGTACGTGCCGGTGACGCTGACGTTCGACGGGCGCGACTACGGGCCGGTGGGTTTGCACCTCAAGGGGATGCAGTCGTTCGAGCCGATCGACCAGAAGCCCTCGCTGCACGTGAACATCGACAAGTTCGTCGACGGCGCGTCGTTCTTCGGCCTCAAGGACATCACGCTCAACAACATGCACAGCGACCCGTCGATGATGCACGAGCGGATCGCCTACTGGGTCGCCCGGCAGGTGGGGGGCGTGCCCGCCTCGCGCGCGAACCACGCGATGGTCACCATCAACGGTCAGCCCTACGGCCTCTACGCCAACATCGAGACGGTCAAGAAGCGCATCCTGTCACGCTGGTTCACCGACGACAGCGGACCGCTGTTCAGCGCCACCGACGTCGACTTCACGGCGGCCGACATCCCGATGTTCGAGCTGGTCACCGGCCCCGACGATCGGACCGCGCTGTCCGGGGTCGCCGCGGCGATGACGCTGGCGACGCCGGACGATCAGATCGCCGCGGCCGCCCAGTACGTCGATCTGGCCGAGCTGACCAGGTTCTGGGCGTTCTGCGGCATCGTGGGACAGTTCGATTCGTTCCCGTACAGCGAGCCGGGCGACGACTACTTCGCCTACGCGGACCCCACCTCCCAGCGGCTGTCGTTCATGCCCTGGGGGATGGACGAGACGTTCCTGTCGGGCGACCTCGACATCGTGAAGCGGATGTACGCGCCGCTGGCCAACGCCTGCATGGCGTCGGCCGGCTGCTTCCAGTCCTACGTGAACCAGGTCTGGGACATCCTGCAGAAGGTCGAGGCGCTCGACTGGACGGCCGAGCACGACCGGGTGGCGGCGCAGATCGCCCCCTACATCGCGATGGACACCAAGCGCCACCACACCGACGCCGACGTCGCCCAGGGCCAGTCGGACATGCGCTTCTTCGTCTCCGAGCGACGGACGCACATCTCGACGATGATCCCGCCGGCGGCGTCGCCCTGAGCCTCAGGTCTGGGCGCTGACGTCGTCGATGATCTGCCGCATGCGCCCTTCCATCAACGAGCGGATCTCGTCCAGGCGCGACGGGCTGGAGGCCTCGAAGCGCATGACCAGCACCGGGCCGGTGTTCGAGGCGCGAACCAGTCCCCATCCGTCGTGACGGCCGGTCTCGCCGAACAGCACGCGCACGCCGTCGACGTCGACGACCGGGTAGCGCTCGCGAAACCAGGAGACGGCGCGCTTGACCACCTCGAACTTCACGTCGTCGGGGCAGGGCATCCGGATCTCCGGGGTGTTGTGCAGCGCCGGCAGCGTGTCGTAGAGCTCTGCCAGGGTTCGATCGCTGTGGCTCAGCAGCTCGATCAGCCGCAGCCCGGCGTAGACGGCGTCGTCGAACCCGAACCAGCGATCGGCGAAGAACATGTGGCCGGACATCTCGCCGGCCAGCGCCGCCTTTTCTTCCTTCATCTTGGCCTTGATCAACGAGTGGCCGACTTTCCACATGATCGGCTTGCCGCCGCGCGCCGTCAGATCGTCGAACAGCGCCTGGCTGCACTTCACCTCGCTGACGAAGGTGGCGCCCGGCTGCCGCTGCAGGATCTCCCGCGCGAACAGCATCACCAGCTGGTCGCCCCAGATGATTCGCCCCTGGCCGTCGACGGCGCCCACCCGATCGGCGTCGCCGTCCAGCGCGATCCCCATCTCGGCGCCGGTCGCCTTCACCCGGGCGATGAGATCGGCCAGGTTCTCGGGGACGGTGGGATCGGGGTGGTGGTTGGGAAACCGGCCGTCGGGGTCGCAGTAGATGGCCTCCGCGTCCAGGCCCAGGCGCCTGGCGATCGGCAAAATGGCCAGGCCGCCGGTGCCGTTGCCGCCGTCGATCACCAGCTTGAACCGGCGCGGCCCCAGCCGGATGTTGTCGGCCACGTAACCGACGTAGTCGCGCAGGATGTCGTGGTCCGTCGCGTGACCGGGCGCCGCGCCGGTCCGGAAGGCCCGCCGCTCGACGCGATCGCGCAGCTTCTGGATCTCGCCGCCATAGATGGTGGCCCGGCCGCACATGATCTTGAAGCCGTTGTCCTCGGCCGGGTTGTGGCTGGCGGTGATCATCACGCCACCGTCGACCCCCAGGTGGAAGACCGAGAAGTAGAGCCCGGGCGAGTGCAGCACCCCGACGTCGACGACGTCCAGGCCAGAGGCCAGCAGCTCGCGCTTCATCGCGGCGTGGATGCGGGGCGAGGAGAGGCGGCAGTCGCGCCCCAGCGTGATGCGGCGGGCGCCCGTGTCGATCAGATAGGCGCCGACCGCGCGGCCCAGGTCGGCCACGAAGTCGTCGGGGAAGTCGCGCTCGGCCACGCCACGGATGTCGTACTCGCGAAAAACTCTCGGGTTCATGAAGCGCCTTTCACAGAAGATCGGTTCGGCCGGCCTGCTTGGCCGCATCGACGACCTTCCGGACATCTTGAGCACGATCCTTGGGGACGACCAGCACCGCGTCACGCGTGACCACGACGACCAGGTCGCGCACCCCGACGACGCCCACGAAGGGCGCGCCCTCCTCGGCCACCACGATGCTCCCGTCACCGTCGATCAGCGTGGCGCCGCCCAGCACCACGTTGCCGCGCGGGTCGGGGCGCCGCACCGCCGGCAGCGCCGCCCAGCTGCCGACGTCGTTCCACCCGAACTCACCTGGGACCACCCGCAGCCCGCTGGCTTTCTCCATGATGCCGTTGTCGATCGAGATCGACGGCACGTCCTTGTAGCCGGCGCCCACCACGGCGCCGGGGTCGGGCGCGGCGACCGCCGCGTCCAGCAGCGCGCCCAGGCCGGGCAGATGGCGGCGCGCTTCGTCCAGCATCCGGCCGGCGGTCAGGAAAAACATGCCCGAGTTCCACAGGTACTGGCCGGACTGCAGGTAGCGCTCGGCGGTGGGCAGATCGGGCTTCTCGACGAAGCCGCCCACCTCGTGGACGGCGTCCGTCGGGCGCGGCAGGCGCGCGCCGACCCGCAGGTACCCGAACCCGGTCTCGGGGTGGGTGGGCCGGACGCCGATGGTCACGATTGTCTCGCGCGCCTCGGCGATGGCCAGGCGCACCAGCCGATCGAACGTCGGCTCGTCCCCGATGAACGGGTCGGCCGGGAACACCGCGATGACGGCCTCCGGCCCCGCTCGGCGGGCCGCCGCCACCGCCCCCAGCCCGACGGCCGCCGCGGTGTTGCGGGGGACCGGCTCGGCGATGACGTTCTCGGGCGGCAGCGAGGGGATGTCGGTCCGGACGGCCGCCTCCTGGTCGGCCGCCGTCACGATCAACGTTCGCTCGATGCCCACGATGTCGCGAGCGCGCCGCACGGCCCCAGCCAGCAGCGATTCGGGCCCGCCCAGCGACAGAAGCTGCTTGGGCCGCGCCCGCCGGCTAGAGGGCCAGAGACGCGTTCCGGCACCGCCGCCCAGAATGACGGCGAAAGCTGTTCCAGATGTCATGCGCGGCGCACTTTACCAGACGAGAAGGGCCTGACCAGAAGGGCCTCGGGCCTCGGGCAGACCGGCTGGGGGCGCGCATGGCCTGGATGTATGGGAGGGAGCTCCCAAGACGTGATGAATCGTCAGGCCCGAGGCCCGAGGCCCGAATCCAGAGGCCTTCTTTTAGCCCGTTGCTCCCAGGTCGCTGGCGTTGCTACTCTTCCGGCCGTGCGGGCGGGCGAGGATACGCTTCGGCACGCGATCGCGACGGCGAGCGACGGCAAGGCGCGTGGTCGGCTGCGCGTCGAGCTGGCGGAGCTGCTGCGCGCGCGCGATTTGACGGCGGCCCGGGCCGAGCTGGATCTCGCCTCCCGCGAGAGCGGGCCCACGCCACCCTGGACAGCCGCGGCGCTCAGCCTGGCCCAGGCGCTCCCGGTGCGCGAACGCCTGACCTGGCTGAGTGATCTCACGACCACCCGCGGCGAGGGGAAGCCGGTGCCGGCCTCGCTGATCTCCGCGCTGGCCGAGGCCCAGCTGGCCGCCGAGCATCTGCAGGAGGCGGCCGCCACCTGGTTGGCGCTGGCCCGGGACGAGCGGGCGCCGATGCACCACCGGCGGGCGGCCGCCAAGCGGGCCGCGCGCGCCGCCCGGCGCATCGGTCCCTCCGAGATCGGGACCGCGACCGGCCTCCTGGCCGACCTGGGCGTCGATCGGCGCGATCGACGGCGCCGGCCCCGCAAGGATGCGGCGACGCCGGCACCCGCGCCGGCGGCGCCGTCCGGGGGAATCGTGGCGGCGGCGCGTCGCGCGATCAGCTCGGGGCCGCTGGCCGCGGAGCCCCGGCGCAGCCGGCGCACGCGGTCCGAGCCTCTGGCGCCGTTCGAGCGCGCGCTCGAGGAGCTGCGCGCCGGCCAGCTCCGTCGCGCCCGCCGGCTGGGCGAACAGGCGATCCGCGGCGCCGCCGCCAGCACCGAGCTGGCCGGGCGGGTCGCCGGGCTCGAGGGCGCGCTGCGCGAGGCGGGCGCGGTCGAGGACGCGCTCCTCCTCCGTCGCGCGCACATCGAGATCCTGGACGCGACGGCGGCCCACCCGGCCCTGCTCGCGCTGGCCAAGGAGGCCGACACGGCCAGGCTGCCCCGGCTGGCCGCTGCCTGGCGGGCCGACGCCGGCGTGCCCGTGGCGGTACCCGTGGAACCGGAGGCCCGCGCGTCGACGCCGGCCGAACACTACCGGGCCGCCCAGCGCCTGCTGGCGCGCGAAGCCGAGCCCAAGCGGATCCTCGACCACCTGCGCCCGGCGCTCAGCGGGCACGCCGGGGCGGACGCCGCGCTGGCGCTCGCCGAGTCGCTGGTCCAGCGCCTCGACGGGGCCAAGCCGGACGCGCCGTCGCTCGCCCGCCAGCGGCTCGATCTGCTGCGGGCGGCGCACGCCGCCGAGAAGACGCCGGCTCGCCGGGCGCGGCTGGCGCGGCGGCTGGCCGAGGTGCTCGAGCGGGACGGCGACGCCCTGGGGGCAGTGGCCGTGTTGGAGGGGTTGCTGGACGAGACGCAGCGGCAGCCCGTTCGCGGCGCAAACGGCGTCACGTCCCTGCAGCCGGCTCTCCCGGTCCGCCACGTCGAGTGGGCCCGCGCCGAGCGGGCGCGCATGCTGCGCGGGCTGGGCCGCACGCGTGAGCTGGCGACCGCGCTCGAGCGGGACGCCGGGGCGCTGGTCGGCGACGCCCGGTTGCAGGCCCTGGCCGAGCTGGGCTCGCTGCTCGATCGAGCCGGCGACCCGGAGCGCGCGCTGGAGGTGCGACGGGTGGCGCTGGCGGAGTTCCCGGGCGCGCCGGTGGTGCTGGGCGATGCGCGCCGCCACCTCGAGGCCACGGGCCGAGCGGCGGAGTCGCTGGCGCTGGCGCGCGCCGCGCTGGAGAGCACGGGCGCGCCCGAGCGGCGCCGCGAGCTGCTGCGCGAGGTGGCGCAGCTGACCGAGAAGCTGGGCAGCGGGGTCAACGCGGCGGCGGCGGCGGACGCCTGGCTGGCAGTCCTGGACTCCGACCCGGCCGACAAGTCGGCCGCGGCCGCCGCCGAACGGTTCCTGGTGGCGACGGGCGACTGGGAGCGGTGCGCCGACCTGCTGGCCTGCGCGGCCGCCCGCGCCAGCCGGCTCGATGAGCGCCGACCGTTGCTCTGGCGGCTGGCGGAGCTGCGGCGCGCGCGCCTGGACCAGGCCGACGAGGCAACGCGGCTCTACGTCGAGCTGGCGGCGGCCGGGCAGGCGGCGCTCCCTCCGCTGGAGGACCCGCCGGCGCTCTCGGCGGTCATCCGCCGCGATCCGGTTTTGGCCGTCGAGACGGCCCGGGCCGCGGCGGCGCCCACCGTCGCCGATCGATCGCGGGCGCTGTCCGACCGGGCCCGGTCACTCGCCGAGCGCGACCGGATTGAGGACGCGCGGCGCGACGTGCTGACCGCGGTCGAGAAGGATCCGCGCAACGGCGAGGCCTTGCGCCTGCTGGATGTCCTGTACGCCGAGCCGGTCGACGCGGCCAGGCTGGTGGCCGAGCTGGGGCGGCGCAGCGCCAAGCTGGCGCCCGCCGACGCGGCGCCCATCTTCCTGGCCCGCGGGCGTGCCGCCTCGCGCGCCGGCGATCCGGGCGCCGCGCGCGAGGCCTACCGGCGCGCCATGGCGCTGGACCCCTCCCTGGCCGAGCCGATCGCCGAGCTGGCCCGTCTGGCCGCCAAGTCCGGCGACTGGTCCGAGGTGGCGGCCCTGCTGGCCAGCGAGGCGGCGCTCACCACCTCGCAGGCTCGCAAAGGGGCGCTGCTCGTCGAGCTGGCGATCGTGCACGGGGACCGCCTGGACGATCCGACCCGCGCCGTCGGGCTGCTGGACGAGGCGGCCACCTACCTGCCCCAGGAGCCCCGGCTGCTGGACCTGGGTGCTCGATTCCGCCTGGCCGCCGGGCAGTGGCAGGCAGCGGCCGAGGCGCTGGACCAGCTGGCGGCCCGGGGTGAGACGGTGGCCGACGCGGCCGAGCGCTACTACGCGGTGGGCGCCGCTGCCGAAGCGGCGGGGGACGTGGACCGCGCGTTGATGCTCTACTCGCGATCCTACGCCCGCGATGCGACCTACCGCCCCACGCTGGAGCGGCTGTCCGCCATCTGCTTCGAGCGCAACCAGTGGGACAACACCTGGAAGGCGACCGAAGCGCTGCTCGGCCGCCACGGCGCCGCGCTGGAACCGGGCCACCGGGCTGTCGTCCTGGTTCGCTCGGCGCTGGCCGATCTGCACATCGGACAGCGCATGACCGCCGCCGCCAAGCTGGCCACGGTGGTGACCCGGGGCGGCTCCTATTCCCCCGAGGTCGGGATCCGCGACGTCGCCGAGAGCTGGGCGGGCATGCACCTGGACCCGCGGCTGCTGGTCGACATGGAGACCCGGCGTCGCGAGCGTGCCCTGGCTCGATCGCGCGAGTCGCGGGAGCTGGCCGACGCGGAGACGGCGCGGCCGCCGCCCATCCCCGGCAGCGAGGCAGCCGGACGACCGAGCGCGGACCAGCGGGCCGCCGTGGTCGCCGCCCGCCGGCTCGCCCAGGAGATGGTGGGCGCGCTGGCGATGGCCGATGGTCTGTGGGACGAGGCGCTGGAGTCGCTGGAGGCGCTGGCCGCCGACACGGGGTTCGAGCCCGCGCGCCGGGCTCAATTCATCCTGGCCGCCGGGGACGTCGTGTCGCGTCAAAAGAACGACCCTGCCGCGGCCGACCCCTACCACGCCCGGGCCCGGGCACTTTGGCCCTCTGCGGCGCGTTTTGGGAGGCCGCCAGAAATTGGCGTTTGACGCGACTTGGTGCTTTTTCACGGTTGTGTTACATAGGCGCACAGTCGGTTTTCGTTAAAAAGTTTTCAAAGACCCCCAGAAAGGAACAGTCTGCGATGCTCAAAAAGGTACGGAATCTCTTAGCGGTGCTGTTGGTGTCCGGAGGCCTCGTCGTGCTGGCAAACGGCTGCAGCAGCGACAACACCACGACTGGCACCGGTGGCAGTGGTGGTCACGCGGGTGCATCCGGAGGTTCTGGCGGTAAGGCCGGCGGAGCTGGCGGTGCGACTGGCGGCAGCGGCGGTACGGCTGGCGGCACGGCAGGCGCCGGCGGTCACGCTGGTGCTGGCGGCGGCGCTGGCGCTGGTGGCGCGGCTGGCGGCACGGCAGGCGCTGGCGGTCACGCTGGTGCCGGTGGCGCGGCTGGCGGCGCTGGTGCTGGTGGCGCGGCTGGCGGCGCTGGTGCTGGCGGCGCGGCCGGCGGCGCTGGTGCTGGTGGCGCTGGCGGTGAGGCCGGCGGTGCTGGTGGCGCGGCTGGCGAAGCCGGCGCTGGCGGCGCGTAATCCGAGCAATCGCAGTTAGCAGTTAGAAGAGCGCCCGCCCCGGGCGATCCCGGGGCGGGCGTTTCTGTTTTACTTTCGGCGCCCGGTCACGGCGGCGCCGACGATCGTCACGGCGAACGGACGCCCCTTGAAGTAGGTGTCGATCGCCTCCTTCGTGAAGAAGAAGACGTCCTGCATCTCGTTGCCGGCGCCCGAGAGGCGTTTCCAGGCCGGCAGGGGCCCCTGCGCGACCAGCGGCGCGAAGAAGAACTCGCGCGCGCTGCGGAACAGGACCTCCCAGCGGGCGATCTCGACCTCGACATCGCTCAGCCCGACCTCGTCGAACCAGCGCATGATCGAATCGGCGTCGGGCAGGCCGCGGATGTGCCGATCGACGGCCGCGACGCTGGCCGCCCGGCCGGCGTCCAGCAGGACCTCGCGAAACAGGTCGATGAACTCCCCCCACGATCCGCGCAGCGGGGCGGTGATGGCGAGCTGACCCCCGGCGGCCAGCAGGCGGGTCGCTTCGTCGAGCGCGGCGGACGGATCGGAGCAGCCGGCGATCGACAGGTTCGAGACCACGTTGTCGGCGGCTCCGGATTCGATGGGGAGCCGCAGCGGGACGCCAGCCTGCGCGACGAAGGCCACCCGCGCGCGCGCTCCGGCGCCCGACTCGATCTTGGCGCGCGCCTCGGCGATGAACGGCGGCGACTCCTCGAGCGCGGTGATGTGGCTGTGGGCGTCGAATCGCCGCGCCAGCTGGCGGGTGAGGGCGCCGGTCGCGCACCCCACCTCGACGATGCGCGCGCCTGACCGGACTTCGACCCGCGGAATCAGCAGGCCGGCGAACCGTGCCGCGTACGCCGGCAAGATCTCGGCGTCGTAGAGCTTGGCCAGACGTGCCTGGGTCTCGGCGGACGATGGCTCGGGTGGCTCGGAGTCGGGCGGCATCTCAGGTGGATCCTGCCGGCGGTTTCCAGCCGCGAACCGGACCGCGCGGCCGCCGTGCCCCGGCGTAGACGCCGGCCACGTATCGCACCGCCAGCAGGTAGAGCGCCGATGACACGCGGTTCAGCGCCTCGGCCAGATCCGCTCGTGCCGGGGGCGCGGTGACCAGCCCGCCGGTCGGCGGGAACGCGGCGATGACGGCGATCTCCGCCTCGCGGGCCACCGCGCGGGCCAGCGCCAGCTTCGCGACGACCGGCCCCTGCCGGACGTCCGGGTACATGAAGGGGACGTCGTACAGCTCGTGGGTGTGGTGGGTGGCGTCGCGGATCTGTTCGCCCGTCATCCCCCACAGCACGGGCGGCGGGACCGCGCGGCCCGTGACCTCGGCGCCGACCAGCGCGCGCGCCAGCTCGAGCAGCTCGCCCAGCTCGCCCACCAGGGCGCGGGCCCCCTCGGCGTCGGCGGCCACCTGGGCGTCCAGCAGCGCGGACTGCAGCAGGTCCAGCTTGCCCCGCGCGGCGATGCGCGGCTCGGTCTTGGGGACCAGCGACTCGTCGTCGCGCAGGTGGGTCAGGTGATCCGGCTTGCTGGCGAACCGCTCGCCCGTCGCCAGCGCGCGGAACTTGCCGGTCGTGCCGACGGGGGCAGGTGGCGTCGGGGCACCCGCGACGCTGCGAAGCGGCGCGCGGCAGACGTCCACGATCGCGTCGGCGAACGCGCGCGCGGCCGCCTGGCAGGCCGGCAGGTCGCCCGTCAGGTAGGCGCCGCCGAAGTTGGTCTCGGTTGGCGGCCCGAACCACTTCGTGACGCGCACGCGGGCCGCCTTGCAGGCCGCGTCCAGGCCGACGATAGACTCCAGCGGCGGCGCGATCAGATAGGCGATGGGCCGCCCAACCGGCACGGCCGCCAGCACCGACAGGTGTCGGCCCACCGACGCGACCACGTGGGGGAAGAACGCCACCGGCTCGGCCGCGCCGGCCAGCGCGACGCCGTAGAACCAGGCCTCGTTCTCGAGGTAGGCCAGGCAGGCGGCCAGCGCGGCGTCGATCTCGGCCGGATCGCGGGCCGCGTAGATGCCGATGCACTCGCCCGACAGCGGCCCCGAGGCGTGCGCGGCGCCGGCGTAGAACGACTTGGTGTAGACGACCTCGGCCGGCGACGCTTTGGTCCCCTGATCCAGCGCGGTGAAGAGCGCGTCGTCGGACGTGGCGGTCACGATCCCCAGCGCCCGTCGATCCGCCGGCAGATCCAGCACGCGCGACAGATCGGGGGCCGCGTCGGGGATGGCGCGCACGGCCAGCGCGCGCGGCTTCAGCGGGGGCAGATCCAGCTTCATCCGCCGGCCAGCACGACGCCCGACTTCTTCTCGCGCAGGATCCGCTCGATCGCCGCCGCCACGTCGCGCGCGGCGTCGGCCGGCGGGCGGCCGCGCGGGTTGATGTTCGAAATGACCTCGCGGTCGGCGTCGGTCGCACCTGCCGCGGGCTGATAGATGTAGTAGGCGGACATCGAGTCGGCGAAGCCCAGCCCCGGTCGCTCGCCGCAGACGAACAGGGCCGCCTGCGCGCCGCACAGCCGGGCGATCTCGTCCATCACCTTGACCCGCGAGCGGCGCACGAAGAAGGCCGGGGCGTGCGCGATGCCGCGCGCGGCCAGCGCCGGCAGCAGCGCCTGGTGGAAGGTCGCCAGGTGCTGGTTGATGGCCGTCGCCGACAGGCCGTCGCCGTAGATGATCACCAGCGTGGGCGCACGGCCGATCTTCTGGGCCAGCACGGTCCGCGCCTCGTCGGACAGCGCGCGGCCCAGATCCGGCCGCTGCAAGAACGTGGGTTTGTCGGGGGCCCGCGTGGTCAGCTCGAACAGGCCCAGCTCGGCCAGCCGCGCCGGCTCCACCTCCGAGACCACGGCGTCCTTGGCCGCCGCGTGATCGGCCCGGAAGCGCAGCATCGTGTTGGTCCTGTAGCGGGGCCCGGTGCGCCCGACCGCGATCCGGGCCGGCGTCGACTGCAGGATCCCGGGCATCACGCGCGGGTCGTAGGGCTCGCCGATGTTGACGCCGCGATCGGGCGGGATCAGCAGAGCACCCGCGCTCTCGACGTCGCGCGCGGCCGCCTGCTCGGCCCCGATCTCGCGCGCGAGCGCCTCGCGTACCAGCGCTTCCACCTTCTTGCGGTCGATGGTCGGCTTCACGTCATCACCCGAACAGGCTCGGATCGCCGGCCCGCGACGTCAACTTGCCGTCGCGCATGATCTCCATCTCTTCCAGCCAGGCCTCGAACTCCGGCGCCGGCCGATACCCGAACAGCTGGCGCAGGGTGGCGTCGTCATGGAACGACGTCGACTGGTAGTTGAGCATCACGTCGTCGCCCATCGGCAGCCCCATGAAGAAGTTGCAGCCGGCAGCGCTCAGCAGAACCTCCAGGTTCTCGAGGTCGTTCTGGTCGGCGTCGGCGTGGTTCGTGTAGCAGGCGTCGCACCCCATCGAGATGCCGTGCAGCTTGCCCATGAAGTGATCCTCCAGCCCCGCGCGCGTGATCTGCCGGGCGTCGTACAGGTACTCGGGGCCGATGAAGCCGACGACGGTGTTGACCAGGAAGGGGCTGTAATGGCGAGCCAGGCCGTAGTTGCGGGCCTCCAGCGTCATCTGGTCGGCCTCCTCGTGCGCGTCGGCCGACAGCGAAGAGCCCTGGCCGGTCTCGAAGTACATCACGTTGGGCCCCTGGCACTGCCCCAGCTTCAGCGTCATGTCGTGCGCCTCGTCGAGCAGCGGCAGCGTCACGCCAAAGCTGCGCAGCGCCTTCTCCGTGCCGGCGATCGACTGGAACATCAGCCCCAGCTGCGCGCCCCCCTCCAGCGCCTTCATCTGGGTGGTGACGTGGGCCAGGCAGCAGTTCTGCGTGGGGATCCGCCACTGCCGGATGAAGTCGCCGGTCGCGTTCAGGATGGCCGCCGTGGTGGCCGGGTCGTCCGTCACCGGGTTGATGCCCAGCACCGCGTCCCCCGCCCCGTACGACAGCCCCTCGCGCAGCGAGGCGAGGATCCCCTCGATCGAGTCCGACGGGTGATTCGG
>DATJWP010000088.1:0-37734 GCA_035578045.1 Polyangia bacterium | reverse complement strand
TCTGCTCGACAGCGCCCGGTGACCGCCGTTACGCTTTGCTCCGATGCCGACGTCTGTGCCGCCGTGGGAGCAGATGGCCATGGCCCTGGATGCCTGGGAGATCGGCACGTACGAGTGGAAGCATGCCGAGGGTCAATTCACCGCGTCGGCGCGGTTCCTGGAGCTCTACGGCTTGGCGGCGGCGGCGGACCCGTTGGCGATATTGACGGCCGTCCATCCGGACGATCGGGGCCGGGTGGAGGCGGCTTTCCGGGTCGCTCTGGAGCCTGAAGGCTGCGGTCACATCAACCTCGTCCATCGCGCCCTGCTCTCCGACGGAAAGATCCGGTGGCTGCACCTTCGGTCGCAGACCAGCTTCGAGGTGGCGGCCGGCCTCCGGCGGCCGAAGCGGACGCTGGGCTCGGTGATGGACGTCAGCGAGCGCCAGCAGATCGAGCAGGAGCTCCGTCGTAGCGAGAGCCGCATCGAGGAGGCGGTGCGGGGGGCCCAGTTCGGCATCTTCGAGCACAACCACATCGACGATCCTCACGCCGAGAACGTCTACTGGTCGCCGCGCCTCCGCGAGATCCTGGGCGTTGGCGACGACGAGACGGGCTCCGCCAGGAGGTTGATCTCCCGCATCCCGCTGGAGGACCTGGAGCTGCTGCACCCCGCCGTCGCGCGCGCGCATGACCCGAAGGGGGACGGTTACTACGACGTCGAGCACCGGTATCTTCATCCGATCCTGGGGACGCGCTGGCTGTTGACGCGGTCGTCCACGTACTTCGGCGTGGTGGGGGGCAAGCAGGTCCCGGTGCGCACCGTCGGCGCGATGGTGGACGTGACCGCCCGCCGCAAGAGCGAGCAGGAGCAGGAGCAGCGGGCGCAGATCATGGACGCCACCAGCGACTTCGTGGCCATGGCGGAGCCCGACGGCCGGCTGGTCTACCTCAACCGGGCGGGGCGCGAGCTGCTGGGCTTCGGTCCCACCGAGGACCTGGGCGGGCGCAGCCTGCATTCGGCGCTGGCGCCGTCGTCGCTGAGCCGCCTGCTGTCCGAGGGGTTGCCGGCCGCGGCGCGTGACGGCGTCTGGCGTGTCGAGGCCGAGTTCCGGCGCCACGACGGCGCGATCGTCCCCATGTCGCAGGTACTGCTCTCGCACCGGGGGCGCGACGGGCACGTCGAGCTGTACTCGACGATCGCGCGCGACATCTCTCGCGAGCGCCAGCTGGAGGAGAACGCCCGGCAGTCGCAGAAGCTGGAGGCGGTCGGGCGCCTGGCGGGCGGAATCGCGCACGACTTCAACAACATGCTGTGCGCGCTGCTGGGCCTGGCCCAGCTGGCCGCGGACGAGGTGGGGCCGGGAGGCAAGGCGTACCCCGAGCTGCAGGAGATCATCACGGTTGGTGAGCGCGCTGCGGCGCTGACCCAGCAGCTGCTCTCCTTCAGCCGGCGACAGATCCTGCGCCCGCGGGTTGTCGACGTCTCCGCCGTCATCGCGCGCATGAGCCCGATGATCGGGCGGCTCCTGGGCGAGGAGATCGAGCTCACCGTCTCCGAGCCGCCCGAGCCCCTGCGGGTGAAGGTGGATCCGACGCAGCTCGAGCAGGTCGTGCTCAACCTGGCCATCAACGGCCGCGACGCGATGGAGAACGGCGGTCGCCTGGCGATCGCCAGTGGTCCGCGCCACCTGGACGCGGCGCCCGCGGCGCGCCTGGAGCTGCCGGCCGGAGACTACGCGGTGATCCTGGTCGCCGACGACGGGATCGGGATGGACGCCCAGACCCGCGCGCGGGTGTTCGAGCCGTTCTTCACCACCAAGGGGCCGCGGCGCGGCACCGGGCTGGGGCTGGCCACCGTGTTCGGCATCGTCAAGCAGAGCGACGGGACGGTGGTGGTCCAGAGCGAGGTCGGCCGCGGGTCGGTCTTCGAGGTCTACCTGCCCATCTCGGACGAGCCTCTCACCGAGGAGCCCGTGCCGGTGAAGCTGAGCGGTCGGTCCCGCAACGCGCTGATCCTGGTCACCGAGGACGACCCGTCTGTCCGCCACGTGGTCGTCACGGTCCTCAAGCGCGCCGACTACCGCGTTCTGGAGGCGGCCGATCCACATCACGCGCTGGATCTGGCGCGCGCGCACCCGCGACCGATCGACCTGTTGCTGACCGACGTGGTCATGCCGGTCATGAGCGGCAAGGACCTGGCCCGCCAGCTCCGCGTGCAGCGCCCGGATCTCCGCGTGCTGTTCATGTCCGGCTACAGCGACGAGGTGGTCGCTCACCACGGCGTCCTGGACGTCGACGCCCACCTGCTGGCGAAGCCGGTCAGCCCCGATCAGTTGCTGAAGGCCGTCTCGGAGCTGCTGGAGCGCCGATGATGAGGGCCGTCAGACCGTGACGGTCACTCTGAGGAACGTCGCCGGGATCGACGTCTGGTCGGGCCTGCCGCGCTGGTTCTGGGCCGCAAACAGGGCCTCGAGCTCCGCTTGCAGCTCGGCGGCCCGCCCGTTCTGGGCGGCTGCGCCGAAGGCATTCATGGTCGGGCCGTAGTAATCCCGGAAGGTCGCCAGGAAATCGCCGGGCGGGCCGAGCGTGTCGAAGGTGAAGGTGCGGCGCGCCGCCGGCAGCGCGGTCGTTCCGTCGCCGCAGCCCAGGTCCAGGACCTTCAGCCCCCGGGTGATGCCGAAGCTCTCGACCAGAGCGTCGCCGCTCCGTCGCATGGTGTCGGCGATGCGGGTGAAGTCGCCCTTCTCCCACAGGGCCTTGGGGATCTGCGGTTCAGACGGTGTCCGAGCCGGTTTCCACGCCCTCGAACAGAGCCGTGGACAGGTAGCGCTCACCGGTGTCGGGCAGCATCGCCAGAATCACGCTCCCTTCGGGCGCGGTCGAGGCGACCGCCAGCGCGGCCGCGAACGTGCCCCCGGCCGAGATGCCGCAGAAGATCCCCTCGGCGCGCGCCAGATCGCGCGCGCAGGCGATCGCCACGTCGTCGGCGATCGGGATGACCTCGTCGAAGATCTCGCGATCGAGGACCGAGGGGACGAAGTCCGGCGTCCAGCCCTGGATCTTGTGCGGCTTCCATTCCTTGCCCTCCAGCAGGGCCGCTCCGGCGGGCTCGCAGGCGATGATCTTGGTGTCGGGGCGCGCCCACCGGATCACCTGGCCGGCGCCCGTGAGAGTGCCGCCGGTTCCCCAGCCCGTCACCCAGTAGTCGAGCCGCTGTCCCGCGAAGTCCGACAGGATCTCGGGCCCCGTGGTCTGCCGGTGGTAAGCGGGGTTGGCTTCATTTTCGAACTGCCGCGCCAGGAACCAGCCCCGCTCGCGCGCCAGGGTCTCGGCCAGGCGCACGGCGCCGGAGGCGCGCTCGGCCGCCGGCGTCAGCACCACCTTGGCGCCGTACCCCCGCATGATCTGGCGCCGCTCGACCGAGAACGACTCGGGCATGATCGCCACGAACGGATAGCCGCGCGCCGCGCAGACCAGCGCCAGCGCGATCCCGGTGTTGCCGGACGTCGCCTCCACGACCGTCTGCCCGGGCTTCAGCGTCCCCCGGCGCTCGGCGTCTTCGACGATGCCGAGCGCGAGTCGATCCTTGACCGAGCCTCCGGGGTTGGCGGCCTCGAGCTTCACGAACAGCTTCACGTGCCGCGGCCCCAGCCGGTTGATCGCGACGATCGGCGTACGGCCGATGGTTTGTGAGATGTTGTCGAAAATCATGGGTCGGGTGAGTGTAGCTGGGCGGGCGGTGCGTGTCCTGGGACCGGTCGGGGTCAGCCGCGGATCCGAGATCGTGGCGCTTCCACGCTCGCGCAAGGTGCGCGCGCTGCTCGGCTTCCTGACGCTGTCGCCGTCGCCGGTCTCCCGCTCCCGGCTGTGCGGCCTGCTGTGGGGACGTTCCCAACTGTGCGATCTCTACCGCGGCGATCTTTTGGAAGGGATCGAGATCGCCGGCAACCCCGAGTTCGCCGGGTGGCTGACCGCGCAGCGGCAGCGCTACCGCGCGGCGCGCGTGGCGGCCCTGCGCGAGCTGGTCGCGCGATCGCCTGCGGGATCGCCGCAGGCTTTCCGCCGACTTCGACGGCCCGCTCAGCCGATGACGTAGACGGTCATGCAGCCGAGCAGGATGTCGACCTGCCCGGAGGGATCGGCCTTGAGCGCGTTGCAGGTCGTGGGGCAGATCGAGATCGTCTTGGGGGTGGCGCCGGTGGACGGGTCCACGTCGTAGTACCAGCCGCCCTGCGTCGAGCTGCAGCTGGCGCTGTTCTTCACGTTGCCGATCGTCACGGGCTGGCCGCTGCTGGGCGTGAACTGGACGTTGACGCTGAAGTAGTCGAGCTGGCTGCCGTCGCCCGCGGGCTGGGGCACCATGTACTGGCAGGCCAGGCCCTGCGAGCGCACGCTGTTGAGCGCGCTGATGAAGGCCGTGGCGACGTTGCCGCTGGTGTTGATGATGAACGCCTGGTTCGTGCCGCCGGCCGAAGCGATGGTGTTCAGGTTCATCTGCGCGTTGCTCGCGTCGGAGGCGGCGAAGACACCAATCACGTAGGTCAGGATGGACGGCGTCCCGGACAGGCCGGTCTTGGCGATCCCGGCCACTCCGGCGACGTCCGAGGGCGTGCACTCGTCGGGCTCACCGTCGGTGGCCAGCAGCACGGCGACCTTGTGGGTCGGGTTGGCAGTGGCCAGCGCCTTCGCGTGGTTGATGGCCCCCGAGAGCGCGGCCGAGGTCGGCGTCAGCCCGTCGGGCATGTGCTGGCTGAAGGAGCCGATGATGGCCGTCGCCACTCCGGGGAGCGGCGCGACCTCGACGGCGGGCGTCGTGTACGAGGGGAGATCGCACTTGTCGCGCGCGTTGCAGTAGCCCCCGAGCTGGTTGCAGGGGTAGCCGTTGCTGCAGGTGACGCCCGGACCGGGCGGCGCGCAGGCGGCCTGGTTGTTGGGCGGCCCGCAGGCGCCCAGCGGGACGCAGGTCCCCTGGTTGGTGCTGGTGCAGTCGGTGTTGGTGTCGCACTCCGTGATCATGCCGTTCGTCGGCTTGCTGCAGGTCTGGATGAGGATGCAGGGCCCGTTGTTGCCGCAGTCGGTGTCGCTCTGACAGGTGTCGGGGACGGTGGTCAGCACCTGCGGGAAGTACTGAATTCCGACGCCGAGCCCGGTCGATTGCGGGTCCTGCAGGAACGACTGCAGCGCGCTCTGAATCGCGTCCCACTTGGTCTGCCCCGTCCCGTTCGCTCCGGTCGGTTGCGCCATCGATCCGGAGCTGTCCATCATGATGTACAGGTCCAGCGGTACCTGCTGCGCCTGGTCGGAGAAGGTCGCGCAGGCCATGTCCCCGACCGGCTGGCTTCCGATGACCCGTGCGCCCGCGCCGCCCCCGGATCCGAGGATGCCGGTCGATCCGCCCGTGTTGATGGCCCCCGCGCCCGCATGGCCGCCAATGCCACCCGAGCTCACGTCCTGCTTGACGCCGGCGCAGCCGGCCGCGACGGCGAACGCAGCGAGCACCATCGGGGCAGCACCATAACCGAGGCGACAAAGCATGGCCGAACCCTCCCGGACCTTAAGCCCGCTAGCCTACCGCGCCCCGGAGGCAGGCGGCATGCCGAATCAGTCGATCCAATCTCGCATTTCGGTCCATCTGCCTCGGTCTCGCTTCGCCGGTAAAGTGATCGCGTGATTAGACTAAGTATTCCGCTTGTTTGCTTGGGATTCTCGTTCATGCGCTCGGATGGGCACGGTTTCCTGGTGGGTGAGGGGACGTGCCCGAGCGGCGACAAGGGCTGCGTGCCGGTCCCGGCGGCGATCGCTCGCCTGAAGGCCGACCTGCAAACGCTGGACGGCGTCTTGATTCTCAGCCCTGAATGCGCGGCCCTGAACGTTCACCTGAAGGTTGCCGGCAACGGCTAGCAGCGACTGATCCGGTTGGTGACGTGCTACGTTAGCCCCGCGTGCTGGTGCCCCCGGCTGTGCGGCAATGGCTAAGTCCGCGGTCGTTCCCCGACCCCGAGACGACGCGCCGGTCCCGTCTGCTGTCACGCCTGCTGGGCCTGGGGGTTCTGCTCTCGCTGATCGGCGCGGCGTCGGCGCTGGCCGACCGCCGCAACGATCCGCGGGTGACGCTGGTGTTCTACGGCGTCCTCTGGGCCTGGCTGGCGATGGTCCACAGCATCGCGCGCAGCGGCCGGGTGACGCTGGCGGCCTGGATCTTCTCGATCTTCTACTGGCTGATGACGGCGTTCGTGACGCTGACATTCGGCGGGATGCAGGGCCAGTTCGCCTCGGTGTTCGCCGTCTGCACCTTGATGATCGGCAGCATCGTGGGCGGGGCAGCGGCGCTGGCCATGGCGGTGGCCAGCGCCGCCTGGTGCGCGCTGGTGGCGCTCCTCGAGGTGCGCGGCCGCCTGCCTCACCAGCTGGCGCCGTATTCGCCCATCAACTCGTGGGCCGCGGCGGCGACCACCATCCTGCTCACGGCGGCGCTGCTGCAGGTCTCGCTGAAGTCGTTGCGCAACGCGCACGGCGAGGCACAACGGGCCGCCAACGAACGCGACGCGGCGCTGCGCCGATCCATCCAGGGTCAGAAGCTGGAGCTGGTCGGGAAGCTGACCAGCGGGATCGCTCACGACCTCAACAACCTGCTGACCGTCATTGTCAGCGTCTCGGACGTGCTGCGCCGCCAGAGCTCGGGGACGTCGGCGGACCTGCTCGACGAGCTGGACGGCGCCGCCTCGCGCGCGACGCTGATGACGCGCCAGGTGCTCAGCCTGGCCCGCGTCCGGACGGACGAGAGCCAGGTCGTCGACGTCGCCGTGGTCGTCGGCGAGATGGGCAAGATGCTGCCCCGGCTGCTCGGCCGCTCGCATCGATTCGAGGTGAAGGCGGCGCCCGGATGCCTGGTCCGGGCATCGCGGGTGGGGATCGAGCAGATCCTGCTGAACCTGGCGGTCAACGCGCGCGACGCCATGCCGGACGGCGGCCAGTTCACGCTGGAGCTCTCCCGGGCTGACGGGCAGGTGGTCCTGATCGCCTCCGACACCGGGTTCGGCATGAGCCCGGAGGTCAAGGCCCGCCTGTTCGAGCCGTTCTTCACGACCAAGTCGGGCGGCACTGGCCTGGGGCTGGCCACGGTCCGGCAGCTCATGGACGGCTATGGCGGGACGATCTCGGTCGACAGCGAACCTGGCCGCGGCGCTCGGTTCCGGCTGCAGTTTCCCGCCATCGCGACGCCGGTCGGTGTGCCGGCCACCGCGGCGTCCTCGCCGGCCGGACCGTCGCCGGCCGGCCGCCGCCCGCGGGTGCTGCTGGCCGAGGACGATCCGACCGTGCAGCGCAGCTTGATCCGGCTGCTCGAGGGCGCGGGCTTCGAGGTGACCGCCGTCGAGCACGGCCTGGCCGCGCTGCAGGCGCTGGAGGTGGCCGGCGACGTTCAGTGCGTCGTCAGCGACATCGGCATGCCGCAGATGGACGGCGAGGAGCTGGCGCGGCGACTGGGTGAATCACACCCGCGGCTGCCGCTGGTCCTGCTGAGCGGCAACCGTGAGCCGGGCGACCCGTTCCGGCCCGGCTCGCCCCGGACCTTCCTGATGAAGCCGGTCAGCCAGGCCGAGCTGGTGGCCGCGATCGGGCGGGTGGTGGCGCAGGGTCAGCGCGGCAGCATCCCGTAAAGCAGGCGGCCGACGATCACGTCGAGCGCCTGAAAGTTCTCGCCGCCCTCCGGGATGATCAGGTGGGCGTACCGCTTGCTTGGCTCGACGTGCTGCCGGTGCATCGCCCGCACGGTCCCCATGAACTGCGCCTCGATGGACGAGATGTCGCGCCCGCGCTCGAACATGTCGCGCTTGATCCGGCGGACCAGCCGGACGTCGTCCTCCGTGTCGACGTACAGACGCAGGTCGAAGATCTCGCGCAGCGCCGGGACGGCGAGCAGCAGGATTCCCTCGACCACCACCACCGCGCACGGGTCGATCCGCCGCACGCTGCGCTTGCGGGTGTGCGTCGTGAAGTCGTACTCGGGACAGTCGACCGCCTCGCCCCGCTTGAGCGCCCGCAGGTGCTCGAGCAACAGGTCGTTCTCCAGCGCCTCCGGCTCGTCGAAGTTCAGCAGCGCGCGCTGGGCGGGGGTGAGCGCGCTCCGATCGCGATAGTAGGCGTCGTGCTGGATCAGCGCCGCCTGGCCAGCCGGCAGGGCGTCGACGATCCGGTGGGCCACGGTGGTCTTTCCGCTGGCCGTTCCCCCGGCGATGCCGATCAGGGTGAGGCTGGGCGCGACCGGTGCCGTCATGGACCTCGCTCAGACAGCTTGCCGCGGGCGAAGATCCGTTCGATGCGGACGGTGGAGGCGCCGGCCTTGAACGTCACGTCGCGGGTCCGGCCGTCGGCGTCCACGGTCGTCCCCAGCTCGCGCCCCCCGGTGATCACCCGCAGCTGCCCCTCGGGAGCCCCCTTGGCCCGGACGTATCGCGCCTCGGTCAGGCGCTGGGGGTCAATCTCCGGGATGTACTCTTCTTGCTTGATGTCGAACGCCTGCGGTTTGGTGGCGCGGCTGCGCAGCCGCAGGGCCGACGCCAGCGACGAGGCCACGCCCCCCCGCGGATCTCGGCTGCGAATCTCGCCCTTGACCGGTTTGCCGCCCACCTCGCCCTGGTAATCGTAGGTGCCCCGCTTGTCACGCGCGGCGAGTTGCACCTTGTGCACCAGCGTCTTTCCGTCGGCCTTGGCCCAGGCGCCCCGGACCAGTCGTCCGTGGCCGTCGATGAGCTCTTCAGAGCTCTCGGTCTCCGAGCCAAAGTCGGTCGCCGAACGCGGCACCAGCAACGTCGTCTCGCTGTCTTGCACCCAGGCTGCGTCGGCGTGCGCGTCGACGGTGACGCGGGTGAACCCCCAGTCCAGGCCGTCGACCGTGATGCGGGAGACCTCGACCAGCTGCGGCGCCGGCGCCGGCTGGCCGCGCTCGAGCGTCTCGAACAGGCGCGTGCAGGCCGCCTGGAAGGTCTGCACGAAACCCAGCCCCTCATGCAGGCAGAGCACGGCGTGGCGGGGGTGGGCGTGGATCGCGAACTTGAACAGGCTGACCCCGGATCCGGCGCCGTAGATGGCCGACACGAACATCGCCGGCGCCTCCTGGGCCACGACGATGGGCGACGGGACGACCTTCTGCAGCGCGCCGTGCGTCTCTTTCTGGATCGAGGCCAGCCCGGCCGTCACGCCGCCCATCGGATCGGCGTCGGGCCCCAGCAGCATGCAGCGGGCCGGTTGTTCGGCGCCGATCGGGATGACGATCGCGGGGAGTCCGTTCTGGGTGACGACCGACACCGGCGCCGACGCGAGCACCTCCAGCTTCCAGTCCGCGTCCGCCACCTTCGTCGGTGTCAGGTTGGCGTCCTCACGCGCCAGCGCGGCCTGCAGCTGGGCCTCGCTGGTGATCGCCGGCCCGCCGGGGGCCGCTGCCGCCGCCTGGGCCGGCGTCTTCGCCTGCGCGCCCGTCGCGGTCCCATGGGCGGCGCACCCGGCAAGGCCGAGGAGCGCGACCAGAAAAGGGACGTCGAATCGTGGGTTGGACATCGTCGAGCTCGACGGTGACGCTACCACGACGGTGCGCGCCTGCGTCGGGCGCTGGCGACCACGCCTTCGAGCTCGGTCTGGGCCGCGCGAACGTGGTGGGCCAGGTCCTTCTTCTTGGTGTCGTCCAGCCACGACTGGAAGGCGCGCTTGAAGATGGTCATCCCGGCGTCGGCGGCCAGGCCGGCGGCCGGGGCGGGAACGCCGCGCCGGCGCAGCGCCTCGCCGATCGCCGACGCCAGCGCCGCGAACTTGATGAGCTCGCGCTCGTGGAGCTCCGGGTGCGAGACGATCAGGGTCTGGCGCTGGCGGGCGAAGTCCCGGCGTGACTCGAAGATCTCGCCCGACGCCGCGACCGCGCGGGCGACGGCGTCCAGCGGGCGCATCGAGGGCGGGGCTTGCGTGACCTTCTCGACCAGGAAGTCCTGCAGCGTGTGGGACCCCGAGAACAGGACCTCACGCTTGTCGGCGAAGTAGCGAAAGAAGGTCCGCTCGGTCAGGCCCGCGCGCGCGGCGATGTCGGCCACGGTGGTCTGGTCGAAGCCCCGTTCGCGGTAGAGCTGCATGGCCGCCTCGACCAGCCGGCCGGATGCGTCGGGTTCCCAGCGCGCCATCCGGGCAGCCTACGTCAGTCCCTGTCATCTGGCCATTGCAGTCACTGACATCAGGTGCTAGATAGATGTCAGTTACTGACATTGACAAGGAGCATTCCCATGCGTGTATTCGTCACTGGCGCGTCTGGTTTCATCGGTTCGGCCGTGGTGCCGGAGCTCATCTCGGCCGGCCACCGCGTGCTGGGGCTGGCCCGCTCGGAGACGTCGGCCAGGGCGCTGGCGGCGGCCGGCGCGGATGTGCTCCGCGGCGATCTCAACGACACGAACAGCCTGCAGGCCGGAGCAACCGAGTCCGACGGCGTGATCCACCTGGGGTTCATCCACGACTTCCACGACTACGAGGCTTCCTTGCGGACCGACCTGCGGGCGATCGAGACGATGAGCGGGGTTCTCGAGGGGTCCGGCCGGCCCTTCGTGTTCGCGTCGGGGGTGGCCGCGCTCCTGCCCGGACGCCTCGCGACCGAGGAGGTCCCGTTCGCTCCCGGGCAGCACGCGCGGGCCACGAACGCGATCGTCGCGCTCGGCTTCGCGGCGCGCGGCGTGCGGGTGTCATGCGTCAGGCTGGCGCCCACGGTCCATGGCCCCGGCGATCACGGGTTCGTGAGGCGGCTGGTCGAGGTCGCCCGCGAGAAGGGCGTGTCGGGGTACATCGGTGACGGGCAGAACCACTGGCCCGCGGTCCACCGGCTGGACGCCGCCCGGCTGTTCCGGCTGGCGCTCGAGAAGGCGCCCGCGGGGTCGGTGCTGCACGGGGTCGCCGACCAGGGCGTGCCCACCCGGACGATCGCGGAGATCATCGGCCGGAAGCTGGCCCTCCCGGTGGTCGCGATCGCGCCCGACGCCGCGAACGCGCACTTCGGCTGGATTGGGCGCTTCTTCGCGATGGATCAGCCCGCCTCCAGCGCGTTGACCCGCGAACGACTCTCCTGGACCCCGACCCACCCGGGCCTGATCGAGGACCTCGAGGCCGGTCACTACTTCGGGTGAGCTACATCCAGCCGCGCCGCTTGAACCACCAGAGCGGCGCCAGGGCGCTCGCCACAATCAGCCCGAGCGCCATCGGGTACCCGAGCCTCCAGCCGAGCTCGGGCATGATCCGGAAGTTCATCCCGTAGATTCCCGCGACCAGGACGGGCGGGACCCCGACCACCGACGCAATGGTCAGCGTCTTCACGATCTCGTTCTGCTCGATGTTGATGAAGCCCAGGGTGGCGTCGAGCAGGAACTGGACCTTGGCGGACAGGTGCCCCTCGTAGTCGGTCAGCGAGACGATGTCGGCGCGGAGCGCCTTCAGTCGCCCCGGGTCGAGCGTCGGCGCGCCCTCGATCTTGCTCTCGATGACGTAGGCGCCGATCCGCCCGAGGCCCAGGAGCTCGTCGCGGATCCGCGAGATGGCGTTGGCCACGCGGCCGATCCGCCGCAGCGCCGTCCCCAGCTTGGTCGATGCCTTGGCGCGGCCAGGATCGTTTCGGAAGGCGGTGCGTGCCAGGTCGTCGCACTCGGCGCCGGACCGTTCCAGGTGGTCGGCGGCGCGGTCGACGATCAGCTCGAAGATGTGCAGCACGGCGTCCTGGGCGCTGGCCGGAGGCTTCAGGGCGGCTTGCTCGTGGGCGGCGTCCAGCGCATGGAGGGCGCCGAAGCGCACCGTGATGAGGACGCGCGCCGCGTACACGAACCCGACCGGGACCAGGAGATGATCTCCCTCGGCGTCGGCTGCCACCAGCGGCGTCGACACGAAGTAGGCGCCCGCCTCGAAGGCCAGGCGGCTGCTCGACTCGATCTCGCTGATCTCCGGCTCTGTTGGCACCCGCAGGCCGGTCGCCGCCCGGACCCGTTCGACCTCTTCTTCCGTCGGCGCGATCAGATCGATCCAGACCGCGCCGCCCAGATCCCCCGCGGGACAGGTCCGGATCATCAGGGCACGGTCGCCGGGCCCGCGACGGCCGTCGCAGCCACCAGTTGAACCGTCCCGATCGGCGTGTCGACGGACGACACGTTCAATCGCTCGACCTCGACCTGGCAGGTCGAGGCGTCGGACGCGTACAGGGCGACCAGGCTGGCCGGAAGCGCCAGCATACCCGCCTGATCCGGCGCGGCGCAGAAACAGGCGATCAGCGAGTTGGGCGTGACCTGACGGAGGGCCAGCAACACCGTCTGGCCCGGCAGCGCGTCGGGCGTCCACGAGACCGTGAAGTCACTGTCGCGCGAGATGTTCAACTCGGCCGCGGCCAGCGAGGGAGAGAGGCCCGTCAAACGGCCCCCGGCGGTCACCGATACGTTCAGCGGCGGGAACGATCCGCCGGACGATCGCATGTTCAGCACGTCGCCAGGCTTCCAGGCCGACGCGTCGACCTGGGGATAGCCACCGGGATAGACGTACCAGAGCGAGCCGAGATCGGACGTGCCCTGGTAGGTCGTGCTGGTCGAGTCGGCGGTGACCGTCACCCCGAACGGGGACATCTCGGCGAGTATCCCGCCGGAATCGCCGAGCCTGATCGTCGCGGCGTCCGGAAGGCCGAAAGGGCTGGGCGTGGAGATCCCCTGCACGCAGGCGCAGTCGCCGGCGGTCGGATGGTCGCCGACCGGCCCGTTCCACCCGAACGGATCCGAGCCCGGCGCGAAGTCGGCGAACGCCCGGAAGGTGTCGGACGAGGCGCCCTGGATCACTTCGGCCAGCACGACCCCATGCGCCGGGCTGCGGCTCCCGCCGTCCCACTCGACAGCGGCGTCCGGCGCCGGCCCAGCAGGAGCGAGAGCCGTCGCGCCGCACGAGGCGGCCAGGGCGACCGAGATCGCCAGGCTCCCCACCCTCATCCGGATCAATTTACACCAGAACGCGCCGCCTTCTCTTTGGCCACGATGACGCGCGCGATCGCCAGCGCGTCGTGCCGGATCTGGTTCAGCATCCCGCGCGTCGAGATGCGGAATCCGCAGAGGTGCAGGCCAGGCCTGGGCTCCAGGGCGCCGTCCGCCGGCAGGCCGGTCGGTCCACAGAGCTCGGCCGGGTCGCGCAGTGTGTCGCCCAGCGCGGGGACGAAGCCGGTCGCCGCCACCACGGCGTCGAACGCTTCCTCGCGGCCGCCGGCGAACCGGACGCCCCCGGCGGTGAAGCGCTCGACGCTCGGGCGGACCGCGATCCGTCCGGCGCGAATCTGACGAATCGTGCCCGAGTCGATGAGCGGGACGCGGCCGAGCCGATCGACCTGCATCAGCGCGCCGTAGGGAAGCGGCCGGAGCCCCAGCGCCTCGACATTGCCCAGGGCCAGGCGGACGAGTGGCCGCGCCAGCAGGTCGCCCAGGCGGGCGGGCAGCGCGCGCAGCATCGCGCCGACGGACAGGATCGGGATCCCCAGCACGTCCCGCGGGATGACGTTCACCGGCCCACGCACCGAGATCGCCGGCGTCGCGCCGTGCTCGAGGAGATCGACCGCGATCTCGCCCCCGGAGTTCCCGATTCCGATCACCAGGACGTGCCTGCCGCGCCAGGCTTTGCCGTTCCGATAGCGCGCGCTGTGGAGGAGCTCGCCACGATAGTCGTCGCGGCCGGGCCAATCGGGGAGGCGCGGGACGCGAGCGAGCCCGGTCGCCACGACGACGTGGCGGCAGCGGTATCCGCCGCGCGGGGTCTGCACGGTCCATGCGGTGTCGGCGCCGCCCTGGGCGGCGGCGATGGCGGTGACCGCCTCGCCGAGGTGTGGGCGCAGGCCCAGCGCGGTGACGTAACCCTCGAGGTACGCGACCACGTCGTCGCGCGACGGGTATCGCGGCGCCGCCCGCGGGTAGGGCAGATACGGCAGCGCCGAGATGCTCTTCGGGGTGTGCAGGTGCAGGCGCTCGTAGTGCTTTCGCCAGCTGGCCCCGATCTCGGTCGCCTGCTCCAGCAGGACGTGCTCGACGCCGGCGCGCCCCAGGCACGCGGCGGTCGCCAGCCCCGCCGGCCCCGCGCCGATCACGACGACGGGAACGCGAACCTCCAGTCCGCCCAGGGCCACCATCGGCTCCGAGGTTACGCCGATCGCGCAGGCGATTGAACAGGTCGCCCGACGGCGGGCGGCGCCCGGTCACGGCCAAGCGGACTTAGCGGACACTAGCGGCAGACGGCCCGCAGCCGGGCCTCGAGCCCCCGCGCCCAGGCCGGCGGGTCGATCGTCAGTCCTCGTTCGCGGGCCAGCACGTAGGGCAGCGCCGATCCGTCGGGAACGGGCGCGTGCGTCGCGGGTGCGTAGAAAGGGTCGGCCAGCGCCACGCGCAGGTCGACCCACCGCGCGCCTTCGGCCTCGAACGCCGTCAGCAGGGCGTCGATGGCGTCGGCGTCCGCGGCGCCGGCGTGGAGCAACAGCACCTGCGGCACCTCCCGCCCCGCCAGGGCGCGCGTGACGGCGCGGACGCGGCGGAGCTCGTCGACGTGCTCGCTGACGAACGAGCGCCGGAGGTCGGCCAGGGCCTTCAGGTCGCGGCGCCGCGCGCAGCGCGCGTACGGCGGGTTGTATGCCCAGTCGTCGGCGTCGATGGTGACGTCGGCGATGGTGTAGCCGGCCTCCGTCAGAAACCGCCGGACGCCGTCACGTTTCGCGACGGTGTCGCCCTGTTGCAGGAACGGATACCAGAACACCTTCCAGGTGGGGCGGGGAGCCACCCGGGCCAGGATGTCCTCGTCCCGTCGCACGTCGTCCAGGTAGGCGTCCAGCGGGGTGGTGTTCAGGGACGGATGCGACCACGAATGATTGCCCAGCGCGTGACCTGCAGCGGTCCAGCGCCGCAAGGCGGCCTCGGTGGCGGGATCGTCGTCGACTGCCTTGCCGTTCACGAAGCCGTACACCGGCGGCAGGTGGTGCGCGGCGAAAGCGGCCAGCATACGCTCGATGATGGCCGACCGGCTCACCCCCGGTGGGGCCGGTCCGTGCACGGGGAGGTCATCGACGGTGACGGCGACCTGAACACCGCCGGCGCTCGTGAGAGCGCGCGCCGCCAAGAGCAACGCCAGAGCGAGCCGCACGGGTCATCCTACCGCGGCGCCGAGGCCAAGGGCCTGACGGTCGCCCGCGCGCGAATCAGCGAGCATCCCCTGGTCAGGGCGGTCGTGAGCAGAACCCGAAGTCCCTGACCAGGCTGTTCTCCGGCGGCGCCTGGTGGTGCACGTGGAGGATGCGGCGGAAGAAGTCGTGGCGGAGAAACCAGGGACCAGCGCCGGGACCTCACGGCAGCTCGATCCGGTGCAGGTGCAACGCCGTCGTGCGGAGGGAGCGAACCCGGACATAGCGCGCCGCGCGCTTCTTGAAACGCGCGGTCCAGACCGTGAAGAAGCTGTCTTGCTGGGCCACGACCTCGAAGCTCGCGCCGTCCAGCGACACCTCCACCACCAGCGGGAAGCCGCGGTCCAGGCAGCAGTCGAGGCGGTTCTTCAGGACGACCCGATCGATCTTCCGGGTCTTCAACATGTCCACCAGGACCCAGGGGCCTGGCTCTTCCCTGGTGTGAAAGAGCAGGTCGTAGGGCTGTGAATCGCCCAGCTTTCCGGTGCCCTCGAATCCAGGCTCGGCGCTGCTCGTGCGCCAGGTGTAATCGAGCTGAGCCGGGTGATACCAGAACGGGGCCGTGGCCGGGACCGCCACCACCAGCGCCAGCCCGATCGCCGCCCGGATCGACCAGCGACGGCGGGTTGGCTCGCGGGCGTCGGTGCGCGCCCACGACAACAGCGCGCCAATCCAACGTTCGCCGGCCCGCAGAGAATCGTCGTTGGGTTCCGCGTCGGCAGCCAGCGCGCGCGCGTTCCATTCCGGGGGCGGGCGCGGCACCCGCGATCTGCGAGCCGCGTGCTGGGCCAGCCCGTTCGCCGCCTCCTCCAGGGAGCAGAGCGCCGGCTCGCCGGTCACCGCCCGGGCCGTCGCGATCAGAGACTCACGCAGCAACGCCTGTCGGGCCACCATCTCGCGCTCCCCGACAAGCCCCTGCGCCTCGAAGCTGCCGGCCAGGGAGAGCATCCAGCTGGCCGCACGGACGGCCTCGCGCCGCGTCTGATTGTTTCGTTCGTGCGTGGATCGGTCGCCAGAGCTCAAGATCAGGATGCGACGGAGCAAGCGGGATGCCACGGGCGGCGCTGCAAAAGACGGGGAACGCGACCGGGCGATTGCCACCGCTGTTGCTGATCGTGACAACCATGTCGCGGTCCGGCGAGTGCGAGCTGGACACCACGCCGCCGGCCGAGATCGACGGCAGGTGACGGATCAACCCGCCACGAAATCGATCTGACCCGCGTTCTTGGCGATCTCTGCGGCCGCGTCGGCCGCGCTCAGCCTGAGCGAGGTCGCCCAGTAGAAGAGGGCCAGCGAGAAGGCGATCACCACGCCGACGTCGATCCAGTTGGGCAGGATGTTGTGGCCCCCGCCGTAGCGACCGAGCCACCCGAGCACCACGTGGCCGGCCAGCCAGGGGGCCATCCAGATGGCGTTTCTGGTCGTGCGCGCGGCGCCGGTGCGCATCCGGCGGGCGCCGATGGCGAACAGCGCCAGGCCGGCGAGCATGGCCACGGCGAGCTTCCAGTTGGTGTCGAACCCGCCCCAGTACATGATCAGGTTGGCCGAACAGAACGCCGCCGGCAGCACCACCTTGGGCAGCGGGACTCGATAGGAACGTGACCGGCCGCCGTCGACCTTGTGCAGCGCGGCCAGCGACAGCGGCGCGAAGGCGTACATGATGGCGGTCGCCGCCGTCACCACGCTGACCAGCGCGTTCCAGCTCTTGAACGGCCCAAAGGCCGCCGTGCCCACCAGGGCCGCCGTCAGGATGGACACCACGGGGACGCCCTTCCTGGTGGTGGCCAGCGCGGCCGGCATCTCGCGCTCTTCGCCCAGCGCGTAGGAGAGCCGGGCGGTGGTCGCCACGTAGACCACCCCGGTCCCGGCCGGCGAGATGATGGCGTCGATGAGCAGCACCTTGGCCAGCCACCCCACGCCCAGCGCGAGCGCCAGCGTGTACCAGACCCCGTAGTCGGACGGGTCGCCGCCCAGCGGCATCGACCAACCCTTGGCGATGTGCGCGGGTTCCAGGGCGCCGATCATCACCACCTGCAACGACGTGTAGAGCACGCCGCCGATGGCCATCGCGGCCAGGATGGCGCGAGACAGATCGCGCTTGGGATCGCGGGCCTCGCCGGCCAAGTGAACCGCCTGTTCGAAGCCTTGCAGCGCGAACACCACGCCGCCGGTCAGCGCGGCGAAGACGCCGTGGAAACCGAACGGCATGAAACCGCCGCCGGCGCTGAAGTTCCCCGGGTTGAACTGCCGCGCGGCCACCACGCCGACCGCCAGCACCGGGACCGCCGTCTTCCAGATCACGACGATCACGTTGCTGTCCGAGAGGAACTTGGCGCCCGCCAGGTTGATCGCCGTGAACAGCGCCATCAGCACCAGCGCCACCGCCAGTCCGGTGCCGTTCAGCAGGCCGGCGTTGTCACCGACCTTGGAGATCATGTTGAAGTGATGTTTGACCCAGTCGACGCTGTTGACGTAGGTGATCGCCGCCAGCACCTCGAGGGGCGCGATGAAGACCGCCTGCAGCCAGGCCGCCCACCCGGCGGTGAAGCCGGCAATCGGACCATGGGCGTAGTAGGGAAAGCGGGCGCCGCCGCCCGCCACCGGGTAAGTCGCGCCGAGCTCGGCGTAGACCAGCGCCAGCAACGACAGCATCACCGCCGCCAGAAGCCAGGACAGCACCGCGGCCGGCCCGGCCCGCTCGGCTGCGTTGAGCGCCCCCAGCAGCCACCCCGATCCGATGATCGAGCCCAGCGAGACCATCATGAGCCCGGTGAACCCCACCGACCGTCGCAGCGGACCCGCGTGGACCGAGGGTGGTTCGGGCACCGTCCCCATCGACAGCCACCCTAACCCGGGGGCTTTGTCGATCCCATCTCTTTCGATGTACCCTGCGGTCCGGCAGGGCGTGTTTGGGATGCGCGGACTCGTCTCTCCTCGGGCAGCGGATTCACCGGCAGGCGGCGGGGCGGCGCCGGCGGCGGGCGACGA
Organism: Polyangia bacterium; assembly: GCA_035578045.1. GTDB lineage: Bacteria > Myxococcota_A > Polyangia > Fen-1088 > Fen-1088 > JADGRB01. Next base: position 19,566 of record DATJWP010000088.1, on the reverse strand, counting down.
CAAGCGCCGGGCGCTGATCGCGACGCTGCTGCTCTGCGCCGGGTACTACGCGGGCGGCGCGGTCGGCATGGCCATGCGGCTGGTGCCGGGGGGGCCGTCGGAGATCTGGCTGCCACAGGGGATGTTGCTGGCCGCGATGTTGACGGCCCCGGTCCGCCGCTGGTGGCTCTACAGCCTGGCGCTGCTGCCGACGCACGCCTACCTGACGGCCACCTTCAACCCGCACGTGTCGACGGCGATGATGCTGCTCCAGCTGGCCGGACAGGTGGTCCAGTGCGCGATTGCGGCCGCGCTGCTGCGCCCGGTTCTGGGCAGCCCGCCGCGCGTGGACAGCCTGCGCCGCATGGGCTGCTTCATCCTCACCGGGGCTTTCCTGGTGCCGCTGATCGTCCAGGTCCTGGTGGTCGGCGTGTACATGGCGACCGGATTCGTGCACGACTTCTGGATGCCCTGGGAGCAGCGCGTGCTGGCCCGGATGGCGGGCGCGGTCATCGTCGCCGCGCCCATCCTGCATTTCGCGGACGACTGGCTGGCCGGGGTCCGGAGCCGGCCGCGACGGCGGGCCGAGCTGGTGTTCTTGACCGCCTGTCTGATCGCGGCGATGCCGCTCCTGTTCGCCTGGCCGCCCGGCCGGGTGCCGCCGCAGTGGCTGGTGATCGTGCCGCTGCCGTTCCTGCTCTGGTCGGCGGTCCGCTTCGGTCCGGGGGCGCTGGGTTTGCACCTGCTGCTGGTGGTGCTGGCCGCTCTGCTCTGGACGCGGGCCGGTCGGGGCCCGTTCGCCACCGGCTCGGCTGCCCAGATCATCATCGCGCTGCAGGGATTCTTCCTCTTCATCTCCATTCCGCTGATGCTGCTGGCGGCGCTGGTCTGGCAACACGCGAAGGCGGAAGCCAGCCTGCGCCACAGCCAGGCGGCGACGAAGCAGAGCGAGGAGCAGGTGCGGAGCTTCGTGCGGCACGTCCCGGCGGCCGTCGCGATGTTCGATCGCGAGATGCGCTACCTGCTCTACAGCCCGCGCTGGCTGACCGACTACAAGCTCGGCGATCAGAACCTGGTCGGTCGCAGCCACTACGAGGTGTTCCCGGAGATCCCCGAGCGCTGGAAGGAGGTTCACCGCCGGTGCCTGGAGGGCGGGGTCGAGATCTACGACGACGACTCGTTCGTCCGGACCGACGGATCCACGGACTGGCTGCGATGGGAGGTGCGTCCCTGGCGGACCGCCGACGACGAGATCGGCGGCGTCATCATGTTCACCGAGGTGATCACCGAGCGAAAGCGCGCCGAAGAGGAGCACCGGCGGCTGCTGGCTCAGGCCCGCGTGGCCCAGGCGCTGCAAGAGGTCGATCGCCGCAAGGACGAGTTCCTGGCCATGCTGGCCCACGAGCTGCGCAACCCGCTGGCGCCGATCACGATCGCCCTCGAGATCATGCGGCAATCCGAGCCGGTCGACGACTCGATCGGGTGGGCCCGGGACGTGATCGCTCGACAGACCGCGCAGCTCACGCGCCTGGTCGACGACCTGCTGGACGTCTCGCGCATCACGCTGGGAAAGATCACCCTGAACCGGTCGGTCCGAGACCTGCGTCCGATCGTCGCCCAGGCGGTCGAGGCGGCGGAGCCTCTGCTCCTGGAGCGCCACCATCAGCTGGCCATCGACCTGCCGGCCGAGCCGCTGCCCATCTGGGGAGACGGCGCGCGGCTGACCCAGATCGTCTCGAACCTGCTCAACAACGCGGCCCGGTTCACCGCGGACGGAGGCGCCATCGGCCTGGCGGTGCGCCGGGAAGGCGGGCGCGCCGTCGTGTCCGTGAAGGACAACGGCATCGGCATTCCGCCCGACATGCGCGAGCGCGTGTTCGACATGTTCACCCAGTTCGTCTGGCCCGGGCAGCGCAAGCACGAGGGGTTGGGCATCGGGCTGGCGCTGGTCAAGCGACTGGTCCAGATGCACGACGGTGACGTCGAGGCGCGCAGCGCCGGGGCGGGCTGCGGCACCGAGCTGGTCGTCCGGCTGCCGATCGCCCCGGACGCCCGCGCCGCCGTCGCGGGCGAAGCCGCCCCCGGTCCAGCCGACGTCACACGTGGATCGGGCCCGGAGAGGATCCTGGTGGTCGACGACAACGTCGATGCGGCCGAGAGCCTGCTGCGCCTGCTGCGGCTGCAGGCGCACGATGTGCGCGTGGCGTACGACGGGCTGGCGGCGGTGGCGGTCGCGCGCGAGATGAACCCCGACGTCGTGCTGCTCGACATCGGCCTTCCTCATCTGGACGGGCTCGAGGTGGCCAGGAACCTGCGCGCGCGGGTCGACGGCCCGCGTCCCTTGCTGGTCGCCATGACGGGCTTCGGGCAAGCCGAGGATCGCGCCCGCACCGCCGCCGCCGGCTTCGACTTTCACCTGACCAAACCGGTCGACCCAAAGCTGTTGCAAGAGGTGATGCAGACCGCCCGTGGGTCGCGCGCCACGTCGCCAGGAGACGGCGAGTGAGTGACCGGCAGGTGGCTCTACTGACCGGCAGGTGGCTCTACGGCCGAACCCGCATCCGCGCTCGCGTCCTTGCCGCCAGGAGATGAAGGCCCACCTTCCGGTGACAGATGGCCGACCTCCCACCACCGCCGGAAGGCATCGTGCTGGCCCACTTCATCGTGTCCGATGACGTCGAGCGCTCGGCTCGCTTCTACACGGAAGTGCTGGGCGGCAGGGTCGTCTTTTCGCCGGATCCGACCTACGTCCAGCTCGCCAACAGCTGGATCATCATCAACTCGGGCGGAGGGCCGACCGACGACAAGCCGGCGGTCACCCTGGAGGCGCCCCGCGATCCCGACCGTGTCAGCAGCTTCCTCAATATTCGGGTCAAGGATATCCAGGCCGTCTATGCGGCGTGGAGCGCCCGGGGCGCTCGATTCTTGACCCCGCCCAAGCAGCACCAGTACGAGATCCGCTGCTACATCCGCGATCCCGACGGTCACCTGATCGAGGTCGGGCAGACCACCGACCCGGAAGGCGACTGGCGCCCCACTCACTGGTTGTGACGGGACACCCCGGGCGCTGCCTGGCGAGAAGCCGCGGCGCTTTGCAATTTACAGAGCCCACCGTGCTTGGCAGCCCGGACCGGCGCCGCACGTTCTCGCGCAACGAAACCGGAGGCTACCATGTTGCGCTGGAACGGGACTGTCACGATCCACCTGCTGTTTCTCGCGGCCCTGGTGCCGGCGTGCGCCGACGAAGGGCCCGCTCCGGGTGGAGTCGACACCGAGGTCGCCTCTGCCTTTGCCGAGGGACAGAGCCCAGGCGGCTCGCGCGGCGGCACCTGCGGTCAGATCGAAGAATTCCCCGCCTCTTCGGCCTCGCAGGGCCTGGACGGCCCCTTCCGGATCGTGACCGGCCCTGACAACCTGCTCTGGTTCACGACCGGACAGCTCGCCCTCGGGCGAATGTCCACCGACGGTCAGACCCACACGCCGGTTGCGATCCCGAGCGCCGGGAACTCCCGCTTGATCGTGGGCCCGGACGACAACATCTGGGTCAGCACGTTCCAGTCGCCGGTGAGCGTGACGCGTGTGTCGCGCCACAACCATGCGACCCTGGAGATCCCGCTGCCGGACCTGACGTTCGTCGCCGACATCACCGCGGGCCCGGGCGGCGCCGTCTGGGCGCTGGGGTACGAGTACCTCGCGCGCGTCACGCCCAGCGGGCGGACGACGCTGTTCCCGATTCCCACGGACGACGCCGCAGGCAGCTCGGATCGCATCGTGACGGGCCCGGACGGCAACCTGTGGTTCACCCGGGGACCGATCCCCGCGCTCGGGTTCTATCGGGTGACCCCGCGGGGGGACGTCACGCGCTTCCCGGTCACGACTCCGGGAGGAGCCATCGAGCTCGCGGTGGGGCCCGACCACGCGATCTGGTACACGCACGGGACGCTGGGGCCGGGCGGGAACGGCATCGGCCGGATCACGATGGACGGGGTGACCACGAATGTCGTTCAGCTGCCGGACAGCACGGGCGCTCCCACCGACCTGCCGCTCGCGATCACCGCGGGACCCGACCGGAAGATGTACTTCACGACGTATCTGGTCGATCCTCTCAACTACATCGGTCAGGTGACCCTGGACGGGACGCTGCGGAAGTTCGAAGTGCCGACCGCGTTCGCGGCGTCGTTCGGGATCACGACCGGGCCGGACGGCAACCTCTGGTTCACGGAGACCAACAACAACCTCATCGGCCGCCTGACCCCGTGCCAGGCGGGGCACCGGCGCTGAGCCGTCGGCCCGAAAAATCGCGCCTGAGGTGATCTAAGATCGAAGGGGCGGGAATTCCGGGAGGCGATGAGCTCCCCCCGCGGCTCCCGACGGTCGTCCTGCGTCATCACGTCCGCTTTGCTGGCCCTGGCGCTGGCAGGCTGTGCCTCCTCGGGCTCCAGCGGGGGGGAGAGCGGCAGCGGCGGGGCCTCGCCCGGCAGCGGCGGGTCGACCGGCGGGCCCGGTACGGGCGGCTCGAACGCCACGGGCGGCAGCCCCGCGACTGGCGACTCCCCGGGGACGGGCGGCGGCACGGGGGGGATCACCGGCACTGGCGGACAGGCCGGCCACGGCGGCCGAGGTGGCACCGCTGGCTCGGGGACGGGCGGCAGCGCGGGGGCCCGCGGGGGCTCCGGCGGGACCGGCGGCAGCCCGACCACCGGGAGCGGCGGAAGCGGCAGCAGCGTCGACGCCGGCGTCGGGACGGTGACCATCCCCGGGCAAGGGTGCACCCCGCCGGCCGCCTACAACAACCTGTTCGTCAGCGTCTCGGGGCACACCCAGGCCGACAGCGACACCAAGGTGAAGGCCGCCTACGCGGCGCTGTTCAACCCGGGCGGCTCCGGCAGCATCTACTTCAACGGCCCCGGCTCGGACGAGTCCTACGTCGAGGACACGTACAACAACGACGTGCGGACCGAGGGGATGTCCTACGGGATGATGATCGCCGTCCAGCTCGACGACCAGACGAAGTTCGATCGCCTCTGGACGTTCGTGAAGAACCACATGGCGAACGGGAAGGGCCAGATCGCCTGGCACGTCTCGACGTCGGGGTCCAAGCTGGCGACCGGCGGCGCGCCGGACGGCGACGAATACTTCGCCACCGCGCTGATCTTCGCCCACACGCGCTGGGGCGACTCGTCGGGGATGTACGACTACGCCTCCGAGGCGCAGTGGGTCCTCGACATGATGCGGACGATGGAGTTCGACACGAAGAGCCACATCGTCGAGTTCGTGGCCGGTTCGGGCAACACCGACGGGTCTTACGTGTTGCCGGCCTTTTACCAGGTGTGGGCCTGCTTCGACACCGCCAACGCCGACTTCTGGAACGCGGCGGTGACCGCGGCGCGCGCGTTCTTCCACAGCGCCGCCGACTCGAACGGCGTCATCGGCGACCAGTCGTCGTTCACCGGGTCGACCATCCGGGGCGCCGGCTCCGACGCCATCCGCTGCGTCGTGAACATCATGATGGACCACAACTTCTTCGACGCGGACTCCTGGCAGACCGACACGTACGCCATGAAGTACGGCAGCTACGAGACCTCACACGCCAGCGGCGTGGCCCAGCAGTCCTGTAACGCGACCCTGGGCTTCGGGCTGCCGGTTTCATCGGGCAAGGCGTTCGTCGACAAGATCTGGTCCACCAACCCCCCGAACCGCGACTACTGGAACGGCGTGCTCTACATGCTCGGCATGCTGCACGTGAGCGGCACCTTCCACCTGTATTACTGAATTACTGAGACGGTCGGTGACGGCCCAGCAGCGGTTGCGTGAGCTGGTGGGTTCGGGAGCACCAGGCCACCGCCCAGAGACCGCAACGGCCGTCAGACGAAACTCGCCGACGCCAACATCGACATCCTGGGGCGCGTTGGAGCGCGCATCGCCGCAGCGGCAGGCCTGGCCCACGGTGGGCACCCGCAGCGACGGCTGCGCGGCCTGCTTCTGCCTGGCTTGCTCATGAACGGGGTCGGGCCAGACCGGCGCATTCAGCGTCCCAGCGACTCGCGTAGCCGGGCGAGGCGTGCAGCAGCCTCCCGATCGGAAGCGTCTCGTTCGATCTCGCTGGTCAGGGCCGGAATCGCGTCGCCACCGTAGATGTCGCGGATGGCTCGGGCGGCGCTTCGGCCAGCCATCGGATGCGCGGCAGCCTTGAGCAGATCCGCGAGCATCTGCGGGTCGCCCCGACAGGTTGAATCGACGCCGTGAGCGTGGACGTACCGATCGACGGAGTCGCTGAGCCAGCCGAGCTGCGCGTACGCGTGTCCAAGCAGGAGCCAGGGGCGAGGATCGCCGGGATTCTGGTGGGCGAACTCGTACACCGGGCGGAGCGCCCTCTGCGACATGTGCCCGCCACGATTGACCCGATCGCGGATCGGCCGGAGCACGCGCGGAACCGGCTCGCGCCAGGGGTTGCGAGCGGCTGATGGAGGCGGCGCTTCCTCGTTCGCCTTCGGTTCGGGCTCTGGCGGCGGCGGAGGGGGCGGCTCCGGCGGCGTTTCGCTCGCCGCAACACCCTGTGGCTTCGGCGCTGGCGGCGTCGGCGGATCGACCTTGGGAGGAGGCGTCGGCGGCGGAGCCAGCACCTTCGGTGGCGGCGCCGGCGTGGTCACGGTGTCCAGCACCTTGACGCCGTGGCGCCGCCAGTAGATCGCCCCCGCCGCCAATCCGGCCGCGAGCGTGACCAGCGCGATGGCTGGGCGCCGGAGGCGCGACCGCGATGCCGGCGCCAACCGCGCGCGCGCCGCGGCTCGCCTGCGCGCCTCGACGGGGCTGCGCCGCAGGGCCGAGGCCGGCAACCTGGCGACGACTTGCTCCAGGACCTCGAGCATGGCGTCGGCGTCCTTGAACCGCTGGGCTGGCTTCTTGGCCATCGCCCGCTCGATCAAGGCCTGGAACAGCGCCGCGCGCGCGATCCCGGGCCGGACCTTGGCCAGCGACGGAACCGGCTTCGTGAGGTGCGCCCCCACGCAGCCCTCGTAGGTGTCCGCCACGAAGGGCCGCCGTCCGGCCAGCAGCTCGAACAGCACCGCGCCCGCCGCGTACACGTCAGAGCGGGCGTCGGCCGGCGAGCCCGTCACCTGGTCCGGCGACATGTACGCCGGCGTGCCGATCATGACCCCGGTGCGCGTCAGCTGATCGGGGAGGGTCCGCGAGCCCGACCCTTCGAGGAACTTCACCATGCCGAAGTCCAGCAGCCTCACGTGATCGGCCTGGTCCGGCAGCTCTTGCAGGAACACGTTGGCCGGCTTCAGGTCGCGGTGGACGATGCCCTTGCCGTGGGCGAATGCCAGCCCGCGCAGCAGCTGGCGCGCGACGTCCACCGCCCGCCACAACGGCAGCGGCCCCTCCTTGATCAGGTCCGCCAGCGTCTTCCCCTGAAGGAGCTCCATCACCAGGAACGGCAGGCCGCGGTCGATCCCGAAGTCGGTCACCGGCACGACGTTGGGGTGGGCCAGCGCCGACAGCGCCTTGGCCTCGCGCTCGAAGCGCCGGCGCCACTCCGGGATGGCGGCGGCGTCTTCGTGCAGCACCTTGATCGCCACGAAGCGTCCCAGGTGGGACTGCCGTCCCCGGTAAACGACGCCCATGCCGCCCTGACCGAGGCGCGACAGCACCGCGTAACGCCCATCCAGCTTCCGTCCGATCAGCGGATCGAGCTGGGGCTCGGTCTTGGACGAGTCCTCGACCACCGGTGGCGATTATAAGCCCGGATGACTGATAGTGGGACGCCGGCGTGACGGGACGCGACAGAACGGCCGGCCCAACCCGTGGCCCGCGCTGCTGCATCCGCTGCCGATCGCGGCCATCGCGCTCACCGCGCTGAACGATCACCTGCCCGAGCCCAGCGGCGGCCGGACGATGAGCGGGGACCGACCGCCGTCCTGACGACGAAACCGTGAGGCACCTCGATTCGGCCGCGGGCGCAACCGACGATTTCCGTCGCTGGCCTCGGCGTTCGGGCGCAAACTGGGCTGGTGACGTCCGCGCGGTTGGCCGGGGCGGGCCTGTTGGTTGCTCTCTTCTTGGTTCCCTTCGGGGCGGTGCCGGTCGCGCGCGGCGCGACGCTCGTGTGGAAGGGGCACACCTGGCAGCTCACATCGGGCGCGATGGCGGGCGTCTGCAAGGGCGACCCCGACAACGTCACGATCGACACGAACGGCTGGCTTCACCTGCAGATCGCGAACAACGGCGGTACCTGGTCCGCCGCAGAGCTGTTCACGACCGACAAGCTCGGCTTCGGAACCTACCAGTGGCAGGTGAGCGGCCCGATCGACAGCTACGACAAGAACGTCGTGCTGGGGCTGTTCTCTTACGGCCCGGCCGCCGGTATCGGCGCCGACGGCACCGACGAGATCGACATCGAGTACTCGCGCTGGGGTGACGTGAACGGTCCCAACGCCGACTGGACCGACTATCCGGCGTCCGGCAGCACGCAAGGCGAGATGAGCTTCCGCTTCTCGCTGGTCGGCGAGCCGACCACCTCGCGCTTCGTCTGGTCGACCAGCGCGATCACCGACTTTCTTTTCAGCGGCCTCGCGTCCGTCGACTTGACAACCGGGCCCATCAACACGTGGACCTACGCGCCGTCGAACCCCACGGTGAACATTCCCCAGCAGGCGCTGCCGCTCGGGATGAACCTCTGGTGCTTCGGCGCACCGCCCTCGGACGGCAATCCGGTCGAGATCGTCATCCGCGACTTCACCTTCGTCCCCGAGGGCTCCCCGACGGGCGGCGCGGGCGGCGCGGGCGGCGGCGGAGCGGGGAGTGCGGGCACGGCCGGCGGCGGAGCGGGTGGGCGTGGCGGGGCGCAAGGCGGCGCCGGAACGCAAGGCGGCGGTGCCGCGGGCGCGGTTGGCCCCAGCAGCGCCGGCACGAGCGGCGCGGCCGGCCTGGCCACGGGCGGCGCGGGCGGCCTCGCCGGAGATTCCGGCGGCTCGTCCGGCCTCGCCGGCGCTACGGGCGGTGCTTCCGGCTCCGCGGCCGCAGGCGGATCCAGCTCATCCCCCGCGGCGGGAGGCGCGGCGCCGGGTGGTTGCAGCTGCGCATTCGGAGACGGCAGCGCAGCGGGTTGGTCGGTTTCAGCCGAAACCTTCGTGCTGTTGCTGGCGCTCGTTTGTCGACGCCGGCGCTCCCGGGCCCGTCCCTACTGACGCCCGCCGGCGTGTCTTGGCATCATTCGTCGGTCTGTGTCTTCTCGTTCGGCGAGCAACCACCGGCCGCCGAGTCGACCATCCAAGACTTGACCAGCTCGGCCCGGTTTTCGTCGACGATCTCGGGTCGCCAGGTCCTCCCCGAGTAAGCGGGGCGCGTCAGGTAGGTGTGGCCAGGGCGGGCCACGAAGCAAACGAACAGGGCATACCGCGAGAAGTAGTGGTACCCGTCGGCGGCCATCGCGCTTTGACGATGATCGTCGCTCAGCTTGACGCCCAGCGCATGCGGCCCCGGCAGGACCTCGAGCTGTCGGTCGATGCGTTCGGCGCGCCAGTCGTCGACGCTGGTCAACCGCGTCCCGTCGGTTTCGATCCGGGCGACCTGCTGGGTCGGCCGCCGGGGACCAGCGTAGGTCTGCACCGCGCAGCCGGCGAGCCCACAGACCGCCAGACCGAACGCGGCGCGTCCGGTCACTTGCGCACCAGCGGGATCTCGTTGCCGAAGCAGACCAGTCGACTCGGAAACTGCCCTTCCGGATAGCCGTAGGCGAGCTTGCGCGTGATCTCTTCGCCGGCCGACAGCTCGGGCGACTTCGAGACCTCCGCCTGCGTTCCGAAGTCCATGCCGACGTAGAGCGGCAGGTAGGCGGTGTCGCCCAGATTGAGCGCGCAGCTGTCGAAGGGGAACTCCCGGGCACCGTGCCCGTCGTTGCGGACGCTCAGCGTCACCCACAAGAACCGCTGGCCCGACTCCGGGCGGTAGTTGAAGGCGTTGCGGGTGGTGAACCCGTTGGGCCCGTCGGCGAGCTTGTGGAAGACGACCGTCCACCCGTCGCTCTGGCGCTGGATGTCCTGCTCGACCAGCGTCGTCGCACAACCAGCCATCAGCACAAAGGCAAACGGCGCGAGTCGCATGCGCATATTGTACAGAAGGCGCCGCGGCGTCAAAAGGCGGGAGTCGTGATACGGATCGAACATGAGGATCGTCGCGGCGTTGCTCTGCGCTGCGCTCGCGTCCAGCTGGGGGAGGCCGGCACGCACCCAGGAGGCGCAGCCCGACTTCACCGGCCTGGAGGCTGGGGCGAGCCCCATCGAGACCTATCGCCTGAACGCGCTGGGGATCGTTCGCGAAGAAACGTCCGCCTCGTTCCCCACGATCTTCGTCGGCCGCAGCAAGTGGTGGCGACCGGTTCGCGGCAAGTTTCGCTACTCCACCTCGTACAGCGACTTCTTCCTCAAGATCGGGCGCGACGATCTGGGCGCCCAGCATCGCCACCAGTACGCGATTGCGGCGGCGCTGTTTTGGGGCGGCGCGCTGGTCACCGTGGGCGGCCTCGGCGTCGCGCTGTCCGGCTTCGGGAGCCACCACGACACGCGCGCCGAGGTCGGCCTGGGAATGTTCGCCGGCGGCGTGGTGCTCACGTCGATCGGCTCGGGCGTTCAGCCACCGCTCGTCAGCCAGGACGACGCGGAGGCCATGGCGGAGGCATACAACCGCAAGCTGCAGGTCCACCTGGGACTGACGCCCGTCTCCGGCGCGCGCGGAACCGACCTTCGTCCGCTGGGTCTGACCGTCAGCCGCCGCTGGTGACGGTGTCCATGTTACGATGCGGGGGGTGGGCCGTCCGCGGTATTGCTACCAGACCGTCCTGGGACTGGCGCTGATCGCATGGCTGTCCGGTACGGCCTGTTCCGCCGGGCACGGCGGCGCGGCGGCCGGCGGCGCCGGGGGAGGGACAGGCGGGTCGCGCGGCGCGGGCGGACGGACCGACGCCGGCGCGGGCAACAGCGACGCAAGCGGTCCCATGGCCGATGCGCATCACGACGACGCCTCGCGCCCCGACGTCGCGTCACCTCCGGACGGCGGCAAAGCGGACGGCGTCCGTCGCGACGCCGGCGGTGGTGACGCGACGAACGGGCCTTTCGCGGAAGCGCCGGGGCTGTGCGAGTTCGGCTGGTGCTGGTCGAACCCGATACCGCAAGGGAACGGCCTCACCAAGGCTTGCGGTCGCTCGCCGTCCGACGTGTGGCTGGTCGGTGGCGCCGCCACCATCCTGCACTGGGACGGGACCGCCTATTCGCTGGTCCCCGTGGGGAACCGGAACGTGCTTCACGGCGTGTGGTGCAGCCCGGGCGGATCCGTCTGGGCCGTCGGGGAGCAGCTGGTGTTGAAGCTGACCAACGGCGTCCTGACCGATCTGACCCCGACCGGCACCGACGTCGGCTCCTTCGAAGCTGTGTCGGGCACCGGAGAGAACGATGTCTGGATCGCCGCTCGCTTCGACACCGCGTATCACTGGGATGGGACGAAGCTGACCCAGGTGCACAAGGAGGCGACCGAAGGCATCAACGATTACTTCTGGGACGTCGTCGCGCGGGCCCCGAACGACGTCTGGTTCATCGACTCGAGCACCACCTATCACGATGACGGCAGCACCTTCACGGCGGAGGCGCTGCCGGGGAACGGAACCCTCGAGCAACCGAGCTTCTGGTGGGCGCCGGGCGACCTGCTCCTCGCCTCCGATGAGGAGGGAATGTGGTCTCAGCAGGGCTCCGGCTCCTGGCAGAAGGTCACCAGCGCGCTCGGAAACCCAGGCGACGACCTGAGGATGTTCGGTCCTTCGTCGACGGATCTCTGGATGACGGTCCCCCCCTTCAGCGAGCTCGTACACTGGGACGGAACGGCCTGGTCCGAGTTCGACAGGAACATCCCCGAGTGGACGTGCGGGTACGCGCCGGACGACGACCACCTGCTGGTTGGCGGCGTCAACGGACGGCTGGCGCGCCTGGCGACCACGCCCGCGCTGGTAAAAGACCGCGCCCTGGTCGACGAGGGGCGTGGATGGGATCTCCCGTCCTTCACGGGCATCTGGTCGAGCCCCGACGGTGACGTGCAGGCGGTGCCCGGTCCGTATCGACTGACGGCCAATGGCTGGGCGCCGGCGCCCACCACCGGCGCGGTCGGGACCCTGACCGCGATCTGGGGGAGCAGCGCCAGCGACGTCTGGGCGGTCGGTCCGGGGGGCAACGTCGCGCACTTCGACGGGCAGAGCTGGTCGGTGGTCGACGTGGGGCTAAAGGACGTCGACTCCTCGACGCTCTTCGCCGTCACCGGGACCGGACCGGCCGACGTCTGGGCGGTCGGGCGGCTGGGGATGGTCGCGCACTACGACGGCGTCTCCTGGACGACGGGCCCAACGGCGGGCGTCGTCGATCTGAACAGCGTCTGGGAGCCGGCGCCCGGCGACGTCTGGGCTGTCGGCGCCACCGGAGCCCTGCAGCGCTACACGACCGCGGGAGGATGGACGGTGAGCGGGGTGGGAGATCAAGCTCTGAACGGCATCTGGGGCACGTCGGACAGCGACGTCTGGACAAGCTCGTCGGGGAACCTCTGGCACTGGAACGGAACCAAGTGGTCGCCGACGCAGATTGGCCCCGGCACCGTCCGCGCGATCGCCGGGCGCGCGACCAACGACATCTGGGCGGTCGGGCAGGGCGGGACCCTCGCGCACTGGAACGGCACCGCCTGGTCGAACCAGTACCCGGCCGGCGTCGACCTGAACGCGCTCTGGGTCGGACCAGCGGGCGACGTCTGGCTGGCCGGCGCCGGCGGCGCCATCCTCAGGCGGCACTGAGGGCTCGACGAAGGAAACCCGGGGCTGTGCCCATGACCTTGGGGGCCCAATGGTCACGCGTCGATTCTGGACGGCGATTCTGCTGCTGGAGGTCATGGCCGCCGGCGCGATGGGTTGCGGCGGTGGCGCCAAGCCGTTGACCGGTGGTGGCGTGAGGCCCGGCGGATCGACCGGAGCTGGTCTCGTGGGCTCGGGCATGGGGGGCGAACCGGATGGTGGTTTCGCGGGCTCTGGGCCCGGAGACGGGACGGGCGCCGGCGGTGCGGTGACGTCGGGTGCCGGCGGTACCGCGTTCGGGTCGGGAGGCGCGACCGGCACCGGCGGAAACGCCGCCGGGGCGGGTGATGATGGCGGGCCGCCGACGTCTGCCGGCTGCGCCGCGGCCGTAACGCACGTGGGGTCGATCACCCTGATGGATCAGCGGTCGGTGGACGCGCTCGAGGTCATCTCTCAGGTCCAGGGAGACCTGGTGATCTCCGGTCAGGTCACGGACGTCGCTCACCTGAGGTGCCTGCAGAGTGTGACCGGCCAGGTCCAGATCCTCAACGCCACGACACTCGCGTCGCTGACGGGGCTCGATGCTCTACAGACCATCGGCGGCGCCCTCACCGTCAGCAACAACTACGTGCTGGCCAATCTGCTGGGCCTCGGGAAACTGCAGGCCGTCGGGGGCTCGCTGACGATCTCGGGGCCGTCACTGACCGAGCTGCGCGGGCTCGAGGCCCTCGCCAGCGTGGGTGGCGCGGTCGCGATCGGGAACAACCCGCTGCTCCAGAGTCTGGTCGGGCTCGACGCGCTGACGACGGCGGGCGTTCTGTCCATCTACGGCAACCCCGAGCTCCAGAACCTGACCGGACTCGGCAAGCTGAACCAGGTCAGCGGATTGAACGTGAATTCCAGCGACGGTCTGATCACGCTGGATGGCATCGATTCGCTCCAGTCCGTGACCGGGGAGGTCTTGATCTCCAACAACGCGGCCCTGACCAGCGTCGCGGCCCTGGGGAGCATCACGAGCCCTTACGACCTGGAGATCAGCGGGAACTACGCGCTCACCAGCATCTCGATCGGGGGGACAGCCACCCTCGGCAACGTGATGATCACGACCAACGAGAGCCTGGTCGGCGTGGACCAACTCCCCGGCCAGACCGTGGGCACCGTCGCCATCGACAGCAATCACGTCCTCGCTCGGCTCGAAGGATTCGTCGGCATCACGGCTGCCGGCGGGATCATCCTGAGCAACGACATCGCGCTCGAGGACGTCGAGGGGCTGCGCAACCTCTCGAGCGCGGGCATCGTGAGCATTCAGACGTGCCCGATCAATACTCTCTACGGCTTGCGCAGCTTGGTCCACGTCACGAACCTGGGAGTCATGCAGACGCTGATTGGCGATCTTCACGGGCTGGGACTGGCCCCGTCGGGCCCGCTCGTGATCGCCGATTCCGGATCGTTCGGCTTCAGCGAGAACCCCATGCTCACGGACGCGGGCGACGATTTCAACGCGCAGGCGAGCACCCTCAACGGGCTGACCTTCTCCGAGAACGCGATGCTCGTGGAGATTCCGCAGCTGGCAGGGTTGACCAGCGTCGCGACCCTGGAGATCGACGACAACGCTCAGCTTCCCTCGCTGAAAGGCCTGACCGGCCTGGGAATGACCGACAGCCTCGATATCAGCGGGGATCCGTCATTGACGGACCTGACCGGGCTCGACCAGTTGACCGGCGTGACTCGCCAGATGACCCTGTCGTCCAACGCCACCTTGACGTCGCTGCATGGACTGGAGCGCCTCGCGTCCGTGGCGACCTTGCAACTTCAGAGCAACCCGCAGCTGGATGACATCAGCGCGCTGGGGGCCGTCGTCAGCGTTGCTCAGATCAACGCGGTCAACAACCCGTTGCTCCCCACCTGTCAGATCAACGCTGTCGCAACCCGGACGGGCGCGGTCGCCTCCGGCAGCGGGAACGACGACACCGCTGTCTGTCCCTGAGCGACGCTGACACGGTCGCTTGGGATCCTTCACGGTCGCTGTAAGCCGGGTGAATCTCCGCTAGCATGTGGTGCCGTGGCGGGCCGCAGGATGCCGGTGAACGTGGCGGTCGCTCTGACCGCGCTGATGTCGCTCGGGTGCGGTGGCGGGGCGGGGACCGCCGCCGGTGGAGGAGGCGGCGGCGCGGCCGCGGCAGGGTCCGGCGGAGCGGGCGCCGCGCCGGCAGGTGACCCGAGCGTCGATCTCGGCGGACCGCAGACCTTGCTGCCCGACGGCAACGCGCTGGGGCTCAGCTACTTCCCCGACGAGGGGACGTCCATTCTCAGCCTCGACCCGTTCCGGATCATGGTGGCGGACGGGCTGTCCAGGTCTTCCGTCGTGGTCACCGCTTCGACGGCGGCCGATCCGCTCCTGAACTTGACGTCGGCGACCACGGTCGTTCGCCCGGGGCCCAGCACCGACTTTGACAACGGGTACGCCGGCATCAGTGCCGTCTATCGACACACCGACGGCAGCTACTATGGATTCTACGAAGGCGAGGACCAGCAGAACACCGGGACGATCCCCGGCACCAGCATCCCCGGCTTCTACGCCCGGATCGGGATCGCGTCCTCGCCCGACGGGTTGACCTGGACGCGGCGCGGATACGTCATCGAGAGCTTCGTTCCCAAGCGCGCCCCCGACGGTGTGACCGTGCAATACGACCAGGGGACGGCCGAACCGGGGGCCGTCTCCTCGGCCGACGGGAGGTGGCTCTACCTCTATTACACCGAGCATTCGCGGGTGAGCCCGACGGGAGGGTCGCGACCGGTCGTCATCTGCATGGCGCGCGCGGACCTCTTGTCCTGGCCTCCCGCGTTCCCCGCCGCGGTGGGCCCCGTCGAGGGCTTCACCAAGTACTACCTGGGCAGCTTTTCGACCGACGGCATCGACGGATACGACTCGCCGGTCGTGGCGCCGCCAACCTCCACGTCCAACGCGCTGGAGGGGCACGCCGCCTACTCGAGCTCGCTCCGCAAATTTCTCATGATCTACGGCGTCGACGCCTGGGGCGAGCGGAGCGCGTCGCCCCCGCTCGCGTCAATCAGCGGGCTCTACGCGGCGTTCTCCGACGACGGGATCACGTGGCGCACGCCGAAGGCGCCGCTGGTCACCGACTTCGGCGTCGCGCAGCCGGGGCTCAGCGTCTCCTGGGAGGGCTCGGTGCTGTGGGACGCCGCCGACGACAGTCAGGGCTGGCTGGTCTACGGGTTCAGCGACGACTGGCCGAACCCGCCCCATTACATGGTCGGCCGCCGGATCTCGTTCCAGACGGCGCGGTAGAGCGGGGCCGGCTGCGCCATGCCGCCGCCGGCGATCGGAAGTGCTGACCTGGAATTCAGGGGCGGGAATTCATTCACTGACCGCCCTGCTGCTCAGGGGGATAGCGAGCCGTCCTCCTCCATGAAGCCCATGTACATCTTGGACTGGGCGTCGCGGCCCAGGATCCAGTGCTCGCTGTTCTCCAGGTTGATGCCGCCGAAGACGGAGGGACTTCCCACGAACGCCGGGTTCGTGGTGGTGGACCCGATCAGCTGCTTGAAGGCCTCGTAGAAGGAGGTGTCGGTGAACGACGCCTCGTAGAGGTTGCTGGCCTTGGTGCCGCTCCGGTAGTACAGCGTGTGCGCGCTCAGACTGTCGTCCCACTCCACGGCCGCATCGCTGTCGATGCTCGGTGAGCCGGAGAGCGGCGAGAGCTGGCGCCACTGGGCCGGCCCCAGCGTGTCGTAGAAGGTCGAGCCGTTGAACAGGATGCGAAAGAAGCTGGTCGTCGTCGACTTCTTGGCCTTGACGACGATCGTGCTCGAGCCCAGGTAACCCCAGTCGATGGTCGACTTCCCGACGACGAGAGTCCAGCCGGTGGGCAACGCCGGAGCCGCGACTCTGGCCTTCCAGTTTCCGTTGAAGGGTTTGACCTGGGCGTAGACGGTCGGCTGGTTGCTCGCATTGAGACCGATGTACGTCATGGTCACGTTGCCGGTATTGTCGCCCGCCAGGGCGGGGTAGCCGTACGGGTCAACAAACTTGTTGCCGTTGATGGTCGCGAAGGCCGGGAAGGTGACCGGCGTCGGCGGCGAGAAGACCCCGGCGGTGGCTGGCGCGATCACGCCTTCACTCCAATACATGCGCTGGTCCGAACCACCGGCGCGGCCGACCACGATGAAGTATTCCTCTTGTTGACCACCGGCGTCCAGGTGGACGGTGGGCAGCCGCGCGAGCGCAGCCGGGGTCACGAAGACATCGCCGCTGTACTCGGCCCAGCTCACCTCCTGGACGCTCTCCCCGGCCCCCGCAAAGTAACCGAAATTCGCGGCCTGCACGAAGGTGGCGATGGTGTGGTAGTCGGCCGCCAGGACGGTCGGATCCCCGGACGGGGTTATGGGCGCCGGCAGGGCGGGAACCTGCGACCAACCGGCCCCGAGAGTCAGCTTCGTGGATGGGGGGTCGTTCGTGTTCACGATGGCGCCGGACTTCCTTTCGGTCCGTTGGTCGAGCCCGCCGCATCCGAGAGCTGCTCCCAGCGTGGCGATCCCGATGAGACGCGCAAAGCCGGAAATCCCGATTACTGTGTTCATTCTTCTCTCCCCGTTCGGTTTGAGCCGCAACAACGCCATGCGGAAATGGCGCGGTCGCGTCTGGTCCTTCCCACGCCCCCGACGTTGAAGGCGGTGAGCCGATTTTTCGATGACTCGTTTCTGGAAGGCGGCATTGCGGACCGACTCTCCCCTCGGCCTCCGACGCACCCGCGCGAGCCTGGCGAGGACGGCGCGGGCGACGGGCGATCTCGTGGCGGCCGCCCTGGGGCGTGGAACTGGGCGGGAGGTTGAGGGCAAAATAGGGCCGATGTTCGCCTTCGTCTCGGTGGGGTCTGGGTGCCGATGAGGCGTCGAGCTGGCCAGCGATCGCGGAGGACCCCGTCACCTGCCGAGACCCCTGGTGGCGGCGGGGAGCGCGATCGAATACCCGAGACTGAGTGTCCGTCGTTCAGGCGAGCGCCCAAAGATCACCGAGCAACAGCGGCGGCGCGCCATCGCAAAATACTCCCAGGCCATTGCGCTCGATCCTGGTCTGGTCGGCGCCTATATCTCGCGCTCCCATTCACGGCGCCGGCTGGGTGACCAGAAGGGAGCCAAGCAGGATGCCCTGGCGGCGTATCGCCTGCGTCCTCACGATCCGATGGACTACCTCCAGGCTCATCAGGCTGTTCGAGTCACTCGGCAAGGGGCGATCGATTGCTTACCTGCACTATCAAGCCGGGACCGCGCTCATGGCGATGGGGCGCTTCGGACCAGCGGAACGGCAGATACGAGCGGCTTTCAACGATTCTGAGGGCACTGGCGCGCTGGCACGGAGTGCGGTGGTGCAGTGCCGCCTGTATCGGGGTGATCCTCGCGGCGCGATCGAGGCTCTCGACGAGGCGAAGGACTTCCTCGATCCGTTCGAGGCGGAGCTCACCCGTACATACATCCTTGTGCAACTTACCGACGCAATCATGGTCCCCAAGGGCATGGCGCGGCGTCTTCTGGACCAGCGCGACGAAGGCCTGCTGGGCTATATGGGTGCCGTCGTGCTGTTGCTAGGCGTCGGACGGCACGATGTGGCCGCGCCGCGGCTACGAGGCTCCGTCGAAAGCTGCGAGGCTAACCGCTCGGAGTGGGGCGTGACGTTGAGGTGGGAGATTGCGAAGGCGAAGGAGCTTCTGCGGACGGCCGGCCGCCGAGGCCGTCAGTGGCCATCGCCGCCGTGACCACCAAGACCGCCGCCATCGTGGCCTCCACCGCCGAATCCGCCGTGGTGTCCTCCATCATGGAATGAACCGTGATGGTCGCCGCCGTGATGACCGCCGCCGTGATGACCACCGCCGCCACCGTCGCGGGCGAAGTCGCCGGTCCCGACTAACCAGTCCACCATGAACGTGACACCGGCTATCGCTCGATCCCTCTGCTCCCCCGTGTCGAGAGTGGTCGGCGGGAAGATGGCGGAGCGGGCACGGCGCGCCCTCAAGTGCCTCCCGGAGCAGCGCCAAGGTCCGCTCCTGCCGGCGGCGGCCCTTCACGCGGCCGTTCATTCAAAGCGAGCAGTCGATCGTGGGGTTCGTCCGGTCGATGTGATATTGGCCGTCGCTGGTGATGTAGCGCAAGCCCGACGAATTTGGAGTGCCTCCCCAGCCAATGCTGAGGATGTTGGGAACGCCGTATGCGGTGGCTGGTCCACTGTTGGCGGGCCATATCCAGGCGGTCCCGTCGCTGCGAAGAAAGGCCGCTTGCCCTCCCGTGTCGTTGTTGCCGACAAATCCGCCCTCTTGGATGTCGACGACCTGGCGCAGAACTTGGTTGGGAGCCGTGAGCACGAGTGTCGGTGAGGGGACCGCCGCCCCGCCGTTAGCACCGCTGCCCCCCCAGCATTCGACCGCGCCTTGGTCGAGGACGCAAACCACACTGCGGGGTCCGCCCGCGTTGTCCCAAACCAGCGACAGGGATCCTTAGCGTGCCCGGGAGTGAGGAGGCACTCGAGAGCCTGGTGGAGATCCTGGCCCACGCCGAGCGCAACCTTTCGTCCGTGTAGGGACGTGCCCCTCGTCCGACGTCGCGTCGGTTCCGACGGCCGAGCTGTGTCGTCCCATCCTGGGAGCATGTCCTTGCTCCCAAAATGGGAACATGGTAAACCGTTCTCAGAAGCTGGATGCGAATCCTGAGCCGGGGGACCCTGCGAGAGTTCTGGCGGAAGCACCCGGACG
>DATJWP010000087.1:0-6606 GCA_035578045.1 Polyangia bacterium | reverse complement strand
CCCAGGGCGTCGGCGCGGATGCGCAGGTTGACGTCCTTGGTGACGAAGATGGTCGGCTCGCCCTTGTTGTAGTCGCGCACGTCCAGCGCGACCATCAGGATCAGGTGGTCGGCGATCTGGCTCTCGCGCAGCGTGGTCGGCACGGCGCGCGCCGCCGAGGCCACCCGCAGGCGGCCGCCCGACGGCAGCGGCGCGCCGTCGGACAGGCGGTGCCCCCCCTCGCGCAGGCCGTCCAGCATGCGGGCCACCTCGCGCGCGTTGCGCCCGCGCTCCGAAGCCTCCTTCTTGAACTGGTCGATCTCCTCGATCACGAAGATCGGGATGACCACCTCGTTGTCGGTGAACTGGAGCAGCGCGCGCGGATCGTGGAGCAGAACGTTCGTGTCTAAGACGAAATGTTTCACTTCGCTTTGCTCTTCTTTCCGCGGGAGATGGTGACGTGCTTCATGACCACGTCGGTGGTCGGCTTGTCACGCGGGCCGCGCTCGACGTTGGCGATCTTGGTGACCAGAGACAGCGGATCGCACTTGCCGAAGATGGTGTGCCGCCCGTTCAGGTAGGTGGGCGTCCCCTCGGTGATGAAGAACTGCGAGCCGTTGGTACGCGGGCCCGCGTTCGCCATCGCCAGCAGGCCCGGCTTGTCGAAGGTCAGGTCGGGCGAGGTCTCATCCTCGAACCGGTATCCCGGGTTGCCCGTGCCGTTCCCCAGCGGATCGCCGCCCTGGATCATGAACCCCGGGATCACCCGGTGGAAGATCAGCCCGTCGTAGAACGGCTTCTTCACCCACTTGCCGTCCTTGTCCTTGAACGGCCGCAGCCCGCGGGCCAGGCCCACGAAGTTCGCCACGGTGATGGGCGCCTTCTTGTCGAAGAGCTCGCAGGTGAACGCGCCCTGCGTGGTGTCCAGCTTCGCCGTCAGCGGGCCCGAGCCCGGCAGGCCTTTGGTCGCGTCTTCCAGCGTGAAGTGCCCCTTGGCGGGATCGTCGTCCTCGGCGCGCGCCGTGGCGGCGCCCAGCAGGGTCAGCGCGAGCAGAACGGTCAACCTCGTCTTCACAGCAGGCATGGCGGCTCCTTGGCAGATTTTGGACGCCGGTACTATTACCACGGCGGCCCGGACGCAAGGCCCGCAGACGAGGTCGCTCTATCTGCGTGATTGGACGCGCTCGAGCGCCGCGTGGATGTCGACGCCGGGCGCACGCCTGAGCCCGGCCCACAGGTCGCCCACCGCGCGCAGGCGCTGGGGCAGCGACTGGATGGTGAAGGCCCGGGGATCCAGGCGATCGTCCAGCTCGGCCCAGGCGAGCGGCGTCGACGCGCCGGCGTAGTCGCTGGCGCGCGCGCTGTAGGCGCACGCCAGCGTCTTCCCCGTCACGTTCTGCAGGCAGTCGATGTAGACGGCCTGCGGGTCGCGCTTGCTGACGGTCCGTTCGACGGTGGTGGCCTCCGGGTGCTTCTTCACGATGAAGGACGCGACCAGCTGGCAGAACAGCATCCCCGACTCGAACGACGTCCCGGCGGCCAGCGGCAGGTAGACGTGCAGCCCGCGCGATCCCGAGGTCTTCAGCCACCCCTCGATCCCCAGGCCGTCCAGCTCGTCGCGCACCCAGCGCGCCACGTCGCGCACGCGGGCGAACGTGGCGCCGGGCATCGGGTCCAGGTCGATGGCGGCGAAGTCCATCTCGGCTGGCGACTGCGCCCGCGAGAACCAGGGGTCCTGCGAGATGACGGCCAGCTGCGCCATGTGCACCAGGGTGGTCAGGTTGCCCCCGACCAGGCGCGCCGGGACGTCGTCGTCGACGCTGATCCGCTGCGAGCGGACGCCGGCCGGCACGTCGTCGGGCGCGCGCTGCTGGTAGAAGGCCGAGCTGTCGATCCCGTTGGGGAAGCGCTTCATGACCAGCGGCCGATCGCGCACCACCGGAAGCAGGTAGGGCGAGACGGTCACGTAGTAACGCATCAGGTCGCCCTTGGTCAGCCCGAGCTTCGGCCACAGTGGCTTGTTCAGGTTGCCCAGCTCGATGGTCCCGTCGGCCAGCGCCAGCCGACCGCTGCCGCGCGGGATCAACGCCTCGAGCGCGGCCAGCGCCTGTTCCACATCCTCGACCGCAGGGTCCGGCGCCACGCGGCGGACTCTTGCGCGCGTGGTCTTGGTCTTGGTGACTTTCCTGGGGACTTGCCTGGGCATGGTGGCGGGCGCAGCCTCCGCGTCAATCGATTCGAGCGCGACGTCTTCGCGCAGGCCGAGGTAGATGGGATGGCGAAGCATACCGTCGCTGGTCCAGTCGCTGAACTTCACCTCTGCCACCAGCTCGGGGCGCACCCAGCGCGGGCGCTCGTTGGCCGGCGGCGGCACCTCGAAGGGGCACGCGTCGGTGACCCGCGCTGCGAGCAGCCGCCCCACGCGCTGCAGCTCGGCGTCGCTGAAGCCGCCGCCGACGTGCCCGGCGTAGCGCAGGCCACCACCCGCCTCGGGAACGCCGACCATCAGCGCGCCGAACCAGGTGCGGGTGCCGCGCGGCTCGGTGAACCCGCCCACCAGCAGCTCCGTCCGCTTGACCAGCTTGACCTTGCGCCACTCCAGCGTGCGCCGGCCCGGCCGGTAAGGCGAGCGGGCGTCCTTGACCATCAGCCCTTCCCAGCCACGCTCCGCCGCCTCGGCCATCAGCGCGGTCCCGTCGCCGGCGACCTGGCGGGCGATCCGGAACGGGCCGCGATCCTCCGGGAGCCGGAGCGCCGCTTCCAGCCGGACCCGTCGCTCGGACAGCGGACGCCCGGTCAGCTCCTCGACGCCGTCGTGCAACAGGTCGAAGGCGATGAACGCCACCGGCCGCGCGGCGGCCAGGCGCGCGATCTCGCGCGGCTCGTTCAGATGGATCCGGTCCTGGATGTCACCGAACCCCAGCGGCCGTCCGGCCTGGTCCAGCGCGACGATCTCGCCGTCCAGCAGCGCGCCGGCGCCGCGCTCCCCGCCCCAGGCCGCGATCGCCGCCACCAGCTCGGGGAACTGCGCCGTCTTGTCCTTCCCGTTGCGCGAAGCGATCGTGACCCGGGTGGTCCGTCCCTGCGGAACGACCGCGATCAGCGCGCGGATGCCGTCGTACTTGGGTTCGTAGACCAGGTGGGGATCGCGCAGGGGCGCATCCGCCAGCGTGGCGAGCATCGGCTCCATCTCAAGGCTGCGGGATCCCGCGAAAGTCCACCAGCTGGCCGGCGTGGATTCCCAGGCGCCCGGAGATCCCGCCGCCGATCTCCAGCACGTACTGTGACGCGGCCGGAACCTTGCGCTCGGTCTCCGTCAGCGGCGCGGCGTTCGCGACGATCCCGGCGATGCGCCGGTCGGAGCCGATGAAGATCATGTCCAGCGGGATCAACGTGTTCTTCATCCAGAACACCTGGACGCGCGGCTCCTCCGAGACGAACAGCATGCCCGCGTCGGGGTCGAGGTGCTCGCGGAACATCAGACCGCGCGCGTGTTCCTGAGGCGTCAGCGCCACCTCGACGCGGAAGGGGACCGCCCGGGCGTCCGTCTGGACGACCACCGTCGGTGCGGTGCCTGGCGCCAGCGTCGACGAGGCCTGGTGCCCGGCGCTCTTGCAGCCCGGCGCGGCCAGGCCGGCGACCAGGCAGGCCGCCATCGCGCAAAACAACCGTGACGCGCGGGTACGAAGCACGGCACCAAGTTATCATCGCCCCGTGACGATCGGATCTCCGTCGGCTGGCCGGCTGCGTGGATGTCGCGTCCTGGTCACGCGTCCCGCCGATCAGGCCGGCGCGCTGGCCGATGCCTTGCGCGACTCGGGCGCCACCGTCGTGATCTACCCCACGATCGAGGTGGTCGACCCCCCCGACTGGGAGCCCTTCGACCTGGCATTTGCGACGGTCGCGCCCGGCGACTGGGTCGTGCTGACCAGCCCCTCGGCCGTTCGCATGGCCGTGGCCCGGCTGCGCTCGACCGGGCGCCTGCCGGTCATGGCGCAGGTCCAGATCGCGGCGGTCGGCCCCGGCACCGCGGCCGCGCTGGCCGCCGAAGGGCTGCGCGCCACGGTCGTGCCGGATCCCGGCCGCCGCAACCAGGAGGGTCTGGCCGACGCGCTCGACCAGGTGCAGGCCGGGACGCGCGTGGTCTTCGCGCGCGCGCTCGAAGGTCGCGACGCGCTGGCGCGCGCGCTGACTGCCCGCGGTGTTCAGGTCCGGACGGTGCCGGTCTCGCAGACCCGGCCCTGCCCGATGCCCCCGCTGCCCGCGTTCGACGCGGCTCTGTTCGCCAGCCCGTCCGCCCTGCGCGCCTTCGTGGAGCGCTGGACGATCGCGCCGCTTCGCTCGACGGTCGCCGTGGCGATTGGCCCGGTGACCGCCGAGGCGATGCGCCAGATCGGTCTGTCGCCCGGGGCCGTGGCCGCCGAGCCCACCCCTGCCGCGCTCGTGAGCGCCCTGGCGCACGCGCTCGAGCGCGGCGCGTGAGGCGTCAAGGCGCCGTGTCGGCGGGCGCGCTGTCCGCCGGGACAGCCTCCGTCGACGACTCCGCCTTTGCCACCTGCGCGGCGTCGAGCGCGCGCTTGCTCGACTGGTCGTAGACCCGGCCCATGTCCGTCGCCAGGTTGGCCAGCGCCGGTTCGCGGGCGGCCGCGTTGATCAGCAGGTCCGACTCGCGAGCCTGGGCGTCCGCCACGGTCACCAGAAACTCGCGATCGAACGCGGGCCCGCTCTGGTTGGCCAACCGGCTGAAGTTGGCCGCCTCCTGCTTCAGGACCGGGACGTTCTCGTCACGGCTGACCTGCAATCGCGACTCGTCCACGCCCATCCCGCCAGCCAGCGTCGTGATCCGCTGATCGACGGCGCGAAAATCCGACGCCAGGCGCGCGCCATAATCGCGCACCTCGACCGCTTCGCCGTTGGTCTGGGCCAGGTCGCCCAGTTGCACCTCGTGCACGGCGGCCCGGTGCAGTTGCCCCAGCAGAACCACGGGCTCGGTCACGTCCGCGCCCCACGGCGCCTCCGCGGCGCGCGCCGGCGTGTCCCCGAAGCCCACCCCCACCGCGAACAGAAAACCCGCTGCGACGATGCCGGTGATCCGCATCTACGCCCTCCTCGGCAGGCACCTTACGCGGGTGTCCGCCTGCACCGTACAAGTTAGGGGCATCGCGGCAGCTGGCAAGCCCGCGCGGATGGGTTTCGCGAAGCGGATCGCTCGGGTACGCTTGCGCGATGGCTTTTCCCGAGACCCGCCCGCGCCGCCTTCGTCGGACCGACGCAATCCGCCGCCTGGTTCGCGAGACCACGCTGGCACCGAGCAACTTCGTCTACCCGCTGTTCGTCTGCCCGGGCAAGGGGATCAAGCGGCCCATCGACTCGATGCCCGGGCAGTTCCAGTTCTCGGTCGACGAGCTCGTTCGCGAGGTCGAAGAGGTGGCGCGGCTCGGAATCCCGGGGATCATCCTGTTCGGATTGCCCGAGCGCAAAGACGACGTCGGCAGCGAGGCCTGGCACCCAGAAGGGGTGATCCAGCGGGCCTTGCGCGCGGTGAAGAAGGGCGTGCCGGATCTGTTCGTGGCGGTCGACGCCTGCTTCTGCGAATACACGACCCACGGCCACTGCGGCGTCGTGCGCGACGGGCAGGTCGACAACGACGCCACCCTCGAGAACCTGGGGCGCGCGGCGATCTCCTACGCGCGCGCCGGCGCCGACCTGGTGGCCCCCTCCGGCATGATGGACGGCTTCGTGGGGTTCCTGCGCGAGAGCCTGGACGAGGAAGGGTTCGAGCAGGTGGGCCTGCTGTCGTACGCGGTGAAGTACGCCTCGGCCTTCTATGGGCCGTTTCGAACCGCGGTCGACTCCGCGCCCGCGTTCGGCGACCGCTCGGGCTACCAGATGGACCCCGCCAACATCCGCGAGGCCATGCGTGAGGTGGCGCTGGACGCCGAGGAAGGGGCCGACATCGTCATGGTCAAGCCCGCGCTGGCCTACCTGGACGTGATCTCGGAGGTTCGGCGAGACTTCGACCTGCCGGTCGCCGCCTACAACGTGTCGGGCGAGTACGCGATGCTGAAAGCCGCGGCCGAGAAGGGCTGGATCGACCACGACCGCGCCATGCTAGAAACCCTGCTTTCCATCCGCCGGGCTGGCGCCGACGTCATCCTGACGTACCACGCCAAGGAGGCGGCCCGGCTGCTCAGCCGGGGCTGAAATCGGGGCTTTTCCTGGGCTGATTTCGCCTCTTATTTTTTTAGAAAAATTCTGTTGACCCAAGAGCGTTTCTGAATAGACTCCTGCCTCCCAACAGCACGGTGCCTCCGACGGAGAAGCCGAGCCGCTGGGAAGCACGTCGGTCTCTGAAAGCTGAATAGCAAATCGAGTTCGAAAGGTAAGAGGAGCGCCTCACCTTCGGGTGAGCGTTCCGAATACCCCGACAATCGTGATTCCGAGCTAGTATTCTCGAAGGTTGTCAAGAGCAGCGATTTCGGTCGCTGTTTGAAGATTTAACTGGAGAGTTTGATCCTGGCTCAGAGCGAACGTTAGCGGCGGGCCTAACACATGCAAGTCGAACGAGAATGTGGGCTTCGGCCCACTAGTAAAGTGGCGGACGGGTGCGTAACACGTGGGTAATCT
>DATJWP010000086.1:0-82361 GCA_035578045.1 Polyangia bacterium | reverse complement strand
TGGCGGCGCGGGCGCGGGAGATCCTGACCCGCGAGTTTCCGGGCGTGGAGACCTTGCAGTACCCGGGTGGCCTCGTCGCCAGCGTGTTCGCCAACGGCTACACCGCCCCCCTGGTCGTCGAGATCCGTGGCGACAAGCTGGAGGAGCTGGACGCCTCCGCCAAGGCGGTCGCCGAGGTCGCGCGGACCGTGGCCGGCGTGCGCGACGTGCGCTCGTCCTTGCAGATCGACTACCCGGAGATCCGCGTGGAGACGGATCGCGAGAAGGCCGGCCTGGTGGGGGTCTCGCTGCGCGGCGCCGCCCAGACGACGCTGGAGGCGACGCTGGGCAACATCAACATGCCCAGCGTCTGGATCGATGGGGACAACGGGCAGTCGTACTACGTCGTGACCTCTTACGACGCCGGCCGGGTGTCCGACACCCGCGCGCTGGCGCAGCTTCCGGTTCGCGTGAGCGAGACCGGCCAGCCGGTCGCCCTGGGGGCCTACGGTCAGATCCGCCGCTCGCTCGGTCCAATCTCCGTCGAGCGCAACCAGCTCCAGCGGGCCGCCCACGTGCTGATGCAGACCGAGGGGCGTGACATCGGAAGCGTGGCGCAGGATCTCGAGCGGGCCCTCCACTCCGATCCGCGGACGCGCGCCATCAAGTTCGACTTCGTCGGCCAGGTGCAGCTGATGCGTACGACGTTCTCGGGCCTGGGCCTCGCCCTCGGGCTCGCGGTCATGGTCGTCTTCATGATCATGGCCTCGCAGTTCAAGTCGCTCCGGCTGCCGTTCGTCATGCTGTTCACCATCCCGGTCTCTCTCGTCGGGATCGTCTTGGCGCTCATGGCGGCGGGCCAGGGGTTCTCCATCACCGCCCTGATGGGAATCCTGATGGTGATCGGAATCGCCGTGTCGAACGGCATCCTGCTGGTCGACGACGCCAACCGCCGGCTGATCGACGGCACCGACATGCTCGAGGCGATCGTGGCCGCGGCCCGTTCCCGGTTCGTTCCCATCGCCATGACCAGCCTGGCGACCGTCATCGGCCTGGTCCCCACGGCGCTCGGGCTCGATCACGGGTCGGAGGCCAACCAGCCGCTGGCGCTGGCCGTCGTGGGTGGCCTGACCTCGTCGACCATGCTGTCGCTGTTTCTGGTCCCGGTGATGTTCCTGTTCTTCGCCCGCCGGCCGGTCGAAGAGGACGCGGACGACCCGGCCGGCGCGCCGCTGGTCGAGGCGCACACGTGACAGGACTTTCGCTCCGCAATCCCATCGCGGTCCTCATGGCCGCGATCGCCCTGGTGGTCTTCGCGATCGTCGTGACACCGCGGATGAGCGTCGACACGTTCCCGGAGCTGACGCCGCCCGTGCTGGTGGTGGGGACGATGGCGCCCGGGCTCGGCCCCAAGGACGTCGAGAAGACGCTCAGCTGGCGGATCGAAAAGTATGTCAGCGCGACCCCCGGCGTGGATCACGTCGAGAGCGTCTCGCGGAACAACCTCAGCGTCGTCTACGTGTGGCTCAAGTGGGGCACCAACCTGAACGCGGCCCAGACACTGGTCCAGCAGCAGGTCGCGTTCGCCATGTCGGCCGTCCCCAAGTCCCTGGGCGTGCTGCCGCCGTTCGTCCTCCAGTACGATCCGTCGAACGCTCCGGTCGTTCAGGTGGCGGTGTCCGGCGGTGGGCTCTCGGGACCACAGCTCTACGACTACGCGCTCAACAACATCGAGCCGATCCTCGAAGGGATTCCCGGCGTGGCCAGCGCGTCGATCAACGGCGGGCGGCAGCGCCAGATCAACGTCGTGGTCGACCCGGTGAAGGCACAGGCGCGCGGCATCACGTCCAGCGACGTCGCTGCCGCGGTGCGCGATTCGAACGCGCTGCTCCCGTCGGGTGAGCTCATCGCCCCCAAGTTCGATGCCAACGTCTACACCAACGCGGTGCCCTCCCGCGTGCGCGCCATCGGCGACGCCGTCATGAAGACGCACGACGGCGCTTCGGTGCTGATCCGGGACGTCGCCCGCGTGGAGGACGGCGGTGCTCCGGCGACCCAGGCCGTGGCGGTGGGCGGCCAGAACGCGGTCTACCTCAACGTGCTGCGCGTTCCCGGGGGCAACACGCTCGAGATCGTCGACGCGGTCAAGGAGAAGGTCGCGGGCCTCAAAGATCTCCCTCCTGGTGTCGAGGTCGTTCCTGTCTTCGATCAGTCGACCTTCGTCCGCACGACCTACGACGGGCTCAAGAAGGAGGTCGTGCAGGCGCTCGTCCTGATCGCCATCGTCATCCTGCTGTTCCTACAAAGCGTGCGCGGCACGGTGATCGTGTCGGTGGCCATCCCGCTGTCGTTCGCGATCACGCTGATCGTCCTCTACGCGACCGGGCAGACACTGAACGCCTTCACGCTGGGTGGGCTCACGCTGGCGATGGGGCGGCTGGTCGATGACGCGGTGGTGGTGCTGGAGTCGATTCACCGGCACCGGCGCATGGGCCTGGGCCCGTTCCAGGCTTCGTTGCGCGGCACCAACGCGGTGGCACTGCCAGTGCTCGCCTCGACGCTGACCACGATGGCGGTGCTGCTGCCCGTACTCCTGCTGGCGGGGCTGGCCCAGAGGTTGTTCGCGCCGCTGGCGCTGACGGTGGCGGTCGCCATGGTCGCGTCGTACTTCGTCAGCATCTGCGTCACGCCGGTCGCCTGCCGCTACTTCCTCACCCACACGGCGCATGGGCGCTTCGGCGCAAGGGTGGAAGCCCTGATCGATCGCGTGGCCGACGGGTATGCGGAGACGCTCCGCCGGGTCCTGCCGTTTCGCCGCACCATCGTCGGGGCGTCGATCGTCCTGGTGCTGGCCAGCGCCTGGGCCGCCAGCCGCTTGCCGAGCACCTTCTTCCCCGAGATCGACGAGTCGATGGAGCGCGTCTACGTCAGGGTGGCGCCGGGAACGTCTTTGACGGAGTCGGCGAAGCTGATCGATCAAATGGGTGCGACGCTCCAGCGCGAGCTGGGCAAGGACCTCGTCGAATTGGTTCTGACCAACGTCGGCTCGCCGAACAACGCGCGCAGCGCCATGACCAGCCCCAACGCTGGTCCCCACATGGGGTTCATTCGCCTGGCGCTCGTCGATCCCAAGCAGCGCCGCGAGAGCCAGCGGCAGATCGCGGATCGCGTGCGGGCCATCCTGGTGCGCGAGTATCCCGGAGTCGAGTTTCTGCAGTGGCCCGGGGGCTTGGTGGCCAGCGTCTTCGCCAACGGCTACATCGCGCCGGTGGTGGTCGAGGTGCGCGGGAACAACCTGGCCGAGCTCGACCGGCAGGCCAAGGCGGTCGCGGCGGTCGCGGCGACGGTGCCGGGCGTCCGCGACATCTACCCGTCGCTGGAAATGGACTACCCGGAGATCCACGTCGACACCGATCGGATGAAGGGCGGCCTGGTGGGCGTGACCGCCCAGGATGCGGCGCAGGCGACGCTCGAAGCGACGCTGGGGAACATCAACACCCCGAGCGTCTGGATCGATCCCAATAACGGCCAGTCGTACTACGTCGTCTCTTACTACGACGGCGCCGCGGTGCCCGACCTCCACGCCCTCGCCGAGCTTCCCGTGATGATGGGCGAAAATGGGAAGCCGGTCCGCCTCGGTGCCTACGGCGCGGTTCGCCGGTCGGTGGGACCGATCGCCGTCGAGCGGAATCACCTGGTCCGCTCGGCCCACGTCTACATGCAGACCGAAGGGCGGGACATCGGGAGCGTGGCGTCCGATCTGGACCGGGCGCTCCGCCGGGACCCGCGGACGGCGAACCTGAACTTCGGCTTCGTCGGTCAGGTGGACCTCATGCGCACCACGTTCTCCGGCCTGGGGCTGGCCCTCGGCCTGGCGGTGATGGTCGTCTTCATGATCATGGCGTCGCAGTTCAAGTCGATCCGGCTGCCGTTCGTCATGCTCTTCACCATCCCCGTGTCGTTGGTCGGGATCGTGCTGGCGTTGATGGCCGCCGGCCAGGGCTTCTCGATCACCGCGCTGATGGGGATCTTGATGGTCATCGGCATCGCGGTCTCGAACGGCATCCTCTTGGTGGACGACGCCAACCGCCGGTATGTCGAGGCGGGCACCACCAAGCTGGAAGCGATCATCGCGGCGGCGCGATCACGCTTCGTCCCCATCGCGATGACCAGCCTGGCGACCGTGATCGGGTTGGTCCCCACGGCGCTCGGCCTCGAGCGCGGCTCCGAGGCCAATCAGCCCCTGGCGCTCTCCGTCGTGGGGGGCCTCACCTCCTCCACGCTCCTGTCGCTGTTCCTGGTCCCGGTCATGTTTCTGTTCCTGGCGCGCCGTCCCGGCGCGGAAGCGCCGCCACCACACCCGGCTGACGACCCTCGTGAGGTGCTGGCGTGAGCGGCGAACACCCCGCCTCGGAACCGTCGAGCGAAGCACGGTCGCCCTACCGGACGATCCTGGTTCCGCTCGACGAGTCGGCGATCGCGTCGATCGTGTTCTCGACCGCCGTGGGGCTGGCGAGGATGACTCGCGCGACGCTCCAGCTCCTGCGGGTCCTCACGCTCGATCCAGTATTCCCGCCGGCGGCCCACGCGATACCCGACGGGTTGGATGCCAAGCTGGTGGCCGACGCGCAGGCCGAACTTGACGGGTGGGCCCGCAGGGCGGGAGACGTCGCGTTCGCTCCGCCCCTGGTCGTGATCGGCGATCCCTGGCGTCAGATCCTGGCCCTGGCCCGCAGCGTCGACGCCGACCTCGTCGTGTTGGGGAGCCACCGCTACCACGGCACTGACCGAATTCTTGGAACGGTCGCCGCGAAGGTTGTTAACCACGCCGACCGGGACGTCCTGGTCGTCCACCGACGGCCAGCGGTCGCGCCGACGATGCAAACGCCCGTCCCTGGCCGTTGACGGCTGAGCCAGCATGCTTAGGTTGTCGCAGGATTTCTGGAGGTGGGCGAGATGGCCGCTGGCGTCGATGATGAGCGCTTGCCGACGAGCCCTCCTTCGCGTTGGCGTGAGCACCGGCGCGAGCTGATCGGGATCGCCGGCCTCGCGGCCGTCCTCATCGTCTTGGGCGGCCTGCTCCTTCATCGCGCCGAGGGAAAGACCAACCGCGTCGCCCTTTCCAGCACGCCCCGGGCCGTGTCGGTGGTCGGCGCCCAGCCGGCCTCCTACTCCGACAGCCGCACCTACGTCGGCGCCATCGAGTCCTGGATCGAAGCCAGCGTCGGGCCGCAGTACATATCGGCGTATGTGACCACGGTGCTGGTGCGCCCGGGCGACACGGTGACGCGCGGGCAAGTCCTGGCGACCCTCGACTGCGCCCACCCGAGCGCGGTCAATCGGGCCCTCCAGATGCAGGCGCAAGCCATCGACCAGCAGCAGCGCGCCACGGCGGACGAGGCGGCCCGGGAGGCGGCCATGCTCAAGGGGGGCTTCATCGCGCCCAACCAGGTCGAGCAGACCTCGGCCCAGAGCTCGTCGGAGAAGGCGCGGGTCCTCGAGACCAAGGCCAAGGGATTGGCCGCCTCGCTGGAGGTCCACGACTGCGCCCTCAAGGCGCCGTTCGACGGCGAGATCGCCGTGCGCTCAGTCGATCCGGGCGCGTTCGTCCATCCCGGAAGAACGATCGTCTCGGTCGTCGATCGCAACACCATCCGGATCGTGGTCGATGCGCCCGAGAAAGACTTCAACGTCGCCGCCGTCGGCACACCGGTCCGTGTCGACGTCCTGTCCACGGGCACGACGCTCAACGCCGCGGTCTCGCGCCGGGCGCCCAAGGCCGATCCGGCGACACGCACCATCCACTTCGAGATCGACGTCAACGATCCACACCGGCAGATCCCGACCGGAACCACGGCAATTGTCCACATGAACGTGGGCAAGCCGGTTGCCGCCACCCGCATTCCCCTCGACGCGGCCACGCAGGAGGGAGGCAAGGCCAAGATCTTCGTCGTCGAGAACGGCATCGCGCACGGCAGGCAGGTCCCGGTGCTCGGGGAGCGCGGCGACGGGCTCTATTTCAATCCGGGGACGCTGCCGCCCGACACCCAGATCGTCACCGAAGGACGCGCTCTGCTCTCCGACGGCGAGCATGTCTCTGCCCACCCCGAGCCGCCCGCCTCGCCACCGGAGAGCGACGGCGGGACGCGCGGCGGCGGCTTTGGCAGGCCGCTGTGACACGCCTTTCTCTGCGCAACCCGCTGGCCAGCCTGATGCTGGGAATCGGGACCTTGATCTTTGCCCTGGTGGTCACACCTCGGATGCCGATCGACACCTTCCCGGACCTGACGCCGCCCGTGCTGGTCGTCGGGACGTTGGCCCCCGGCCTGGCGGCCAAGGATGTCGAGAAGACCCTCACCTGGCGCATCGAGAAGTACGTGAGTGCCACGCCAGGCGTCGAGCACGTGCAGAGCGAGTCGCGCAACAACCTCAGCATTGCTTACGTGTGGCTCGCCTGGGGGACCGACCTGAACGCCGCCCAAACGCTGGTCCAGCAGCAGGTGCAGTTCGCCATGTCAGCGGTTCCCAAGTCGCTGGGCGTCATTCCTCCATTCGTCTTGCAGTTCGATCCCACCAACGCCCCCGTGGTGCAGGTGACGGTGTCCGGTGGCGGGCTCACCGGCCCGCAGCTTTATGACTACGCGCTCAACAACATCGAGCCTTTGCTGGAGGGGATCCCGGGCGTGGCGAGTGCCTCTCCCAACGGCGGGCGGCAAAGGCAGATCAACGTCATCGTCCGCCGGGCCGAAGCGCAGTCGCGCGGCGTGACGGCCGAGGACGTCGCCACGGCGGTTGCCAAGTCGAACGCGCTCCTGCCGTCGGGCGAATTCATCGCGCCGACCTTTGACGCCAACGTGTACACCGACGCCGTCCCCAAGCACGTCAAGCAGATCGGCGAAGCGATGGTGAAGCTGGTCGACGGCCATCCGGTCTATATCTCGGACGTCGCGCAGGTCGAGGACGGAGGCGCCGCGCCGACGCAGGCCGTCTCGGTCAACGGGCAGAACGCCGTCTACCTGAACGTCCTGCGCATCCCAGGCGGCAACACGCTGAAGATCGTCGACCAGGTCAAGAAGATCGTGGCCGGACTCCCGAACCTCCCGCCGGGGATGGTGGTCAAGCCGGTCTTCGACGAGTCGACGTTCGTCAAGACGTCGTACTCGGGTCTCAAGCGCGAGGTGGTCCAGGCGCTGATCCTCATCTCCCTCGTCATCCTGATCTTTCTGCAGAGCTTCCGCGGCACGTTGATCGTCGCCATCGCGATTCCGCTGGCCTTTGCGATCACCCTCATCGTCCTCTATGCGACCGGGCAGACGCTCAACTCCTTCACCTTGGGAGGCTTGACCCTGGCGATGGGACCCCTGGTCGACGGCGCGGTGGTCGTCCTGGAGTCGATCCACCGCCATCACCGTCAAGGCCTCTCCCTGTACCGCGCTGCGCTCGAAGGAACGAACGCGGTGGCGCTGCCGGTTCTGGCGTCGACGCTGTGCACGATCGCGGTCCTGCTCCCGGTGTTGCTCTTGGCCGGGCTCGCCAAGAAGCTCTTTGCGCCGCTGGCGCTCACCGTCGCGGTGGCGATGATCGCCTCCTACGTCATCAGCATGTTCGTAACCCCGGTCGCCTGTCGGTATTTCCTCGGCACCAAAGAGCCGCGCGGGCTCGGGCGGCGGGTCGGCCAGGCCACCTCACGCCTGGCCGACGGCTACGCGCGTCTCCTCGGGCGGATGCTGGCGGTCCGCGGCTGGGTCGTCGCCGCCTGCTTGGTGCTGACGCTCGGCGGGGGCCTGGTCGCGGCCCGCCTTCCGAGCGCATTCTTTCCCGAGATTGACGAGTCGATGGAGCGCGTTTACGTCCGCTTCTCCCCGGGGATCTCGCTGGACGAGGCCGCCCACCGCGTCCGTGCGATGGCCAAGATGCTACACGACGAGCTGCCCAAGGGAGAGGTCGAGCTGGTGCTCACCAACCAGGGCTCCCCGGAGAACGCCCGCAGCGCCATGACGAGCCCGAACGACGGACCACACATGGGGTTCATCCGCGTCGCCCTCGTCGAACCCGAGCACCGGAAGCACAGCCAGCAGCAGATCGCTGACCAAATGCGAAGGTTGCTCGAAGCGCGCTATCCGGGTGTCGAGTTTCTGCAGTGGCCGGGAGGTCTGGTGGCGAGTGTGTTCTCGAACGGGTACGTCGCCCCGATCGCGATCGAGGTCCAGAACGACGACCTGACGGTGCTCGAGGAGCAGGCCCAGGCGATCGCCGCGGTGGCGCGGTCCGTCGGAGGCGTGCGCGACATCCGCGTGCAGCTTCAGACCACCTATCCCGAGATTCACGTGGACACCGTGCGGTCGCAGGCCGGGTTCGTCGACGTCACCGCCAGGCAGGCCGCGCAAGCGACGCTGGACGCGACCCTCGGCAACATCAACGCGCCCAGCGTCTGGATCGATCCTCACAACGGCCAGGCCTACTACGTGGTCACCTACTACGACGAACGGGATGTGCCCGACACCGGCGCGCTCGGGCAACTGCCCGTGCGGGTCACGCCGGACGCCAAGCCCATCGCCCTCGGCGCTTACGCGAACATCACGCGGGCGGGCGGGCCCATCGCGATCGAGCGCGATCACATGAAGCGGGTGACCGAGGTGTACATGCAGACCGAGGGGCGCGACGTAGGCAGCATCGCCGCCGAGCTCGACCGGAAGCTCGCCGCGGACTCCCGGACCAGCCAGGTGAAGTGGGCATACGTCGGCGAGATGCAATTGATGCGCACGACGTTCGGAGGGCTGGGTGTCGCCATGGCCTTGGCCGTGATGGTCGTGTTCATCGTGATGACGATTCAATTCAAGTCGCTGCGCCTGCCGTTCGTCATGCTGTTCGCCATCCCGGTGTGTCTGGTGGGAATCACGATCGCTCTTCTGGCCGCCGGACAAGGGTTCTCGGTGACGGCCTTGATGGGCGTCCTGATGGTCATCGGCATCGCCGTCTCGAACGGGATCCTCCTGGTCTCCGAGGCCAGCGTGCACCTGAATCGGGGCGCGACAAAAGTCGACGCAGTCGTGGCAGCCGCCCGGACTCGCTTCATCCCCATCATGATGACCAGCCTGGCGACCATCATCGGCCTCACCCCCACAGCGCTGGGTCTGGAGGCCGGCACCGAGGCGAACCAGGCGCTCGCGCTGGCTGTGGTTGGTGGCCTCACTTCGTCGACGCTCTTGTCACTGTTTCTCGTCCCGTCGATCTTCACGTTTCTGGCGAAGCCGATCGGTCCGGCCGAGGACGACTCACCGCCTCCTTCATCACCAGCCTCGCCCGGCGTGACCGCCCCGGGATCTCCGGACCGGATCGGCTCCGCCGCCCGCTGATCCGGAATATTTCCGGTCACCCCGGAGAAATTCCCGACTCGACTGAGGCGTGTTGGCACTTCTGACCCGCCTGCTTTCGGCACGCGAAATGCTGACTTTCCGTAGGGGTTTCGAAAATGGGCTGCGACGTGACATGCGGTCGCCGTTGGCTTGGAAGGTCGATCCTGGTCGTGATGTCCACGGCCGGCGCGCTCTCGGCCTGTGCCACCGTCCCCGCTGGGCACGCCGGGGTGGTCCTACGGGCCGGCGGCGTCGATCCCGCTCCACTCGGCGAGGGCGCGCACGCCATCAGCCCGTGGGCGCGTGTCGATCTCTACGACCTGCGCCTCGACGAACACAACGAAGACTTGATCGCCATTTCGGCTGACGGCGCCCAGGTGGAAGCGCGCGCGTCGATCTTGACGTTTCACGCGGCACCCGGCGAAGTCGTTGCCCTTGCGCGCGAGGTCGGACCTCGCTTCTACCAAGTGCTCGTGGTGCCTATCGTCAGCTCGACAGTCCGGAAGGTGCTCGCCGGGGTGCGCGCCGACCAACTCGACACGCCGGGGATCATCCGTGTGCAAGCGGAGGTGACCCGCCTGGCAGCCGAGCGCCTGCGTCCCTATCACGTCATCGTCGACAGCGTGAACCTGCGGACTTTGAACGTGCCGCTTTCGTCGCTGGCGTACTCCACGGTCGTGGAGACCGGCGTCGAGGAGCAGAAGGTGTTTCTGGCGCGCCAGGAGGTTACGCTCGCCAAGCAGCGCGCCGACCGCCTCCGAGAGGAGGCACGCGGGATCGCGGCGGCACACGACGTGGTGGCGCCCACCTTGAGGCCGGAGATTCTCCAGGACAGCGCCAACCGAGCTTGGACCGCGCTCCTCGCATCCCCTTCGACCACCGTCGAGGTCCGGGCGTCGAGCGACGCAACTCTGACGGAGGTTGAACCATGACGTCATCTCGTGCCCTTGGCCGCGGCTGGACAACCCTGGCGGCCGCCGTGGTCGCGATTCTCGCGGGCGCCAATGGGTGTGCGACGGTCGGCCCGGGACAGGTAGGTGTGCTCTGGCAGGCCTCCGGTGGAACGCAGGCCGAGACCTACGGCGAAGGGATCCACGCCATCGCGCCCTGGAACGATCTCTCCGTCTATGACCTCCGGTCGATGAGCCACGACGAGGTCCTCGACGTCATCGCCGTCAACGGTCTGGGGATCAAGCTGGACGCGTCGGTCCGCTACCACCTCAACCCCAACGAGTTCTACGCGAAGATCCTGGAGCCGGTCTTGCGTTCCGAGGCCCGCCGGGTTTTTGGCCGCTACACACCGGAGGAGATCTACTCGACCAAACGCGAGATCGTCGAACGCGAGATCCGGGAAGGGCTCGCCACGAAAATCGAAGGGAAGCACATCGTGCTCGAGGCAATTTTGATCCGCGACGTCCAGCTGCCCGAAGCAATTCGGCGGGCAATCGACCAAAAGCTGGCGGCCGAGCAAGAGGTCCTGAAGATGAAGTACGTGCTCGAGGTGAGCAAGGCGGCCGCCGATGAGAAGCGCATCGACGCGCAGGGCGTCGCCGACTACAACCACACGATCGCGGCCAGCCTGAGCCCGCCCATCTTGGAGTTCGAGCGCATCCAGCAGCTCAACAAGCTGGCAGCGTCGTCGAACGCCAAGACGGTTGTCATCGGGGAAAGGGGCAGTGGGGCGCCGGTGCTGCTGTCGACTCCAACCGGAGCCCGCTAGAACGTCAGGTCCAACGACGCCACGTCCCGGAGGGACTGATCGGCTATTCGAGCCGAGCGATCGTGCGGGCGAGTTCTCTTTGACTGTCTCTGCCAGCGCGGCCAGCTTGGGGTTGCCCGTCGCTGCTATCGTTTGCGTCGGGTCAACGGCGATCACGACCGGGCGGCCATCCTCCCCTAGTCGACGCCGAGCTTCTGTTGGAAGCTCGCCTGGATGTCGACCTCGGTGAGGACACCGCAGCCTTCGGATTCGGGCTGCGCGAGAGAATACCGGCTGGCATCGTCGGTGTCGGCGCGGCCGGCCGCCGCCGGCTTCGGCCCCAGGTTGGTCCCTGGTGTCTCGCCAGATCGCCGATCCGACTCCGGAGGACGTGCGTCTGACTTTTCGCGAACGGGCGGGTGAACACCTCCATCGGCCCCTTGTGCCTGGCCGCCGGCGATCAGCAAGAAGGCGATGGCAACCGCATCCGCGAACTTCGTCCTCGACACCGAACTCATCGTATCCGACCGCAGGCAAATGCGTCGCGTGTTGCTCCGCGAGACCGGTGTCACACGAGGCGAAAAAGGAGATAGGCACCCATGACAGCGCCGAGAACAGTGACCACGACGGCCAGGACGAAGGGAGAGTTATCGTCGGGGATCGGTTGGCCCGCCAACATGGCGCGCTTGTTTCGCAGGTACCGCCAGGTCGCCACTGCATTCGCCAAGACGCCCAAGGCAACGAACGCCGCACCAATCCAGGCTGTGCCGAAGGGATGCGGCTCTGGTCCTCGCTGACTGACGGCGAGGGCTCGGAGCCAAACCCCGATACGCGCGATCACGAAGCCAAAGGTCATGAGCGCGATGCCCGTTCTCATCCACGCGAGGAGCGTTCGCTCATTCGCCTGAAGCACACGTGGGTCGGCGACTGTCGTCATATGGGCGTGGCCACCGCAAAGGGTGAAGCACCGATGTGGGCGCCGAGCACCTGATCGGCCGCGGTCGTCTGCGTAGTTCTCATGATGCCGATTCCTTCTGCATGCGACCTCTCGTCGCCCGTGGCCAGTGTCGTGGAGTCACCGAACGACGGCATCAGGTCCCGCCCTGATGAGCGCCGCGTCTTGCATGCTCTTTGGTGAGGGCCATTTGTCAGTTGCACGAGCGATGTGCCGGGGGCGAAGCGACACCGAAGTCGAGCGCCTGGATCTTCACATCTTGCTGCCTAAGCAAGTCGCCAGGTACACTTCGTTTTCAGGCGCCGGAACATGCGGGGTTTCGCACTCGCCACCTCCCTTGTCTGGATGGCTGCGATCGGCCTGTGCTTGGGCGGCTGTTCGCAACCGCCCAGGACAAACGCGCTCCATCCTGCCCCGGACGCCGGGGACGCGCCGGTTACTCTCGATTGGAAGGTCATCAAAGCGCCAGGCCGAGAGCTGCCGACGCTGACCGCGGTGTGGGCGCGTGGCGACGATGTCTACGCGAGCTCAGCGGCGCCGAATTGGCCGGCGACCGTCGTTTCGTCGCACGACCACGGGCGCTCGTGGACCGCCGTGACGCTTGGGCACACCGACATCGTGCTTCGTGGCGTGGCGGCGGACGCGTCGAATCGAGCCTTTGCCGTTGGATTTCAGCTCGGTGACGGATTCGTCCCCTTCGTGGCCGCGTCGGGCGATGGCGGAATGACCTTCGCCGCCCTCTCGACTTCGTTCTCGGGGCACCCGCACGCCGTCTGGGTCGACCCAACGCTCGGCGTCCTGATCGTCGGCGCCGACGCCGGCGGTGGGTTCTTCGCGCGGTCGACCGACGCGGGTGCGACCTGGACCGAAGCGCCGGTGCCGGGCGCCGTGGATCTGAACGCGCTGTGGGTATCCAGTGAGGGCGAGATCTTTGTGGCGGGTGCGGAGCGGCTGGTGTCCGAGGGGGGCGCCGTCGCGGGCGGCTCTTCCGACGGCGGCCCCGACGGTTCCGCCGCGGCGGAAGCCTTGCACGGACTGCAAGGGCTCATTGTCCGTTCCGACGACGGTGGCGCGACCTGGTCCGCGGTTCTCAGCGGCACCCCGCCGCTGGGGCCGGGCTGGACGGGCCCCGGGCCCGGGACCACGCCCGCCGTCCTGTTCGCGATCTCGGGGACGGCGGACGGCACCCGAATCGTGGCCACGGGAGATCTGCTGACCGTCGCCGAGTCGACCGATCACGGCGCCACGTGGAGCGTCGATGCCGGGTACCCGACGTCGCTCACGACGCCAGAGCGCTTCGCCGGCGATCAGATCACGGGCGTCTGGGTTGCCGATGGGACATCCGCCCCGTACATGGCGGCCGGTCTTTACTCCGGCCAAAGCGGAGGTCTGCTGCGCGGGATCGGCTACCCGACCGGACTCGTCGACGGTGCCGCCGGCGGGTTCGACGTGTTCTTCGCTTCCATCGATGGAGATCCGGCCGTATACGGCGTGACCGGAACCGGGCCCGGCGACGGCTGGGCGGTCGGGGAAAACGGCTTGATCGCTCACGGAGTCCCTCGGTGACCTTGGCGAAGGCAGCTTCCCTGGTCGCGCTCTTCGTTGTCTTCCCGGCCGCCTGTTCGTCCTCGGGAGGCAGTCCATCTGCCGGGGAGACCGCCGGCTGGACGATGGCCGGACCGGTGGCCATCGACGCGGTCTTGGACTCTGTCTGGGCAGACGGCGCTGACGTCTATGCTGCCTCCTTGAGTGACGGTGCTTCCCCGTTCGTGTTTTCCTCGCACAACCGCGGCGCCACCTGGGCCTCGGTGCCGGTGGCCAACGCACAGGCGGGGTTGACGGGGGTGACTGCCACCGGAAACGGCGACGTATACGTTGTTGGCTACACGAATCCCTTCATCGACGTTGCGAACACCGGTCCCCTGCTCTTGAAGTCGACCGACGGTGGCGCGACCTTCGCGACGCTCGCCCCTGACCTCCAGGGAGCAATCTTCGCGGTTTGGGCGGACCCGCAACGGGGCCTTTACGTCGCCGGAGGCGACTCCGCCGGGGGATTCTTTGCCCGCTCGGCCGATGGTGGGCTCGACTGGACGCAAACGATGATTCCCGGGAGCTCTTATCTGAGCGGCCTTTGGGTGTCCGCCTCCGGCGACATCTACGCCGCGGGCGGTGCGGTCTTCAAATCGACGGACGAGGGCGCCACGTGGGCCGTCGTGGCGACGCCGCCGACCGAAGCGACAGCGATCTCGGGATCGCCGGACGGCGCGCGGATCGTCGCCAGCGGGGCAGGCCTGCTGGTCGTCGAGTCGCTCGACGGGGGCGCGACCTGGCAGGTGCTGTCGGGGTCGGCGGCGCTGGTGGAGTCGGACGCTCCGGCGCTGGGGGGCGTTTGGGTTGCCGACGCCGTGTCGGATCCCTACTTCGCGGCCGGGCGATCCGGTGTCCTGCGGACCATCAGCACGGGCGACGCGCCGGGCGCGCCGTTCGTCACCGGTGGCGACTTCTTGCCGGACACCCCGATCATCCGCGCCGTGACTGGCGACGCCACCGACGTGTGGGCCGTCGGGGGCAGCATCGCGAACGCGATGAGCGCCGTTTACCGCAAGCCGCTCGGCCTCTGAGCAGCGTTCGAGCTGTCGTTTTCAACCGCGCGGCCTGATCGGCCGGTGCGGTCCGGACCCGAGGCCCACGAGACACACAGACTCGGCGACCGCACCGGTTCTTGACCTCAACGATCCGGGACATTTCCAGATTGGGCGGGAGTGGCGCCGGATCGACTCGCCTCGTTTCCTGTTGAGGGAGGTAAGCTCGCCTCGATGGCTCACCACGAGCGGTTGTTCCACCACGAGCGCGCGCACAAGCTGGACGATCCCGAACGTCGGCAGTGGCTGCCGGCTGATGCCCTGGTCGACCGGATCGCGCGCCCGGGCTTGCGCGTCGCGGACGTCGGCGCGGGCACCGGCTACTTCGCGATTCCGCTGGCGCGCGCGGTTCTCCCCGGCGGTCGCGTCTTCGCCGTCGACCTGCAGCCCGAGATGCTTGATCTCCTACGCGCTCGCGTTCCCCCGGATCTTCCCGTCGCCTTGGTCGATGGCGAGGCCACCCGGACCACGCTGCCGGACACCTGCGTTGACCTCGTGCTGTTCGCGAATGTGTGGCATGAACTGGACGATCACCCCGCCGCTCTCGCGGAGGCGGCGCGAATCCTCGCCCCCGGCGGGCGCGTCGCCATTCTCGACTGGCGAAAGGACGTCGAGCAGCCTCTCGGGCCGCCCCTCGAACACCGGATTCCGCCGGCCGAAGTCGGGCGAACCTTGGAGCAACACGCGTGGCTGATCGGCAGCTCCGAGACCATCGGCGCGTACCATTACCTGATCATCGCGACTCCCGGGTAAGCGCATACTCACGTACGTGCAACGTCCCCACGAGACGAGATGGGCGAGGTCAGGTCGCCGCGGCCCGTGAACATACGTGTGGGAGGCGCGTGATAGAGACAGGGACTGAGGGGTGGAGCGGTGCTCGGCCGTCCGGTCAGCCGGGCACCAGCGCGGGAAGATTGCGGGCGTCCACTGTTGCGATGGCGTCGGGGGGCCGCACGTTGTAGGGACGAAAGGATGGGAAGGCAGGTCGCCGTGGCGCTTTACGTGCTCGCGCTGGTAGCCGTCGTGGTCAGTGTGGACGTCCTGTTTTTCAGGAACCGGTTCTGGGAACGGCTGATGGTAAACGTGGGAATCGTCTTGGTGTTCGCGGCGTTCGGCTTGCGGTTCCTGAAATGTCCATGAGCCCATCCAGCGGTCGTGCGCGTCCGTCACCCCCGCTCGACGCTCGCGCGAGAGCGTCGCAACGGATCAGGGATCACATCGATGGCGACGGGCCCGGCGTTGTCCCAGTTCGGGAGCCCGTCGCAATATTGAAAGCCGCTGCACGAGGTCGCGGCCACGAAGTTGCCGCCTGGAAATAAAGTGTCCACATCCATCACGGCGTGACCGGGCATGACGAATTCGTCCCGAACAACGCACGAGCCACTGGCGTGTTCCTTCTAATTGCGCGTTCCTTCCGTATCCGACTCTTCGTCGCCCTCGTGTGATTGTCGCCGAATCACCGAATGGACGCATCGGGCCGCGACCCGATGAGGGCCCTTCTCACGCGTGCTCCTTGGTCAGGGCCCTCCGGATGGATCGGAGCTCGCGCAGGCGCTCGTCCGACAACTTCGGGTAGCTCATTTTCAGCGCGGCCAGGGTGTCGACGATGATGCGCGACACCACGAGCCTCGCATTTTCCTTGTCGTCCGCGGGAACGATGTACCAGGGCGAAGCGGCGGTGCTGGTCGCGCTCAGACACTCCTGATAGGCCTTCATGTACTCCTTCCAAAAGCCGCGCTCCTCGACATCGGCCTGGCTGAATTTCCAGCGCTTGTCGGGATCGTCGATGCGTGCCAGGAAGCGCTTCCGCTGCTCGTCCTTCGACAGGTGGAGGAAGAATTTGATGACCCGGGTCCCGTTGCGCGTCAGGTGGCTTTCCAGGTCCAGGATCGACTTGTATCTCGCCTGCCAGATGTCGCCGTCTTCGGCC
The DNA here is from genome assembly GCA_035578045.1 of Polyangia bacterium. GTDB lineage: Bacteria > Myxococcota_A > Polyangia > Fen-1088 > Fen-1088 > JADGRB01. The sequence continues at coordinate 65,800 of DATJWP010000086.1, read as the reverse complement.
TGCTCGGCGGGAAGAGCTTCGCTGCGCAGGATCTCCGGATGAACACGGGCGATCAGCACCTCCTCGTAATATGAACGGTTGAAGATGCCGATCTGGCCACGCTCCGGAAGACGGCGCGTGGTGCGCCAGAGGAAATCGTGTTCGAGCTCTTGGGCGCTCGGGTGCTTGAAGCTGAACACCTGGCACCCTTGCGGGTTGACCCCCGACATGACGTGCCCGATCGCGCCGTCCTTGCCGGCCGCGTCCATGGCCTGGAAGATCACGAGGAGCGCGAACCTGTTGGACGCGTAGAGGAGACGCTGCAGGGTGCTCAGTTGCTCGACGTGCTCAGCGAGCAGACGGCGGTAGTGTTTCTTCGATCGGTAGACCGGCTTCACCTCCGTCGGCCAACGGTGGAGCTTGACCGGCTGTCCTTCGCGAACGCGAAAGTCGGCATGAACATGGTGTTTCATCGCCTTCCTCATCGGTAGTGTGGACACTTCAGGGGCGAACGCGGACAAGAAGGTATACGAACCGAACGCAGCGAAAGCGCCTCCCATGCATACGACCCCTGATGGATCGGTTGCTCCCCCGCCAGCGAACCCGGCGGAGGCCAAGGCTCCCGACATTGCCGCAGCGTCCGTTCCCGACACGCTGGCCGCGCTCGGCGTCGATGCCCGGGTCGGCTTGACGCACGTGGAGGTGGACAGCCGCCGGAAGGCGAACGGCTACAACGAAGTAGCGGAGAAGAAGGCGCATCCGGTGCTCGCCTTTCTCCGGAAGTTCTGGGGCATCTCCGCTTGGATGCTGGAGTTGATTCTGATCCTGTCGGCCGTCCTCGGGAAATACGCGGACCTCGTGGTGGTGAGCGCTCTGCTGATCGTCAACGCCGTGCTGAGCTTCGTTCAGGAGCGACGCGCGGTCGGCGTCGTCGCGGCCCTGAAGCGACGGTTGCAGGTCAGCGCGCGCGTCCTCCGCGATTCGAGCTGGCAGGTCATTCCCGCCCGGGAGCTCGTCCCTGGCGACATCGTCCGCGTGCGACCTGGCGACGTCATTCCTGCGGACGTCAAGCTGCTCACAGGAGCGTTGACGGTGGACCAGTCGGCGCTGACCGGCGAATCGAAGGCCGTCGACAAGGTACCAGGCGGGGTTCTCTCCTCGGGGTCCGTCCTCCGCCAGGGCGAAGGCAACGGCGTGGTCATGCTGACCGGGGCCAAGACCTACTTTGGCCGCACCACCGAGCTGGTCCAGCAGGCGAGACCCAAGCTCCACATCGAGGCGGTGGTGAGCAAGGTCGTTCGATGGCTGTTCGTCATCGTGGGTGGCTTGCTGATCATGGTCGTGATCCTCTCCCTGATCCGAAGGGTCTCGCTGCTCGAGATGATCCCCCTCATGCTCGTCCTGTTGATGAGCGCGGTGCCGGTGGCCCTCCCCGTGATGTTCACCATCAGCATGGCAGTAGGGTCGAAGGAGCTGGCCAAACTCGGCGTGCTGGTCACCCGCCTCAGCGCCGCGGAGGACGGCGCGACCATGGACGTGCTGTGCGTGGACAAGACCGGCACCATCACGATGAACCAGCTGGCCGTCACGGGCGTCCTTCCCCAGGAAAGTGCAACGGAAGCCGACGTCTTGTTTGCCGGCGCGCTCGCGTCGCAGGAAGCCAACCAAGATCCCATCGACCTCGCGTTTCTCGCGGCGGCCAAGGAACGTCGTGTCTTCGACGACGTTCCCAAGGTGACGCCCGTGTCCTTCGCCCCGTTCGACGCAAAGAACCGGCGGACGGAAGCAGTGGTCGAGCAGGGCGGCCGGCGGTTCCGCGTCATGAAGGGCGCCGTGCGCACGATCGCCGCGGCCTGCGGACTACCGGCTCCGGCAATCGAGGCGCTGGAGGCGAGCGTCAGCGTATCGGCCGCGAAGGGCTACCGGACGCTGGCGGTGGCCCGCGGCCCCGAGACCGGCGCTCCGGCCCTGGTTGGTCTGGTGTCCCTCTTCGACCCTCCCCGCCCTGATGCCAGGCAACTCATCGCTACCCTTCGCGACCGTGGGGTGGCGGTGAAGATGCTCACCGGCGACGCCCTGGCCGTGGCGAGCGACATCGCGGCCGGCGTGGGGCTGCCCAACATCCGGCGCATGGCCGACCTGAAGGCGGCAAGCACGCAGACCGTCAGTGAGAAGGCCGACCTCTTCGCGGGCGCCGACGGCTTCGCGGAGGTGTTTCCCGAGGACAAGTACGTCGTCGTGAAGAATCTTCAGGACGGCGGACACGTCACCGGCATGACGGGCGACGGGGTCAACGATGCGCCCGCCCTGCGGCAGGCCGAGGTCGGCATCGCCGTGAGCACCGCGACGGACGTGGCCAAAGGCGCGGCGAGCGTGGTCCTGACACAGCCTGGCTTGACGAACATCGTGGCGTTGGTGGAGCAAGGACGGACGATCTACCAGCGCATCCTGACCTGGATCATCAACAAGATCAGCCGGACCATCCTCAAGGCGGCTTTCGTGTCCGTCGCCTTCGTGGTGACCGGAAAGTTCGTCATCTCGGCCCTCGCGATGCTGCTGCTGACCTTCCTGACGGATTTCGCGAAGATCACGCTGGCCACCGATCATGTTCGGCCGTCGAAGAAGCCCGAGACGTGGAACATCGGAGGCTTCATCGCGGTGGCCGTGGTCCTGGGCCTGGCGATGGTCGGGGAGGCTCTCCTCATCTTGAGGCTCTGCTGGTCGCGCTTTGGGTTGGCGACCAACGACGGCGCTCTCTACACCTTCAGCTTCCTGCTGTTGCTCTACTTCGCGGTGTTCTCGGTGATGTCCGCGCGCGAGCGGCGGCCGTTCTGGTCGACCATGCCCAGCAAGGCTCTGATGGCCGCCCTCGTGGCCGACGCACTCACCGGCACGATCCTGACGCGTGTCGGTCTTCCTGGACTGATGCCGCTGCCTTGGTCACAAACATTGGCTCTGTTCGGGCTCGCGATGGTCTCGTGTCTCGTCGTGAACGACGCCCTGAAAGTCGTCATGATCAGATGGCGCGTACCGACGGCGATCGCTTGAGGGCGGGCGCCGCCCATGCTCGGCTGAGTCGCCGAATTGCCAGATCCACGAGGCAGGGGCCCCAGAGCCCCATCGCGATCGGGAGCAGGCCGGCGATCGCCACGATGCGCCCTGCCATCCCGCCCGTCCTCACGAGACCGAGATAGATGAGAACGACGCCCAACACGGCCCGAAGCAGACGGCCGATGGGCCCTTCCATGACCGCGAAGAACTTGTTCATGACGCCTCCTCCCTTTGGTGACTGACTGCAACTGTGGTGCCGCGCGAATGCGCCGGGCCCGCTCCATGCCGGAGCGGAACGTGCGCAACTGGTGCAGAGCCACGCCTCAACTACGTGTGAACTGCGGGCTCAACGCGAGAGGAGAAAGCCCAAGAGCGCGCCGTAAATGCTCGAGGCGTATGGGCTGGCCCAGATCGGGCAGGCGCCACTCTTACATCCTATGAATCGGTGCCACGCGAATCCGAGCCCACCGCCCAGCACAACCGAAAGAACCGTGCGAACCAGCAATCGGACCTCCCTTCTGTTCGAGATGTTGGAGCGCGGCTAGGCAGAAAGGATTCGCCGAGCCTTTCGAGTTGGATGGTTCTGCTTTCTCCGGGCTCAGCGCCACGACAACGCGGACGACCTTGCGTGCGGCCCGGTCTCGTCGGCCCGCTTGACGCGGTCTTGCGGTAGCCGGTCCAACCGGAGACTCGCCGCCGGCGCGGCGGCTTCGGGGGCACGAAGACCAAGTCCCCATCCTTCGCTCCCTGCAGCTTGCGGTGACTGAGGTGCGACTTCAGCATTCGCTCCGCGTCGGTCGGTGCGGGGAGCCGTCGGGGAGAACCTCGCCAAGAGAGAATGCGCGGCCCTGGTCGCCGCCTCGTCGTGGGCGAACTCTCCCGAAGGCCAGCTCGCGTTGGCGCTCGCCAAGGCCGGGGGACTGAGCGAGGTGGCGCGTTGCGAGGGCCGCGGCATGGTGGCCCGCGACGGTCGGTGCACGGTGCCGTCGGAGCACGGACGGTCACTGGCGCGGTGGCCGCTCCCGACGAGTGGTACGCACAGCAGCGGAGGGAGCCTATGAGAAGCGACGGTCGACTTATCGACGATGACGAGACCACACTCGTCTTCACCCCACTGCCGTCCAGGGCGCCAGTGGTGCGCTCAACGGAGGCGACGCAGGATCGACTGTGGGACGCGAATGACGTCGCCCGCTACCTGAAGGTCAGCAGGTCGTGGGTCTACCACCGAGCAGAAGCGGGGCTGCTACCCGTCCAGCGCGTCGGGGGACTGCTCCGCTTCGTGCCCACCGCGATTCGGGCCTTTGCCGCCGGGAAGACGCCGGACGAGGCTGGCCGCCCAGAACCCCGAGCCGCGGGGAGAGGCCGCTCGAAATAGAAACCTTTCTTAGCGATCCGTGTTAAGAAAAGGTAGCGGCGTAAGTTTTCTTAGACGCAAAGCGTCCAGCAAAAGGTTTTCTCTACGCATGACCCAGCCTCAGCAGCGGAACACTGGCGAGTTTGTGGTCCGCCGAATCGGCGGCGAAGACGTACGCCTCTATGTCCCGCGTCCGCTTCCCCCCGATCCGCAGCTGGCCCTTACCGAGGCGGACATCGACAAGCTTGAGCGGGCAAACCGGGCCCTCGGTCGACTGGACGGCCTCTCACAGCTGTTGCCGGACCCCGATCTCTTTCTCTACTTCTACGTCCGCAAGGAGGCCGTTCTCTCGTCGCAGATCGAGGGGACCCAGTCGTCGCTATCGGATCTTCTCCTCTTCGAGAGCGAGACCACGCCCGGCGTCCCTCTCGACGACGTGCAAGAGGTGTCGCGATACGTGGCGGCGATGACCCATGGTGTGGCTCGGCTGCGAGAAGACTTCCCTTTCAGCCTCCGGCTGATTCGAGAGATCCACGAGAAGCTCCTGGCCAAAGTCCGCGGAGCGGGCAAGGAACCGGGGCAGTTCAGACGATCGCAGAACTGGATCGGCGGCAGCCGCCCCGGAAAGGCGTTCTACGTACCACCGCCTCCCGAGATGCTGATGGACTGCCTTGGGCGCCTCGAGAAGTTCATTCACGACGATCCGGTCAAGACACCCACGCTTCTCAAAGCGGCCCTGGTCCACGTCCAGTTCGAGACCATTCACCCCTTCCTCGACGGAAACGGCCGCCTCGGACGCCTGCTCATCACCCTCATTCTCTGCAACGAAGGCGCTCTCCGGGAGCCGCTTCTCTACCTCAGCCTCTACTTCAAGCAGAACCGCGAGCGCTATTACGAGCTCCTCCAGCGCGTGCGGACCGTCGGCGATTGGGAGAGCTGGATCCGCTTCTTCCTGGACGGAGTCGAGGAGACGGCTGGACAGGCGGTCAACGTCGCGATCAAGATCCGAGACCTCTTCGCCAAGGATCGCGAGCGCATCGCGAAGCTCGGGCGGGTGGCAGGCTCGGCGCTGCGCGTTCATGAGCTGCTTCAGCGGCGCCCACTTCTCTCGGTGCCGAAAGGTGCGAAGCTCCTATCCCTCTCTGCCCCTACCGTCCGGTCTTCGCTGCAGGCACTGGCTGACTTGGGCATCGTGAAGGAAACCTCGGGGAGACGAAGGGATCGGATCTTCGGCTATCGTCGGTACCTCGACCTGATCGCGAGCGACACGAATGTGTGATGCGGGCACGCGCCTCCGTCACGCGAGAGGCGTATCTGTGACTAGGGCCAGCAGGTGCCTGTTGGCTGCCCGGAAGGAGGTCTGACATGGCATCCGTGTACAAGCGGGGGAAGCGCTGGTGGCTCCGCTATCGGGACGCTCACAACCAGTGGCGAAGCGAAGCGTGCTCGGTCAGGTCCAAGACGGAGGCGAAGGACCTCGCCGCCGACGTCGAGCGGCAGGCTGAGCGCCAGCGTCGCGGACTGGAACCGATTCCGCCGAGGGACGGAGGCGGCAGCCTCGGCGATCTCTTCCGCTGGTGGCTGAAGACGTATTCGCAGCCACGCACCTCACACGTTCGCGATACCTACACCGTCACTAAGCACTTCCTCTCGGACCCTATCGCCCGGCTCAAGTTGGTCGATGTCACGTCAGGCGTGATCGAGCGCTTCCTGCAGGCCAAGGCGGAGACGCACGGCCCGCAGACCCTTAACCACCTGCGCCGGTACGTCCTCACCGCCTTCAACTGTGCTCGCCGCGCGGAGCGCTACGTAGGGCCGAATCCGGCGAGGGATGTCCTGCGACGTCAGGTCCCGAAGCGGAAGCCCGACTTCCTGAGGGTCGAGGAGGTGCCGCGCGTCCTGGCCGCGCTCGACGACCGCTGGCGCCCCCTCTTCGCGGCGGCGATCTACACGGGGATGCGCAAGGGCGAGCTCCTCGGCCTGACCAAGCGGAAGGTCGATCTCCGCGAGCGCCTGCTCTACGTCGCCCGCTCCTACGACCGCGCCACCAACAAGAGCAAGCGCGAGGAAGTCATCCCGATTGCCACCGAGCTCATCCCCTTCCTCGAGCGGGCGATGGACGATTCGCCCTCGGAGCTGGTCTTCCCCCGGCCCGACGGCTCGATGATGAGAGAGGACGTCGCCATCGAGAACGTTCTCCGGGCCGCGCTGGGGCGCGCGGGGATCGTCCTGGGCTACGAGCACGTCTGTCGTCGAAAGGGATGCGGCTACGCCCAAAACCACGACGATCCCGAGCTAAGGCATTGCCCTACCTGCAACATGAAGCTCTGGCCGAAGACCCTGGTTCGGCCTATCCGCTTCCATGACCTCCGCCACACGACCGCCAGCCTGCTTCTCATGGCAGGAGCGAGCACCGCTGCCGTCCAGCGGATCCTGCGCCACAGCGACCCGCGCATCACCACCGAGGTCTACGGCCACCTCGTGCCCGACTACCTCCGTGCGGAGATCGATCGGCTTCGCTTCGGGATCGCGCCGCCGTCCATGACTTAGAAGGGTGGGCGCGGCGAGATTCGAACTCACTACCCCCGGCTCCGGAGGCCGGTGCTCTATCCAGATGAGCTACGCGCCCGAAAGTGAGGGCGCAGCCTAACCAAAGTCGCGGCGCGGGGCCAGCCTATCGCCGCGATTTTCTTCGAGCGAGCGCGCCGGCCCGCCATTCTGGCCCGGTGCGTCATAAAAAATGCATGAAACCGCCGGCCGGCCGTCTTCTCAATGGGGGTAGCCCATGAACCAGACATCGCCATCGCTTGAGACGCTCACTGAGATCGACGACCGGGCTGAAGCAGCCCGCACGCGCCGGCCGGAGCCCGTGAACACGGCTGCCGCCAGCCGCGCCCCCGAGCAGCAGCAGGCCTACGCGGCGCGCGTGGTCGTCGTGGACGAGAACCAGCTTCGCGCGTCCAGCCTGGCCTCGGCCCTGAAGGTCGCGGCCGAGGACGTGGTGGTGGTCAGCGGCCCGGACGGCTGGGCGCTGCGCAACGAGCTGTTCCCGGCCGACCTGGTGCTGCTGGCGCTGGGCGGACGGCAAGTGTCGGCGCTGGCGACCGGGGCCGAGGCGGTCCAGCGAAACCCCTTCGCCGAAGTGATCTTCTACTGTGACGACGCCGACGCGCCCGAGGTCTCGGCCGCCGCCGTTCTGGGGATCACGCGCATCGTCCCGGCGCATCAGATGTCGTCCTGGCTCGGCCGGGCCGGCGCGCAGCTGGCGCGGGCGGCCTGTCTGCGGCGGGCGGCGGCCGCAATGCTGGCCTCGGCGCCAGAACCGCCGGTGCTGGGCGCCGACAGCCCGAGCGCCCCGCGGCTGCCGCTGCCGACCGCGGAGATGCGCTTCCGGGAGAGCTACATCCGCTGCCTGCTCACGCAGAGCGGAAGCCGGCAGGAAGCCGCGCGCCGCGCCGGTGTGCCGTACCGCACGATGTGCGAGATGATCCGCAAGCTCGGCATCGCGGGAGACTAGAGGAGAAAGAGGCTTCCGGCTTCCGGCCTCCGCCCTCCGGGAAGATTCAGCGGCGGCGATGGGGTAGGTCGTCGGCGGCGGCTTCGGCGCGGCGGTCCTGGTCGCGCCTGAGCGCGGACTGGCGGCGGGTGATGGCGCGTTCGACGGCTTCGCGTCGTTGGTGGGCGCGCAGGTGATCGGCGCGGGCGCGTTCCAGGGCGGTGGCGGCGGACGCGAGCGGGCCGCCGGTGTGCGCCTCGAGCGCCGCCTGCGCTGCCTGCAGCTCTGCGTCGAGTCGGGTGGCGTACCGATGGGTGAGCTGGATCGATGCTGCGCTGGAAGGCGTCAGGGATGTGTCAGCGCGCGTACGCTCGCGAACAGCACGCGCTGCGTCCAGCTCGGCCGCCAGGCGCGCTTCGCGGTCCTTTTCGCGAGCGAGCAGGGCCATGGCGCCGGCGAGCTGCCGCTCAGCTTGCCGCTCGGCCGCGAGCCGCACCTCGCGCAGCGTCTGGAGAGCATCGATCAACATTGAATCTCGCGGGTTCCGATCCTACCCTCGACCGCAATGCCCGCCACGTCCGAGCAGGCTCCCGCCCGGAGGTACCGCATCGAGCGATATCTGACCGAGGGCGGCATGGGCGCCATCTACGTCGGCAAGAAGCTGGGACCCGGCGGCTTCGAGAAAGAGGTCGTCCTCAAGCAGCTCCTGCCCGAGTACACGGCCCGGCCCGAGTTCCGCGACCTGTTCTTCCGCGAGGCGAAGATCTCCGCGACCCTCGACCACGCCAACATCGTTCACACCTTCGACCTGGTCGAGTCGGAAGAGTCGCTGTTCATCGTGATGGAGTACGTGCGCGGCGTCGACCTGCGCTCGATCATCCGCCGGTCCAAGCTGCGCCGCCGCGAGCTGTCGCCGGCCGCGTCCCTGCACGTCACGCTGGAGATCCTGGCCGGGCTCTCGTACGCGCACACGCGCCGCACGCCGACCGGACAGTCGATGGCGATCATCCATCGCGACGTGTCGCCGTCGAACATCCTCTGCTCCGCGCAGGGCGAGGTGAAGCTGTCCGACTTCGGCATCGCCAAGGCGGCGACGCACTCGTCGGCCTTCTACCGCGTGCGCGGCAAGGTCGGCTACATGTCACCCGAGCAGGCGCGCAACCAGGCCATCGACCACCGATCGGATCTGTACTCCGTCGCGGTCTGCCTGTACGAGGCGCTCACGCTCGAGCGGCTGTTCGTCGGCGACCTCAGCACGCCGGCCGACGTCATCTATAGCCAGCCGATCGTTCCGCCGTCGCAGAAGCGCATGGGCATCCCGACCGCCCTGGACGTCGTGCTGGCCACCGCGCTCTCGGCCGATCCGAACGATCGCTACCAGGACGCCGTCGCGTTCGCCGACGCCCTCCGGCAGGTCGCCCACCGGCACGGGATGCTCTACTCGGCGCCGCAGCTGGGCGAGCATCTGCGCTACATCCTGGGGAGCGACCCGCAGAAGTGGCTGAACGACGAGCAGGTGCTGCCCTCCGGCGACCCGCACACCCAGGAGATCCCGGGGAAGAAGCTGGAGGGCAAGGAAGCCAAGTCGATCGGCGTCGTCGACTCGTCCGGCCTGTACGTCCTGTCCGGCAGCGACCTGATCAAGTCGCCCATCCCGGTGCCGCCCAAGCCGCAGGCCAAGCCGGCGCCCCGGTTCGAATCGCCGCGTTACGAGCCGCCGCGCAACGACCCGCCCCGAAAGCCGCTCTCGCCCCGGCAGCCCACCATGCCGCTGGTGCCGATCGAGGAGGACATCTCGGAGGTCCCCACCAAGGTGCGTGACGCGTTCCCGGTGACGCCGGAGGTGTCGCAGGCGCTGCCGCCGGCCGCCGCCGTCACGCCCCCGCCCCCCGCGGTCACACCACCGCCGCCGGTCGTCAGGCGACCGCCGCCGCGCAAAGCGAAGACGCCGGCCGAGGTGTCGCTCGAGACGCCACCGCCGCCCGGCGTCACGCCGCCGCCCCCGCTGAAGACGCCGCCACCCCCGCTGACCGCACGGGCCCGCCGGCGCACCCCGCCGCCTCCGCCGCTGCGACCGCGCACGCCCCCGGCGCCGCTGCCCCTGCCCGAGTCGCCCTTCGACCTGCCGCCGACGCCACCGCCGATCGATCCAGCGCGACAGACTCCGCTGGGCGAAGCCCAGCTCCGTCCACGCGAATCGGCCGAAGAGTTCCCGATGACGCCGTCGCCGTACCCACCGACGCCGCCACCGGTGCAGGCGCCGCTGCCCCAGCCGGGGTACGGCTACGCGCCCGCCTACCGGCCGCCGGGCGGACCGCCGCCCGGACTGCCGCGACCCAGCGGCGGCTACGCGCCGATACCGGCGCCGCCCCCTGCCCCCGCGCCGTACGACCCGGCGCCGTACAACCAGGCACCGTACAACCAGGCACCGTACAACCAGGCGGTCTACGATCCGAACCCGCTCGACTTTGCGCCGATGACCGTCGAGGAGCCCCGCCGGTGGCGGCCGCCGGGGCTGCTGATCGTGTTCGTGCTGCTCGGCGCGGCCGCGGGCGGCGCCAAGCTGGCTCAAGTCGTCACGCGGCCCGACATGGCCGCGCTGGACGCGCAGAGCTCCACCGCGAAATGAGCGTCAAGACCGAAACGCGCGTCCTCGACGGGGCCGCCCCCATCATCCGCCAGTCCGGCGGGGGCCGGTTGATGATCGTCAAGGGCCCCGATCGGGGCGAGATGATCGACGTGAGCGATTCGCCCGTCACGATCGGCTCCGGCCACGGCTGCGACGTGCTGCTGTCCGACCCGACCGTGTCGCGGCGGCACCTGGAGATGGCGCCCGGGCCCGATGGGGTGGTCCTGCGGGACCTGGGCTCGACCAATGGGTCGTTCGTCCAGGGGGCGCGCTTTCAGGAGCTGACGCTGGGCTTCGGGACCGAGGTGACGATCGGCAAGACGGTGCTGAAGTACGTCCCGGTCGAGGAGTCGATCGACCTCGGCCCGTCGGAGTCCGAGAGCTACGGCTCGCTGGTCGGCCGCGATCCCAAGCTGCGCCGGCTGTTCCGCCTGCTGGACGACGTCGCGGCGACCGACGCGACCATCCTGATCGAGGGCGAGACCGGCACCGGCAAGGAGCTGATCGCCGAGGAGATCCACCGCCACAGCCCGCGCAAGAACGGCCCCTTCATCGTGTTCGACTGCGGCGCCGTCTCCGACGAGCAGATCGAGTCGGCGCTGTTCGGCCACGTGGCCGGGGCCTTCTCGGGCGCGCTGACCGACCGCCGCGGCGCCTTCGAGGAAGCCGACGGCGGCACGCTGTTTCTCGACGAGATCGGCGAGCTGTCGCTGGCGGTGCAGCCGGCCCTGCTGCGCGCGCTGGACAAGCAGAGCGTGCGCCCGGTCGGTGGCACGACGTACACGCGCGCGTCGGTGCGCGTGGTCGCCGCCACCAACCGGAACCTGCGGGCCGAGATCGCCGCCCGGCAGTTCCGCGAGGACCTGTACTACCGCGTGGCGGTGGTGCGCATGCAGGTGCCGCCCCTGCGCGATCGCCCGGACGACATCCCGCTGCTGGTCGAACACTTCATCCGCAAGTTCCGCGGCGGCGCCGATCCGCTGCCGATCTCGCAGGAGGATCTGGCCCGGCTCCGCCGCCACAGCTGGCTGGGCAACGTGCGCGAGCTGAGCAACGTCATCGAGCGGGCCTGCGCGCTGTCGCACGGCACCCGGCTGGAGATCGACGAGGCGCTCGAGGAGCGCCCGGCCGGCCGGCGCGCCGGATCCAGCGACATCGACCTGCCGTTCAAGGCCGCCAAGGCGCGCGTGGTCGACGAGTTCGAGCGCAGCTACATCGAGGCGCTGTTGAAGCGGCACCAGGGGAACCTCTCGGCGGCGGCACGCGCCGCCGAGATCGACCGCAAACACCTGCGCGAGCTGCTGCGGAAGCACGGCCTGCGCGAAGCGTCGGAGTGACCTTGGGCCTCCTGGGCGGTCTGCTCGCGCGCGTCAAGGAGCTGGGGCGCGACGTGGCCGAAAACGTCGCGGGCGGCGTGGCCGACTCCGGCCACTCGGCGGTCTACCTGCGCCAGCTGTTTCGCGGCAACCGGGCGCCGCACGCCCAGCGCGACGTCGAGGTCGCGAAGTCGGGGCAGCCGCCCGTGCTGCTGATCCACGGCTACCTGGCGACCCGCGGCTCGCTGCACCTGTTCGAGCAGCACCTGGCCGAGCGCGGTCACATCGTCATCAGCTACCCGCTCGGGTTCCCGGTCAACATGCGCGACATCCGCGACTCGGCGGGCCTGATCGCGCGCAAGGTGGAGTCGATCGTGGCCCAGACCGGCGTCACCTCGATCGACGTGGTCGGCCATTCGATGGGGGGCCTGGTCGGCCTGTACTACCTCAAGCGCCTGGGGGGGCGGCACCGGGTCCGGCGGCTGATCATGATGGGGACGCCCACCCAGGGGACCTGGTCGGCGTTGCTGGGACTGGTCACCGCCCCCTTTGGGCGGGCCAGCCTGCAGCTGCTCCCCGGGAGCCCGTTCTTACGGGATCTCGAGGAGATGCCGCTCCCCAAGGGGGTCGAAGTCATCTCGATCGGGGCGCTCCGCGACTGGCTGGCGCCGGTCTCTACGACCGTTCTCGACGGTGTACGCCAGATCGCTGTCGCCACCGGGCACTCCGGGCTACTGGTCGATGCCGAGGTGGCGCGCGTCGTGGCGGACCTGCTGGACGCTCCCGCGCGGGAGGTCCCCGGCGCCGTTGACGGGACGCGCGGCGCGCAATAAAATTGTCAAGTTTTGAGCACCTTTAGGCCGCTGTCCGAGGGCAATGAAGCGGGGCGTGGGGAGCAACCTCTCTGGGCGCTGCGCTTCATCTCGGGAAAATATCAGGGAGGCGAGTTCCCGCTGCGGCCCCACCGCGAGATCATCATCGGGCGGTCGTCCGATCTGGACATGGTGCTGGTCGAGGATATGGTCTCGCGCAAGCACGCGAAGATCACCACCGACGATCACGTCGTCACGATTCAAGATCTGGGCTCGACGAACGGCACTTTCGTCAATGGTGAGAAAGTCCGCAAAGCGGAGCTCAAGGACGGCGACCGGATTCTCATCGGCACGTCGATCATCAAGATGGTCTACGTGGAAGGCGACGCCACCAGCAACAACATCAGCGAGACCGAGGCGCGATCCAAGATGGCGGTCGCGGCGAACAAGCGCACCACGCCCAAGTCGATGGCGGGGAGCATCGAGGAGATCCCGCTGCCGGATCTGCTTCAGCTGCTGTCGACCAGCCGCAAGTCGGGTGTGCTGGTCGTCCGCATGGACAACACCACCGGCCGGCTGTTCCTGCGCAAGGGGCAGATCTATTTCGCGAACCTGGACAACAGCAACGCCGGTCCACGCAAGGCGATCGTCCGCATGCTGAGCTGGACCCAGGGCTCGTTCGAGCTGGAGCCGCCCGACGAGTCGCCGCAGCCCGAGGAGATGGACGAGTCGACCGAGGCGCTCCTGATGGACGGGATGCGCCAGCTCGACGAGTACCGCGTGCAGCTCGAGAAGCTGCCGCCGCTGACCACCGGTCTTTCGGTCGCGCGCCCGCTGGCGGCGAGGCTGCGCGAGCTGTCTCCCGAGGAGCTGGACGTCTTCCAGGCCGTGCTCGAGGGGGACACGACGCTGGGCGGCCTCTTCGATCGCTCGCAGCTCTCCGACCTGATGCTGGCCGAGAAGCTGCGGACGCTGATCGACAAGGGCTACGTCCTCACCTCGTCCTGAGCGCCGCGCTCAGATCGTGAGGGTCGTTCCCTCGACGGCGGGCGCCAGCTCGATCGAACGCCCGCCGCGCTCGTCCAGCAGGCGCCGCCCGCGCGCGCACAGGGCGTCGACGTCGGCGTCGGTGTAGTCCTGGTCGTAGTGGGTCAGCACCAGCCGCCGCACGCCGCCCGCGACGGCGGCGCCCACCGCGTCCTCGACTGACGAGTAGCCGCGGCCGGCGTAGCGCCGGCCGTCCTCCGGCGTGTAGGTGCTGTCGTGGATCAGCACGTCGGCGCCGCGATACAGATCGATCGAGGCCGCGGGCGGCCCGCCGGTGCCGTAACCGGCGTCGCTGGCGTAGACCACCGTGCGGCCCGCCTCCTCGATGCGAAACGCCAGCGCGCCCGCCCGGCCGTGCGGGTTGGTGCGCGCGCGCACCGTGCAGCCCGCCACCTGGAACGGCACCCCCTCCTCGACGGCCGAGATCTCGATGGCCGCGCCCATGTTCTTGAGCGTCTGCACCGGGAAGTACTGCGGCGCCATCTGCCCCTCGAGGATCCCCTCGAGCATGGCCGAGCTCTTGGCCCGCCCGAAGATGCGGAAGCGATTGCCGGGCTGGTACAGCGGCACGAAGAACGGGAAGCCCTGGATGTGATCCCAGTGGGCATGCGACAGCAGGATGCTGGCCTCGCCGCTCCCCTGCCCGAAGGCCCCGTCCATCAGCGACATCCCCAGGTTGCGCGCGCCGGTGCCGCAGTCCAGCACGATCAGGCCGCCGCCCGACGGGCGCAGCGACACGCAGGACGTGTTCCCGCCGTACCGGACCGTCGCCGGCCCCGGCGTCGGGATCGATCCACGCACCCCCCAGAACGCCAGCTGCATCAGCCCCGCCCGAGCTCGACCTCGAGCCCCTCGAACGCGGCGGAGACTTCCAGCCCACCGGCGATGCACGCGGCTTGCGCCCGCGTCTGTCCCAGGATGGCGTCGACCTCGGCGTCGGTCCGTTCGGGCGCGTGGTGGAACAGCACCAGCCGGCGCGCGCCCGCGTCGCGACAGACGTCGACGGCGTCGCTGGGGCGCGAGTGCCCGTAGTGCGGCATGCGCCGGTAGTCGTCGGCGGTGAACATGGTGTCGTAGATCACCAGGTCGGCGTCCTCGCAGAGGCGGACCACCCCCTCGCGCATCTTCTGCAGCTTCTGCCGATCGCGGTCGGGCAGCTCGGCGCCCGGCAGCGGCGGGTGCTCGACGAACTCGTCCTCGAACAGGATGTCGGTGAAGGGTGCCGTGTCAGAGACGTAGACCACCGACGCCCCATCGGCGGTCAGCCGGTAGGCGGTGGCGATGTAGGGGTGGTTGAGGCGCGCGCAGGCCACCTTGACGTCCGCGATCTCGAATTTGGCGGCGTCCGACAGCTCGCGAAACGCCAGCTCTGCCTGGACCTCCGAGAACGGGACCGGGAAGTAGGGGTCGTCGGTCTGCGACGCGAACACCGCCTGCAGGTGCAGGTCGTCGCGTTTCCGGGCATAGACCGACAGCTTGTTGTCGCGGGCGTAGAGGGGCGAGAAATACGGAAGCCCCTGGATGTGGTCCCAGTGGGTGTGGCTGATCAGCAGGTGGACGTCGGACGGACCGCCGTCCCCGTCGCTGCAGATCTCCTTGCCCAGCTTGCGGATCCCGGTGCCGGCGTCGACCACCACCCGCGTCCCCGCCGCCGAACGAACCTCGACGCAGGACGTGTTGCCGCCGTAGCGCTCCGTCTTCGGCCCGGGCACCGGCAGAGAGCCCCGTACGCCCCAGAAGCGCACCCTCATGGCGTCGTGCGCCGAGGATAACACCGAATGGACAAAACCAGGAACCGCGCCCTCGACCGCGAACCGGGAAAGTGCCGGGCCAGCTCGTCGCGCCTAGGGGGAGGGGCGCGAGCTGGCCCGGCGTGGATCTATGAAAACCTGAGCCTGAACCCGACCACGTCGTCCAGCGGGTCCAGGCTGGCGCCCAGCCGCACGGCCAGGTCGGTCGACAGCGCCAGGCGCCAGGAATCGGACGGGGGACGGCGGCCCGTGCTCTCGATCGAGAGCGACACGGCCGTCCGGCTCACGTCGGCCCGGAGGTCGATCTGCAGGCGGCGGTCGTCGGTCCGGGTGCGGCGTTCCGTCCGCACCAGATCGATCAGCAGGGCGGCGATCAACGCCTCCAGAGCCGAGCCGCGGTTCGGCACGCCGACGCGCCGGTCCTTGTGGACCGAAACGGCGGTTCGCCCCATCGCCGGGGCGGCCAGGCGCAGCGCCCGCTCGATGACGTCGTCCAGCTCGACCACCACCGGTGAGCCGTCGCGGATCGCGGCGTCGACGAAGCCGATCAGGCCGTTCAACCGCTGGACGTTCCATTCGGTCTCCGCCAGCGCCTCCGAGACCTCGCGGGCCGTATCGAGCGGCAGCGCGACCCGGATCTCCGTGGCGGCCGCCAGCAGCACGGTGAGATGGTTTCGAAACTCGTGAAGGATTCCCGTCCAGGCGGGGACGAGACGGTGCAGCTCATCGTCTCGATCGGTGTGGATTTCATGCCGGGCAACCGCGCTGGGACCTTCACGAGTCATCATTCGAGGTAAATCCGCACGTGCGACCTACAAGATCCATGCCGGCAACCGACCTTCGTCGCCGCCCTGGTACGAGCGGGACGTTCAGGGTAAAAGGCGGCGCGTGAGAAGGACCGATCGGGCCGCGGCCGTGCTCGCGCTGGCGCTCGCGCTGGGAGCGGTCGCCTGCGGCAAGCAGATCGGCGACGACTGCCAGACGGGGACCGACTGCGACCCGAACGGCGGGCGCATCTGCGATCTCTCACAGCCTGGCGGCTATTGCACCATCCTCGGCTGTGATGAAACCACGTGCCCCAGCGAAGCGACTTGCATCCGGTTCTTCCCGGCCCAGTTCCTGACCAAACCCTGTAATCCTTATTGCGAAGACAAGCAGGTCGCGACGCCCGACGGCGGCGTGGTGGCGGACGCCGGCGTTGCGACGCCGCTCCTCTGTCCGGCCTTGCTCCCGCAAGATGGAGGCGCGAGCTCAGCCGTCTGCCCGAACGGGCCGACCAACGACTGCACCGCGGACGAGATCTGCCTCGACAGCGGGCTCTGCGCGCCACGGTCCAGTGAAGTCCGTTACTGCGCCAAGGCCTGCTCGAGCAACGGGGACTGCCGCAGCGGGTACTTCTGCCGGCCAACTGGCACGGCGGGGAGCTTCGAGCTGTCAGCGACGCCCTGCCGCCAAACCAGTTTCTGCGCGCCGAATTGAGCGCCCGCGCAACCGACCGAGGGGCAGCGCCGAAAACGTGACGTGCGCCGGGCCACTCCGCTGCTCTGTCACTGCGCCGTCGCGATCCTTCTGTCGGGCGGTCGCGCGTGGGCTGCCAAGGCGATCGACGGGGTGGTGAACCTGAACACCGCGCCGGCCGGCGTGCTGTCCCTGCTCCCGGGGGTCGGCCCGTCGAAGGCGGCCGCGATCGTCGTCTACCGCGCGCGCCGCCCGTTCCGGACCGTCGATGAGCTGGTTCGCATCAAGGGGATCGGCCGCAAGATGGTGCGGCGGCTCCGCCCGCATCTCGCCGTCTCGGGACCCACCACCGCGGCTGCCTCGACCGGGTCGGCTACGCCCGCCAGCGCGGCGGCGCCCGCGCCAGCCGTCGCACGCGCCCGACCACCGCCCGCGGAGGCGCGCTGTCCGGCACCGCAGCCGCCGTCGGCGGCCCGGCGCGCGCGCGGCGAGCCGCGCGACCTGACCCCGCGACGGGCCCATGCCTCCCCCTGCCTCGGCGATCGCTGAGGCTCAGCGGCTGCGCTTGGACTTCCCGGCGGTCCGGATCGGCGGCGCCGGCGGAGGAGGCGGCGGACGGGCGGCCACCGCCGGGCGCACGTACTGCGGTTGCGGACGCGGAGCCAGCGGATCGCGCTGCAGCGTCAGTCGCGAGGACAGCATCACGGTCTTGTCGTAGCGCACGATCGCGCGGGCCGGCTTGAACCCGGGGCGGGTCGCCTCGATCAAGTGCTCGCCCAGGTCCCGCCGGACCTGCACGACCACGGGCGACGCCGCGCCCAGCGCCATGCCGTCCAGGCGCAAGCTGGCACCCTCGGGGTCGGTCGCGATCGCCAGCCGCGCGGTCGAGCGCCAGGTCAAGAGAACGTCCAGCGGAACCAGGAAGAGATGAACCGCCGCGACCGCGACCGCCAGCACCAGGCCCCCCACTGCCGCCGGAAGATGCCAGCCGGGGCGCGCCCGCAACGGCTGCACGCGCGCGGTCTCGCGCGGCTGCCGTGGCGGCGGCAGCCCCGTGTAGGCGGACGCGGCCGGGAACGGATTCGCGGGCGACAGCCGCGGGCCCGGGCCCGGGATGGCAGGCCGGGGCAGCCCCTGCGCCGGCGACGAGCGGAGCGCCGGATGCGGCGCGACCGGCGTCTGACGGGTCGGCATCCGGACCATCTGCTGGACCGGCACGCCGTTGGAACCGTGATCGTTCAAGGACGGCGAAGACGGCCTGCGATCGCGTCCGGCCGGCGGTGTGCGCGGCGTCTGCGCGCGCGCGCGCGGCGGCGGCGGCGGTGGAGGCGCCGCGATGGAATCACCGGCGGGCGCCGCGGCCAGCGCGACCAGCGCCGGCAGGGGCGCGGTCTTTCGCGATGGAACCGCGATCGGGATCGGGGCGGGCGTGGCCGGCGCTTCGCTCGCCTCGCGCAGCGCGCGCGCCTCGGGCCCGAGCCGGATCACCCTCGAGCGCTCGGTGGTCAGGATGCGCGGCTTGCGCGGTGGATCCAGCGCCCGGATCAGCGCCGCCAGGTCGCTGGCGCCGACCGGCATGTTCAGCGCGGCCAGCGCCTCGCGGATCGCGGCGCCGAACGCGGCGGCATCCGGAAAACGGGTGGCCGGATCAGCGGCCAGCGCGCGATCGAGCAGCGCGCCGATCACCGGGGGCAGATCGGGGCGAAGCTGCCGGGCCGACGGCACGGCGCCCGAAGCCGCGTGCGTCCAGCCCGCCACCTCGTCGGTGATCTCGCGCAGCCGCCGGCCGGTCAGCAGCTCGAACAGCACGACGCCCAGCGAGAACACGTCGGTGCGGCGATCGAGCGGCACCTGCTTGGCCTGCTCGGGGGACATGTACGACAGGTTCCCCTTCAAGCTGCCCACGACCGAACGATCGTGCCGGCGCTTGGCCAGCCCAAAGTCCGACAGCTTCACCTCGCCGGCCAGCGAGATCAGGATGTTCGAAGGCGTCACGTCCCGGTGGATCAACCCCAGCGGCTGGCCGTCTGGGCCTCGCAGCTCGTGGGCGAAGTGCAACCCCTGCGCCACCTCGGACGCGATGTGCAGCGAGAGCGCCTCCGGCAGGATCTCACCCGCCGCCGCCAGTTGCTCCGTGATGATCCGGAGGTCGTAGCCTTCGACGAACTCCAGCACGATGAAGTACTGGCCGTCCTCGGAGATCCCCAGGTCGTGGATCTGGACGATGTTGCGGTGCGAGAGCGCCGAGTGGATGCGCGCCTCGGTCAGCAACATCTTTACGAAACGGTCGTCCTCCGCCAGGTCCGGAAGGATCCGCTTGATCGCGACCAGTTTCTCGAACCCTTCCGCCGCGACGACACGGCCCTTGAAGACTTCGGCCATGCCGCCCACGGCAATCGGCTCGAGCAGCTCGTACTGGCCGAACTTCATGGGGGAGCATGACAGGCTAAACCGGAATGCCGCTAACGGTCTACTACCCCGGAAACCCTGGGAGGTTCCCCCCTCCCGGTTCTGCGTCAATCCTCCGGTTCGGTGGGGGCCTGGACCAGGCCGGCACCCGCCCTGGGCAGCGGCTCGCGCTCGGCGTCCGGGGGGTTAGCCAGATCCGTGTCGTTGGCGAACTCGTCGATGGCGCTGGTTTCGAGGAAGGGTCCACCGATCTCCTCGGCGACCACATCGTCCAGAGCGGTGTCGTCCGCATCGTCGCCGCGCGTCGCGGAATCGACGAAGTCCTCGGCCAGACGCTCGGCCAGATCGTCACGGATCCGGGCCGGCCCGTCTCCAGGGTCGGGCATGAAGGCATTTGCGTCATCGTGCCGCTCCACGCGCGCCCCGATCCTCCCCCGATACGGTCCCATTTGTGTCGAACCTAATCACGAACATCGGGGGGGATACGGTCCTGACCGACAGGAGAATCCTTAGGGCGGGATATAGTTTCGGTCTTGAAGCTCAGGTTCGAATCCGTGCAGCGGGCGTGCCTGACCGCCGTCGAGGACGGGGTGGCGCCGGGGTTCGTGCTGGCGGTCGAGGTCGACGGCCAGCTGCTGTTCAGGGAAGCGTTCGGGGCCCGACAGATCGCTCCGCGGACGCTGCCGGCCCAGCCCGACACGGTCTACGACGTCGCATCTTTGACCAAGGCGGTGGTCACCAGCGTCCTGTGCATGCAAGAGGTGGCGGCTGGTCGGCTGCGGCTGGACGGCCGTGTCGTGGACGGGCTGGCAGAAGTGGCGGGACCTGGGCGCGAGGCGATCACCTGGCGCCAGCTGCTGGCCCATGCCTCGGGCTTGCCGGCCTACCGCCCGTTCTGGCGGCGGGCTGCCGAGGCGCCGTCCAGCCGGCTCGCCGTGGCCCAGCTGGCGGCGCACGAGCCGCTGGTCGAGCTGCCCGGCACGCGCTCGGTCTACTCCGACCTGGGCTTCATCCTTCTGGGCTGGTGGCTGGAGCGCAGCACCGGCCGGCGCCTGGACGATCTATTCGCGCGGCGCATCGCCGCCCCGCTGGGCCTGGGCGCGCGCTTCGTCAGCCTGGCCGACCCGGACGCCCGGGCCGAGCTGCTGGCCACGCGCTCTGTGGCCGCGACACAGGCCTGTCCCGAGCGCAGGCGCGTCATCCTGGGCGAGGTCGACGACCTGAACGCGGCGGCCATGGAGGGGGTCGCCGGGCACGCCGGGCTGTTCAGCGACGCCGCCGACCTGGCGGCGATCGCCCGCGCGCTGGTGGCCGCCTGGCGGGGCGACGGCTCGGAGCTGGCGCCCCGTGACGTGCTGCGCGAGTTCTGGTCGCCCTCGGGGATCCCGGGCTCGACCTGGCGGCTGGGCTGGGACGGGCCGGCGCCCAGCGGATCGCAAGCGGGGGAGCGGCTGTCGCGCGCGGCGGTCGGCCACCTGGGGTTCACCGGCTGCTCGATCTGGATCGACCCGGAGCGGGGCGTGACGCTGATCCTGCTGTCGAACCGCGTGCACCCGTCGGTGCCGGGCGACGACCGGTTCCGCCGGTTCCGGCCCGCGATCCACGACGCCGTGCTGGAAGCCCTCGGTTATGATTGCCGGTGAAGTGAGCCTGCGCGCCCCCATCGCCGTCCCGGTCGAGGTCCGCGCCGACGGTCGCCGCGCCTTCCGACTGGCGGCCGCCATCGGTGAAGACGGCCTGCGCCTGGAGACCGCGCTGCCGTTCGAGGCCGGCCGGGTGGTCGAGGCGCGGCTGCAGCTTCCGGACGGGACGCCGCTGTCCCTGCCGGCGCGGCTGGCCGGCGACCGCGACCGGCCGGCCGCCGAATTGCTGTTTCTCGAGCCCCCGACCGACACGCGCCGCGCGATCCACCAGTACGTCCTCGACCGCCTGGAGCTGCCCGCGTGAGTGAAGAAGCGCCCCGTTTCGGAAAGCTGGAGGAGCTGGAGCGGCGAGCGGCGGAGGCGGGGGGAGCCGGGCGCATCGACCGGCAGCACCAGGCCGGCAAGCTGACCGCGCGCGAGCGCATCGCGGCGTTCTGCGACCCCGGGAGCTTCGTCGAGCTGGACAAGCTGGTCACCCACCGCGCCACCGACTTCGGCCTGGGGGAGAACAAGATCCTGGGCGACGGCGTGGTCACCGGGTACGGAACGGTTCACGGCCGCACCGTCTTCATGTTCGCGCAGGACTTCACCGTGTTCGGCGGCTCGCTGGCCGAGGCCCACGCCCGGAAGATCTGCAAGGTGATGGACCTTGCGATGAAGGCCGGCGCGCCCATCGTCGGCCTGAACGACTCGGGCGGCGCGCGCATTCAAGAGGGGGTGGTCTCGCTGGCGGGGTACGCGGACATCTTCCTGCGCAACACGCTGGCCTCCGGGCTGGTGCCGCAGCTGTCGGCCATCCTGGGCCCCTGCGCGGGCGGCGCCGTCTACTCGCCGGCGATCACCGACTTCGTGTTCATGGTCGAGACGACCAGCCACATGTTCATCACCGGGCCCGACGTCATCCGCGCGGTGACGCACGAGAGCGTGACCAAGGAAGAGCTGGGGGGCGCCGCGGCCCACGTCCGCTCCGGCGTCGCGCACCGCGCGTTCGCCGACGAGCGGTCCTGCCTGGAAGGGCTGCGGACGCTGCTCTCCTTCCTGCCCCAGAACAACCGCGAGGACCCGCCCCGCCTGCCGACCAAGGACCGGGCCGATCGGGCCGACGGTGCGCTGGACCAGCTGGTCCCGCTGGACCCGGCCAAGCCCTACGACATGCGGGCGCTGATGGAGAAGGTCGTCGACGACGGCGTGCTGTTCGAGATCCAGCCCGACCACGCGCGCAACATCATCGTGGCGTTCGCGCGGCTGGACGGACGGCCGGTCGGCCTGGTCGCCAACCAGCCGGCGCACCTGGCGGGCTGCCTGGACATCGACGCCTCGGTGAAGGCCGCGCGCTTCGTCCGGTTCTGCGACTGCTTCAACCTGCCGCTCTGCACCTTCGTCGATGTCCCGGGGTTCCTGCCGGGGACGGCGCAGGAGTGGGGCGGCATCATCCGCCACGGCGCGAAGCTGCTGTACGCGTTCGCCGAGGCGACCGTCCCCAAGCTGACCGTCATCACGCGCAAGGCCTACGGCGGCGCCTACGACGTCATGTCTTCCAAGCACATTCGCGGCGATCTGTCGTTCGCCTACCCGACCGCCGAGATCGCGGTGATGGGGCCGGAGGCGGCGGTGAACATCGTGTTCCGCGACGACCTGGCCAAGGCCGCCGACCCCGAGGCCGCGCGCGCCCGGTACGTGGCCGAGTACCGCGAGAAGCTGGCCAACCCGTACACCGCGGCGTCGCTGGGCTACGTGGACGAGGTGATCCGCCCCCGCGACACGCGCGCCCGCCTCTGTCGCGCGCTGGGCGCGCTGGCCAACAAGCGCGACACCAACCCACCCAAGAAGCACGGAAACATCCCGTTGTGAGGCGCTGGTGGTGCATTCCCGCGTCTGTGTGCGCGGTCGCGGCTGGTTGCGCGACGGCGCCGCCGCCCGTCACGAAGATCGTCAACGGTCACCTGATCGAGACGCGCTCGGTGAGCCCCGACGCGTACGAGCACGTCGCGCGCGCCTACCTCTTCGAAGAGGAAGAGCGCTGGCAGGACGCGGCCGACGAGCTGCAGCGGGCCTTGCCGTTCGATCCCGACGCCGCCGAGGTGCGCGCCGAGCTGGCCGAGCTGTTCACCCGGCTGGGACGCCGCGACGACGCGCAGGAGCAGATCAACCGATCGCTCGACATCGCCCCCACCGTCGCCGGCTATCTGGCCGCCGCGCACCTGGCCCAGGCCCGCGCCGACGCGAATCACCCGCCCGGCGCCGCCGTCACGGGACCGCTGGGCAGCGCCTGCAAGCTGGCGCTGGACGACCAGGACGCCGACGAGATCGAGACCACGCACCTCGAGCTGGCCGACGCTCAGATCGGGGCGCTGGAGCTCCCCTCGGCGCTGGCCACGCTGCGCAAGCTGGTCGACGCCGCGCCCGACACCCAGCGCGGCCGCGTGCAGCTGGCGTCGCTGGCCTGGACGCTGGACGCACGCGACGAGGCCGTCCAGGCGCTGGCCACGGCGCTCGAGGGCGAACCGGCTGACGTCGAGGCCCGGGTGCTGCTGGCCGAGCTGCAGATCGCCGACGGCAAGGACAAGGACGCCAAGGCCAGCTTCGCGCTCGCCATCGATCACGCCGACGCGCCCATGGAGATCGCGACCGCGTTCGCGGGCTGGCTGGTGCTTCGGGGCGACGTGACCGAGGCGCAGGCGGTGGCCGACGGTCTGACCGCGGACGCCCCCGACGTCGACTCGCTGGAGCAGGCCGCCGCGCTCGAGCGGACGGTCAAGCGGCCCGACCGCGCGCTGGCCCTGGTCGAGCGGGCGCGCAAGCAGGGCGCGGGCGCCGGACGGGTCGCCCTGATGACCGGCGCCGTTCTGGCTGCCAAGGGGGATCAGGCCGGCGCGCTGGCCGCCTACCTGGGCGTGGCGCGCAGCGAGCCCCAGTTCTTCGAGGCCCACCTGCGCGCAGCCGAGCTGCTGCGCGACAGGGGAAAGTTGAACGAGGCCGGCAAGGCGCTGGACGAGGCGGCCGCGGAGGCCTCCGACGACACGCGCGCCGTCGAGCTGGCCATCTCGCGCAGCCAGCTCGAGGAGAAGCGCGGTGACGCGGCCCGCGCCGCCCGCGTGCTGGACGACGCGCTGGCCGCCAAGCCGGACCAGGCCGCGCTGGTGGATCGCCTGATCCTCGAGCGGGCCTCGGTCGACGATCACCGGGGCGACTGGGAGCAGGCCGCCGCGCGGGCCGAGTCGATCCTGGCGCGCGAGCCGCGCAACGTCGAGGCGTTGAACTTCGTCGGGTTCGTCGCCGCCGATCACGCCCAGGACCTGCCGCGCGCGATCAAGCGGCTGCAGGCCGCCATGGCGCTGTCGCCGGGGACGGGCGGCATCGTCGACAGCCTCGGATGGGCCTACTTCAAGTCGGGCGACCTGACCCACGCCGACACGTTCCTGGAGCAGGCGGGCCGCCTGGAGCCGGGAGACCCGGAGATCCTGTCGCACCTGGGCGATCTCTACGCGCGCCGCCAGGAGCGCCAGCGGGCCGTCGCCACCTACCGGCGCGCGCTCACGTTGTCGCCCAGCGATCGCGTGGCGCGCGAGCTGAATGAACGCTTGCGCACGCTCGACGCCAAGAGTGCCGCCGGCCGATGACGCGCGCCTCGATCTGGCTGGCGCTGGCGCTGGCGCTGACAGGGTGTCCGGAGCGGCCGCATCCGATCGCGCGCCCGTATGCGGCACCCACGCCCGAAGCGCTGGTGGCCGAGCTGCAAGCGCGCCAGACGGCGGTGCCGGGGATGAACGCGCGCGTGCGCGTGACCAGCTGGCTCTCGGGCCAACGGGTGCGCGCGACCGTCAACATGCTGGTCGAACGCGACGGCCGCCTGCGGTTCGAAGCCGAGGTGAGCCTGGAAGGGACGGTGGCGACGCTGGTCACCGAGGCGGGCAAGTTCGCGCTGCTCGACGCGCGCAAGAACGAGCTGTCGCGCGGGCCGGCCTGCCCGGCCAACGTGGCGTCGCTGATCCGGATCCCGCTGGCGCCGGAAGAGGTCGCGGCCATCCTGCTGGGCGACGCGCGCCGGCCCGACGGCGGGCGCGCCGCGACGGTGGAGTGGGACCCGAACGGTGGAACCGACGTGCTGGTGCTGCCCGATGAGGCCGGGGGCACGCTGCGGGTGCTGTTTCGCGGGAGCGGCGCCGACCGCCGCCTGGTCGGGGCCGCGCGCCTCGGCGCGACCGGCCAACAGGTCTGGCAGACGGCCTACGGGGATTTCGAACGCGCCGGCAACGAGTGGCTCCCCAAGACCATCCGGTTCGCCGAGGGGAAGGCCGGCTTCGACGACGGCGTGGAGATCAAGTTCCGCGACCGGACGGTCGGCGGCGCTCCACCTGCCGGTGCCTTCACGCTGTCTCTGCCGCCCGGCGTCGCGGCCCGCGACGTGGGTTGCGGATCCTGATTGATTCCTGAAGCGGACTCAGATTTTTGAGCTGCGGGCGCCGCCCCGGGCCGAAAGTCAGGGGGTTCTGTCTGGCCTGGCGATTGCTGTACCGGTTGCCCATGAGACGAATCGTTCTGCTGCTCGTGCTGGTGACCGGGACCATCGCCGCCTGTCAGTCGGCATCGCTGACGCCGACGGAGCACTCGATACCGGCCAGCCCGCAGCTCGCCGCAGAGCTGGTGGCCGATCCCTGCGCCGCGAACGGAAGCGAGACCGCCTGCAAAGCCAACAGCGCTTGCTCGTGGAGCTCGGTCGCGTGCCCCCCCGACGCGGACTGCCCGGCCGCGGTCTGCGCGACGGTGGATTCGTGCTCCGCTCACGCGGACTCCCGGGCCTGCTCGGGTGACGCGCGCTGCGCCTGGACGGCCACGCAGGGGACCGCTCAGATGCCGGCCCTCTGCCCGGTGGGACACGACTGCACGGCGACCGGTTACTGCCTGGCGCGCGACGTCACGGGGGCGGGATGCGGATGTGTCCAGCCGATCGCCTGCCCGGCCAGCGGAAGCTGCCCGACCGTGAGCTGCGATTGTCCGCCACCGCCGCCGACGGCCGACACCGTGCCGGCCGTGGGTGGCGGCACCTGCAGCTGCTCCTGCCCAGCCTGCCTGCCGGGCGAGGCCTGCCCGCCCTGCAGATGCGATTGCGGCGCGGGCGGGAGCGGCGGCGGGGCCGGCACGACCGGCGCCGGCGGATCGGGCGGCGCGACCGGCACCGGCGGATCGGGCGGCGGAGAAGCCTGCGGCCCCGGCGCGGGCGGTGGCGGCGGCGGCACCTGCACGTGCAACTGCCCCGAGTGTCCGGCGGGACAGGACTGCCCGGCCTGCAGCTGCTCCTGCGGCGCCATGACGACGATGACGACCACGATGTCCGGCGGGAGCGGCCCGACCGGAGGCGCGGCTTCCGGCGCCAGCGGCGGCTCGTCCGGGTCGACGGTGGTGCTGCCCATCTGTGTGTGCCCGGCCTGCCCGGCGGGCGCCGCCTGCGCCCCTTGCGATTGCGCCACGCCTCAGCCGGTCGACCCGTGCACCGCCTACAGCGATGCCGCCACCTGCGCGGCTGACTCTGCCGACTCATGCACCTGGATCCAGCTGGGGATCGCCTGCATCACGACCCCTTGCCCCTCTGGCTCGTGCATGCGCATGAGCCCGCCCGCGGACGCGGGCACCGGCGGAAGCTCGGGGTCGGGCGGGGGAGGCTGCGCGTGCGCCTGCGCGGCCTGCCCGGCGGGCGCCACCTGCCCGCCCTGCAGCTGCAACTGCTGCTCGCCCCCGACCACCGGCACGACCATCGTCGAGACGCCGCAGACACCCCAGCCCGTCGCGGCCAGCAAAACCTAGCATTGACTGTCTCACGCGCTGTTGGGAGACTCCCGGTCCTTCCAATCCGAAATTCGCCAAATTCGCTGTAAGGAGTCTCCAGATGTCCGAGTACCTGTTCACCTCCGAGAGCGTCACCGAAGGACACCCCGACAAGCTTTGCGACCAGGTCTCGGACGCGATCCTCGACGCCCTGATCAAGGATGACAAGGGCTCGCGCGTCGCCTGCGAGACGCTGACCAAGACGGGGTTCGTCATGGTGGCCGGCGAGGTGACCTCGGCCTCGAAGATCGACATCCCCAAGATCGTCCGGGGCGTCGTCAAGGACATCGGGTACAGCCACTCGGACATGGGCTTCGACTGGAAGACCTGCGGCATCATGGTCGCGCTGGAGCAGCAGTCGCCCGACATCGCGCAGGGCGTCGACGGCAAGGGCGTCTACACCCGCGACGAGCAGGGCGCCGGCGACCAGGGAATGATGTTCGGCTACGCCTGCGACGAGACGGCGGAGCTGATGCCGCTGCCGATCATGACCGCGCACAAGCTGTCCAAGCGCCTCGCCGACGTCCGCAAGAAGGGGACGGTCGACTTTCTGCGCCCCGACGGCAAGAGCCAGGTGTCGGTTCGCTACGGCTCCGATGACCGGCCGCTGGCCATCGACGCCGTCGTCGTGTCGACCCAGCACAGCGAGGACGTCAAGTACAAGACGCTGAAGGAAGCGGTCATGGAAGAGGTGGTTCGTCCGGTGCTGCCGGCCGGCCTCGTCACGCCGAAGACCAAGTTCTACATCAACCCGACCGGCCGCTTCGTGGTCGGCGGCCCGATGGGCGACTCGGGGCTTACCGGGCGCAAGATCATCGTCGACACCTACGGCGGCATGGGGCGTCACGGCGGCGGCGCGTTCTCGGGGAAGGACCCATCCAAGGTCGATCGTTCGGCCTGCTACTACGCCCGCTACATCGCCAAGAACGTCGTCGCGGCCGGCCTGGCCCGCCGCTGCGAGGTGCAGGTCGCCTACGCGATCGGCGTCGCCGAGCCGGTGTCGCTGCTGGTCCATACGTTCGGCACCGCCAAGATCTCCGAGGATCGCCTGGCCGAGATCGTGCGCGCGAACTTCGACTGCCGCCCGGGCGCGCTGATCCGCGAGCTGAACCTGCTGCGGCCCATCTACCAGAAGACCGCTGCCTACGGCCACTTCGGCCGCCAGGACGGCGACTTCTTCTGGGAGCGCACCAACAAGGCGGACGCCCTGAAGTCGGCCGCCCGCAAGTTCGAGTCGGCCGGCGGCAAGAACGACCAAAAGAACGGCCACACCAACGGCGCGGCCAGAAGCAAGCCGAAGCGCCGCGGCAGCGCCGCGCTGGAAGCCTGAAGGGCAAGAGAAGAAGGGCCTCGGCCCTGACCCCACCCTTACCCTCCCCGCGGAGCGGGGAGGGATCGGAGGGGTCCCCTCTGAGGCCCGGGACCTGACCCCACCCTTACCCTCCCCGCGGAGCGGGGAGGGATCGGAGGGTCCCTTTGAAGTCCGGGACCTGACTCCACACTTACCCTCCCCGCGAAGCGGGGAGGGATGGGAGGGGTACCCTCTGAGGTCCGACGACCTTTCAGTGGGGCGCTGCAGGGACCAGAAACCGTGGCCCTGCGGGCGCCGCGGGTTTCGGAACCGAACGCACCGGCACCGCCGCCGGCGTCGTCGCGAGCTCCTCGTCGCCCTCGTTGACGTCCTGGGCCTGCTCGATGTCGACGGGGACGTTCTCGGCCGGCGTCGCCTGCGAGAGCGCGGCCGGAATCGCGCCGCGGGCTTCGCGGACGTAGCGCATCATCGCGTTCACGCAGGTCACCTGGGCGCCGCGCACGGCCCGCAGGCCGCCGTGGCCGTGCAGCCCTTCGACCAGGATCGAGAACGCCAGCACGTCGGGCCCGTCACCCACCAGGCCGGACAGGCACGACTTTCCGGCCAGCGTGCCGGTCTTGGCCCGGACACGCTCGGCGGCCAGCGTCCCCTTGAAGCGGTTGCGGGTCGTCCCGTCGACGCCGCCGACCGAAAGCGACTGCAGCAGCTCGGGTCCGACGCGCGGGTCCAGGTACAGCGCCCGCAGCAGCGCGGACATCGCGTCGGCGGTGATCCGGTTGGCGTGCCCCAGTCCGGAGCCGTTCTTGGGCACGTAGCTGGACGGCGACAGCCCCAGCTCGCCGATCACCTCGCGCAGCAGGCGAACGCCCTTGTCCCCGGTGGCGGGGCCGCCGTACACCTCGGCGCCGGCCGATTCCAGCACGCGCTCGGCGTAGTCGTTCTCCGAGTCCTTGTTGATCTTGCGGAGCAGCACCGCCAGCGGCGCCGACTCGTGCAGCGCCAGCAGCGGCGTGGGCCGGCCCGGCCGCGGCTCCGGCGCCGGTCCGACACGGGCGTCGTCGCGCACCGTGATCCCGGCCGCCGCCAGAGCGGCGCGCATCAGGGCCGCGGCATAGATGGCCTGCTGCGGAACC
Source organism: Polyangia bacterium (assembly GCA_035578045.1). Taxonomy (GTDB): domain Bacteria; phylum Myxococcota_A; class Polyangia; order Fen-1088; family Fen-1088; genus JADGRB01. Next base: position 36,587 of record DATJWP010000086.1, on the reverse strand, counting down.
CGGCGCCGCAGCACCAGGCCCGGTCGCCCGAGCGTGACGCGGCCATCCAGGTCGACCTGGATCCGTCCGCCCGCGACCGACAGCCGGACGCTGACGCGCGCCCGACCGCGCGCCTTGGTGCGGACGCTGTCGTGAATGACGAAGGACGGGTCGGCCGGCAGGGTGGTGACCTCGGCCCGCGCGCCCGCCTCGGCGCCCGGCCGGACCTGGATCGAGATGAGCCCGTGATTGACGACCAGCGGGACCCGCGGCGACAGCTTGGACAGCGGCGCGGCCGCCGTCGCGTCGTCGGCGGTCTCGGTTCCATCCTGACCGCCCTCGTCGTCGACCGGCTCGTCGGCGCCCAGCCGCCGGGGATCGGCGATCACGGCGCCGGCGATGCTGCGCACACCCCGGCGAACCAGCGCCGAGGCCATCGCGTCCAGGTCCGCCGCCGTCACCGTCGGGTCGCCGCTGCCGCGCAGGGTGACATCCCCCACGATCGCGCCGTCCGGCCCCGGCTCGGGGCCGGTGAGCTCGGTCCGGAACCGCCAGTCGGCGCCCAGCCGCATCAGCGCGGTGGTCGTCGCCAGGACCTTCTGGTTGGAGGCCGGATCCATGAGCACCTGCCCGCGCGACTCGAAGAAGACGCGCCCCGTGCTGGCCTCGATGACGCGCATCCCGACGCGCGTTCGCCGCAGGATGCTCTCGTGCAGGATCTCGCGAAGCGCCACCTGCATGCGCACGATCCGGTCGTGGTCGCGATCGCCGGCGGGCGGCTCCGGCGCGACCTCGGTCCCGCGCGCCTTCTTGACGACCGCCGGTCCGCGCGCCGCCCCCGCGCGACGATCAATGAACACCACCGCCAGCAACGCGGCGACGAGCAGAGCGCGCCTCACCGCGCCGCCCCCGCACAGCGAAAGCCGAGGTCGGCGTCCCGATGGTCCGGCGCCCAGGCGTTCCGGTTCGGCGCGCGCGGGCCGACGAAGAAGCTGCAGCACGACCCGCCGCGCACGACCCGTCGATCGATCCGACCGGAACCCTGAGAGGGTTCCGGAACCCTCCCGCGCGGACTCCGCTCGGCAGAGCGGAGCTCCGTCAACGCGGATTCACCGTCGTATTTGTCGGCGACCCACTCCCAGACGTTGCCGCCCATGTCCAGCGCGCCGTACGGGCTGGCCCCGCCGGGGTACGAGCCGACGGCGACCGGCCGCCCCGGGTTCTTGCCCGCGCAGGGCCCCTCACCCTCGAAGGTCCCCCAGTTGGCGCGCGCGCAATCGGCGTCGTTGCCCCACGGGTACTCGCGGCCGTCGGTCCCCCGAGCCGCCTTTTCCCATTCGGCCTCGGTGGGCAGGCGTCCACCGGCGAACTTGCAGTAGGTCTGCGCGTCGCTCCAATCGACGCCCGTCACCGGCAGGTTGCCGTCCGCCTCGGCGATCGAGGGGGCGCGGCAGCGGCCGGCGTCGACACAACGGGTGTAGGCGGCGCGCGTGACCTCGGTGCGATCGATCGCGAACCCCTTCAGGGTCACCTTGCGGAGCGGGCGCTCGTCCTCTTCGCCGCGCGTGCTCCCCTGCGCGAACGGACCGGCGGGGACCTGGACACGATCCGGCGGCGGCCGCGACACCGACGTCGCGGCCATCCAGATCGCGGCGCCCAGAAACCAGCGGCCCATGCGCCCGAAGTTTAGTCGAGTTAGTCGAGCCGGGCGATGAGCGCGCGGGCCTGGTCGGCCCAGGGCGCCGATTCCGGTTCCAGCGACAGGTACTGCTCCAGGTGGACCCGCGCCGCGGCCCGACCGCCCAGCCGTTCCAGCGCGACCGCCAGGTTGTAGTGGGCGTCGGCGAAGTCCGGCGCCGCGGCAAGCACGCGCCGCAGCTCGGCCACGGCCAGCTCCAGGTCGCCATTCTCCAGGACCAGGTTGGCCAGGTTGAAGCGGGCCTCCGGCTGGTCCGGGTCCAGGGACAGCGCTGCTTCGTAAGCCTCTCGCGCAGCGCCCACGTCGCCCCGCCGGTACGCCAGGCTGCCCAGGTTCGTCCGTGCCGCCGCCAGGCCGGGATCCAGCGTCAGCGCCTGCTGGTAGCAGCGCTCGGCCTTGGCCTCCGCCTCGGAGCCGCCGTGCACCTCGGCGCGCGTCCCTTCGACGAACCACTCGTAGGCGCTGCGTCCGCCGGAGGGCGCGGTCAGGTCGGGGGCCAGCTGCTCGAGCGTGACCACCGCCGCCGCCGGGGACGCGGGTTTGGAACCACCCGGACGAGCCAGCTCTTGCAGCCCGAAGTCGAACAGCTTCTGCCCGGTGGCCTCGTAGGCGTCCCCTTCGTCGACCACCACCAGCTTGGCGCCGTCGAACGCGACCCGCATCCGCTCCAGCGGCCGGTCGACGTGGGGCAGCGACGCGCGCACCCCGTCGATGGCCTTCCGGATCTCGGCCGGCTTGAAGCCGCGGTCGGTCAGCTCCTTGGCCGCCTTGACGCTGACCAGGTCCTGGAACGAGTAGACCGGCTTGCCGCCCCGCCGCGCGGACGGGCCGACGAAGCCGATCTGCGCCCAGTAGCGCAGCCGGGTCTCGGGCAGACCCAGGATCTTCGCCGCCGCCGCGAACGTGTAGGTCGTCGATCCGGCGAGCGCGCCGTCGTCCGTGGTGTCGGCCTCGGCCGCTGGATTCCCCGTCGCCTCGATGCTCATGCCCCCTCGGTGAAGCTCGCCTCGACGTCGATGTCGATGAACACGCGGGCGGCCTGGGCCCGGATCGCGACGTGGGTCCGGACGGCCGTCGGGCGGGTGCCGCAGACGCGCGCCGCCTCGCGCCCCGCCAGCGCCTCGACGCTGGCGACCGCCTGGGTGTCGGACTGCAGAAGATCGGCCAGCCGGCGCGCCGTTCCCGCGTCGCACGCGTCGCGCAGCAGCAGCTCCAGCGACGGCAGGTCGATGGTCAGCATCGTCGACCCGAAGTAAGCGTCGCGGCCGTTCCGCGTGCTGCGCTGCCCCTCGGAGATCACCTCGGCGCGCGACAGCACCAGGTCCAGCGCCGTCCGGGACAGCCGCTCGCGGACCTCGCGCTCGAACAGCGCGATGCGCGTCGCGCGCGCCATCGGCCGGCGCGCCGAAGCCGGGACTGCGCCGTCCACGGGCGACCGCCCGGGGTCGTCCACCTCGGGCTGGGGGGTCGCAGAACGGCGGCGCTCCGTCATGACGTGAGTCGGATCGTATCAAGAGTCATGCGCGAAGCGCAAAAACACACGCGTGCCTGAGGCGCGGGGGTATGCTCGCATGGCGCATGGCGCAAGAGCTGGACCTGGGGAAGCACTCCGTCCTGGTGGTTGACGACGAGTCCGACAACCTGGACGCGTTCCGATTCAACTTCGGACGGGCCTTCAACCTGCTGCTGGCGGGCAGCGGCGAAGAGGCGTTGACTCTGGCCCGGCAGCACGACGTCGCGGTCATCGTGACCGACCAGCGCATGCCCAAGATGACCGGCCTGGACCTGCTGAAGGCCGCGCGCGAGATTCGCCCCGACGCGGTGGGAATCATCGTCACGGCGTTCACGGACGTGGACGTCCTGATCGAGTCGATCAACCTGGGCCGGATCTACCGGTACGTCACCAAACCCTGGGACTCGAAGGAGCTGCGGGGCGTCCTGACCCACGCCATCGAGCGCTACGCCCTGGTGCGCGAGAACCGGCGCCTGCAGGAGCAGCTGTCGGCGTACGTCGGCATGCTGTCGAAGGAGGCGCACGAGGCGTTCAGCTTCGGCGCCATCGTGGGCGAGTCGCCCGCGCTGCGCGACGTGCTGGGCCGGGTCGAGCAGGTGGCCCAGACCGCCTCGACGGTGCTCCTGCGGGGTGAGACCGGCACCGGCAAGGAGATGGTCGCCCGCGCCATCCACATCAACAGCGCGCGCGAGTCGCGGCCGTTCGTGCGGGTGAACTGCGCGGCCCTGGCCCCCGGGGTGCTCGAATCCGAGCTGTTCGGCCACGAGAAGGGGGCCTTCACCGGCGCGGTCGCCCGGCGGCTGGGGCGGTTCGAGATGGCCGACGGCGGGACGCTGTTCCTGGACGAGGTGGGCGACCTGCCGCCGGACGTCCAGGTCAAGCTGCTCCGCGTCCTGCAGGAGCGCGAGCTGGAGCGGGTGGGCGGCACCGACACGATCAAGGTCGACGTCCGGATCGTCTCGGCGACCCACCGCGACCTCGAGAAGCAGATCGCCGACGGCGCGTTCCGCGAGGACCTGTACTACCGGTTGAACGTCTTCCCGATCATGCTGCCGCCGCTGCGCGAGCGGGTCAGCGACATCCCGCTCCTGGCCGAGCACTTCGTGCAGAAGTACCTGCCGGGAGCCGGCAAGGCCGTCCGAGGGCTGGACGCCGGCGCGGTGGCGGCGCTGTGCGCCTACCCGTGGCCCGGCAACGTTCGCGAGCTGGAGAACGTCATCGAGCGCGCGCTGATCCTGGCCCGGGGATCCGAGATCACCGCGGCCGATCTGGAGTTCACCCGGCGACCGCCGGCCGCCGGGGTCGCCGCCGCCGCTCCCACCCGGCCCACCGACGGCCTGCGGCCGCTGGGCGAGCGGCTCCACGAGCAGGAACGGGCGGCCATCGTCGCCGCCATCGACGCCGCCCAGGGGAACATCGCCCACGCCGCCCGCGCGCTGGGCATCAACCGCTCGACGCTGTACTACCGGCTACGCAAGCACGGCCTGGAACACCTCCTGCCGATGAAAGACGTGCCGGATCCAGGCGCCGCTCCCTCGGGATCCTGACAGAATAGGGCCATGAAGCTGCTCTTCGTGATGGACCCGCTGGCCCGCCTGCAGATCGCGGGCGACACGACCTTCGCGATCATGCTCGCCGCCCAGGCGCGCGGGCACGAGATCTGGTTCTGCGAGCCCCGCCACCTGTCGCTGGAGCACGCCGACGCCGTGTCGCGGGCCTGGCCGGTGACCGTCCGGCGGATCATCGGCGACCACTACCTCTTGGGCCCGCAGGCGACGGTGGCGCTGGCCAGCTGCGACGCGGTCTTCATGCGCAAGGACCCGCCGTTCGACCTGGACTACTACTTCGCGACGCTGCTGCTGGAACGGGCGCGCGGCAAGACCCTGATCATCAACGACCCACGCGGCCTGCGCGAGCAGAACGAGAAGCTGACCGTGCTGGAGTTCCCCGACCTCTGCCCGCCGACCATCGTCACGCGCGAAGCGAACCGGCTGCGCTCGTTCCTGGCCGAGCAGGGGGGCCAGATCGTCGTGAAGCCGCTGGACGCGTCGGGGGGGTTCGGCGTGTTCCACGTGCGCCAGGGGGACCCGAACACCGGCGCGATCCTGGAACAGTCGACCAACCTGGGGCGCCGCTGGACGATGGCCCAGAAGTACCTGCCCGAGGTCCGGCGCGGCGACAAGCGAATCCTGCTGTGCGACGGCGAGCCGCTGTGCGCGGTGCTGCGGGTGCCGGCGCCCGACGACGCCCGGGGCAACCTGCACGTGGGCGCCAAGCCCATGGCCACCAAGCTGGACGACCGCGACCAGGCGATCGTGCAGACGCTGGGGCCGCGGCTGCGCGAGCGCGGCCACTTCTTCGTCGGCCTGGACGTCATCGGGGGCTGGCTGACCGAGGTGAACGTCACCAGCCCGACCGGCATCCTGGAGGCGAACGTCCTTTACGACGACGCCTACGAGGTGAAGGTCGTCGAGAAGCTGGAACAGAAGATCGCGGCCGCGGCGCGGTGACCCGGGCCTGCCTCGCGGCGATCGCGCTGCTGGCCGTCGCGGTGCCGGCGCGCGCCCAGCAGAGTGACACCGGCCCGCTGCGGCTGCTGGTGCAGGGGGACGTCGGGTATTCGAAGCCGTCGCCGCTGGCGCCGCAGGATCCGCCAGACGGTTCGTTCGTGCGCCTGCACCGGGTGCTGGTGGGCGACGAGCTGTCGGGGCACGACGTTCACGCGCTGATCCTGCTCGAGGGGCAGTCCGGCAGCGCCACCGGCCAGCCGTACTCGCCGCTGGCGGGTGGCCTGATGCCGTTCGGCGGGCCGGTCCGCGTGAACGAAGCCTTCGTCGGCTGGGCGCCGCACCGCGGATTCGAGGTCGACGCCGGTTCGTTGCGCGTGCCGTTCTCGCTGTCGCGCCAGATCGCCGACGCGGACCTGGCGCTGCCGGAGCGCCCGGCCTTCATCGACGCGGACACCGCCGACTTCCGGACCGGCGCCGCGGTCGGGGGCGACCTGGGCGAGCTCCTTTACCGGGTCGCGATCCTGAGCGCTGACCAGACGATCGACGGCCACCTGTTTGGCCGCGGATTCGTGGTGGCCGGGCGAATCATCGCCGAGCCGATCGGCCCGGTCGGCCTGCGCCCGTGGCGGCGTCGCGCGGACGATCCCTGGTACGGCTGGTTCCGGTTCGCGACGGGTGTCTCCGTCCTCTACGGCACGCTGGCGGCTCCCCAGACGCTGGCCGTCGACCCCGAGTTCACCGCGCAGTGGCGGCAGCTGGTGATCTCGGCCGAGTACTTCCTTTCGATGCGGCTCGCGTCGGGGACCACCTTCCACGACACCGGCGCTCAGGGCGCGGCGCTCGAACCCGGGCTGACCTGGCTGCAGGGACGCCTGCTCCTGGCGGCGCGGGGTTACGGGCAGGCTGCCGGCGGCACCACGTTGTGGGCCGGTGGCGCCGCGCTGACCGGCTTGGCAGCCGATCGGCGCGTTCGCCTGACAGCCGGCTTCGAGCGCCGATGGTCGAACAGCGCGCCCACCAGCAGCTACTGGGCGATCCTGCGGCTGGCGGTCGCGATCGATTGACGGTCAGTGCGACCGCGAGTGCTTCTTCACCGGCTTGATCGGGGCGCTCTCGTCCTTGGGCGGAGGCGGCTCCTCCTCGACCGGCCGGCGCCGGGCGTGCCGGTCGGGGCAGCCGTTCTGGGCCGGGTCCGGTGAAGCGACGCCCGGCTTGGTCGGGCAGGCGTCGTCGGCATCCGAGATGTTGTCGCCGTCCGTGTCGATGAACGGGCAGCCGGGCCGCTTGGGATCCGCATGGTCGCCGGGCGGCGTGACCGGGCAGGGATCGTCGACATCCGGGATGCCGTCGTTGTCCTCGTCGTTCTCGGGGCAGCCGGGCCGGAACGGGTCGGGGTGCTTGCCCGCCGGCACCGTCTTGCACTGGTCCTCATCGTCGGCGACGCCGTCTCGATCCGTGTCGGGGATCGAGATGTGCCAGGCGCCGCGCTTCGGCGCCGGCCCCTCCGACGTGTGCGGCGCTTCCGCGTAGCGCCCGAAGTGGAAGGTGAGGGTGGCGCCCAGGCTCCAGGCCGTCCCGTCATTGCTGGTGGCCGTGTCCGGGTTGATGAAGTCGCCGTAGCGGATATAGGGCCCCAGGCCGAAGCCCGGCACGTCGGGCAAGCTGAACTCGACGCCCGCGCCGACGTCGAACCCGAAGCACCAGTCGTGGGCGGTCGAAGCCGGGCCCAGCGCCAGGTCGAAGAAGATCCGGCCCCAGTTGTAGACGAACGGCTCATAGCGCGTGCCGAAGCCGATCAGCAGGGCGTGGTCGGGACCGGGCAGCCACCACTGGTCCAGCGTGAGCATGGCGGCGAAGCCGCGCGAGACGTCGAACGTGCCGCGCAAACCAGTGAAGAACAGCGTCCCGGAGGGGCCGGGATCCTGGCTGAAGTCGGTGATGGTCCCGCCCAGACCGACGTCGAGCCCGACGCCGATGCGCAACGTCCAGTCATCGGGCTCCTGCTGCGCCTGCGACCGCGAGAACGTCGGCGCCGCCTCTGCGTGGGAGGCGGCAAGAAATGCGACGGCTGCCAGGGTCAGGCCGACGCGCGACACAGAGGGGCTCCCCATTCGCCCATCTTGCCAGAACCTCGAGCAGAGGCGAAAAGCCTGATTTACGTGTCGCGGGTACGCAACCGCGAAAAGAATCCGCGCAGGAGGGCGGCCCCCTCGGCGGCCAGGACGCCGGGCACCACCTCGACGCGGTGGTTGAGGCGGGGGTCGTCGACCAGCGAGTAGAGCGTCCGCACGGCGCCCGCCTTGGGGTCGTCGCAGCCGAAGTAGAGGCGCTTGATGCGCGCGTTCACCAGCGCGCCCGCGCACATGGGGCAGGGCTCCATGGTCACGAACAGCTCGGCGTCACAAAGGCGCCAGCTGCCCCGCGCGGCTGCCGCCCGCCGCAACGCCAGGATCTCGGCGTGAGCGGTGGGGTCGGAGCCGGTCTCCCGCTCGTTGTGGGCGACGGCGATTACCTGATCCCCGATGGCGACCACGGCGCCCACCGGGACCTCGCCGCGCCCGGCCGCCTGCTCGGCGGCTTCCAGCGCGCGGCGCATGAGGGTCAGCTCCCGATCGCCGACCGAGGCGGGTGCGGCTGCCAGGGAGAGGGAAGCGGCGGTGGTCATCGGAAGGGCTTATTCTATTATCATTCCCGTGCCGAGAACCGCGGAGATCGATCTGTCGTTCGCGCGCTACGTCGCGGCGCGAAAAGGTGAGGCGTCGGCCCGCTCCCGTGAGGGGGCGGCCTATGCCTATTCGGGCGACATCAAGGTCCGGTCGGCCCTGGACCGGGTCCGGCCGGTCACGCTGGCCGTCGAGGCGGCGGTCCGCCTGTGGCAGTCGGTCGAGAAGACCCGGATGCTGGGGACGGCCGTCAAAGTCACGAACCGGCAGTTCCCGCGCATCGCCAAGCTGGCCGAGCGCTGCGCCGACACGCTGCGCATCCCGCTGCCGACGCTGTACGTGTCGCCCAACATCGGCTCGCTCAACGCCCATACCTTCGGCACCGCCGAGGACCCCTACATCGTCATCAACGCCGCCCTGATCGACCACTTTTCAGAGGTCGAGCTGCTGGACGTGATCGGGCACGAGTGCGGGCACATCCAGAACAACCACGTCGTCTACATGACGACGCTGCACTTCCTGACCCACGCCGCGAACGCCTTCCTGCGCTGGAGCCTGCGGCCCGCGGTGCTGGCGCTGAACGGGTGGGCGCGCCGCGCCGAGATCACCTGCGACCGGGCCGGCCTCATCTGCACGCGCGACCTGGACGCGTCGATCGGCTGCCTGGTCAAGCTGGCGCTCGGCTCGCACAAGCTGTATAGCGACGTCAACCTGGACGAGTACCTGGCTCAGCTGGACGAGGCGCAGAAGGGGGTGGGGCGGTTCGACGAGCTGACCCGCCGGCACCCGTACCTGCCCAAGCGGGTGGCGGCGCTGCGCCTGTTCGCGGAGACGACCTACTTCAAGTCGCTGACCGGCAGCGCCCGCCCCGAGGCGAACGGCGCGAACGGCGTCCACACCGCGCCCATCGGCACCTCCAAGCAGGAGTGCGACGCCAAGGTGGCGGAGCTGCTCTCGGTGCTGCGATGACCGCGATCCCCGAGGGGCTGCAGGCCCGCAAAGAGGCGATTCGCGGCGTGCTGTCCGATCTGCGCTCGCTGGCGGAGCGGGCCGGGCTGCCGTTCGTGGCGCGTGACATCCGCGAGGTGCGCATCCCCAAGCTGGACGAGGAGCGCTTCGTGGTCGTCGTGCTGGGCGAGTTCAACCACGGCAAGTCGACCTTCATCAACGCGCTCCTGGGCGCGCCCCTGCTGCCGGCCGGGATCACGCCGACCACCGCGGTCCTGTCGCACGTGTCGCACGGACCGCGCCGGTCGGCGACGCTGGTCGGCGAGGACGGCGTGCGCCGCGTGATCGATCCGGCGGCGCTGGGGCAGTGGCTCACCGTCGAGGGGGACGCGATCGGCAAGAGCAACGTCCACCACGTCGAGCTGACCGAGCCGGTGCCGCTGCTGCAGAACCGGCTGACCATCGTCGACACGCCGGGCGTCAACGACATCAACGAGCAGCGCGCCGAGATCACCTACGGCTACCTGCCGCGCGCCGACGCGTCGGTGTTCCTGCTGGACGCCACGCAGATCCTCACCGCCTCGGAGCGCCAGTTCTTGGAGGAGCGGATCCTCCGGTCGACGCGCGATCGGCTGCTGTTCGTGGTGGCCAAGGCCGACCTGCTCAGCGAAGCGGAGCTGGCCGAGACGCTGGCGTTCGCGCGCAAGCACCTGGCCGCCATCGTCCCCGAGCCGGCGGTGTTCCCGGTCTCGGCCAAGCGCGCGCTGGCGGGCGATCGCGCGGGCTCGGGGCTGGACGCGTTCGTGACCGCGCTGGGCACGACCGTCGAGAACCAGCGGCGAAAGCTGTTGCTGGATCACGCGCTCGCGGACGCGGGCCGGCTGGCGGCCTTCATCCGGCAGAGCCTGGCCATCCATCGCCGCTCGCTGGAGCTGCCGCTGCCCGAGCTGGAAGATCGCATCACGCGCGCCAAAGAGAAGCTGCGCTCGGGAAAGAAGGTGCTGGAAACAGCAGCCACGACGGTGCGGGCCGAGACCGCGGCGCTGAAGGCGCGCGTGCGCCAGGACCTGGCCGACTTCACGGCGCGCCTGCGCGACGCGCTGGCGGCGGACCTGGAGACGGTCGAGGGCGAGGACATCCGCCGCTACCTGTCGTTCTTCGTGCAGGACACCTGGAAGGCCTGGACGGAAGCCGAGGGCGAGCTGATCTCCGCCGAGCTGGAGCGACTGGCCGAGGCGGTCATCCAGGTGGCGAACGAGAACATCCGCGAGGTGCTGGACGGAGTTGCGACCGAGCTGGGACCGACCGAAACCAAGGTCGACATCCGGGTCGACACGCTGAAGTACGACGCCTCGGTGTTCGCGCTGGGCGCGCTGGGAACCACGGTGTTCCTGTTCGTCGACGGCCTGGTCGGCGGCGTGCTGACGCTGGCGGCTCCGCTGCTGGCGTTTCTGCTTCGCGGGCGGGTCGCCGCCCAGGTCAAGACCGAGGCCAAGGCGCAGGCCCCGCAGGCGGTCGATCGGGTGGCCTCCCTGGTCGGCCCCAAGCTGGACGAGATCATCGACGGGTTCGGGGCGCGGTTGCTCGAGTTCGTGGCCCAGGCCGGCGACTCGCTGGCGCGCGGCATCGCCGACGTGCTCGACCGCGCGCTGGCCGAACGGCGAACCGCCGAGCTGGCGAGCGCTGCCAAGCCGGATGCCACCCGCATCGACGCGGCGCTGGCCGAGCTGCGCAAGGTCGAGGAGCGCATCGCCGAGATCCGGCAGAAGGTCTGGACCACGACGGACGACGAAGCCGCGACCACCGCGGCGCCGAGCCCCTGATGGGGATCTTCGACCGGATCTCCGGACGCTTCGACGAGCTGGCCGGGGATCGACGGACCGCGGTCGGCGCGGAGATCGCGCGGGCCCGGGCCCTGGCGACCGAGGGTGACGTGACCGGCGCCGAGCGACTGCTGGACGAGCTCACGGATCGCTTTCCCGCCGCCGCCGAGGCGTTCCTGGCGCTGGGCGAGTTCTACGCCGCGCGGGGCGCCCTGGAAGAGGCGATTTCCCCGCTGGGCCGGGCCGTCGATCTCGGGGCGGGGAGGCCCGACGCCTGGTGCGCGCTGGGCGAGACGCTGGGTCGGCTGGGACGCTTCGAGCCGGCGCGCGACGCCCTGCACCGCGCGCTGTCCCTGGCGCTGGATCCGGCGCTGCGGCGCAGGGGGCACACGGCGCTGGGGAACGTCTACGCCGCCACCGGCCGGCTGACGCAGGCCTCGCGCGAGCTGGCCAAGGCGGTCGAGCTGGCCCTGCCCGGCGACGACGATCGCGGGCTGGCGGCCGCCTACGGGCGAGTCCTGGCCCGGCTGGGCGAGCCGGAGGCGTCCGAGTGGCTGACCCGCGCGGCACGCGCCGAGGGGGCGGAGCCCGGGCTGTTTGCCGAAGCCGCCCGCGTCGCCCGCGACGCGGGGCGGGCCGAGGCGCTGCTGCGCGAGGGGCTGGCGCGCGCGGCGAACGACACGGGCTTGCGGGTGGCCATGGCCGGCCAGCTGCGCGCCACCGGGCGCCTGGACGAGGCGGTCGCGATGGCGCACGCCGCCACCTCCGGCGCGCCCGCGGATCCGCGCGCCTGGCAGGCGCTGCGCGAGGTGCTGGTCGCGACGGGAGGGTGGGGCGCCGCGCTGGACGCCGCCGAGCGGGAGACCGCGCTGGGAGCGCCGCCGCCCTTCACGGATCGGGTGGCGCTGGCGCTGGGCGACGAGGACGAAGGGCGCCTGACGGCGCTGGCGGTGGCGCCCGGGGCCGCGCCGGGCGACGCCGAGGTGGCCGAGTCCCTGGCGGCCTTCCTGGCCGGCGACGCCGGCGACGAGGACCGCGTCCGGCTGGGCCGGCTGGCCCCCAGCCCGGCGGCGCGCCGTTACGTGGCCCGCCCGGCCGTCGCGGCGGCGCCGCCCTCCGGTGACGTGGCCGGCCTGCTGGCCTGGGCGCACGAGTTCGCGATCGCGACGCCGGCGCTGGTGTCCCTGGCGCCCGGAGCGGCGCGGGCCGCCGAGGCCTTCGATCGGCCGCTGCTGGTGGCCGTGATGGGCGAGTTCAACGCGGGAAAGTCTTCGTTCGTGAACGCGCTGTGCGGCGCCGACGTGGCGCCGACCGGCGTCACGCCGACCACCGCGACCATCAACGTGCTGCGCTTCGGCGGCAAGCCGGAGACCCGCGTGGTGCGCCACGACGGCACCACCGAGACGGTGCCCGCCAAGGACGCCACGACCTTCCTGGGCGGCCTGCGCGACGAGGAAGCGCGGGCGATCCGCTCGGTCGACATCTTCCTGCCCGTCGAGGCGCTCCGGCGGGTCGAGATCGTCGACACGCCGGGGCTGAACGCGATCCGCCCCGAGCACGAGCGCGTCGCCCGCGACTTCCTGCGCGACGCCGACGCGATCGTCTGGGTGTTCGCCGCCGGGCAGGCCGCCAAGGCGACCGAGCGGGACGCGCTGGCCGTGGCGCGCGCCGCCGGCAAGCGCGTGATCGGCGTCGTGAACAAGATCGATCTGGCCGGGGCCGGCGAGGTGGACGCGGTGGTCCGGCACATCGGCAAGACGCTGGGCGATCTGGTCGATTCCATCATCCCGTTCTCGGCCACGCTGGCCGCCCAGGCCCGGCGCGCGGGACGCCGCGATCCCGGGCTGGACGCGCTGACCGAGGCGCTCGAGCGCCGCTTCCTGGCGGACGCGCGCGCTCTGAAGAAGCAGACCGCGCTGGGGGCCCTGCGCCGCTTCGTCGAGGGGGCGCGCGCCGCGGCGGTCTCGCCCGCGCTGCCCGAGCTGGACCAGGCGCGCACGACCCAGGCCGCGCTGGCGCGCGACGTGCTGGGCACGCTGGACGCGGAGCGGATCGCGCTGGGGGCGCGCATCGACGCCGGCTACCGCCGCGCCGCCATCGAGGTGCGCGACTTCGTCCAGCCGCGCTCGTGGCTGTTCGGCGAGAACCGCGCCACCGCCGCCGACGAAGAGTTCCTGGTCGAGCTGCTCGAGAACGCGGTGACCAGCGCGATCGAAGCGACCCGGGCCGCGTTCCAGGCCGCGCTGGCCGGCGGCGGAGGCCCGCAGATCGACAGTCAGCCGACGGCGGCGCTGGCCGCCCGCGTGACCGTCACCGTCGACGGCGCGCTGGAGCTGTTCTCCGCCTACGCGCGGGGCACGATCGAGGCGGGCGTGGTCCCGGACTTCTTTCGGCACCAGCTGCCGCGCCTGCGGCTGGAGCTGTCGGCGATCCGCGACGCGCTGGCCCGGCGCGCGCCCAGCCCGGAGGCGGCGCTGTTCACGGCGCTGCGGCGCCAGCTGAACGTCGTCTTCCGTGAAGCGGAAGCCGCGCTGATGGCGCGCGCCGACGACGAGGCGATGCAGTCGCTGGTCCACCAGGAGAGCATCGCGCGCCCGCTGGAGGCGCTCACCGCGGCGATCGACGAGCTGGCGCGCGCTGGCACCTAGGACAGAAGAAGGTCGAGCGGCCGGAGTCCACCCGTCGCCGGATGGCGGCGCCGCAGGTCGGGCAGGGCTCGCCGGCGCGCCCGTAGACCAGCAGCGCGCTGGCGTTGTCCCCCTGTCGCCCCTCGGCGTCGACATAGTCGCGCAGCGTGGTGCCGCGCCGCTCGATGCCGCCGGCAAGCGCGGCCCGGATCGCGTCCAGCAGCTCCGGCGCCCGCCCCACCAGGCGTCGCGCCGGCGTGGCCGGGTGGATTCGCGCCCGGAACAGCGCCTCGGCCACGTAGATGTTCCCCAGCCCGGCGATCCGGCGCTGGTCCAGCAGGAACGCCTTCACGGGCGCGCGCGAGGTTGCCAGCGCCGCGGCCAGCGCCGACTCGTCGAGCTCGCTCAGCGGATCGGGCCCCAGCGCCACCAGGGCCGCGACGCCGGCCAGCGGAGCGCCCGCCTCGACCCAGCCGAAGCGGCGCGCGTCCGCGAACCGCAGCTCGTCGCCGCCCGCCAGCCCGAACACCACGTGGGTGTGCGGCGCACGCGGGGCGCCAGCCGGTTGCACCCGCAACCGCCCCGTCATCCCCAGGTGGACCAGCACGCCCTTGTCCTGGTGAAGGTCGATCAGCAAATACTTCCCGCGCCGCCGCACGCGCGCGATCGACTGCCCAGCCGCGACGGCACGCAGCGCGCGCAGGTCGACCGGACGATTGAGGTGCAGCGGCAGCCCGCTGCCCCAGATCGCCTCGACCCGGCGGCCGCGCAGCACCGGGTCCAGGCCGCGCGCGATGGTTTCGACTTCGGGCAACTCGGGCATCGCGTCTCAACGATGGTCCGGAATGGCCGCGAACGCATCAGCCAGCCGGGCGAACTGCTCGACGGACAGCTCTTCCGCCCGCTCGCTGCCCGCCAGCCCGGCCGCCGCCAGCGCCGCGGCGCTTCGTTCGTCGCCGTACGGGCCGGCCAGCGCGCGCCGCAACATCTTGCGCCGGGTGGCGAACGCCTGCTTCACCACCTCCTCGAACAGCGCCGCGTCCCGGACCGGCGCCAGCGGCGCCGGGCGCGGCGTGAGGCGCAGGATCGACGAGACCACCGCCGGTGCCGGATGGAACGATCCCGGTTTCACGTCGAACAGGATCCGCGCGTCGGCGTACTGGGCGACCGCCACCGTCAGCCGGCCGTAGACCCGGCTGCCCGGCGGCGCCGTGATTCGCTTGGCCATCTCGCGCTGGACCATGACGACGGCGCGCGCGACCGCGCCGGCCTGGCCGGCCTGCAGGATCGCCAGGACCAGCGCGCTGGCGATCTGATACGGGAGGTTGCCGACGACGATCAACGGCCGCCCCGCCTGCCGCGCCTCGGCCGCGAAGTCGAAGCGCGCGGCGTCGGCGGCCCGCACCTCGATCGCCGGCTTCGCGAGCTCGGCCTCGAGCACGCGCAGCATGTCGGGATCGCGCTCGATGGCGACGATGCGGACAGGAGGCGGCTGCAGATCCGCGAGCGCCTGCGTGAGCGCGCCCAGCCCCGCGCCGATCTCGACCACCACGTCGTCCGCCCCAGCCTGGGTGGCCGCCGCGATGCGGGCCAGCACCGCGCGGTCGCGCAGGAAGTTCTGTCCCCACGATTTCTTGGCGGCCAGTCCGTGCCGCTCGAGGATCCGGCGCGGATCCTCCATCAGCCGCGGACGAGCGGGAATCCGGTCTCGAGCGGCAGCCCGGGATCGACCGCCAGGTCCAGCCCAGAGCGCTGGCCGCGCGCGAACAGCGCCGAGCCTTCGGCCGCGATCATCGCCGCGTTGTCGGTGCAGCGCTTGGGCGGCGGAATGAACAGCGCAAAGCCGTCGGCCTTGGCGGCCTCGCCCAGGGCGTTCCGGAGGCCACGATTCGCGGCTACCCCACCCGAGACGATCAGCGTGTCCAGCTTCTCGCGCACCAGCGCGCGCCGCGACTTACGCACCAGCACGTCCACCACCGCCGCCTGAAAGCTGGCGCAGAAGTCCGCCAGGGCCTGTCCCTCGGGCAGGCCGCTCTGGGCCAGCTTGGTCGCGACCGCGGTCTTCAGCCCCGAGAAGCTGAAGTCCAGCTCGTCGCGCGCGGGGAGCGCGCGCGGCAGCTCGACCGCCGCCGGATTCCCCGTGGCGGCCAGCTTGTCGATCTTCACCCCGCCCGGATAGCCGAGCCCCAGCAGCTTGCCGACCTTGTCGAACGCCTCGCCCGCGGCGTCGTCGCGCGTCGACCCGAGCAGCCGCGTGCGTCCCGGCTCGTCCACCCGGATGAGCGCCGTGTGTCCGCCCGACACCAGCAGCGCCAGGTGCGGGAACTTTGGTGGCGAGCCGGGTGTCTCGTCCTCGGTCAGAAACACGGCCGCCAGGTGACCGGCCAGATGGTTGACGCCGACCAGCGGCTTGTTCAGCGCGAACGCCAGTGACTTCGCGGTCTCGACGCCGACCAGCAGCGCGCCCACCAGCCCAGGCCCGCAGGTGACGGCGATGGCGTCCAGCTCGTCGAAGCCGATGCCCGCGTCGCTGACCGCGCGCCGCACGACCGGCACGATGGTCGCCAGGTGCTGGCGCGACGCGACCTCGGGCACGACGCCGCCGTACTGCGCGTGAACCAGGATCTGCGACGCGACCACGTCGGCGCGCACGCGACGGCCGTCCTCGACGACAGCGGCCGCCGTCTCGTCGCACGAGGTCTCGATCCCCAGCACCAGCATCAGGGCTTCCCCAGCCGATCGACGATGGCCTGGACGTCGCCGGCCTTCTGACCGTGCGGCGCCAGCTCGAGGTAGCGCTGGTAGGCGTGCTTGGCTTCGCTCATCTCGCCTGCGTCATGGTGAATCCCACCGATCACCAGATACGCGTCGGCGAGCTTGGCGTCCAGCTTCACGGCGCGCTCGGCGGCCGCCAGCGCCTCGGGGCGCCGGTTCCGGCTGAACAGCACGTGCGCCAGGTAGCCGTTGGCCTCGGCCGAGTCCGGGTCGGCGTCGCGCGCCGCGGTGCAGGCGGCTTCGGCGTCCTTCATCCGCGCCTCGAGGTACGACGACCGGCAAGCGGCCAGCAGCGCGGGCGCCTCGGCGGCCCAGGCACGGGCCAGCTTGGGATCGGCGACGCGCTCGTCGACGCCGTCGCGGGCCGGCGCGGCAGCGCGCTGCACGTCCAGCTCGGCGCGCGCGGCCGGCGCGGTGGCCGGCACCGGCGGCGCGACGATCTCGGCCGGCGGCGCCGGGGCCGGCGCGGGCGCCGGCGGGCTCGCGGCCTCGCTGGATGGGGAGTGATGCACGCTGAGCAAAGCCACGCCGACCACCAACACCACCAGTGCCGCCGCGCCGCCGACGATCAAGCCGCGCCGGCGCGAGGCCTGCGGGAGCTCCTCGGTCTCTTCGCGCGGGCTCAGCCTTTGCGCCTCGACGATGCGCTCGACCGCGGTCGCCCGCAGCAGCTCGGTGGTGACACGCGCCGGTGGCTGGGGCGGTGGGCCGTCCAGCAGCGGGGGCGGCTCGTCCAGGGCCCGGGCGCTCCCGGGGGGCGTCAGCGTCTGCGAGGGCCGCACGAACTGGCGGGCGCTCTCCTCGCGCAGGTGCGCCAGCCGCTCTTCGGCGGCGGGCGAGTGCTTGGCCTTGGAGGTCGCCGCGCGAACCGTGATCTCGCCGGACGCAGCGCGATTCTCCGGCACGGTCGGCATCGCCGCCTCCGACGGAAGCGGCGGCAGGGGCTCGGCGGCCGCCAGCGGCAACAGGGCCGGATCGATGATCGGCGTCGCCTCGTCGTCGGGGGACGCCTCGGCGGCAGGGGCCGGCGCTTCGGTCGGCGAAATCGGGACCGAGGCGTTCTCGACCAGCTCTGCGGGAGCGGCGCCGGCGGCAGCAACCTCCTCGGCCGAATTCGCTTCGGCGTCGGTCTTTTCCTTGCCCAGACCGGGCAGCGTGATCGGCGCTGGCGCGGGACCGGGCGCGGCCGCCGGCTCCTCGACGTTCAGGCGCTCGGTGAAGCGGACCCGCATCTCGTCGTCGACGACCTCGGCTCCGCCCTCCAGCTGATCCAGCGGCGCGGTGACCCGTCCGTGGACGCCGGCCGTCGGGTCGGCCGCCGGCCCGAACAGCTCGCGCTCGGTTCGAGGCGGCGACCGAAACGGCCCCGCGGCGTCCGAGATCCAACCGGCCATGTCGCCGCGGACGATGTCGTCCTCGGACACCACCAGCCGCGAGTCGTGAATGATCCGCTCATGGCACAACCGGCTCACGACGGCGGCGGCGTCCAGATCGGGAAGCCCGCAGTCGTCGATGACCTGCAGCAGCGTACGGACGCCGTCGAACAGCCGGAGGATCCGATTCACCTCGTCGGGGATGTCCGCCAGCCGCTCGGCCAGCATGCGGTAGTCGACCTCGAGGATGGTCTCCAGCGGCGGAAGCCCCGACAGCAGGCGCTGCCACTCGTCGACGCGCGCCAGCGCCTCCATCAACAGATCCTGGGCGCGCATCTCGACGATGTCCTTGCGCCGGATGCTCTTCCACTCGACCTCCAGACGGCCGGCGGTCCAGCAGAACAGCCGATAGACGGCCTCGCGCCCCGACAAGCGGCCGACCTCGGCGTCGACGACGTTTCCCTGGCGGAAGAACAGCTCGCCGCGCGCGCCGCCGGGCGCGGTGATCGACGCGAGCCCCGATTTGCCGTGGGCGGCGACCGCTCGCACCAGATCGACCAGCGGCACGTCGCCGATGTCGCTGACGAAGCGATCGGGCTCGCCCGACGCCGTGGCGTCGCCCGACGCGCGCGCCCCGCGCGCTGACAGCTCGAGGCGCTCGCGCTCGCGACGCTGCAGCAGCGCCCGCGCGCGCGCCACCACTTCCTGGACGTAGATCGGTTTGACGACGAAGTCGTCGGCACCCGCCTCCAACCCGCGGGTCTTGCTCTCGACGCCGGGCTCCGCGATCAGCACGACTGCCGGCGGAAGTCCGTCGGTGCCTTGCTTCGCGCGGCGACACAGCTCGAGACCCCCGGCGCCCGTGGCCCCCGCGATCACCAGGTCAGGACCGTCGGCCAGCCGGCGCAGCCCCTCGTCCGGGGTGCTCGCCAGTCCGACGGCGAACCCGGCGTGGCGCAAGCTGTGATCGAGGATCCCCCGGAGAGCCTCGTCCTCCTCGACGATCAGGATCGTCTGCGCGCCTCGCTCGGGTCTGCTCTGCGTCTCCATAGACTATCGTGCTCTCGCATTATATGCGCCCATCTCCCCGCCTCTCTCGCAATACAAACGATTAATCGCTAAATGATGAGCTCTGGCGCGTGGCGTCGTAAGATATCGGCCACCGGCGCCATCTCCGGGGGCGCCGCTGCCATCGCCTGCTGGATGTAGCCAACGGTCGCCGGGATCCACCTCAGGAAGGAGGGATTCTTTCGGACCCGGTCGATGAAGACGAAACGGCCGACGTCCTTGAGCTTCCGCTGCAAGGTCTGCAGCAGGAAGAGGCGGCGGAAAGCCGGTGCGTCCGAGATCCCCGCGACCTGGATGAAGTCGCCGACCAGCTCGTCTAGCTCGCCCGGCTCCAGCACCACGTACGAATCGCGGAGAAGCGCCACCACGTCGTATGCCTCGGTTCCCAGCAGCGCATCCTGAAAGTCGATGATGCGCAGGTCCGGGGTCTCGCCCAGGACCATCAAGTTGCGGCTCTGGAAGTCGCGGTGGACCAGGACCGGCGGCGCTCCGGCCAGCTCGGCGGCCAGCCAGTCGAAGGCCTCGCCAAGGGTATTCCGCTCGGCATCCGAGAGCGAGGCCCCGCGCAGCGCCTCCAGATACCACTCGCGAAAGTGGTCCAGCTCCCACCGAAGCAGCTTGTGATCGAACCGGCGCCTGAAGGCCACGCAGCTCGGGTCGGCGTTCCGGCGCCCCAGCTTCTGGATCCCGATGATCTGCTCGAGCGCGGCCCGGTAGTACGGCCGTCTCTTCGCGGGCGGCGCTTGGCGCACTGCAGACTCGAAGGTTCGGTCGCCCAGGTCTTCCAGGGCCACCAGGCCGCGCCTCATGTCGGCCCGATACACCCGCGGAACCGGGACCCCGCCGGCCGCCAGGTAGCGCTGGACATTCAGGAACGGCAGCTCGGGTACAGGTCCACCGCTGGACACTTCGTCCGACTTCAGCGGCTCATCGGGGAGCTCCATGATGACCACGCTCTCCGGCGCGCCACCTTTGACGCGCACCCGATGGTATCGCCGCGTCGAGGCGTCGCCGACCATCGTCTCGACGACGCCGTCGCCACCGCCGGTCAGCTCGCGAACGAAGGGGATCAGCACGTCACCCAGGCGCGGTTGCTCCAGCATCGCCGTGATAATACGTGGGTCGTGGTGCCGGTGACAGGGAAGACCGACGCGGCGCGAGCGGCGCTGAAGTCGCTGGCCGGCGTCTGGCGCGTGCCTGTGACGGATGACCAGACCGGGCGGCTGCTTCAGTTTGCCGAGCTTTTGCTGCAGTGGAACGAACGCATCAACCTGACGGGCGCCGGCTCCGTCGAGGCCCTGGTGGACGAGCATCTGCCCGACTCCTTTGCCGTGGCGTCAGTGCTGGGCGAGCCGGCCAGCGTGGTCGACGTGGGGAGCGGGGGCGGGTTGCCGGCCATCCCGCTCGCCATCCTTCGCCCTGCCCTGGGTATCCGGCTGGTCGAGCCGCTGGCCAAGAAGGTCGCGTTTCTGAGGACGGCGGTTCGCGAGCTGGACCTCGCGGGACGGGTCTCGGTGGACCAGCGACGCATCGAGCGGGGGGTCGCGACGCCTGGAGGCGCCGTGGATGTGGCCCTGTCGCGGGCCACGTTCCCGCCGGCGGAGTGGCTGGCCGTCGGCCGGAAGCTGGTGCGACCGGGCGGCCTGGTCCTGGTCTTGACGGTCCCGGATAGCGATCTTGCCGGTCGGCGGCTGGTTTACCAGGCTGGCCGTCGCGTGCTGATCCAGATCGACCAGCCGGATGAATGTTCCCGTTGAAACTGTTCCACGTGGAACAGCGCCGCCCGTCCAACCCGAGCTGACCCATGCCGCCCTCTGACAGCCCTCTCGACGATGAGCTCACCACCGACCTGGCGAACCTCGACCGGCAGCGCCGTCGCCGTGCCTGTCCCCAGGTCGCCGGCCTGAATGTTCCACGTGAAACCGTTCCACGTGGAACAGCGCCGCCCGTCCAACCCGAGTTGACCCATGCCGCCCTCTGACAGCTTTCTCCACGATGAGCTCACCATCGAGCTGGCGAACCTCGACCGGCAGCACCGTCGCCGTGCCTGTCCCGAGGTCGCCGGCCTGTCCCGCACCGACATCCGGCTGCGTGACGGTCTGTCCGCCCTCTCCTTCGCCTCCAACGACTACCTCGACCTCGCCTCCGACCCCCGGCTCGCCGAAGCGGCGGCCGAAGCTGCCCGGCGCGATGGCTTCGGGGCCTCTGCCGCCCGCCTGGTGTCTGGCGATCTTCCGGCCCACCGCGACCTCGAGACGGCCCTCTCGGCCCATCTCCATCGTCCCGCGGCCCTGCTCTTCCCGACCGGCTACCAGGCCAACATCGGCCTTCTGACAGCCCTGGCTGGCCCGGACGACCTGATTGTCTCGGACGCCCTCAACCACGCCAGCCTGATCGATGGGTGCCGGCTCTCCCGGGCCCAGGTCGCCGTCTACCCGCACGCGAACGTTGGGGCGGCAGAGGCGCTGTTGCAGACCGGCGCCTCGGCCCGCCGCCGCCTCCTGGTCACGGAGTCGATCTTCAGCATGGACGGAGACCAGGCACCCCTGGCCGACCTGGCCGCGGTCGCCCAGCGCCAGAACGCCGCCCTGATCGTCGACGAAGCCCACGCCTTCGGGGTCCTGGGACCGTCCGGCCGCGGCCTCTGCGCCCAGCTGGGCGTCGTTCCCGACGCCCTGGTCGCGACCCTGGGAAAGGCCCTGGGTGCCGCCGGCGGCTTCGTGGCAGGCAGCGCCGTCCTCCGCGACTACCTGGTCAACCGGGCGCGGACCTTCATCTTCACCACCGCGCTCCCCCCGCCTGTCGCGGCGGCAGCGGCCCGGGCCCTGGCCATCGCCGCAAGCCCCGAAGGCGATGGGCGCCGCGCCCAGCTCGCCTCCCTTGGCCAAACGCTGGCCGGTTCGCTGAGCCGGCTGGGCCAGCCGAGCCAACGAACCGGACCGATCTTCCCCTTCGTCCTGGGCGGCGACGAACGGGCGCTGGCCATGTCCGCCCAGCTCCGTCGCCGCGGGCTCTTCATCCCGGCCATCCGCCCGCCAACCGTGCCGCCCGGCACCGCGCGTCTCCGGATCACCCTGTCGGCCGCCCACTCGGCTCAGGACCTCGACCGACTGACCCGCGCGCTCACCGAGGCCGCATGACCACCCCAGCCTTGCGCGGCGTCTTCGTCACCGGAACCGACACGGGCGTCGGAAAGACTCTGGTGGCGGCCGGGCTGGCCCGTCTGGCCCACCGCCGAGGCATCCGGGTCGTCCCGTTCAAGCCGGTGGAGACCGGATGCGCTCCAGACGCGGCGGATGCCCGCCTCCTCTGGTCGGCCGCGAAAGAGCCGGTCCCGGAGCGGGATGTCTGCCTTCGTCGGTTCGCCCTTCCGGCGGCGCCCGCCCAGGCCGCCGCCGCCCAGGGAGCCACCATCGACCTCGAAGAGGTCGTCGCCGCCGCCCGCAGCCTGGCGGCCCGCGGGGAGCTCTTGATCGTGGAAGGGGCCGGTGGTCTCCTCGTTCCCTACGGCGACAGCTGGACCGCAGCCGACCTGATGGAGCGTCTCGGCTTGCCGCTGGTGGTCGTCGCTCGGACGGCCCTCGGGACGATCAACCACACCGCCCTGACCATCCGAGAGGCGCGCCGCCGCCGCCTGTTCATCAAGGCGATCGTCCTCAACAGGACGACGGCGGATGAGGCGCCGCACGAACGGGACGGACACCGCTACGTTGCCGCCGCGACTGGAATCGAGCCACTCGGCCCCATCCCCTGGGCGCCCGGCACGAATGATCCGGACAGGCTGGCCGACCTGGTTCAGCGCGCGCTGGGCGGCGCGGTCGACGACCTTCTCCGCGGCTAAAGATCGGCTAAAGAAGCTCTGAAGCTGCTACAAGCTGCCCTGCTCGGCGCGCGACTTCGGGTAGATCACCACGCGGCGGAACAGGCCTTCACCGTCCGACTCCGTCCGAACGCCGGGGTGGTCGGCCAGCGTGACGTGGACGATCCGGCGGTCGTGGGGGTTCATCGGCTCGACCGGAACCGGACGGCCGCTCTTCATCGCCTTGTCGGCAAGCCGGCGGGCCAGGTCGGCCAGAGAGTCCTCGCGGCGCCCCCTGTAGCCCTCTGCGTCGACCACCACACCCGGACCGTCGTTCGGCTTCTTGCTGATAATCCGGTTAATAACGTATTGCAGCGCGTCAAGTGTCGCGCCCTTCTTGCCGATGATGAGCCCCGACTCGGCACCATGCGCATCCAGGAAGATGCGTTCGCCGTCGTCGAAGGCGCTCACCTCGGCTTCGATTCCCATGCGCTCGAGGATCTCCCGCAGAGCTTTCGCGGCAGCCTCGCGCTTCTCCGACAAAGCGGTCGTGGTCGCAATGGACATGATGTGCTCGCCTAGAAGGTGAAGCTGGCGATGGGGGCCGGCAGCGGCGGCGGGACAGCCGGCGCCGGCGGGACCTGCCGGGCAGGCGGCTTGGCCGGCGGCTTGACCAACCTGGCCACCTCGGCCGCGCCGGTCTCAGCCCGCGTGCGCGCCACGGGCTTCGCCGCGCGAGCGGGAGCGGCCTTGCGGTCCAAACCCCGATCGGGCGGAGCGCCCCGGGTGCTGCCCTTCGCCGCCTTCGCCTGGGGCTTGCGAGCAGCGGTCCGCAGTGGACGAGCCTTTGCCATGGAGCACGCGACGCTACTTCCGGGCGGGTGCGCGTGTCAACACTGACGCGCTTGTCATTCTGATACGCACCCCCTATGCTTCACGCGCCGGCGGTCCGCCGCACGGCTCCTCGATGCTCGATCTCCTCGTCGGTCACGCGGACCCGCTCGCCGAACCTGTCGACCTTCTCGCGATCGTGTGCGGAGAAGGCGACCTCGACAGCGGCCTGCCCAAGCGCCTCGACAGCAAGCTGGGCGGTCTCCTCGCCCGCGCGGCCGCGGACGAGCGCTTCCGGGGCAAGGCCGGCCAGACCCTCGGCCTTCACCTGGTCGGAACCGAAGCCCGGCGCCTGTTGCTGATCGGCGCGGGGTCGTTCGCCCGCGACCCCGCGCGTGCGCTTCGCATCGCCGCGGGCGCCGCCGTCCGGGCGGGCGCCTCCGCCGGCGCCTCGCGCATGGCGCTGGCCTGGAGCGTCGGCGACGGCCTGCCGGCGCTCGAAGCGGCCGCCGAGGGTGCGCTGCTGGGCAGCTATCGCTTCGACCGCTACCTGACGGGCGAGCGAGCTCAGCCTTCTGCCCTGGCCAGGGTCTCGCTTCACCCGCCGGTCCCGCTCGAGGGCGGTCCGGCCGCCATCGCGCGCGCCCAGGTCACTGCCCGGGCGGTCAGCCGCGCGCGCGACCTGGTCAACGAGCCCGCCGGTTACCTGACCCCGACGCGGATCGCGGCCGCGGCCGAGACCTGGGCCTCCGCCGCGGGGCTGGGGTTCGAGGCTCTCGGTCGCGCCCAGTGCGCGGCCCTCGGGATGGGTCTCTTCCTGGCGGTCGCCCAGGGCTCCGACGAGGAGCCCCGATTCATTCACCTGTCCTGGAAGCCGGCGCACGCGCGCCGCAGGATCGTTCTGATCGGCAAGGGCGTCACGTTCGATTCGGGCGGCCTCTCGTTGAAGACCAACGAAGGCATGCTCGACATGAAGACCGACATGGCAGGCGCGGCCGCCGTTCTGGCCGCCACCGCCGGCGCCGCCGAAGAGCAGCTCCCCATCGAAGTGCACGCGCTCGCGGCCTGCACGGAGAACATGCCGTCCGGCCGCTCCTACAAGCTGGGCGACGTGCTTCGTTCGATGGACGGCAAGACCGTCGAGATCAACAACACCGACGCCGAGGGGCGATTGACCCTGGCCGACGCGATCACCTTTGGTTTGCGCCTGAATCCAGACGCTTTGCTGGATTTCGCCACGCTGACCGGCGCGTGCATGGTCGCGCTGGGCCCGCACACGGCCGGCGTCATGAGCAACGACGACACCCTGGCCTCCGACCTCTTGTCCGCGGCCGAGGCGGCTGGTGAAGACGCCTGGCGGTTGCCGTTGCCGCCTCGATTGGCTGAACAGCTGAAATCGGACATCGCGGATTTGCGCAACACGGGCGAGCGGTGGGGCGGCGCGCTGACGGCCGGGCTGTTCCTGAAAGAGTTCGTGGGCTCCGTTCCCTGGGTTCACGTCGACATTGCCGGCCCTTCCAGCGCAAGCAAGGACCACGGACACGTCACAAAGGGCGGGACCGGCTTTGCGGCCTCTTCGATCTTGAAATACCTGCGCCGCAATGCTGGATGACAGTGGTTTGGCGCACGCGGCGCGGCAAATTGACCGGTATTCACCGTCGGGGATCCATTGAAACTGGGCCTCGGACGTGATAGATTTCGCGGGCCTTGAAAACCGCTTTCAACAAGGAGTCAACGTAGTCATGGAGCCGACTTTCAGAGTGGGTGATCTGGCCGTCTATCCGGCCCACGGCGTGGCGCAAATTGTCGGCATCGAGACGCGTGAGATCTCGGGTAACAAGCAGACGTTTTACATTCTGAAGATCCTCGAGAACGGGATGAAGATCATGATCCCGACGCGCAATGCGGGCGCGGTCGGGCTGCGCGAGCTGATTCGCGCCGACGAGGTCGACGAGGTCTTCGAGATTCTGAAGAGCCGCGAGGTCGCGGTCGAAGGGCAGACCTGGAACCGCCGCTATCGCGAGTACATGGAGAAGATCAAGACCGGCTCGGTCTTCGAGATCGCCGAGGTGCTGCGCGACCTGCAGCGGCTCAAGGGCGACAAGGAGCTGTCGTTCGGCGAGCGCAAGATGCTCGACACGGCCCGCACGCTGCTGATCAAAGAGATCGCGGTCGCCACCAAGTCCAAGGAAGTGAAGATCGAGGAGAAGCTCGATCGCATCTTCTCCTGCTGAAACACGCGCGTCTCGCACGCCCAAACGACCCCGGCCGGATTGCCCGCGCCGGGGTTTTCTTTGTCCGCTCTCTTTTCGTCCCGCTGGGCGCAACCCGGCCGGCCCCGCGCCGATACCTCCTCGTCCAATCAAGGACACGGAAGGAGGCGCGCATGCACGCCCAGATCGAATCAGGGCTGAAGATGAAATCGCTGTTGGGCATTCCGGACGAAGCGCTGGATGCCGTGATGGCGCTCGCGTTCCAGCTCTATCAAGCCCGTCGCTATCGCGAGGTCGAGGTGCTCTGCCGCGGCCTCATCGCGGCCGACCACACGTACTGGTGGTCGTATTCGCTTTACGCTGCGGCCCTCCGGCGGCTCGGCAGGCTGAGCGAAGCGCTCGCGCAAATCGAACGCGGGTTGCTGTGCGAACCGCGTGAGCCGCGCCTCCACGCCATGCGCGCGGAGATGCGGGCCGCGCTCGCAACCACCACGACCACTGTCCCGGCCGCCGCCTGAGAGGAGATCGCCATGAGCATCATCGACAGCATCGTCTCGGACATCGGCTCGGCGCTCAGCGACCCGGGCAAGCTCGTGACCGACACGCTCGACGCCATCCTGCCTGACCAGCTGAAGAGCGTCGGCGACGTCGCCGGCGGCCTGCTCGACCTGGTGATCGGCAAGGAATCGCAGGCCGTCTCGCTCTTCAAGGACGGCATCAAGGACCTGCCTCAGCCCAAGTCCAGCTCGAAGAGCACCTCCGCCGATCCCGCGACGGAGGTCGCCACCGCGACGGAGGCCGCCACCGCGGCGGCCGAGCCGTCGCCACCACCAAGCGCGACTTCGAACGACACGTCGACCCCGTCCGACGTCTCGGCCCTGCTGGCCATGTCGTCGGACGACTTCATGAAGGCGGTGAGCAGCGGCGACGTGCCGGCCGACGTCGCCGGCGATCCGACCGCCATGCTGCAAATCCAGTCGCGCGTGAACGAGATCGCCCAGATGAACCAGCTGGTGACGTCGATGCTCAGCGCGACACACCAGATGCAGATGTCGATCGCCCAGAACATCCGGGCCTGAGGCAGCCGGGGACGCGCCGGGCGTGATCGCGTGGACGAAGCTGGGCTCTGCCCAGCGGAGTCCGTCGCGGGAGGGTGCGGGAACCTCCCAGGGTCCCGCGGACGATCAGACGTCCAGGTTGCGGACGTTCAGGGCGTTGTTCTCGATGAACGCCCGGCGCGGCTCTACCAGATCGCCCATCAGGGTCGAGAACAACCCATCGGCCTCGTAGGCGTCCTCGACGCGCACCTGCAGCAGCGTGCGTCGGGCCGGATCCATCGTGGTCTCCCAGAGCTGCTCGGGGTTCATCTCCCCCAGGCCCTTGTACCGGTTGATGGCCAGCCCCTTCTTTCCGATCTCGTTCACGCGATCGCTGAGCTCCTCGATCCGCTCGAACTCGATCGTCTCGTTGCCGTGATCGAGCGCAAAGGGCGCCTGCCCCAGCGTCGCCAGCTCTCGGAACAGCGTCTCGAGATCCGTGAACTCCGGGGAGTTCATCAACTCGAAGTCGATCGTGGTGGCGCGGCGCACACCGGCGCTTCCGGCCGGCGCCTCGAGCTTGAAGCCCCCATGCTCGGTGTCGGGCGCGATGCGCAGCTTCAGGTCGGACAGCTCCGGGGCAAAACGATCGAAGTACTGCTGCAGCCGGGGCACGGCCTGCAGCAACTTGGCCTGGTCGCGCAGATCGGTCTTGGTCAGCCGGCCGAACTTCACCACGGCGTCGACGATGCGGGCGTCGAACTTGCGGTCGATCACGCGCAGCAGGCGCTTGTACTTGGCCGCCTGTCGCGAGCGCTGGCGCAGCGCTTCGCCCGCGATGCCGTCCGGAAGTCCGGCCGACCGCAGCTTCAGGTTCTCAGCGGCGCTCTCGAGCAGGAAGTCTTCCAGCGCCTGCTCGTTCTTCAGGTAGAGCTCTTTCTTGCCCTTCTTGACCCGGTAGAGCGGCGGCTGCGCGATGTACAGGTAGCCGCGCTCCACGACCTCGGGGAAGTGGCGGTAGAAGAACGTCAGCAGCAACGTCCGGATGTGGCTGCCGTCGACGTCGGCGTCCGTCATGATGATGATGCGGTGGTAGCGGAGCTTCGCGACGTCCTTCTCCTTCTCGACGCCACAGCCCAGGGCGGTGATGAGCGTGACGATCTCCTGCGACGAGAGCATCTTCTCGAGCCGCGCCTTCTCGACGTTCAGGATCTTTCCGCGCAGCGGCAGGATCGCCTGATCCTTGCGGTTGCGCCCCTGCTTGGCCGAGCCACCGGCGCTGTCCCCCTCGACGATGTACAGCTCGGCCAGCGCGGGGTCGCGCTCCTGACAGTCGGCCAGCTTGCCGGGGAGCGATGACGAATCGAGCGCCCCTTTGCGTTGCACCATCTCGCGGGCCTTGCGGGCCGCATCACGGGCTCGCGCCGCCAGGACCGCCTTCTCGATGATCTGCTTGGCCTCGCGCGGGTGCTCTTCCAGGAACCGGCCCAGCTTCTCGTTGACGATCCGCTCGACGATCCCCTTCACCTCGGACGAGACCAGCTTGTCCTTGGGCTGGTTGCTGAACTTCGGGTCGGGGTGCTTCACCGAGACGATGGCGGTCAAGCCTTCGCTGATGTCGTCGCCCCCCAGGCCGTTCTTCAGATCCTTGAGCAGGCCCGCCGACTGCGCGTAGGCGTTCACGGTCCGGGTCAGCGCCGCGCGGAAGCCGGTCAGGTGCGTCCCGCCGTCCTTGTTCTTGATGTTGTTGGTGAAGCAGTAGATCGCGTCCTGATACGAATCGTTCCACTGCAGCGCGATGTCGACCGCCGTGCCGTCCACCTCACCTTGCACGGCGATGGGCTTGTCGTGCACGGGCGTCTTCGTGGCGTTCAGGTCGGCCACGAACTGGGAAATCCCGCCTTCGAACTTGAACTCGTGCGCCTTGTCGGAGCGCTCGTCGCGGATGGTGATGGTCAGGCCGCGGTTCAGGTAGGACAGCTCGCGGAGGCGCTGGGTCAGGATCTCGAAGCTGAACTCGGTCCCCTTGAAGATCTCCGAATCGGGCTTGAACGTCACCGTCGTGCCGCTCTTCTCGGAGACGCCGATGGCCGTCAGCTCGGTCGCCGGAGCGCCGCGCCGGTACTCCTGGTAGTAGGTCTTGCCGTCGCGCTTGATCTCCAGCTTCAGCCATTCCGACAGCGCGTTCACGACCGACACGCCGACGCCGTGCAGACCGCCCGAAACCTTGTAGCTGTTGTGGTTGAACTTGCCGCCGGCGTGCAGCTGGGTCATCACCAGCTCGGCCGTCGGGCGCTTCTCGATCGGGTGCTCGCCGACCGGAATGCCACGCCCGTTGTCCACGACCGACGCCGAGCCGTCGAAGTGGATGACGACGTCGACCCGATCGCAGAACCCAGCCAGCGCCTCGTCGACGGAGTTGTCGACGACCTCGTACACCATGTGGTGCAGGCCAGAGCCGTCGTCCGTGTCGCCGATGTACATACCGGGACGCTTTCGGACGGCGTCCAGACCCTTCAGGACCTGGATGCTCCCCTCGTCGTAGGTTCCGCCTCCCGATGGTGGCTCGGGAGTGGTGGTCATGAGCGAATCGGTCGCAATGGAAAAGGAGCTCGGGGACGGGGGAGCCAAATGGCTACAAACCCCAACGTTTCCAACTATCTAGCATGTGTAGGGGGGGCTGTAAAGGGGGAAACTCCTCATTCTACCCGGGTCAACGTCCCCGCCCGCACCTCGAAGTCGCGCCGATCGCCGCCGCCTGGCACCAGAGCCCGCTCGGTGACCGAGATCAGGGTCTGGCAATCGAGCTGGCTGACCACGTCGAACAGCAGACCACGCCGGCGCGCATCCAGCTCGCTCGGGACGTCGTCCAGAAGCAACACCGGCGCATCGCCCAGCCGCTCGCCGATCTCGCTCAGCTCCGCCAACTTGAGCGCCAGCATCAACGATCGCAGCTGTCCCTGCGACGCATGGGTGCGCGCCAGCGATCCCCCGAGGCCGATCTCCAGGTCGTCGGTCTGGGGACCGAAGCCCGTGAAGCGCCGCCGGCCGTCCAGCTCTCGCCGGGCCGCCAGGCCGGCCGCCAGCGCGGCCCGGACCGCGGCTTCGTCGCCGGCCGCCTCGACCTCCTCGTGGCTGCGGTAGCCGAGCGACACCGCCAGGTCGCCGTGGAGGCTTCGAAAGAACGCGGCGAACCGGGGCGTCAGCGCGGCCGCCAGCGCACGCCGGCGGACCACCACCCGGGCCCCGGTGCGGGCCAGCTCCTCGTCGAACGCGTCCAGCAGCGTGGCGTCCAGCGTCCCGCGCTTGAGGAGCGCGTTGCGGTTGCGCAGCACCTTCTGGAAAGCGCTGGCTTCGCCGTAATAGCCGCGCTCCAGGTTGAAAATGGCCAGGTCGGCGAAGCGCCGCCGCGCCGCCGGCGCCGCGCGGGGCAGCAACAGGTCCTCCGGCACGAAAAGGACCACCCGCAGCAGGCCGAGCGCGTTCGCCGTGCTCCGCACGGCCTTGCCGTCCAGCCGTACCGTCCGGCCGCCGGCCGCCAGCTCGAGCTCGAGCCGCCGCGACAGCCCCTCCTGGTCGACCTGGGCCCGCAGGCGCGCCCGCGGCGAGCCCCGCTGGAGCAGATCCTCGGCGTGGGTGGTGCGGAACGATCGGAGCGCCGCCAGGTAGTACGCGGCCTCGATCACGTTGGTCTTCCCCTGGCCGTTGTCGCCGAAGAGGACCGTCAGGCGCTCGCCCGGCTCCAGCCGCAGCGGCGACAGGTTGCGCCACCCCTCGGCCGCCAGCTCGCGAACGCGCATCCGCGCCCCGGGAGCTAGAGGCGCATGGGCATGACCACGCAGACGTAGTCGCTGCCGTCGCTGGGACGGACCACCGCCGGATCCAGCTCGCCCGCCAGCTCGACGCGCACGTCCGGCGTCTCGATCTCCGCCAGCAGGTCGATGAAGTAGCGAGCGTTGAAGCCGATCTGCACGGGCGTCCCCTTGTACCCGATGTCGATCTCCTCGCGCGCCGCGCCCAGGTCGGGGTTGTCGCTCTCCACCCGCAGCTTCCCCTTGTCCAGGCCCAGCCTGACACCCGAGGTCTTGTCCGACGACATCAGCGACACGCGCCGGAGGGCGTCCAGGAACGCCAGCCGCGAGACGACAAAGGCCCGCTCGTTGTCCTTGGGGATGACCTGCTCGTAGGGCGGAAACTGGCCGTCGATCAGCTTCACCGAGATGCCGACGTCGTCGGCCTTCAGCACGAAGTTGCCGTCGTGAACGCCGATGGCCGTCGGCGCCTCACGCGTCTCGATGGCCCGCCGGAGCTCGACGATGCCCTTGCGCGGAATCAGCACGCCGGTGGCCAGCTTCGGCCCGCCCGGCAGCGCCCGCGCCGACTTCGACAGGCGGTGCCCGTCGGTCGACACCATGCGAGCCGTGGCGCCGTCCGACTCGAACAGCACGCCCGCCAGGTGCTGCCGGGTCTCGTCCAGCGACACCGAAAAGATCGTCTTGGCCACCATGTCGCGGAGCGCGGCGCTGTCGACCGAGAAGGTCTGGGCCTCGGCGATGGCCGGCAGCTTCGGGTAGTCGCGGTCCGACACCCCCACGACCTTGAACTCGACCTTGCCGCTCTTGATCTCGGCCCAGTTCTGGTCGGTCCGGCGAACGCGCACCTCCTCGTCGGGCAGCCCCTTGACGATTTCGTACAGCTGGCGCGCGCCAACGGTCAGGCCGCCCTCCTTCTCGACCTTGGCGTTCAACATGACCTGGGTGGAGACGTTCAGGTCGGTCGCCGCGCACAGCAGCTTGTCCTTGCCGTCGGTCCGGAGCAGGACGTTGGCCAGGATGGGGAGCGTGCTCTTCCGATCGGCGATCCCTTGCGCCAAGTAGAGACCACGAAGGAACTCCTCCTTCCGAATCTTGAACTCCATCCGTTGCGCTCCTTTGTCTCCAGCTCCGTCTTCTATCTTTTTATTTAGATATTAAACAGCAGATGTATTAGGGGCTGTTGGTACTGTGGAAAAAGCCCGTTCTCCGTCGAGAACCGGTGCCGATCGGGCTGTGGGTTGACCGGGGTGGCGTGGACCCGGAGGGAGTGGATGAAAGTCGGCGCCCAGTTGTCAGACCCTCTTCCACACGCCCATCCACAACACCCTGTGAACACACGTCAGGGCTGACGGAGGTGGGTCTCCAACGTGTTCACCACACTGCGCACCGCGGGATCCTCGGCGCAGAGGCGCTCGATCTTGCGGACGGCGCTGATGACCGTGGAGTGGTCCTTGCCCCCGAAGCGGCTCCCGATCTCCGGGTAGCTCATACTGGTCAGCTTGCGGGCCAGGTACATGGCGATCATGCGCGGGTGGGCGACCGCCCGGTGCCGCTTGGGCCCCTTGAGGTCGTGTAGCTTCACGTCGAAGTAGGCGGCGACCTCGCGCTGGACGGCCTCGATGGTCAGCCCGGCCGGCGCATTGGCGACCAGCTTGGCGATGGCGTCGCGCGCCAGCTCGACCGAGATGGGCAGCCCCTGGAACGAGGCGCGCGCAGCCAGCCGCAGCAGGGCCCCTTCCAGCTCGCGCACGTTGGTCTTCACGTGAGCCGCCAGGTACAGCGCCGCCTCGTCCGGAAGCGTGACCCCTTCCAGTTCGGCCTTGCGCTTGAGGATCGCGACGCGCGTCTCCAGGTCGGGTGTCTCGACCTCGGCGATCAGGCCCCAGGTGAAGCGGCTCCGCAGCCGGTCCTCGACCCCGGGCAGCTCCGCCGGGAGCTTGTCCGACGTCAGGACGATCTGCTTGTGCGCGTAGTGAAGCGCGTTGAAGGTGTGGAAGAACTCGTCCTGCGAGCTGTCCTTGTTGGAGAGGAACTGGATGTCGTCGATCAGCAGGACGTCGGGCGCGGTTCGATAGCGGGACCGGAACTCCTCCATCGAGTTCCCGCCGGTCGAGCGCCGCTGGGACATCATCGACCCGATGAAGTCGGTGACGAACTTCTCGCAGGTGATGAAGGCGACCGACCACTCGGGGTGCTGGTGGTGGATCTCGTGCCCGATGGCTTGCAAGAGGTGAGTCTTACCCAGACCCACACCTCCATAGATGAAGAGCGGGTTCCAGCGCGAGGCCGGAGACTCGGCGACCATGCGGGCCGCCGCGTGGGCGAACTGATTGGTCGGACCCACCACGAACTTGTCGAACGTGTATCGCTCGACCAGGTCCGGCGGGCGCGCCGTCACGGCAGGGGCGACCGGACCGCTGCCCGTCGGCGAGGCCCGGCGCTCGGGGGCGGCCGCCGCGCGAGGCGCTTCGATCGCCTCCTCGACCACCTCGAAATCCACCTTGAAGGGGCGCTGGGCGCGCGTTTCGAGGTCCTTGAGGATCGAGGGCAGGAAGTTATCCTCGAACCATTCCTTGTGATACCGGTTGGGCGCGCGCAACCGGATGTGCCCGTCGCCGATGGCGACGCACTCGATGGGCCGGAGCCAGAGGTCACGGTGAGCCGGCTTGACCAGCGGCTCGATCGAACGGACAGCTTCGGTCCAGAGCTCAAACATTTCGTTCACCTGTCCACACCCGAGCTTTCGAAAAATCCCTCAGGATTTCGGCCTCTCTCACGCAGGAATCCTCTCTTTGTCCACAGCCGCAGGCCATATGAACCCATCCCCTTCGGCCCACTCGGCACGCGTGGCCGGTTCGGGCTCCTCATCAAACCGCGCGAGGGGTACGCGCGCGGTGCACGGTTGTCTATCAACCGGCGCTCGGGCCTTCAAGCGTCAAACCCCGCCGGGGCGGCAAGGCCGCGGAAATCAGTCGAATAATTTTTTCAGGAGTGTTGCCGAACCGATGCACCGTTTGCACATCGCGAGTGGTCCAGTTCGGTAAGCCAGCGAACGCACGACGGTTTTTGAGAACCGGCAGAGCTCCTTGTAAGAGCGCGTTGGATTTCACGCCATTTTCCTGCCGTCGGAGGCGGAAATGCCCATGACATGGGCATTCGCGGGATCAGAACGCTGCCCATCCCAGAACCTCCGCCGTAGATTGAATGTGCCGCCTTACACGAATACACCAACACCGTCGGAGAACGGACACCGCGTTGACATTGTGGGATAAAGGGTGCTATGCAGTTCGGCCTTTGCGGGCCCTGATGTGCCCGCAGCGAAGGACACCCGGAGGACGCCGTGAAGAGGACATTCCAGCCACACCGCAAGAGTCGCAAGCGCACGCATGGCTTCCGCAAGCGCATGAAGACGCGGTCCGGCCGGGAGGTGCTGCGGCGCCGCCGCCGCAAGGGCCGGCGCCAGCTGACCGTCTCGATCGCCAAGAAGTAGGGCGCGTGGTGGACGCCGGGTCGGGCGGTCAGCCACGTCAGAGGCTGCCGCGCGCCGCGCGCGTGCGAAAGCGACCCGAGTACCTCGAGATCCAGAACCGCGGGCGGCGCGCCACCAGCGCGCACCTGCTTCTCTTCGCGCTCCCCGGCAGCGGGCGGCTGGGCGTGACCGTCAGCCGCAAGGTTGGCGGCGCGGTCGAGCGCAACCGCGTGAAGCGCTGGATCCGCGAGTGCTTCCGGCGGACCCGCGCGAGCTTCCCGGTCAGCCTCGATCTGGTCGTGGTGGCGCGGCCTGGCGCCGCCGGTGCGCGTCACGAGTCGATCTGTCGTGAGCTCACGACCCTGGCCGGTCGCTTTGGAGCCGCCCGGTGAAGTGGCTGCTGCTCAAGCTCATCTGGCTGTATCGGCGCGCCTTCTCGCCGGTGCTCACGCCGCGGTGCCGGTTCGAGCCCTCATGCTCGGCCTATGCGGAGGAGGCGATCTCCGTTCACGGAGCCTTCCGGGGCGGCGTCATGGCCGTCTGGCGGCTTCTTCGCTGCCAACCGTTCGCCCGGGGTGGTATAGACCCGGTGCCCGGGCCGCGCTGACGGAGCGGGGACAAAATCATGGAAAAGCGGGTCATTCTCGCCGTCGTCCTTTGCGTCGCGGTCCTGATGCTCTGGTCGAAGTTCTTCCCCGGGCCCAAGCCGCCGGCGCAACAGCCGGTGGCCACGGCGCCCACCGGCAGCCCACCGCCGGCCCCCTCCAATGCACCATCGGGTGGCACCGCGGCGGCCGCGGCCAAACCCGAAAAGGTGGTCGAGCTCGATAGCCCGGACATCCAGTTCGTGTTCACGAGCGCCGGCGGCCGGCTGCTGCACGCGCGCCTGCGCGGGGGCAAGTACCTGGCGCAGCCGGGCAACCCTTCGAGCGGTCACGATCTGGTGGAGACCACCGACCCCCGCGAGACGCCGCTCGAGACCAGCTTCCCGGACTCGGGGTTCCCGGCGCCCCCCGATGGCGCCTGGGAGGTGCAGTCGCAAGACGCCAAGACCGTGGTCTTCGCGGCGGACAGCGGCACCACTCACTTCGAGAAGCGGTACATCGTCGACGCCACCCGCTACCGCCTCCACCTGGAGGTGTCGGTGACGAACCGCGGGACGCAGGCGGTCAGCCACCACCTGGCCCTCAGCCTGACCGGCCGCCAGGACCCGGAGAAGCGCGGCGGCGGCTTCATGTCGGGCTCGTCGGCGAACCTGTCGTCGGTGCTGTGCGCGGTGGACGACGACGTCGAGCGCCGCCCCATCGAGAAGCTGGTCAAGGACCCGATCGACAAGCTGGGCGCCGTGCGCTGGATCGGGACGGACGAGAAGTTCTTCTTGCTGGCGGTGGTCCCCTATCCGGAGACGCCGCCCCAGCAGCGCCGCTGTACGGCCGGTCCGGCCCCCGACGGCACCGGCCGCGTCACCGTGTCGTTCGCCGAGCGGAGCCTGGCGCCGCAAGCGACCACCAGCTACGCGTTCGCGGTCTACACCGGACCGAAGATCATCACTGACCTCGAGGCGGTCCAGCCGGGCGGTCAAGAGGTCAAGCTCGACAAGGCGGTCGACGTCAGCCTGGCGTTTCTCTCGCGCCCGATCCTCTCGCTGCTGAAGTTCTTCTACAGCTTCGCCCACAACTGGGGGCTGGCGATCATCCTGCTGACCCTGTTCATCAAGGTCGTCACCTTCTACCCGACGCAGAAGTCGCTGCTGTCGGCCAAGAAGATGCAGAAGCTGGCGCCCAAGATGAACGCGATCCGCAAGAAGTACGAGAACGATCGCCAGCGCCAGTCGGTCGAGACGATGAACCTGTACAAGGCGCACGGGGTGTCGCCGTTCGGCGGCTGCCTCCCCAGCCTGATCCAGATGCCGATCTGGATCGCGCTCTACTCGACCCTCAACTACGCCGTCGAGCTGTACCGCGCGCCGTTCATCCTGCACATCCACGACCTGACGGCGAAGGACCCGTTCTACATCACCCCCCTCCTGATGGGGTCGGTGATGTTCATGCAGATGCGGATGTCGCCGTCCGGCGCGGACCAGCAGCAGCAACAGATGATGTCGTTCATGATGCCCATCATGTTCACGGGGTTCTCGCTGTTCCTGCCGGCGGGGCTGGCCCTTTACATGCTGACCAGCTACCTGATCGGCATCCTGCAGCAGCTGTACGTCAACCACCTGGACCGCAAGGGCGCCACCGCCGTTTGAGCGCGTGGTAACCTGAGGCGCATGAGCGGCCGGGGCGACGCGGCGCAGACCGGCGAGCTGGGTGCTGCGGCCCAGCGGCTGGCGGCGCTGGCTGACCGCATCCGCGAGCTGCGCAACCAGCTGGCCGGCGTCCCCACGGCGGCGGGTGGCGCCGGCGAGCGGTCGACCCCGGCCGAGGGCACGGGCCCCGAAGGCGC
>DATJWP010000085.1:0-20384 GCA_035578045.1 Polyangia bacterium | reverse complement strand
GCGACGGGATCGAGGGCGCTGCAGGGCTCGTCCATCAGCACCACCTCGGGACCGACCGCGATGGTGCGGGCGATGCAGAGCCGTTGCTGCTGGCCGCCCGAGAGCCCCAGCGCCGAGGTCTTGAGGCGATCCTTGACCTCGTCCCAGAGGGCCGCGCTGCGCAGCGAGCGCTCGACGATCGCATCGAGCTCGCTCTTGTTGCGGACGCCCTTCGATCGGGGTCCGAAGGCCACGTTCTCGTAGATGCTCTTCGGGAAGGGATTCGGCTTCTGGAAGACCATGCCGATGCGCCGCCGCACCTCGGTGGCCGAGACCTTGTCGCCGTAGAGGTCGGCCTTGTGATACCGCAAGCCGCCGGCGACGCGCGCGCCGGGCGTGACGTCGTGCATGCGGTTGAAGCAACGCAGGACGGTCGTCTTTCCGCAGCCCGAGGGGCCGATGAAGGCGGTGATCTCGTTGCGGAAGATCTGCATCGTGACGTTCCGGACGGCGCGGAACTTGCCGTAGAAGACCTCGAGCTTGTCGAGATCGAAGACGACCTGGCGGTCGAGGCTGGCTGCGGGGCGCGGTCGGTCGGCTTCGTAGGGCGTGGGGATCACCACGACGGGAGCCCGGCCGTCGGTGTGCGGGTGCTGTTGATCCTCGAAGCCCATTGGGTCTACCTCCTGCGAGCGAAACGGGCGGTGACGAGGCGCGCGACGAACGTCAAGACGAAGGTGAGCAGGACCAGGGTCAGCGCCGCGCCCCAGGCCCGGTCCTGGGCCGGCACGAAGGACGACGTGGCGTTTCCGAAGATCTGCAGCGACAGCGCCGTGTTCGCTTCCTTGAACAGGTTGGGGTTGTAGGCGGACGCCGAGCCGACCGCGAACAGGAGCGGCGCGGTCTCGCCGGCGGCGCGGGCCACCGCGAGCAAGGCACCGGAGACGATTCCGGGTATCGCTGCCGGCAGCACGATCGTCAGGATGGTCCGGCTCTTCGACGCGCCCACCGCGTAGCCCGCCTCGCGCAGGTGGTCGGGGACCAGGCGCAGCATCTGCTCGCTGGCCCCGATGACGACCGGCAACATGAGGCAGGCAAGCGCCAGCCCGCCCCCGAAGGCCGAGTAGCCGAAGTGCAACGTCCACAGGACGTAGATGAACAGGCCCATCACCACCGACGGGACGCCGGTCATGACGTTGGCCATGAAGCGCACGACCCGGGAGAACACGTTCCGGCCGCCGTACTCGTGCAGGTACACCGACCCCATCACGCCCAGCGGCACGGAGATGAGCGTCGCCGCCCCGGTGGCCAGCAGGGTGCCGAGGATCGCCGGCCCCATGCCGGGCCCGGGCTTGCGGGCGATGAGCGGGACCTCGGCGACGAAGAAGGCGGGGAAACCGTGCAGCGCCACGCGCGAGCCGCGCGAGAACACCGCACCCACCACCGCGACCAGGGGCAGAGCGACCACCACCACGGCGGCGGTCATGAGACCCGTCATGATCGCGCTCTTGATCGACCGCCACGAGCGCGTCGCGCGCAGGTCGGCCCCCGGGATGATCGGTTCGTCGAGGGTCCCGGCGGTCATGTGCCCCTCGACTGCTTCAGGGTGCGCTCGACGACCGCCGTCGCAGCCAGGTTGACGACGATCGTCATCACGAACAGCGTGAGGGCCAGCGCGATGAGGGCCGACTTGTGAAGCTCCTGCGCCTCACCCCACTCGTTCGCGATGACGGCCGGCATCGAGTTGCCAGGGGCGAACGGGTTGAGCGTCAGCTGCCCGAGGGCCGAGCCGATCACCAGCGCGGCGGCGATCGTCTCGCCCATGGCGCGGCCCAGGCCCAGCATCACGGCGCCGACCAGCCCACCCGCGCTGTGGGGCAGCACGGTGGCCGTGATCATCTCCCAGCGGGTTGCGCCCATGGCCAGCGCGCCCTCCTTGTCGCTGACGGGCGTGGTGTCGATGACCTCGCGCGACAGCGACGTGATGATGGGGATGATCATGATGGCCAGGATGATGCCGGCCGTCAGGAACGATCGGCTCAGGTTGAAGTGCTGCGACAGCACCAGCACACCCCACAGCCCGAACACCACCGACGGGATGCCCGCCAGCAGGTCGATCAGAGAGACCAGCGGTCGGGCCAGCCGGGGCGGCGCCACCTGGGTCATGAACAGGGCGACGCCCAGGCTGATGGGCACGGCGATCGCGATGGCGATGGCCGACGTGAAGATGGTGCCCCAGATGAACGCCAGCGCCCCGAAGATCGGCTCGGCCGGCGACCACCGGCTGGTCGTGAAGAATCGGCCGCCCATCTCGCGGAGCACGGGGAGCGCGTTCCGCGTCGTGGAGCCCGCGATGAGCGCCAGGATCAACAGCACCAGCCCGGCGGCGGCCCCGGCCGACCAGGCGAACGCCCGATCGCCCAGGCCGCGGCGGGACTGCAGGTCGACCGTGGTCTCCGCGGAATTCATGGGCCGCTCAGCTGCCAGAACCGGGCAGGGCGATCTTGTCCAGCTGCTTGACGGCCTTGTCCTGCAGGCTCCGCGGCAGCGGGGCGTAGTCGATCTCGGGCAGCAGCTTCTGGCCGCCCTGGACCAGGAACGCGACGTACTTCCTCAGGGCTTCGCCCTTGGCGCGATCTCTCTGCTTGGCGTAGACGATGACCCAGGTCTGAGCCGTCAGCGGGTAGGCCTTGTCCCCCTTGGCGTCCAGCGCGCTGAAGATGAGGTCGTCCCTGACCTGGGTCCCCTCTCCCGCGGCCGAGGCGCCCTCCGCCGTGGGCTCGACGTACTTGCCGGCGCGGTTCTTGATGGACGCGTAATGCAGCCCGGAGGCCTTTGCGTCCGAGAGGTCGACGTAGCCGATGGCGCCCTTGGTCGACTTCACGATCTGCGCGACGCCGCCGTTGCCTTGACCGGCCTGGGTGTCGCTGGGCCACTCGACGGTCGAGCCGCTCTTCAGCTTCCAGACCCCCTTGGCGGTCCCGGCCAGGTACTCGGTGAAGTTCTGGGTGGTGCCCGAGCCTTCGGCCCGGTGAACGACCACGATGGCGGTGTCAGGCAGCTTCACCCCCGGGTTGTCGCCGGCGATGGCCCTGTCGTTCCATTGCTTGATCTCGCGCTGGAAGATCTTGGCGATCGTGGGGGCCGACAGCTTCAGCTTGTCGACACCGCTCAGGTTGTAGCTGACCGTGATGGGCGAGAGCAGGATCGGGAAGTACAGGATTTTTCCACCCTTGGCCTTGCCGAGCTCGCTGTCCTTGAACGGCGAGTCGGTGCCCGCGAAGTCGACGACCAGGTCCGCCAGATCCTGGCGGCCCTTTCCGCTGCCGCCGCCGCCGTAGTTGATGGTGATGCCCGTGCCGGCCTTCTTGAACTCCTCGATGGCCGTCTCTTGATAGGGCTTCGAGAGGGTCGAGCCGCTGCCGTTCAACGTCGTCGTGTCGCCGCCGCGGGCCAGTCCGCCCGCGGCCAGACCGGCGACCGCGAGCGCCCCGGCGCACAGCGAGATCTTGAGCTTCTGCATGGTGTTCTCCTGCGTTGTCAGTTGGACGCGTACACAGCCTCGTGTCTGACCTCGGCGCCCGACACCATGAAGATCACTTCCTCGGCGACGTTCTTGACGTGATCCCCGATGCGCTCGAGGTAGCGGCTCACCGAGGTCAACGGCAGCACGTGGGTGACGGTCGCCGGATCGGTCGCCACCAGGGCGACCAGCTGGGCAAAGGTGTTGGCGTTGGCGCGATCGATCTCGGCGTCGGCCCGGATGACGGCCCGTGCCTCGTCGCTGTTGCCGTTGACGAAGCTGTCGATCGCCAGTTGAAGGTTCTTGTGGACCAGCACCGCCAGGTGGGTGAGATCGCTGTCCCAGTCCAGGGGCGTCAGGCGGTTCAGCTCGAGCGCGCGGCGCGCGATGCCTTTCGCCAGATCGCCGATCCGCTCGATGTCGACCACGAACTTGAGCGCCATCGTGACGAAGCGCAGGTCGGAGGCGACCGGGTGGCGCGCCATCAGGATCTGCATCGCCAGCTTGTCGATCTCGTTCTCGTCCTGGTTGATCGCCCGGTCGTGCTCGATCACCCGCTGCGCGAGCCCGTCGTTTCGCTTCTCCAGGGCCTCGATGGCCAGCACGATCTGCTCGGATGCCCGCTGAGCCATGGACGACATCCGCACTCGGATGGTCCGCAGCTCCTGCGCGAACTCTCTGTCGGTCGGCTCGATCATGGATCGAACCGAATATGAGCTCAGGGATCCAGGCGCGGCAGGGTGGGGCCGAGAGTATTTGTGTGACGATTCTAAGGCCGAGCTATCCAGCCCGAGCGATCTCGGTCGCGAACAGGCGCGCGTGCGCGTAGACCGAGAGCTGAGGGTTGACGCCCAGGCCGGTCGGGAAGATCGAGCCGTCGGCGATCCATAGGTTCTCGACCTGGTGGTGACGCCCGCGTGACGTCACGACGGCGCGGGCCGGATCGTCGCCCATCGGCGCGCCGCCCATCTGGTGCGCCGAGAACATCGTGTGCCGATTGGGGCCGAAGGGCGCCGCGGCGATGTGCCCCAGGTCGGCCTCGGAGCGCAGCAACAACGGTGGGTCGTGCAGCGTCCAGACCTCGCGCGCGCCCGCCACCAGCAGCAAGCGCGCCATGTCGGTGATCGCGGAGACCGCCGCTTCGCGCAGCGCCTGGTGCAGCGGGTAGCGGATCCGGACGCGCCCGTCGGAGTCGGCCCGCACGTCGCCGCCCGGATCGTCGTGGTGGCCGTCGATCAGCAGCGCGATCGTGGACTGCGCGTAAGGGAGCCGCTCCATGAGGCGCCGGTGGCTGTCGCCGAAGCCGGTCATGGCCAGCGCGGCCAGCATCGGCTGCACCGGCGGCGTCTCGAAGAAATAGCCGACGCGGTCGCCGCGATCGGCGAAGTGGTGGACCGAGACCGACTGGGGCGCGCCGTAGAAGCCCTCGACCGGCTGGTCGTGAAACGACACGATCGGCACCGTCGGGTGCAGGAACGTGCGCCGCCCCAGCACCCCGCTGTCGCTGCCCACGCGCGCGCGCTGCAAGAGGGCCGGCGTGTTGATCGCGCCGCCCGCCAGCACGACGCCGCGCCGGGCATGGACGGCCAGGCGGCCGCGCGGCCGGTCCAGATCGCGGTCCAGGACCTCGGCGATGACGGCCCGCACGCGCCCGGCGTCGCTCTCGAGGAGGGTGACCCGGCAGTCGCTGTAGACGGTCGCGCCCGCGGCGACGGCGTCGGCCAGGAACGTGGTCCGCGACGTCCGCTTGGCGTCCAGCGGGCAGCCGAGGCCGCAGTAGCCCAGCCGCGCGCAGCCCTGGACGCTGCGCCGGATCAGCTCGGGCTGCCAGCCCAGCCGCGCCGCGCCCTCCTGAAGCTTGCGGTTGTTGGTGTTGACGTCGTCGGGGTTGCCGGGGCCCACGTTCAGGCGTTTCTCGACCGCTTCGAAGTGGGGCGCCAGCGTGGCCGCGCCGAGCCCGCTGACGGCGTGACGCGACGACCAGAGCGCGAGAGTCCGCTCGGGCGTGCGGAACGAGGAGGTCCAGTTCACTGTCGTGCCGCCGCCGACCGAGCGTCCCTGCAGGATCATGATCGACAGGTCCTCGGTCGAGCGGTTGCCGTGCTCCTGGTAGAGCGTCGGGTAAGCCCAGCCCTCCTGCATGTTGAAGTCGCGGCGGGTGTAGTGGCCCCCCTCTTCCAGCACCGCGACCTTGGCGCCGGCCGCGGCCAGCACGGCGGCGGCGGCGCTGCCGCCGGCTCCGCTGCCCACGATCGCGAAGTCGACCTCGACGGCGGTCGTGTCGGCGATCTCGGCGCCGGGGATGATTCGGCCGGGCCCGCTCACGGTGTCCCCGGCGGCTGCGGCACGTCGGGCGGACCCGGGTAGCCGACCAGCGCGTAGGTCTCGGGGGACGCGTAATACGTGGCGTGGGCCAGCCGCTTCACCGCCTGGTAACCGCTGCGTAACAAAGCCAGGCGCGAAGTGCGCCACGCCTCCAGCCGCGCGTCCTGCTGGTCGGGGGCGGCGCGCGTGAACGGCCGCGGTGAGCCCGCCAGCAGCGCCCCACCCAGGCCGCTCTCGATCAGGCGGAGCAGACGGCGGAAGTCGTGGCCCACGTCCGGGTGGACCCGCGCCATGAGCGCGTCGATCTTGCCGGCGCAATCCAGCGCATCGGCCGAGGGCCAGCCGGCCGGAGCGCCGCTGCCGGGAACGATTCGCGCGGCCACGGCGGCCAGGACCGAATACTCGGCCGGCGAGAGCAAACGCAGAGCGCCGCGCGGTGCGCGCATCCGTGTCGAACGGAAGGCGAACGGCGCGGCGCCTGCTGCGACCAGCAACGCTCCCCCGACCAGGCCGCGGCGCAGAAACCGCCGCCGGTCGAGGTTAGCCGGTACATCGCGGGCGGGGGCCACCGCCCGCAATGTAGCAGGTCAAATGGTCATCAAAACAGGAAGCCGGCGCCCAGCTTCAGGCCGTCGACGCCAACCTCGGCGCGCAGCGTGAGACCGCTGTTCAGCTTGTAGAGCGCGCCGGCGTCGCCGTCGTAGAAGAAGCCGCCGTAGGACGGGTAGGCGTACGAGCTGTCGACGCCCGAGAACCAGCCGAAGGCGTAGCCGAGCTCGATCTTCGGGTACAGCGCGAACTGCGGCGTGAACCAGATGTTCCACATCATGCCGACCACCGGGACCAGCTCCGACCAGCTGTAGCCGCCGAACGCGTCGTACGACCAGTGCAGGTAGTCGGCGCCGAACTCCAGGTTGAAGTTGTCGCGCAGGTTGGTGTTCACCAGAAGGGGCGGGATGGGCAGCGGGATCATGTAGCGCGCGCCAATGCCGATGCCGCTCCAGGGAAGGATCCCCCAGATGCTGGCGCCCGTCAGGCCAGGGGCGGCCGGCCCAGCGCCCGGCGGCGCGTAGGCGGGCGGCGCGTAGGCCGGCTGCGTCGCCACCGCGCTGGGCGGCGGGGCCGTCGCGGGCGGCTGGTCGGCGCGCGCGCCGCGAGCGTTGAGCGTGATCACCACGGCCAGAGCGGACGTGAACGCCGCGGCCCTTCCCATCAGAACGTTCCCTGTTTTCATTGTCATTCTCCGCAACGTTGTCGTCGTTCGATTGAACGCAGACGAGAACAGAGATTCCTAGCTTCGCGCAAGTTAACTCTTCTTCTTTTTCACCGCGCGCCTACGCGGCGCGACGCGCGCCGGCCTTGTCGCCCTGCGCACTGCGGCGCCGGCGCGGCTCGCGATCGGCCTGGCCGCTGGGCAGGGTCGCGCGGAGCTTCCCCCCCGAGAAGACCCAGAGCGTGCCCGGTTTTCCCTGCTGCCAGAACTCGTCCCGCGTCAGCGGCTCGGTCGAAACCACCGTGACGCGGTCGCGCGAGGTGGTCACTTCTGCGAAATCGATGGCGATCTCCGCG
This sequence comes from Polyangia bacterium, assembly GCA_035578045.1. Taxonomy (GTDB): domain Bacteria; phylum Myxococcota_A; class Polyangia; order Fen-1088; family Fen-1088; genus JADGRB01. The sequence goes on along the minus strand of DATJWP010000085.1, from coordinate 12,988 downwards.
TCGCGCAAGGTGGCGCGCCCGAACGGCGCCTTCCGGATGATGTAACAGAGCTTGGTCCCGCACCGCGCGAACAGGTGCTTGCCGTCGGCGAGCAGGAAATTGAACTTCCCCTCGGCGCCCAGCTCGGCGCCCAAATCTGCAATGACGCGCCAGAGTCGCCGCACGTCCCTGGGGTAGCCGCCCGGGAACGTTTGCCGCAGCCGCTGCAACATCCAGCAGAAGGCGTGCTCGCTGTCGGTCTGGCCGATCGGCTGGTCGGAGCGCAGCTGGCGGCGTTTGACGTGGGGGAGCGTCCCGTTGTGGGCGAACACCCAGTGCCGCCCCCACAGCACGCGCTTGAACGGGTGCGTGTTCTCGACGCTGGCGCGGCCGCGCGTCTTCTTGCGGACGTGCGCGATGGACAGCAGCGTCTTGATCGGGTTCTGGCGGATGAACTCCGCCATCGCGCTGGTGCAGGCGGGCTTGGGCTCGAGGAAGCTGTGCGCGAACTTGCCCTGGTAGAGCGCCAGCCCCCATCCGTCGGCGTGTGGGCCCGTCTTGCCGCCCCGCAGAGCGAACCCGGTGAACGAGAACACGATGTCCGTCGGGACATTGCATTCCATTCCCAGGAGCTCGCACATGGGCGGATTGTACTTCGGTCGAAGGCTCCGCCGGATACAATCGAGCTGTCCATGCGGCGCGTTGACGGAGCTGGGCCTCGCCCAGCGGAGTCGTCTGGTGGCTGGTGGAGGACGCCCCGGGGGGCGGCCGTAATCGTCGCCGCCGCCGCGCTGCTCGCGTTCGCCGGGTCGCTGGCCAACGACTTCACCTATGACGAGGGGCAGGTCATCGTGGGGGCCCAGCGGTTCCTACAGTCGGGGTCGTACGGGACGCTGTTCTCGCCGAGCTACTTCGCTCACAGCCTGGAGGGGACCTGGCGCCCGGTCTGCACGTTCACGTACATGCTGGACGCCGCCGTCTCGATGCACCCGGCGGTGTTCAAGCTGCAGAGCCTGCTCTGGCACATCGCCGCGGCCTGGCTGCTGATGGCGCTGGTCCGGCGGCTGCTGCCGGCGCGATTTGCGCGGTGGGCCGTGGTGGCGGGACTGTTCTTCGTGCTGCATCCGGTGACGACCGAGACGGTCGACAACGCGTCGTTCCGCGAGGACTCGCTGGTGACCGTGTTCGTGCTGGCCACCCTCACCCTGGCCCTGGACGGCCGGCGGGTCGCGGCGCTGGTCTGTTACGGGCTGGGGCTGCTCTCCAAGGAGTCGGCGGTGGTCGCGCCGGCCCTGCTGGGGGTGCTCTGGTTGGCTGGATTCCAGGGCAAGCCGACCAGAGCGCCGGGGGTCCGGGTGCCGCCTCCGCCCGGGCGGAGGGGTCTCTGGCAGACCGCGCGGGAGCTGGTCCCCTACGGCCTCCTGACCGTCGTTTATCTGGCGCTGCGTTTCGGGCCCATGAAGAGCCCGGTTCCTTACGCAGAATATCCGGGGGGGACCTTCGGGGCCACGCTGCTGGGGCTGCCGGCCATCTGGGCTCACTACCTGCACCAGATCATCTGGCCCTGGCCGCTTTGCGCGGAATACACGGGGTATTTCCGGTTCGGCCGCCAGCCCTGGCCGCACGTGGCGCTTGCGCTGGTGCTCGTGCTCTCGTACCTGGCCCTGATCGGCCTGGCCGCGCGCCGGGGTTGGCGCGACGTCGCGCTCGGGCTGGGCTGGTTCCTGATCGCGCTCTTGCCCGTGTCGAACCTGCTCCCGATCCCGATCCCGGCGGCCGAGCGCTTCCTTTACCTGCCGCTGTGCGGGCTGGCGCTGGCGGTGGCCGGCTCATTCGGCCGGCTGGTGGAAAAGGGGGCGTTCGGCGTACGGGTGGTCCTGGGGGTCTGCCTGGTCTCGTTCGCGGTCCTCGTCAACCTGCGGCACCGGGACTGGCGCGACGACCACGCGCTCTGGCTGGCGACCGTGGCCGTGAACCCCCGATCGTGCGGGGCGCAGAGCGCGGTCGGCGGCAGCTTGCTCAGCCAGGGGATGGCCACCGGGGACGCAGGGGCGTTGCGCGAGTCGGTCCGGCGCGAGCGGCTGGCGCTGGACCTGTGTCCGGACGCCAGCGAGCCCTACCGGGCCGCGTTTGCCTACACGCGCCTGGGCGCGGCCGAGGCGCTGCTGGGGGAGCACGCGCAGGCCCGCGCGGCCCTGCAGAGGGCGATGGAGTTGCACCCGCGGCTCGGACTTCCGGTGGCCTGGCTTGGTTATGTGGCTTACCTGGACGGCGACACGGCGGGCGCCGCGACGCTGCTGAAGCGGGCGATCATCGACCTGGGCCCCCCCGATTCGACCGTCGCCGCGGTCGCCCGCCTCTACGTCGACAAGCTGTAGGGCCGGAGCCCTCTTGCGCTGTTGACAGCCACGTTCGTTTCTCTTAGTTTCGCCGCGGCTTAGCCACCCATGCCGCTCGAGTTCTCAGCGCAGTCGAAGCAGCGGGTCGAGAGGCTGCTCACGCGGTACCCGACCAAGCAGGCGGCCCTGTTGCCGGTCCTTCACGTGGCGCAAGAGGAGTTCGGCCACCTGCCCGACGAGGTGATCGAGCTGGTCTCGCGCACGCTGGACCTGCCGGCCGCCCACATCTACGGGGTCGTCACCTTCTACACCATGTTCCACCGCGAGAAGCACGGGCGGAACGAGCTGATGGTCTGCACGAACATCTCGTGCATGCTCCGCGGCGCTTACCCGATCCTGGAGCACATCGAGAAGCGGCTGGGGATCAAGCCAGGCGAGACCACCCCGGACGGCGTCTTCACGCTGGTCGAGGAAGAGTGCCTGGCGGCCTGCGCGAACGCGCCGATGATGATCTGCGGCGACGACTATTTCCTGGACCTGACGCCCGAGAAGGTCGACGTGGCGCTGGACGAGCTGCGCCGCCGGTCGCAACAGCAACAGCCGCAGCCGGTGGGGACCAAGACGATCTTCGGGATGGGTCCGAACGGAGCCAAGACCTGATGCCGACCCCGCAGGAGCTCCGCAACCTGAAGATCGTCACCAAGGCGTTCGGGATTCCCGACAGCCACAAGCTGGCGACCTACCAGAAGCGGGGCGGGTTCGAGGCTTTTCGCAAAGCGCTCACGCTGCAGCCGGCGGCGATCACCGACGAGGTCAAGAAGTCGAACCTGCGCGGCCGCGGGGGCGCCGGCTTCCCGACCGGGATGAAGTGGTCGTTCATCCCCAAGGACGCCAAGCTGGTCTACCTGGTCGTCAACGCCGACGAGTCCGAGCCGGGGACCTGCAAGGACCGCGAGCTGCTGGCCAAGGACCCGCACCTTCTGATCGAAGGGATGATGATCGCGTCGTACGCGCTGGGCTGCAAGCACGCGTACATCTACATCCGCGGCGAGATGATGCGCGAGGCGAAGGTCGTCCAGGGGGCGATCGACGAGGCCTACGCGGCGGGCTGGCTGGGCAAGAACCACCCAGCGGCCGGCGGCGGCGGCACCTTCAACCTGGACATCACGCTGCACCGGGGCGCCGGCGCGTACATCTGTGGTGAGGAGACGGGTCTCCTGAACTCGCTGGAAGGCAAGCGCGGCTGGCCGCGCCTCAAGCCGCCGTTCCCGGCCATCAAGGGCCTCTTCAACGCGCCGACGGTCGTCAACAACGTCGAGACGATCATGAACATCCCCGAGATCCTCACCCGCGGCGGTGAGTGGTTCGCCGGTCTGGGCGTCGGTAAGTCGGGCGGCACCCGCATCGTCTGCGTCTCCGGGCACGTCGCCAAGCCGGGCGTGTTCGAGCTGCCGATGGGGATCACGTTCCGCGACCTCATCTACGACGTCTGCGGCGGCATCCCGGGCGGGCGCGCGCTGAAGGGGGTCATTCCGGGTGGCAGCTCGATGCCCCCGCTGGACGCCTCGGAGATCGACGTCCCCTGCGAGTTCGACGCGCTGATGACCGACCCGCGAATCAAGGACGTCGAGGTCAAGCCCGGCGTTCCGTTCGACCTGGGCGGCGGCCGCAAGCTCAAGACCATGGCCGGCTCGGGCGGCATCGTGGTGTTCGACGACACCACCGACGTGGTCGCGCTGTGCGCGCGCATCATGGAGTTCTACGCGCACGAGTCGTGCGGCCAGTGCACCCCCTGCCGCGAGGGTTCGGGCTGGCTGGCCCGCGTCTGCAAGCGGCTGGCGCGCGGGCAGGGCGAGCCGGGCGACGTCGAGCTGCTGGCCAACATCGCCAACGGAATCGGCGGCAACACCATCTGCGCGCTGGGTGACGCGGCGGCCTGGCCGATGCTGGGCTTCCTGACCAAGTTCCGCGCCGACTTCGAGGCCCGCATCCAGCCCAAGAAGATCGGGCTGCCGGGCCGCGCCGGCGCGACCACGGAGGCCGCGTGAACGGGACCGGCGCTTCGGTCGGCGATCAGGTCGTCTTCTGGCTCCTGGCCGCGTTCATCACCTTCTTCGCCATCTTCACGATGACGCGGCGGAACCCCGTGACCGCCGTCATGTCGCTGGTGGCGACGTTCTTCGGGCTGGCGGCGATGTACGCCACCATCTCGGCCCACTTCCTGGCCGTCCTGCAGGTTCTGGTCTACGCGGGCGCCATCATGGTGCTCTTCATCTTCGTCGTCATGATCCTGAACCGGGAAGAGGTCGCGCCTCTGGCGCTGCGCCCCTTGCGCATCCTGGGCGTGCTGGCGGGCGTCTACCTGTTCGTGAAGTTCATCGACGTCGTGTCGTTCGAGCTGCCGACCACCGTGCCCGCGCAGCCGGCCGACAGCTTCGGGACGGTGGCCGCCATCGGCCAGATGCTGTTCAAGGAGTTCCTGTACCCGTTCGAGGCGATCTCGGTGCTGCTGCTGGTGTCGATCATCGGCGGCGTGGTCATCTCGCGCTCGCACCAGAAAGAGGTCACGGCCGAGAGGGCCGCCGAATACCGCCACCAGATCGAGGAGATGGCCCGCCACGACTTTCCGGCAGAAGAGCCCTCTGCCGGCGAGGGCGCGCATGGAGGCGGACATTAGCCATGCCCACCACCTACTACCTGATCCTGTCGTTCGCGCTGTTCCTGATCGGCACGTCGGGCGTGCTGCTGCGCCGGAACGCGCTGATCGTCCTGATGGGGATCGAGCTGCAGCTGAACGGCGGCAACCTGGCGCTGCTGGCGTTCGCGCGCGAGCTGGGCGACCTGAAGGGGCACGTCCTGGCCTTTCTGATCATCGCGCTGGCGGCCGCCGAGGCCGCGGTCGGGCTGGCCATCCTGGTCGGCCTGTTCCGCGGGCGGCAGACCGTCAACCTCGACGAAATCACCTTGATGAAGCGCTGAGGGAGCCGCCGCCGTGAGCTTCAACCTTCGCCTGATCCCGCTGCTGCCGTTCCTGGGCGCGACGATCCTGATCCTGTTCGGTCGCAAGTGGAAGCGCGACACCGTGCTGGTGGTCGCTGCCGGCGCCATCGCCTGCTCGGCGCTGGTCGTCTTCGACGCCGTGTTCACCGCCCTGCCGCAGTCGGGAGCGGGCGGCTTGACCGACGTGGTCGGCACCTGGATCGCCGCCGGGCCGCTGAAGATCAGCCTGGCCTTCCGCATGGACGCTCTGTCGAGCGTCCTGTGCATGATCATCACCTTCATCGGGTTCCTGATCCACATCTACGCGTCGGGGTACATGGAGCACGACCCCGACTACCCGCGCTTCTTCGCCTACCTGAACCTGTTCTGCGGCTCGATGCTGGTGCTGGTCCTGGGCGACAGCCTGCCGGTGATGTTCATCGGGTGGGAGGGGGTCGGCCTCTGCAGCTACTTGCTGATCGGCTTCTGGTACAACGTCACCGCCAACGCGGACGCCGGCAAGAAGGCGTTCATCACCAACCGCATCGGTGACTTCGGGTTCCTGATCGGGATGTTCCTGCTGTACCAGTACACGGGGACGCTCAACTTCCAGGAGATCACGGCCACCGCGCAGAGCGGCGGCGGCCCGCTGATGCAGACGCTGTGGCTGGGCGCGCCGGTCGCGTTCTGGGCGGCGCTGTTCCTGTTCGTCGGCGCGACCGGGAAGTCGGCGCAGATCCCGCTGTATGTCTGGCTGCCGGACGCGATGGCCGGCCCGACGCCGGTCTCGGCCCTCATCCACGCCGCCACCATGGTGACGGCCGGCGTGTACATGGTCGCGCGGATGCACGCCGTGTACCTGCTGTCGCCGGGCGCGATGGCGATCGTCGCGCTGGTCGGCGGGCTGACCGCCCTGTTCGCGGCGATCATCGGGTTCGCCCAGAACGACTTCAAGAAGGTGCTGGCCTACTCGACGGTCAGCCAGCTCGGCTTCATGTTCGCGGGCGTCGGCACGGCGAACTTCGAGGGGGGCATCTTCCACCTCTACACCCACGCCTTCTTCAAGGCCGGGCTGTTCCTGTGCGCCGGGTCGGTCATGCACGCCATGAGCGGCTCGGGCGACATCACGATCATGGGCGGCCTGCGCAAGAAGATCCCCTGGACCCACGGCGTCTTCGTGGTGTGCTGGCTGGCGATCAGCGGCTTCCCGATGTTCTCGGGCTTCTTCTCGAAGGACTCGATCATCGCGGGCTCCTGGGCCAGCGAGGTCTATGGAGAGAACCTGGCCTGGGTCGGCAAGGTGGTCTGCGTGATGCTGATCCTCGCCGCCGCCGGCACGTCGTTCTACATGTCGCGGCTCTACTTTCTGGTGTTCTCGGGAGACGAGACGCGGGCGCCCGCCGACGTCCAGCACCACATCCACGAGTCGCCCGGCAGCATGGTCGGCCCGCTGGTGGTCCTGGCGATCGGCGCCGGGCTGGGTGGGCTGATCGGCATTCCGGGCACGCTGTTCGACCACCCGAGCTGGAACGTGCTGGAGGACGTCCTGTCCCCCGTGCTGGGTCCGGAGATGGAGATCTCGAAGTCGACGGAGGTCATCTTCATGCTGATCTCCACGGCGCTGGCGCTGGGCGGCATCGGCGTGGCCTACGCCTTCTACGGCGGCGGCTACCGCGAGCCCGCGAAGAAGTTCGGGGCCACGTTCCCGGGGCTCGTCCGCCTGGTGCAGGACAAGTTCCGCATCGACGAGCTGTACCAGGCCCTGATCATCCGGCCCATCAAGAAGCTGGCGCAGATCATCTTCGTGGTGGTCGACCGCATCCTGATCGACAAGGTGCTGGTCGAGGGGGTCGGCGCGGTGGTCGACGTGTTCGGCCGCATCGTGCGCGGCTTCCAGGTCGGGGACGGACAGCGCTACATGGCGGTGTTCGCGATCGGCGTGGCGGCGCTGGTCTACTTCAGCACGCGCCCGACCGTGCCAGAGAAGCTGGGCGTCACGGTCAGCGGGACATCTGTCGAGGTGGACGCCCGCCGCGGCAACAAGCCCAGCGAGCGCCCGCTGGAGTACAGCTTCGACTTCAACGACGACGGGCGTTTCGAGACCAAGGGAGATGCCCCGACCGCCCACCATGACTACGGGCGCCCCGGCACCTACACGATCCGCGTCGACGTGGCCGACCCGCGCTGGGGGACGCACTCGTCGATCAAGCAGCAGGTAGAGGTGCACTGATGGGCCTGCTCGGCTGGATCACGCTGCTTCCGCTGTTCGGCGCGCTGTTCGTCATGCTCGTCCCGCGCGACGAGGAGGCCATCCACCGCGGCCTGGGCTTCACCGCCGCGCTGGCGACGTTCGTGGTGTCGCTGCTGCTGCTGCCCGGGTTCGACTCGACCCAGGCCGGCTTCCAGATGCAGGTCGACAAGGTCTGGGTGGCGCCGCTGGCCGTTCACTTCCATCTGGGCGTGGACGGCATCTCGCTGTGGCTGGTGCTGCTGACCACCTTCCTGATGCCGCTGACGCTGCTGTCGCCGCAGGCGATCGGCATCCACAACGTGCGCGTCCGCGAGTTCACGGCGGCCATGCTGGTGCTGGAGACCGGCATGATCGGCGCCTTTCTGGCGCTGGACCTGTTCGTCTTCTACGTGTTCTGGGAGCTGATGCTGATCCCGATGTACTTCATCATCGGGATCTGGGGCGGCGACCGGCGCCTCTACGCGTCGATCAAGTTCGTCATCTACACGCTGGTCGGGTCGCTGCTGATGCTGGTGGCGATCTTGTACCTGTACGCGCAGTTCCACGCGGTCACCGGGACCTACAGCCTGGACTACACGCAGCTGTCGCACCTGACGCTGCCGGCGACGCCGCAGATGCTCTGCTTCGCGGCGTTCGCGCTGGCGTTCGCCATCAAGGTGCCGGTCTTCCCCCTGCACACCTGGTTGCCCGACGCGCACGTCGAGGCGCCCACCGGCGGCTCGGTCATCCTGGCCGGCGTGCTGCTGAAGTTCGGGACCTACGGCTTCCTGCGCTACGCGCTGCCGCTGTTCCCGCTGGCGGCCGAGAAAGCCGCGCCGCTGCTGGCGATCCTGTCGGTGATCGGCATCGTCTACGGCGCGCTGATGGCCTACGTGCAGGACGACGCCAAGAAGCTGGTGGCGTACTCGTCGGTGTCGCACCTGGGCTTCGTCGTGCTGGGGATCCTGACGCTGAACACCACCGCCATCCAGGGCGCCGTCTACCAGATGCTGGCGCACGGCATCACGACCGGCGGGCTGTTCTTCGCGGTCGGCTGGCTCTACGACCGCCGGCACACGCGCAAGCTGGCCGACTTCGGGGGGCTGTGGGCCCGGACGCCGGTGTTCGCCGCGTTCTTCCTGGTGATCGTGCTCGGGTCGGTGGGCCTGCCCGGTCTGTGCGGGTTCGTGGGCGAGTTCCTGGTCCTGATCGGGACGTTCACGGCCAACAAGAGCTGGGCCCCGGCCGGCCTGACGGGCTACTTCCCGGCGCCCAAGCTGATGGGCGTCATCTCTGCCACCGCGGTGATCTTCGCGGCGATGTACCTCCTCACCATGTACCAGAAGCTGATGTTCGGGCCTCTGGACAACCCCAAGAACAAGACCGTGCGCGACGTGCACGGTCGCGAGATCTGGGTGTTCGGGATCGTGGTGGTGGCCGCGCTGGTGATGGGTCTGTGGCCGCAGCCGATCCTCGCCCGCGCCGAGAGGTCGGTCGACGCGTTCGTGTCGAGCTACCGCGAACGGCTGCAGGACGCGCGCCGCGCGCCTGACGCTCCGGCGCACATCTACCCGGCGCTCGCCGCCGCGGCGCCGGCGCCCGCAGGGGGGAGCCAGCCGTGACGTTCGATCCGAGCCAGCTCTTCGCGTACGCACCGATGCTGATCCTGATCGGCATGGGGTGCGTGATCCTGCTGGGCGAGACGTTCATCCGCGGGACGTCGCGCACGGGCCTGGCCTGGATCGGCGTCGCCTCCTGCGCCGCCGCGCTGATTGCGATCATCGTGGAGTGGCCGGACGCCGCCACGCCGACCACCCACTTCGACGGGATGCTGACCCTCGACCGCATGTCGCTGTACCTGGACGGCGCCTTCGTGGTGTCGGCCGCGCTGACCCTGCTGTTCGCGCCGCCCTACCTGAAGGAGCAGCGCTTCGAGTTCGGCGAGTTCTACGCGCTGGTCCTGCTGGGGACGGCGGGGATGATGATGGTCAGCCACGCGACCAGCCTGGTCTCGCTGCTGATCGGCATCGAGACGATGTCGCTGGCGGCCTACGTGCTGACCGGCTCCTGGCGGCGCAGCCTGCGTAGCGCCGAAGGGGCGATGAAGTACTTCCTGATGGGCGCCTTCGCGACCAGCTTCCTGGTCTACGGCATGGCGCTGGTCTACGGCACCACCGGCGGCGAGCTCACCTATGCCGGCATCGCGTCCAAGGTGGGGACCGCCAGCAAGGCGCCGCTGTTCTACCTGGGCGAGTACTTCATCCTGGTCGCGCTGGTGTTCAAGGTGGCGGCCGTGCCCTTCCACATGTGGGCCCCCGACGCCTACGAGGGCGCGCCCACGCCGGTCACCGGCTTCATGGCGGCCGGCGTGAAGGCGGCGGCCTTCGGCGCCATCGTGCGCCTGCTGGGGACGGCGTTCGCCAGCCCGTTGATGGTGTTCGACTTCACCGGGTGGGCGTCGGTGCTGTCGGTGCTGGCCGTGCTGACCATGACGCTGGGCAACCTGGCCGCGATCCGCCAGGACAACGTCAAGCGCATGCTGGCGTACTCGTCGATCGCGCACGCCGGGTACCTGCTGATCGGCGTGGTCGCGTCGGGCCTGGGCGTCGCCAGCGCCAAGCCGGCCGTGCTGTTCTACCTGGTCGCCTACACCTTCATGACGCTCGGGTCGTTCGGCGTGGTCGCCTGGATCGGCAACCGCAGCGACGAGCGTCTGTACGTCGACGACTGGGCCGGCCTGGCCTCGTCGCGGCCCGCCGTGGCCCTGGCCATGACGATCTTCCTGCTGTCGCTGGGCGGCGTCCCCCCGATGGGCGGCTTCTTCGCCAAGTTCTACCTGTTCCGCGCCGCCATGGAGTCGCCCCAGCTCTACTGGCTGGTCGTCGTCGGCGTGCTGAACAGCATCGTCAGCGTCTACTACTACCTGCGCATCATCGTCGCGATGTACTTCCGCGACCCCGTCCGCCCGCTGGCTCCCACTGACGGCACCTCGATGCGCGCCGGCCTGCTGCTGACCGCCCTGGTCGTCGTCCTGCTCGGCGTCTTCCCGAGCACGTTCGTCGACTGGGCCGGCGTCGTCAAGTAAGCCGGCATCAAATGCCGATGGAACATCCGTGTCGTACGTTTGGGACGCGGCGAATCAGCTGGTATCCGTGACCGACAATCGGCTCGGGGGCATGACGACCACGGCCTACACGGCGACCGGGCGGCCCGCGACCCTGTCCCAGCCCAACGGTGTGGGGGTCACGCATCAGTACGATTCGCTCGACCGGGTGCTGTCGATGGCCTGGAAGAAGGGCCCGGCGCCCGCGATCGAGAGCTGGGCCTACACGTACAATCCTCGGGGGCAGCGGCTCTCGTCGACGGACATGGCGGGGCGGGCGGCCAGGTACGTCTACGACGCGGCGTCGCGACTCACGAGCGAGGTCGTCAGCGGTGACCCGAGCGGCAGCGGAACTGTCACGTACGATCTCGACCCCACAGGGAACCGGCTGTCGCGAACCTCCACGCTCGCTGCGCTCGGAGCGCAGACATTCTCCTACGATGGGAACGACCAGCTAACGGACGACGGATATGACCCGAACGGGAATACGACCCAGTCCACCGGACACGCCTACGCGTACGATTTCGAGAACCGCCTCCTCTCGAGATATGGCGGTGCGGTCAGCGTGGTCTACGATGGCGACGGGACCCGGGTCGCGAAGACCGTCGCCGGGACAACGACGAGCTACCTGACCGGATACGATGCCCACGGGAACATCGCGTTTCTAACGGATGCCACGGGTGCAGAGACGGACACGTACGCGTACGACGCGTGGGGGAACCTGGTCGGGCGGTCCGGGTCGACGCCGAACACGCGGCTGTACGACGAGAAGAGCTCGACCGCGACCTCGGCCTCATCAACCTGCGGGCGCGCCAGTACGTAGCAGGAACTGGACGTTTCCTGACGAGCGATCCAACCAATGGAGATCGAACCAGACCGGTATCGTTGAATAGGTATCTATACACCAACAGCGATCCAGAGAATCTCCACGACTCGAACGGTCATGCGGCAGCGGAGCTGGCGGTAACTCTGTTGTTTTTGACGGCGCTTCCCGTAAAGGTCTATGTGGGAAACCCTCACGAAGGCGTGTGGATACAGACGACGGCGTCGCTGGCGCTTGGCCTGAAAGTCTCGTGTTTCTTTTGGACTGTCGCCAACTCATTGGCCTCGGCGACGTACTCGGCTCTAGGGACGGGCGGAAAAGCCGCACCACCGCCATATCCATGGACGTACTGCGTCCAGGAGTAGGGAAAATTATGCGCGCTGCTCGGCCGTCATGGTTGCGTTGGTTGCGCACAGCGATCGTCGTTGGCGCTGGAGTGCTGATCATCAGCCGTGCATATCAGCGGGGAGGATATCTGGGCTTCGGGTTGGACCTGGGAACGCTCATTCTGGTCCTTCTCCTCGTCATCTTGGCTATAGGGCCTTCGCGGTTAGGTGGAGGCTGAACTTCCAACGTCAATTCGCCCGCCGGCGGTGCTGGTCGACGAGGGCCTCGACGAGCTCGATGATCTTGGCCTGCTGACGGCGGGGTAGCTGGGAGACGTCGGCGAAGACCTTCTGCATGCGGCCGACGGGGCCGCGCTTGGGCTCGGGAACGAGGTCGGCGGATAGCAGGTCCTCGACGGAGACGCCGAGGACCTTGGCGAGCTTGGGGAGCACTTCGGAGCGAGGCGGCTTCTCGCTGGCCTCCCAGTAGGCGATGTTTGGCTGGACGTCGCCGATGAGGTCGGCGAGCTCGGCCTGGGTCAGGCCGGCTGCGCGGCGGAGGGCCGCGAGGCGAGCGCCCTGACGCGGGCGTGGCTTGGAGAGCTTGCGTGGCACGTCCCCAGGGTAAGAGACGATTTCCGGCGCGAACCTCTGCATGAGCGAACCGCGAAAATCGTCGCTTTGCCCTTGACAGGATCTGACCGAGTGAGGCCCCGCTGATGGGACGTGTGCCAGACGCGGAGCTGGAGCGCCTCAAGCGGGAGGTATCAGTGGCACGCCTGGCCGAGGCGCGGGGTATCGCGCTCACCCGTCACGGCGCCGACCTGCACGGTCTCTGCCCCTTCCACGAGGACCGGAGCCCATCGCTGGTCATCAGCCCCGAGCGAAACCTCTGGCACTGCCTCGGGGCATGCCAGGCCGGCGGGTCGGTCATCGATTGGGTGATGAAGTCCGAGCCGGACGCTACCCGGTGCTCGCTCCGACGCACCGACCGCGCCACTCGGCAGCAGAAGACAGCGAGGCCTCCGCGATGGGCAGGCGTCTCGGTGAACGCGCAGGCGCGCCGCTCTGGGCAGGCGTCGCGCTTCGAGCGTGGGCCGGGCCCCCTGGCAGCAAGCCTTGGCCGCCGCTCCCCCCGCCGCGCCCCTCCCCCCTGGACCCCCCACCCCCCTGGACCCCCCACCCCCCTGGACCCCCCACCCCCCTGGC
>DATJWP010000084.1:0-52866 GCA_035578045.1 Polyangia bacterium | reverse complement strand
GCGAACGTCACGACGGCGCCCGCGTCGTGCGCGCCCAGCGCCTCGACCGCCGCGGCCACGTCGACCGGCGCGCGCGTCATGCAGATGGCGCGCGGCCCGGAGCCGCCCGCGACCGGCGGCAGCATCGCCAGCTCGTCACCGTCGGAGATGCGGTGGTCGTCGGGAACCCAGCTCCGGTTGATCGCGGCCTGCACGCGCGCCAGCAGCGGCGCGATCTCCGGGTGCAGCGCGCCGATCGCCGCGCGCGCCTCCGCCACGGACGCGCCGTCGCGCAGCTCGACCGTCTCACGGTCCAGCTTCAGCCGCTCACGCAAGATTGCGAAATAGAGCACCTCGATTCGCATGCCAGGCAAACTTAAGCTGGAGAGGGCCGCCGAGGTGAGTAACAGCAGGACAAAACCCGGAAATCTCGTGCGGCCGGTATCAGTTATTCACAGGTAAAGTCAAATAACGGCGCACATGTAGCTATTTTGCGTGCGGGTCGCGCCGTTGATAGGCTTTTGCCCGCTCAACCGAGGGAGCATGCTGAACGCGAGGCCCACTTGAAGCGTCCTTCGACGAGTCCAAAGCTCGACGCTCCACTTTTGACCAGGCATCAACTCTCCCTTCCTTTCGGGACCGAGACCCCCGCACCCAAGGCGGCGGTCGGTGCCCGATCCGAGCGGTCGCTGCGGCAGGCAGCGGCGGGACGCGAGGTCCGGCTGGCCATCTCCCTGGAGGAGACGACCGACCGGATGGCGGCGGCGCTGGCCCTCTACTTGCCGCCCGGCAAGACGCTGGAGCTGCGGCTCACCAACAATCACTACAGCATGATCTCCGTCCGCCGGAAGTCCGACGGTTACCGCCTGCGCTTGCACCAGATGTTCGTGGGCGCCGAGGCCCGCGTGGTTCGGGCGCTGGCCCGCTACGTGGTCCACAACGACCGGCGCGCCTCCACGTTGCTGGGCGAGTACATCGAGCGGAACCAGCACATCATCCGCCAGCAGGTCCGCCGGCCGCGACGCCTCACCCTGCGCACCACCGGGCGCCACCACGACCTGCAGGCCATCTTCGACCGGCTCAACGGCGATCGCTTTGGCGGCGCGCTGGACGCCCGCATCACCTGGGGGCCGGTGACGTCGCGCCGGCAACGGCGGCGGTCCATCAAGATGGGGAGCTTCGCGGTCGAGGACCGCATCATCCGCATCCACCCGGCGCTGGACCAGTCCTGCGTCCCCGACTACTTCGTGTCGTGGATCGTCTTCCACGAGATGCTGCACGGCAAGCACGAGGTGCGCCGCGAGAACGGCCGCCGGCGCTTCCACACCCCGGCCTTCCTGGCCGAGGAGCGGCTGTTCCCGGACTACGAGCGCGCCTGCGCCTGGGAGAAGGCCAACCTGGATCGCCTCCTGCGCCCGATGGGGTTCTGAGATCCCGGCCCTCAGGGGCAGGTGGCGCTGTCGTCGTTGCCGACCTCGTAGTACCGGGCGGCCGTCCGGTCGCCCAGCGCCTGGATCTGGCAGCTGGGCAGCAACGGGCAGTAAGACACGTTGATCTCGGGGACGGTCGTCAGTGAAGACAGGGCCGCGATCGTCTTGAGCAGCGGGTTCGCCTGCATGACCAGCTCGCTGGTGACGGTGGTCAGATTCTCGAGCCCGTGCAGGGAGGTGATCCCGCTGCTGCTGATGCTGACGTAGCCGGCGGTCTGGAGGTTGGCGAGACCGGACAGGTCGGCGAGGGTGGGGTCCTCCTGCAGGTCGATGCTCTGGATCGAGGTCAGGCTCTCGAGCCCGTGCAGAGAGACGAGGACGTCGTCGTCGCCGATGCCCAGCCCGACGAGTTGGGTCACCCCGATGAGCGCGGGCAGGGCGGTGAGCTTGGGGTTGTCGGAAATACTGAGCGTCTGCAACGCCGATCCCTGGACCTTGAGGTCGGCCAGCGTGGTCAGGAGCGTATTACCCGAGATCATCACGACGCCGTCCTCGTCCAGCAGGATCGGCCCGCCGGTCATGCTGCCGATTCCGGCGACGCTGGTCAGGCTGGTCTGGTTGATGACCAGGTTCTTCACCTCGGCCAGGTTGCGCAGCCCCGTGAGGGAAGTGACCGGGCAGGTGTCGATCGAGAGGTCGGTGGCCTGGGAGAGGTTGCGAAGGCCCTCGACGTTCTCGAGCACCGGGTTGCTGGTCACGAACACCTGAAGGGCCGCCGTCAGGCCCGCCAGGGCATCGATGTTGGTCAGCGCGGCGTCGCTGGTGATCGAGACCCCGTCGGCCGAGGTGACGGCGAGCCCGGTCAGATCGGTGAGCAGCGGATCGTTGCCGATGGTGACGTGCTTGGGGGTCTTGACCCCTTCCAGCCCGGTCAGCGAGGTCAGGGCGGGGTTGCTGGTGATCTGGATGGTCCCGGCCGAGGTGATGGTGGCCAGCGCGGCGAGGCTGGTCAACTTGGGGTTGCTGTCGATGTGGATGTCGTCGGTGATGACGGTGAGCGACTGGATCCCGTCCAGACCGGTCAGGACCGGGTTGTTCGACACGACCAGGTTCCAGAGCTGTCCCAGGTTTTTCAGGCCGGTCAGGTTGACCAGCAGATTCTCCGAGTCGACCATCAGGGTCCCCGCGCTGGTCAGGTTGTCCAGGCCGCCGAGGCTCTGGAGGACGGGGTTGGCCTGGATGGTGAGATTCCCCGCCACCGATCCAAGGCCCTCCAGCCCGTGCAGGCTCGCCAGCTTGGGGTTGGACGTGATCGTCAACATTCCCCCCGTGCTCTGAAGGCCGCCCAGTCCGATCAGGGCGGCGAGGACATCGTTGCTGTCGACGATCAGATCGATGCCGATCGATTGGAGCTGGTCCAGGCCCGCAAAGGACGTCAGCTGGTGCGCCGCCCGGATGGTGACCGTGCCGGTGACCTGCTTCAGGCAGGTGAAGTTGGCCAGCGAGGTGACCTGCCCGGTGATGGTCAGGTTCCCCTGGACCTTCGAGAGCAACGGCAACGCGTTCACCATGTCCTGGCTCATCAGGTAGAGGTTGCCGACCATGGTTTGAGCGTTCGCGCACTGGCTCGTCTGCGGGCCGCCGCCCGCGCCAGGGCCGCCGCCCGAACCGGGCGTGCCGCCCGAACCGGGCGTGCCGCCCGAACCGGGCGTGCCGCCCGTGCCTGACGTGCCGCCCGAGCCAGGCGTACCGCCCGAGCCAGGAGCGCCGCCCGAGCCAGGCGCGCCGCCCGTGCCAGGCGCGCCGCCCGTGCCCCCCGTTCCGGTGACGACACCGCTGCCGCCGCCGCTGGCGTTTCCCGTCCCGGGGCCCACTGAGCCGCCGGCGGCGCCCGCTCCGGTCTGGTCCCCGCCGCCCTTCTGCCCGCCGGCCGCGTGTCCGCCCAGTCCCCCGCTGATCCCGTTCTTCACGGTGCTCGATCCACCGCAGCCCGCGACGGCAAGCAGCACGGCGGCGATCGCGCGGAACCTGGTCACTGGTTCATCACGGGCCGGGGCAGGTGGCGTCGTCGTCATTGCCGGCTACGTTGTACTGGCTGGCAAGGGTCCGGTCGACGATCGCGAGCACCTGGCAGGTGGGGAGAAGCGGGTTGTCATAGGCGGTGACTGTCGAGAGCGTGGTCAGGGATGAGAGCGCCCCGATGTCCGCCAGCATCGGGTTCTGCTCGAGCTCCAGGTCTTCCACCCAGGTGAGGCTCTCGAGACCGTGCACCGACGTGAGCCCGCCGTTGGCGCCGATCGAGAGCGTCGTCCCGACGGTCTGGAGGCGCCCGAGCCCGGACAGATCCGTGAGCTTGGTGTTCCCGCTGATCTCGCAGGTGTTGATCGAGGTGACGGTGTCGATGCCGCGCAGAGAAGCCAGCACCGGGTTGCTGTCGATCTGAAGGGCATCGACCTGGGTCAACCCCGCGAGCGCCGGCAGATCGGCGAGCTTCGGGTTGTCCGTGACCGACAACTGCGCCAGCGTCGAGGCGCTCGCCGTGAGATCGGCCAGAGTCGTCAAGAACGAGTTCGCGTTCACCGTGATGGTCCCGGCCGGGGCGATGGCGATCGGGCCGCCCGCCTGGCTGCCAATCCCTGCCAGGCTGGTCAGGCGGGTCTGAGCCAAGGTCAACGTGCCGACGGAGGCCAGGCTCTTGAGCCCGAAAGACGTCAGGGGGCAGTTCCAGACCGACACCTCCAGTGCCTTCGAGAGGTTGCCGAGGCCGTCGACATTGTGGAGCCCTCGATTGCCGCTCACCTGGACGCGACCGGCGCTGGTGATGCCGGAGAGCGCGTCGATCCCGGCCAGCGCGTCGTTCGTATCGATCGTCAGGTCGCCCACCGCCAGAAGCGTCAGGCCGTCCAGGCTGGTCAATTTCGGGTTCGACGAGATGGTCAGGTGCCCCGGCAGCTCCGCGATCGCGTCCAGCCCGGTGAGCTTGGCGAGCGCCTTGTTGCTGGTGATCTCCACGCTGTCGGCCGACGACACACCGGCCAGACCCGCGATGCTGGTCAGCGCGTCGTTGCCCGTGACGTTGATGGTCCCCCCCGCCGTCGCCAGCGCCTGAACGCCGTCCAGGCTGGTCAAGGCGGCGTTGTTGGTCACGGTGAAGTCCCCGGTCTGGATCAGGCTCTTGAGGCCGGTCAGGTTCGGGAGGGCGCTGTTCGAGTCGATCGTGACGTCATCGGCGGTCGCCAGGCTCTCGAGGCCGGTCAGGCTCGTGAGCGATGCGTTGGACTGGATGATGACGTTCGAGGTGGACGTCAGGGACTCGAGCCCGCGCAGATCGGTCAGGGATGCGTCCAGAGACACCTCGAGCTTTCCGCCCACGCTCTTCAGCGCGTTCAGACCCTCGAGCGCGGCCAGAGATCCGTTGCCGTGGATGGTCAGGTCGCCGCCAATCGTGGTGAGCCGGTCCAGGCCGTGCATCGACGCCAGCTGTTGCGCGATGTCGACGCTGACGGTGCCGGTCACCTCTTTCAGGCAGCCGAACCGAGCCAGGCTGGTCACGTGCCCCGAGATGTCGAGGTTCCCCTGGATCTTCGAGATCACGGGGAGCATGTCGATGCCGCCTTGGCTGTACTGGATCACGTCCTTCGAGATGGTGGCGTTGGCGCAGTCGGCCTCGGTCGGCGGATCCGAGATGGCGACCGGCACGCCCTGGCCCCCGGCGCCTCCCACGCCGCCGGTGAAGCCGGCCACCCCGGTGGTGCCGGAGCCGCTGCCCCCGGAGCCTTGATCGGTGAAGCCCCCGCTGCCCGAGCCCACCGCGCCGCCGGCGGCCCCCGTCCCCACGCCATCGCCGCCACTCCCAGTCGACCCGCCGGCGGCGCGTCCCCCTGTGGCGCCCCCGCCAATGTGCCCGCCGATGCCGGGGCTGCCGGTCATCAGCGGCTTCGAACCACCGCAGCCGAGAAGCCCGATCACCAGGGCGGTGATCGACGCGACGCGAAGATCTCGCATACGTCCCGCCACTGACTGCTATGGGCGCCGGCGCCCGATTCCTTTCGGCCAGGATCCTGCCGGCAAGATCCTGCCGGGCGGCGGGCGGGGAGTTACTTGCCGCGCGCCTTCTGGAGGATGGCGTCGGCGGCGGCGGCCTTGGCCGCCGAGTAGGCCAGCAAAGTCCGGGCGCCGCCCGCGAAAGCCTCTCGCTTGGCCGCCGCGTAGGCGGCCGCCTCGTCCGGATGGGCGCGCAGGTAGTCGCGAAACGCCAGGTTGGCGCGCCAGAGCTCGCCGTCCTCCTCGACCAGGGCCAGGTTGTAGGACCGCAGCGGCGTCCGCCGGCGGAAATACAGGCGCCGGGGCACCCCGGCCTCGCCCAGGTCGTCGTAGCCCAGCGCCACGATCTTGGGGCGCAGCTCGTCGCGGATCGCCCAGACCGCGGGCGAGGCGCCCAGCATCAGGTCGACGATCGGCTTGCCGGCCAGCCCCGGCACGGCCGTCGACCCGATGTGCTCGAACTTCAGCGAAGCGGTCGCCAGCGCCAGGCGCACCCGGTCCCGCTCCCCGCGGTATCCGCGCGCCCGGCGGGGGTCGAAGTCGACGATCTCGATTGGCTCATCCAGGTCCACGGCGGCGCATGATACCCGCGGCGACGCCGCGGGCCTAGCGCGTCCTACCGCCGTTCCATGGCCCGGGCGATCCGCACGGGCAGCTCCTGGTGTTCCAGCTCTTCCAGGGTCAGCGGCAGGGCCAGCGACCAGTTCGGCCACTCCTTGATCGTCCCTGGCAGGTTCGGGCGCTCCGGAACGGCGATTGCGTCGTCCAGCGTGGCGAGCAGCACCCGCGACGGCGCCCGCGCCAGCGCGCGGTACGTCTCCTCGACGACGGTCTCGACGGACGCGTCCTCTTGCAGGTTGCCCAGCCGCTTGAGCTTGTCCCGCAGCGCCTTGATCCCCTTGTCGTTCGGGTCCAGGCCGATCTTCTTCTGGGCGGCGGCGTCCCAGCCGGTCCAGAGCCCCGCGACGGTCGGCAGGTCGTGCGTCGTCACGCTGGACAGCGCCAGCTCGGGGAACGAGGGCGGGTCGTGCGGCTCGAAGTAGAGCAGCCGGTAGGAGAGCATGCGGTGATCGGCCAGCTTCTCGCGGACGCCGGGCTCGACGGTCCCCAGGTCCTCGCCGATCACGAACGCCTTGGCCCGGTGGCTCTCGAGCGCCACGATGGCCATCAGCTCGTCGGCGCGCGACCGGACATAGCTGCCCCCCTTGGTGCCCAGCGCGCGCGGCACCCAGAACAGGCGGAACAGCCCCATGACGTGGTCGATGCGCAGGCCGCCCGCGTGCCGGATCATCGCCCGGATGGTCTCGATGAACGGCTGGTAGCGGGCGGCGCGCAGCCGGTGGGGGACGAAGGGGGTCAGACCCCAGTCCTGTCCGGCGGCGTTGAACTCGTCGGGCGGCGCGCCGACGGAGACGTCGCGCGCCATCAGATCCTGCCAGCACCAGGCGTCGGCGCCGGCCACGTCCAGGCCGATCGGCAGGTCGTTGACCAGGCCGATGGTCTCGGCGGCGCGCGCCATCTGCGCGTCCAGCCGCCACTGCAGCCAGGCGTGGAACTCGACCCGCCGCGGGTTCTCGCCCCGGAACGCGGCGACGTCCGGGCCGTCGGGCCGGCGCAGGGGGGCGGGCCAGGCCCGCCAGTCCTTGCCGTGGCGCTCGGAGATCGCGCAGTAGGTCGCGAAGTCCACCAGCGCGCTCCCCTGGCCCCAGCGGTACCAGTTGAAGCCGTCCTCGCCCTGGAAGTTGCTGAAGATGGCCTCCAGCGCCTCCATCTTCAGCTGGAAGATCGGATCGCGCTCGATCCGCCGCCCCTCGTTCAGCGCCCGGCCGGCCTGCGCGACCCGCTCGCGGTACCCCGCGTCCAGCCCGTCCCAGCCGGGCACATCCTCGACCCGCAGGTACAGGGGGTTCACGTACCGGCGGCTCGACGGGTAGTAGGGGCTCGCCTCGATCGGCGGCACCGGCGTCGGCGCGGTGAGCGGGTTGATCATCAGGACGCTGGCGCCCAGGCGTCGCGTGAACCGGCCCAGGCGGGCCAGGTCGGCCAGATCGCCGATCCCCCAGCTCTCGCGCGAGCGCGCGGCATACACCTGGGCGGCGAAGCCCCAGGTTCGCAGCGTCTCGGGCAGGAAACAGCGCCCCGGGCTGACGATCAACAGCAGCTCGCCGCTGCCCGGCAGGTGCAGCTGGTGGTACCCGAACGGCAGGTCGGCCGGCAGCTCGCGCGAGCAGGCCCGGTGGGTCCCGTCCTCCAGCACCAGCTCGGCGTGACCGGGCAGCGAGCGGTCGCTGCCGGGCACCAGGACGCGGACCGCCCGGCTGCCGTCGTCCTCGGGCTGGTCGCTGCGCGGATCGGCGTGCATGGCGGCCCGCAGCGCCGCCCGCGTCTGGTCCGAGGTCTGGTGTTCCTTGCCTGTGGCGTCGCGATACCCGGCGACGATACCGAATGCGTCCGTGTCGTTTTCTAGGGCCATGAGCGTTTCCGGGCGGCGCCGGAGGCGAGAGCGGCGAACAGTAGCCCGCGGAACACCATCGCCCAAGTAATGAAAAGCAACATCAGCGGCGCCAGCCAGAGCGGCATCGACAGGACCACCGCCGCGATCCCGTTCACCGAGAACAGCCCCTGAAACCTCAGCAGCCGCTCGGCCGCGCTCCCCTGCTGCAAGACCCCCAGCGGCGCCAGCATCACCGCCCCGATGATGGCCGTCGGACCCAGCCACTCGGGCCAGTACCGGGTGATGAACCGCGCGGAGGTCATGAGGAGCCCGAACGACCGCACCCGACCTTGCGCCATGTAGATGAGCTCGGGGATGGCGTTGAAGAAGACGACCATGGTCAGGCCGACCAGCACGGCGACGATCTGGCCCCGCTGCCCCCAGTCGATGGTCACCACCCCCACCAGCAGCTGGATCACCCAGATCGCGAACAGAACCATGACCACGTCCCAGAAGCGCGGGCGAAAGCTCTCGCGGAAATCGCCGATGTGGATGCGACGGTCGGCGACCACGAGCGACACGAGGTGAAGGTAGCTGGATATCAGGAACGCAACCACGAAGACCAACACGACCCCACCCAGCCTCCCGAGCTGCATGCTCAGGCCGGTCGCAAGCTGAAGCAGCGTCGCGTAGAGCAGCAGGGCGACGGCGGCCGGCCAGCCGCGAACGGCCAGGTGAGCCGCTCGCCCGGCGAGGCGTCCATAGAGCTTCAGCATCGAGGGATGATACCTTACCAACCGCGCATGGCATCGCACGGGCGATACACCATCCGCGGCAAGCTGGCCGACGGGGGCATGGCCGAGATCTTCCTGGCCGCTCAGCACGGCGCCGAGGGGTTCGAAAAGCCCGTCGTGCTGAAGCGCATCCTGACGCAATATTCTGCCGATCCCCAGTTCCGCAATATGTTGCTCGACGAGGCTCACATCTCGATGAGCCTGCAGCACGGCAGCATCGTGCAGGTCCTGGACCTGGGCGTCGCGGGTGGCCGCTATTTCCTGGCGCTGGAGCTGGTGGACGGGTGGGATCTCGAGAAGATCCTGCAGCGCGCGCACGCCGCCGAGCAGGAGTGGCCGCCGGCCCTGGCGCTGTACGTGGTCGCCGAGGTCTGTCGGGCGCTGGCTTACGCGCACAGCAAAACCCGCGACGGCAAGCCGCTGGGGATCGTCCACCGCGACATCAGCCCCAACAACGTGCTGGTCAGCGCCGAGGGCGAGGTGAAGCTGGCCGACTTCGGCATCGCCAAGGCGCAGCGCAAGCGCGAGCAGACCGCCGCCGGCGTCATCAAGGGCAAGGTCGCTTACATGTCGCCCGAACAGGGGCAGGGGAACACGGTCGACCGCCGCTCGGACATCTTCTCCGTCGGTTCGATGCTGTACCGGATGGCGACCGGCCACCTGCCGTTCGAGGCCAGCAACGACCTCGAGTCACTGCTGCGCGTGCAGAAGGCCGACTTCAAGCCGCCGCAGCAGGTGAAGGAGTCGGTCAGCGACGCGGTGGCCGCGATCATCCAGCGGGCGATGAAGCTGGCCCCGGGCGACCGCTATCAGACCGCCGAGGAGATGCTGATCGAGGTCGAGCGGGTCCTGCGCACCGAGTTTCACTCGGCCGGGCAGACCGAGCTCAAGTCCTGGCTGGAGAAGCTGGCCAAGCGGGACGGCGCGCTGCCGATCGGCCGCCAGGCCATGCGCCCTTCGGGGACGGACGTGACGGCGGCCGACATCACGGTCGGCACGTCGTTCGAGCTGGTCGATCTGAGCGAGCCGTCGGACCTGATGGAGATTCCGCGCGAGCGCTCGCCCGGGCCGGAGCGGGTGGGGCCGCCCCCGCCGCCGCCCGAGGCGCTGCGCAGCGGACACACCGCCGAGATCGTCAGGCCGGGCAAGACCCGCGGCGGCAAACGCCGGGGGAACGGGTTCTGGTTCGGGGTCGTCTTCGCGGTCGCCGCCATGATCGGCGTGAAATTCCTGCTGGGGTGGGGCGAGAGCCGCGGCTTGCTGCGACAGCTGGGTCTGGGGGGCAATCGCGGTGAGGTGGCGGAGCCGGTGCCAACCATGGCGCCCGCGCCCGCGCCCGCGCCCGCGGCGGTCGCGGCGCCCGCTCCCGCGCCTGCGCCGCCGGCTCCGGCGCCCAAGGTGGCGCCGCCGCCGCCGGTCGCGCCGCCGCCGCCCGCGCCCAAGCTGGCCGCCGCCACCGGCGTGGTCGACGCCGCGGCGCCGGCCCCGGACGCCCAGGTCGCCGCGGCGCCCAAGCCGGCCGCGCCGCCCGAGGCGGAAGAGGAGCCCGACGAGGAGGCGCTGCTCCGCACGGCCGTCCCCAACGCCGAGAACGCGGTCATCGGTGCGGACGAGGTCGAGCCCGCGGCCACGCCCGGCAAGGCGGCGGCGGGCCCACGCGAGAAGAACCCGGCTGGCCGGCCCGCCCCCTGGGCGAACACGGCGGTCCTGCACATCACCAGCGCCCCCAGCGGCGCGGTGGTGCGAACCAACGCGCGCGTGCTGGGCCGGACGCCCCTCAACCTGCACTTCAAGGCCGGCAACACCTACGAGATCGCCTTCATCAAGGCGGGCTACGAGGTCGCCACCCGACGGGTCGCCGTGAACGGCACCAGCGACCGGAAGATCGCCGTCGCGCTGCGCAAGCGGCCGGTCCCCAAGCGGACGTCGTTCTTCCACCCCCACCGATGACCGGCCCGCTGCTGTTCGGCGCGCTGACGCTCTCGGCGCTGGTCGCCGTCGCCGCGACCGTGCCCGGCGACGGCGACGTCGACCGCCTGCGCGCGGCGGCGGTCGCGGCGATCGCGCGCGCCCGCGCCACCGCCCAGAAGTCCGGCTCGGTCGTGGCGCGCGAGGTGACGCTGCCGTCGATCGAACGGCTGGTCGAGGACGCGGACCTCCGCCGCGCCAGCCCGACGGTGCCCCAGCGGGACGAGGCGTTCGTGCGCGAGACCCTGAAGACCGCCCGGGCCTACGCCGACCGGGTGGCTGCCGGCCAGGATCCCTACCGGACGGCGACGGGTCGGATGGTGAAGGCCTACCGGGCCGACTGGGACGGCACGCTGCAGCCCTACGCGCTGTACGTCCCGCGCGACTACGACGCCAGGAAGGCCTGGCCGCTGGTGGTGGCGCTGCACGGGGCCTACTCGAATCCGCTGAACAACCTGCGGCGCGTGTTCGGGCTGAACAACCGCCCCGGCGAGAGCGACGACGAGGCGGCGCGCAACCTGCTCCCGCTCCCCGATGTCCCCGCGCTGGTGGTCTGTCCCAGCGGGCGCGGCGGGCTGATGGGCTACGACGGTCTGGGCGGCGAGGACGTGATGCGCGTCATCGCCGACGTGCGCCGGGCCTATAACATCGACCCGGAGCGGATGACGCTGACCGGGCTGTCGATGGGCGGCGGCGCGACCTGGGCCATCGGGTTGCGGCACCCGGAGATGTTCGCGGCGCTGGCGCCGATCTGCGGCATGACCGATTTCCGGCCGTGGATTCCGGCTGGTGACGAAGCCCTCTACGATCTCCCGCGCCTGGAGCAGATGTCGCCCCTGGCGATCGCCGAGAACGCGGCCCACATGCAGGTGATGATCTTTCACGGCGCCGACGACCCCACGGTGCCGGTGCAGAACTCGCGCCGGATGGCCGAGCGGTACCGCGCGCTCGGCTGGCTGGGGAAGAACGTGACCTACACCGAATACCCAGGGGTCCACCACGACGCCTGGGCGCTGGCGTACAAGGACGCGGCGCTGCTGCGCAGGCTGATCGGCATCCGGCGCGATCCGGCGGCGCCGCGCACGCCGCTCTCGCCGCCTCCGCCCGGCGAGGCGATCCCGGGCCTGTTCGGCAAGAGCCTGCCGCGCCAGCACCCGCACATCTACGTCTACGGGACCCACGGCTCGCCGGAGGCGGTCGCGGCGGCCCGCGCGCTGGCGCTGGCGCTGGCCGATTGGGGGCCGATGGTCGACGCCAAGTTCACGGTGAAGGCCGACCGCGACGTCACGCCGGACGATCTGGCGCGCTTCAAGCTGGTGCTGATCGGCGCGCCGCCGCTGAATGAGCTGGCGCCGTCGCTGCTGGGCGAGCCCGAGCTGGGAGACGACGCTTACCGCGCCAACATGGCCGACCTGAGGCACCCGGGACACGAGTCGCTGACGTTCGGCGCGCTCACCCCCCGTGGCTTCGAGCGCTTGCGGCGCTTCGCCGTTCCCAACCGGGATCACTTCGCGCCCGAGAGCAACCTCATGTTCGTGAGGTTCCATTGATGCGGGCCGCGGCGGCTGCGATCGTGGCGCTGCTGGCCGGCGGGTGCGGCGACGACGGCCCGCGGCTGGTCCCGGACAGCCCGCTCCAGCAGCAGAACGTGATGGTGATCGACACCGGGATGGATCTCTCGGTTCCGGATCTGAACCGCAAGGTCTCCGGCGCCTACACCGAGGTCTGCGGGTCGGACGTCGACGACGGCCCCGACATCTACGCGGACGCCGGACCGCCCGTCGACGCGGGGCCGACCTTCGACACGCTCAAGCAGAAGTTGATCGCCGCCTACTCGCAGACCGACGACAGCTGCCACCTCAACACGGGCATCTCGGCCAAGAGCGATCCGCTGGCCGCCATCGCCAGCTATCGCGATCGCTGGAACGCCATGATCCTGGCCAACCAGCAAGAGACGGACGGCAGCCCGTTCAGCTACGACGACTGGGCGAAGATCACCGGGCCCATCGACAACGAGCTCTTCACGTTCGACTACCACGGGACGGCCACGTCGACGACGGTCGCGCACGGATACGACGACGTGCGCCTGATCCTGGTCGAGCGGCAGCTGCTGTCCGAGACCGAGGCCCAGTCGACCTTCAGCTGCTTCGTGCAGTCCGAGACCGACCAGGCGACCCTGATGCTCACCGACCCGGACGTCTTCGCGGCCGCCGTCAATCAGCCGGCGACGCTGGACATGGACTACGCGGCGGCGTGGACCGCCCACCACGTGGGGGTGGTCAACGAGAGCTTCGGTTACCCCTCGGCCGTCAGCCTGGAGATCCTGCAGCGGAACGCGAACTGTCCCGGTCCGATCGACCTGTCGAAATACTTCCAGGCGGTGACGGCGATCGACGTGGCGCGGGCGGCCGCGCGGGCGGCGCCGGCGGTCCTGACGGTCCGCGCGGCCGGCAACGACGGGACCAGGATCGACAGCAGCGCCGACGAGGTGGACTGCAACCCGGGCGATCCGGCGGCGCTGGTGGTGGGCAGCTACGACCCGGCCACGGGTGGGCGGAACCAGTTCACGAACTGGGGCGACTGCGTCGACCTGTACGCGCCGGGCCAGGCGATCGTGACGATGTACGCGGGCGGCTGGTTGCTGCCGGTCGACGGGACCAGCTTCGCCTCGCCGCTGACGGCGCGCTTCGCGTCGATGAACGCGCCGTCTCCGTTCGACGTGGGGACGACGCGGCAGGCCGTGCTGGCCAGCCTGGACCAGTACGACAACCTGCCGGCCGACTCGTTCCCCTCGTACTTCTATTACGCCCCGGGCGAGATCTACACGGAGGCCCTGATCGCCGCGCCGGTCCGGCCGCCCCCGCCGCCCCGGAAACTGACGGCCATCGATTTCCATCGTGTCATGGCCCCGTTGCGATTGCTCCGGCGGCTGCGAAAGAGCTGAAATCGACCGGCGACAGGCCTATACTGCGCCGCGCATGTCGAGCTTGAAGCTGAAACCCGGGGTCATCACCGGCGACGGTCTCAAAGAGCTGTTCGCCTACTGCAAAACCGCGCAGGCCGCGCTGCCGGCAGTGAACGTGATCGGATCGCACCTGGCGAACGCCGCGATGGCGGCCGCCAAGGAAGCCAAGTCCCCGATCATCATCCAGCTCTCGCACACCGGCGCGCAGTTCTACGGCGGCAAGACGCTGGACAACAGCGCCCAGCAGGCGTCGATCGCCGGCGCGGTCGCGGGCGCCATGCACGTGCGGACGCTGGCCAAGGTCTACGGCGTCCCGGTCGTGCTGCACACCGACCACTGCGCCAAGAAGATCCTCCCCTGGGTCGAGGGGGTCATCGCCCAGAGCGAGGAGTACTTCGCGCGCAACGGCGAGCCGCTGTTCAGCTCGCACATGCTCGACCTGTCCGAGCAGCCGCTGCAGGAGAACATCGACATCAGCTCGCGGACGTTGAAGCGGCTGTCCAAGATCAACGCCACGCTCGAGATCGAGCTGGGGATCACCGGCGGCGAGGAGGACGGCGTCGACAACTCCGGCGTCGAGCACTCCAAGCTGTACACCCACCCCGAGGACGTGCTGAAGGCCTACGACGCGCTCAGCCCGCTGGGCAGCTTCACGGTGGCCGCGTCGTTCGGCAACACGCACGGCGTGTACGCGGCCGGCAACGTCAAGCTGAAGCCGACCATCCTGCGCGACTCGCAGAAGTACATCCAGGAGCAGCGCAAGACCGGCCCGCACCCCGTCAACTTCGTGTTCCACGGCGGCTCGGGGTCGTCGGCCGAGGAGATCACCGAGGCGGTCTCCTACGGCGTCGTGAAGATGAACATCGACACCGACACCCAGTGGGCCTTCACCCACCCGATCAAGCAGTTCATGGACGAGAAGGGCGCCTACCTGCACTCCCAGATCGGGAACCCCGAGGGCCCCGACAAGCCGAACAAGAAGTACATCGACCCGCGCGGCTGGGTGCACCTGGGCGAAAAGGGCGTGACGGCCCGCCTGGTCACGGCCTTCAAAGAGCTCGGCGCCTACGGCAAGTTCGAGTTCTAGGGGCAATGCCGTTAAGGCGCCAGGACGCGCAGATCGGGCGCTCTCTGCGCCTCTCCCGCGAATGCGGGGGAGGCCGCCGAGCCGTAGGCTCGGCGGGTGGGGTCCGGACCTCTCTCCGACCCTCTCCATGCTTTCGCATGGAGAGGGGGAAGGAGCCCCTGCGTGAACGGGCGGGCGCTTGACCCAGTCGACCCGAAGATTGGGGCGCCTTAACTGAACGACATTGGTTCTAGGGGGGCGAGGGGGTGTCCCCCCTCTGGGCGACGACCCCGGCGCGGCGAAGCCGCGCCTCCCGGTGCTTGGACTCGCGCCTGACGGCGCTGTGACGGCCTGATCGTCGGAGGACCGAGCCGAGGTCACGTTTGCGGCGTGATCCGACGCACGTAAGCGCGTGTGGTCTTTCGAGTTTTCGAGCGAGCTGGGTCAGTGGTGGGTGAGCGGCCTTCGGGCCGGCCCGCCATGAGCCTCGCCTCAAACACGCTCTCTGATCCTCCGATGTGCGGGCGCGAAGGTTCTGTCCTGCCTGCGAAGGAGCACGCCATGTCGAGCTGGAAGATTGGGGTGATGAGCGCCGCGGCGCTGGCCGCGGTCGGGAGCGCCGGGTGTCGCAAGGAGGCCCTGACGGACCAGGCGCAGATCGGCGCCACCGTGGGCGAGGTGATGGCCAGCGCCAACGAATCGGCCAGCGCCGGGACGAGCACGGCGGCCCTGACGCCGATGTTCCGCACGCCCGACGAGCTGCGCGGTCCGCTGTGGCGCCGCGCCGCGCGCACGCTGCTCCCGACGGCCTCGGCGGCCGCCTGTTACCCGTTCACGTTCAGCGCCTGCGCCAGCGGCGTCCGGACGGAGACGTTCTCGAGCTGCACGTTCGGGCCGACCACGGTCGACGGCAACGTCACGCTGGCGTTCAGCGACAGCGCCGGCTGCGCGCTGGCCGTCGGTGACTCGGTCAACCGCACCGCGGACTTCACCATCTCCGGCGACTACGGCGGCTCGCTGACCGTCACCTCGCCGGGCGGCGGGCAGACGTTGACGCGCACCGCGACCGGCTTCGACTTCGCCGTCGGCGGCATCGAGCGCGTGCTGATGGGCCTCCGAAACAACGAGCTGTTCGATATCAGCACCGAGACGACCACGCCGCTGTCGATCACCGGCAGCCCCGGCAACCTGGTGATCGTCGGCGGCACGCTGGTGATCACGCACCACCTGGCGGGTTACGCCGTGTCCCTGACGCCCAACAACCTGACCTGGGCGTCCACCTGCAACTGCGCGGTCTCGGGCTCCCTGTCGGGCACCGTCTCGGGCGGCAAGGACGACGGAAAGTCCGCCACCGTCACCCTCACCGGCTGCGGCACCGCCGACGTGACAATCGACGGCGACACCGAGTCGGTGACGATGGACCGCTGCGGCGCGATCTGATCGATATGACGCCGAACGGACGGGCGTGATCGGGCGCCCGTAAGGCCTCGAGCAGGCGGGTTCGTCGGAGCTGCGGATCGAGTTCGAACGGTTCGGACAGCGTTCGGACGGGGGCGGGGTGGTCAGATCAACGGCCGGCCGGACGGTCTCCCGGCCAATTTGAACCGCAGAAGCCGTGGCATACGCCGTGCTTTCGGGAGCCGCTCGTGTTTCTCTCGCTGCAACTCGTCCGCATGCGTTCACAGCGCGGGGGACGGCAGAGTCAAGTGGCGTGGTCACGAGACGGCGGCCTGTCGGGCGCCGGAAAGGGATGCAGATGTCGGCGTGCTCGCAATTTCGGGTGTTGTTGTTGGTGTCCATTGTGGTTGCCTCGGGTCTGTTGCTTGGGTGTACGAGCTCCGCGCCCACGAGGCCAGAAGGTGGAGCAGGGTCTGGAGGCAGTGCCACCGGGGGAGGCGGCAAAGCAGGAGGCGGTGGTTCGGCCGGCTCGACTTCGACCGGCGGCGCGGGAGCCGCGGGCAGCAGTGCCGGGGCGGCTGGCTCGGCCGCTGCCGGGGCGGCCGGCTCCGCTGCTGCCGGCGCGGCCGGCTCGGCGGCTGCCGCAGGCCACGGTGGCTCCGCAGGGGGACACGTGGGAACCGGCGGACAGGCAGGCACGGGCCTCGGCGGCAACGGCGTCGCAACCGGAGGAAACACCGGCGGGAATGCCGCGGGTGGCGTGTCCGGTGTGGCCGGCATAGGAGGGGCCGGAATGGGAGGGGCGATGGCGGCTGGTGGTGGATCCGGTTGCGCCAAGGTTGCGAAGGGACGCTATTTGATTCGCGCCGACGGAGCGTTGCTGTTGGAGGGCGATCCGCCCGCGACGTCTCAAACCGCGGTGCTGGACGCATCGACAGTCACGCCGCTCACGGACGTCGCCGACGTTCAGGACGCCACGTATCATGGCTGCGCCCTGCAAGGGTCGACCCAGACCGTGTGGTGTTGGCGGACCGACACCGTCAACGGGAACGTAAACGGGCAGCTCGGCAATGGCGCCACCGACAAATCTGGTGCGGCGTTTCGGGCGACTCAGGTGCTCGTCTCTGCAGGGCTGCCGCTCACAAACGTGGTGGCCATTGCTGACGGCGAAACGAGCCAAGGCGGACTGGCCCCGGGTGAATCATCCTGCGCCGTCACCGGCGACGGCAAACTCTATTGCTGGGGAGTCCTGAGCTACATCGCGAACAAGGGAGTGGACCTGGCGGCGCCGTTCGCGACGGTCATGACGACCGACGGAAGCACGCCCTTGACGGGAGTGCAAAGTGTCGCGCTGGACGCGTCGCTTTCCGCCTGCGCGATCGTCCAGGGCTCCACGAATGAGCTGTGGTGTTGGGGCTACAACAACTACGGCCAGCTCGGTCTCGGGGACACGGCCCTCCACCAATACCCCACGAAGGTTGGTGGCCTCACAAATCCGCGAAAGGTCGTCATGAACGGCGGCTACACGTTGGTCGCGAATGGAGATGTTCAGAGAGCGGCGTGCGCCATCGACGGGGACAACGTCAAGTGCTGGGGATACAACGGGTCTGGCTCGGTAGCGACCGGCACCACCGAGTCGCCGGTCTTTGCACCCACGACCGTACGCTTGACGGCGGGAGGCGTCGCTCTGAATGACATCGCCGATCTGCACTCGGGGGACGAAAGCGGACCGGCCTTCTGCGCGCTGATCACGGACGGCACGTTGCGGTGCTGGGGAGGCCCCTTTGGCAATTTACCGGCTCTCAACGCGATCTCGAACGTCACGTCGCTCGGTGGGCTCGACAGCAACGTTCGCGCGATTACCGCTGATGGCGTGTATCACGAAGGAAGCACGAGTCGGCAGCCCAACTGCGGTGCCCTCGACTAGGCCGCAAGCTCGAGGGTGATCGAGCTCTACGTCCCGAGATCCAGCAGCGCGAGGTAGGGCTCGTGCCGCGCGCCAGGCGCGCGGCCGATTTCTGCACCGGGCGCGGCACCTCGCGGAAGGCCTCCGCATCGCCGCCCCGATGGAGGCCCCTCACACGGTCCGGTCGTTACGGCAGGCTGGCGTGCACCTGCGGCACGGACGCCACCGGTGTGGGCGCGGGGACCGTGCGCGCATGCCAGCTCACCTGGGCGGCGCGGCCGACCTCGACGCAGACCGATTCGCCCTGGACGAGGGTCAGCTCGGTCTCGCCGTTCCAGGTGAACGGCTTGGCGGTCCGGCAGTCGCTCGACGTGCCGGCCACCCGTGAGAACTTCGCGGTCGTCTTCTGGTCGACGTTCATGTGCAGGATCTCGATCGGACCGCTCACCAGGAGAGCCGGTCCGGTGCCACCGACGCGGGCGCTGCCCCGAATGTCGGTCGCCGTGGCGCAGCCGCTCGTCAAGAGCGCCAACCCCACCAACCCCACCCCCATCTGCTGCAATGTGTGCGATGTAGTCATCTGTGTTGTATGACCACACTACATCTGGAATGGTCGAGACACAATCACCGTATTGAAAATTGTATGTAACTTCGCGTCGTATAGACGTCACAGAGTCAACGTCCGAAACAAATCGCCAGGTTACAGGACGACGCGGGGCGTGAGCTCGCGAAGGCCCAGCGCGTCAGAGGTGCTTCCGCAACGCGGCGATAATCCTGTCATTTTCGGCGGGCTTGCCGACCGTGATGCGCAATTTCGTGCGCAGCTCCGGGGCGGACCACCACCGGACCAGCAGGCCCTCGCGCTTCAGGGTCTCGTACATGCGCTGGGCCCGATCGCCCAGGTCGACGAAGAGAAAGTTCGCGACCGGCTCGGGGAAGGTGAGCCCCAGGGACTCGATCGCCGTCTCTAGCCGGGCCCGCTCGTCGACGGTGGCCCGGACGCAGGCGTCGTAATACGCGCTGTCTTCCAGCGCCGCGACGCCGAGCGCCTGGCTGATCACGTTGACGTTGTAGCTGTCCTTCACCTTCACCAGCTGCTCGACCAGCGGCGCGGCCGCGAACAGCAGGCCCAGGCGCGCGCCCGCCAGGCTGTAGCTCTTGGACATCGTGCGCAGCACGACCAGGTTCGGGTGGCCGTCGAGAAACGGCAGCATGCTCGCCTCGATCCCGGCGGCCAGCGCGAAGTCGACGTAGGCCTCGTCGACGACGACGATGCCGTCCGGCGCCTGGTCGCACAGCGCCCGCAGGTCGGCGACCGGCACCATGGTCGACGTCGGGTTGTTCGGGTTGGCCAGGATGATCATCTTGGCGCCCTGCTGCGCCAGCGTCGGCGGCAGCTTCAAGCGGCGGCCGTCGGCGATGAACGGAACCCGCACCAGCTCGGCCCCCTGCAACGAAGCCAGCGTGTCGTAGAGGCCGTAGGTCGGCCAGGGGCAGGCCACGCGTTCGCCCGCCTCGAGAAACCCGCGGTACAGGATGGTCAGGCAGTCGTCGGACCCGTTGCCGGCCAGAACCTGCTCGGGCGCCACGCCGAAGCGCGCCGCGGCAGCCGCGCGGAGCTTGCGGCTGACGGGGTCCGGGTACAGGCGCAGCGATTCATCGGCGATCGCCGCCAGCGTGGCCATCACGCGCGGCGAGGGCGGATGCGCGCCTTCATTGGTGTTGAGCTTGGTCAGGTCGGCGATCTGCTCGCCCGGCGTGTAGGCGGGCATCGCACGAATGGCCGGCCGCAAGAGGTCGAGGGGGTCTGGCGTCTTCTTGTCTGTCATTTGGGGACGGGGTTAGGCTAACCGAGATGCCCCGCGTCCTCATCATCGACGACAACGAAACGATGCGCGAGGGGCTGGGGGCGACCGTGCGACGGATGGGGCACGAGGCCGTCGTGGCCCCCTCCGGCGACGACGGCCTGCGCGCCTTCGTGGGGGCGCGCGGCGCGGTCGACTTCGTGATCACCGACCTGAAGATGGAGGGGCGCGGCGGGCTGGACGTGGTCAAGGCGGTGACCGAGCGGGATCCGGGCTGCCCCGTCATGATCGTGACCGCCTTCGGCACGGTCGAGACCGCGGTCGAGGCCATGCGGCTGGGCGCCTTCGATTTCCTGCAGAAGCCGTTCGCGCCCGAGGTGGTGCGGCTGAAGGTGACGCGCGCGCTCGAGCTGCGGGCCGAGCGCCGGGCCCGCGAGCGGGCCGAGGCCGAGACGGCGGCGCTGCGCGACGACGCCGCCCGCCCCTACCAGTTCGCGGAGATCGTCGGGGACACGCCGGCCATGCGGGCGGTGTTCGCGCTGATCGAGAAGGTCGCGCCGACCGACGCGTCCGTCTACATCCACGGCGAATCTGGGACGGGCAAGGAGCTGGTGGCGCGCGCCATCCACGCGCGGTCCAAGCGGGCCAGCGGGCCGTTCGTGAAGGTGAACTGCGGTGCCCTGACGGAGACCCTGCTCGAGTCCGAGCTGTTCGGGCACGAGAAGGGGGCGTTCACCGGCGCGATCAAGCGCAAGCTCGGGCGGTTCGAGCTGGCGGACGGCGGGACGCTGTTCCTGGACGAGATCGGCGACGTCACGCCGGCGCTGCAGCTGAAGCTGCTGCGGGTGCTGCAGGAGCGCGACTTCGAGCGTGTGGGCGGCGAGGAGACCATCAAGGTCGACGTGCGCGTCATCTCGGCCACGCATCGG
Source organism: Polyangia bacterium (assembly GCA_035578045.1). GTDB lineage: Bacteria > Myxococcota_A > Polyangia > Fen-1088 > Fen-1088 > JADGRB01. Next base: position 32,148 of record DATJWP010000084.1, on the reverse strand, counting down.
GACATCGCGGCCGAGGTCGCCGCCGGACGTTTTCGAGAGGATCTCTTCTACCGCCTGCACGTCGTGCCGTGCGAGGTGCCCCCGCTGCGCGAGCGCAAGGACGACATCCCCCGCCTGGTGGCGCACTTCATCGCCAAGCTGGCCCCGCGCACCAACGCGGCGATCGATCCGGCCCGCGGCATCAGCGACGCCGCGCTGGCCCGCCTGGGCCTGTACAGCTGGCCCGGCAACGTGCGCGAGCTGGAGAACGTGATCGAGCAGGCGCTGGTGTTCGCCGAAGGGACCGCCATCGACGCGGGCGCGCTCCCCGCGTCGGTGCGCGGCGGCCTCCCCGAGAACGCGCTCCCGCTGCCGGTGGGCGAGATGTCGCTGCCCGAGGTGCTGGAGGATCTGGAGCGGCAGCTGATCCAGCGCGCCTACGACCGCAGCGGCGGCGTGAAGACCGAGACGGCGCGCCTGCTGGGGATCAAGACCAGCGCGCTCTATTACAAGCTCGAGAAGTACGGCATCGGGACGATCGAGAGCCGCGGCGACAAGGGCGCCGCGCGCACCGACGAGGAAGCCCTGCTGCAGGACGGGCCGCCCGGTGGCGGCGGAGGCGGTCACGATCGCCAGCGGTGAAGCGCTGCGCGCGACCCGCGTGCGGATCGCGATCGGCGCGGCCGTGGCGGCCACGGCCGTCATGATGATCGGCTGCGCCACCGCCGAGGGGGCGCGCCGGCCCACGCCGCGCGTCGAGCAGGGGCGGGCCAGCTACTACGGGCGTGGCTTCGCCGGCCGGCGCACCGCCTCGGGCGAGCGGTTCGATCCGCGCGCGATGACCGCGGCGTCCCCGCACCTGCCGTTCGGGACCCGCGTCCGGGTCACGCGCGCCAGCGGCGCCTCGGTCACCGTGCGCATCAACGATCGCTGCGGCTGCCCGCACGGCCGGATCATCGATCTGTCGGAGGGGGCAGCGGAGCGGCTGGGAATGATCAAGCTGGGGACGGTCAACGTGCGCGTCGAGGTCCTCGATCACTGACCTGCTCACGCCAGGTCCGCCAGTCGGCCAGCACCTGGTCGGTCATGGCGGTGGCCGTCTGGTGCAGCCAGCGGCTCCGGCGCGCCGTCAGCTCGCGCCGCAGGGCCGGCCGCGCGCCGGGCGAGCCCAGATGGACGTTGGCGGCCTCGAACCCCATCGCGTACAGCAGGCGCTCCTCGTCGCGCGACGTCGGCAGCTCGGCCAGATCGATGCGCGTGCAGTGCGGCGCCAGGCGCCGTAACAGCCAGCGGCCCATCACGCGCACCGTCGGGTCGGGCACCCGCACGGCGCGGGCGATGATCGCGTTGTAGTCGGTTGCGCGGCCGCGCACGCGCCCCTGCGCCCACAGCCAGGCGGACGGCGCCATGGCCTTGGCCTCGCGCGCGACGGCGCCGCCGTTCCAGTCGGCGATCCCGACGAAGCGCGGCCGCCCCAGGCTCCCCAGCCCGGCCACCCGCCGCGCGAACCGGATCGGCAGCCCGCGCGCCGGCATGGCCCGCTGGATCGCGGCCGCCGCCGACGGGTCGACCGCCCGCGCGGCCGGCAGCGCGTTCATCCGGGCCCAGAAGGTCGGCGCGTGTCGCAGCTCGCCGGTCGCCAGCCGCCGCAGCCAGCCGTGCTCCTCCTCGAGCACGAACGGCCGTCCGCCGGCCTGGAGGCCGTCGCGATAGCCGGTCACGATGGCGTCGCAGGCCGAGCGCCGCCGCACCGCCAGCTGGTCCGAGAGGATGGCCAGGTGGGCGCTGACCGCCAGGCGGACCAGGTCCTGCGTCCAGGGGAGAGTCGTCGCTTCGTCGAAGTCGTTGATGCCCCAGATCAGGCGTCCGTCGGCGTCGCGCCAGGTGCCGTAGTTCTCGAGGTGCAGGTCGCCGACCGACAGGACTTTGGTCACGCGCGCCAGGTCGCCGGCCGCCGCCGGCCAGAGCTGGCACCAGCGATAGAACGTCCCGCGCAGGAAGAAGAACGGGCCCACGGCCATGCGCCGGTGCTTCTGGCGCAGGTCGGCCGCGACCAGCGGCATCAGTCGACCGAGCCAGGCCTCGTACCGGCGGGTCGACGCGATCAGCTCTTCCGTCAAACCCGGCGCGCGGTCTTGACCCGCAAGATGGGGCCGGTCATCGCGATCCCCATCGCGTCCTCATCCACGGCCCCGTCGACCTCGACCTTGGCACCGTCCTGCTCGATCGGGCGCGTGGCGCCTTCGAGCACGTAGGTGGTGCCGTCATCCGCCTCCAGCTGCCAGTGTCCACCCTCGAGATCGCTGCGCCGGACCGTGCCGCGGAATTTGCTCATTCACAAATTATAATCCTGACTCGACCGCTTCGATGATCTTGACGAGCCCGAGCGGACAATCAGGTTGGGTGATGGAAGATCGGGGAGGTGGGGAGATGCTGAAGCTGTCGGGTATCGGGCTGGCGGGGCTGCTCTTGTTGACGGCGGCGGGGGCGCGCGCGGCGGACGCGCCTGCGCCTTACGACCCGCGGGGTGGACGCGACCAGGCGATCCTGAGGCAGCTCCATCAGCAGAATCAGGACGCGATCGCGGCGGCGCAGCTGGCCGAGGAGCGCGCCACGCGCGATGAGGTCCGGGACTACGCGGCCAAGGTGATCAGCCAGCGCCAGCAGTCCGACGCCCAGCTGTTCGCGTACGCGCAGGCGGCGGGCATGAACGTGCCCGAGATCCAGAGCGGGCCGCTGGCCAACGCGCGGCTGGACACCGCGCCGCCCGACCGCTTCAACGGCGAGTTTGCCGCCCACATGAACGCGCTGGCGCAGGCCGACGTGGATCACGCGCTCGAGGCCGAGCGGCTGGCGCAAGGCCCGAGCCTGCACGCCCTGATCCGGGACAGCATCCTGCCGCGCCTGGTGGAGCAGGAGTACGGTGCCACCACGCTGGTCGCCGTGCTGCCGCCGCTGCCGCCGCCCGCGGTCCAGCAGCCCGGCGGGTTCCCGTACCCCAGCTGGACCAACCTGGGGCACGACGAGCCGCCTCCGGGAGTCCTGCGCTGAAGCTCACTTCTGGACGTCGGCGTGCTTGAAGACGCGCTGGGGATCCAGCCCCAGCGCCCGGACCGTCTGGTGGTCGGGGATGCCCGTCTCGGGCAGGTCCTTGTCCTTCTGGAACTTGCGCAGGGCCGAAGTCGTCGACTGGCCGTCGTCACCCTTCTTCAGGTAGCCGCCGTCGACCAGCTTGTCGCGGATCTCCTGCTCGCCGCCGGGGGCGAGCAGCCCCTCGGGGCTGGACGCCACCGGGATGCCGCCGCTGGTCTCCGCGCCTTGGTGGACCTTCGCCGGCGGGCGATCGCTCGGTGGAGAGGCGCCCTTGGGCGGCTCCGACACGCTGGTGGCGTCGGTCGTCCTGGTGTGCGCGCAGCCGAGGCCGCTCAGCGCCAGCGCCAGGCCCAACCAGATTCCCTTCATTTCCCTTTGCTCTGGGCTGGCTGCGCCTTGGGCGGACCGGCGCTCTTCTCGACGGCGTGCTCGACCTCCTGGACCTTCCCTTCCTTCTTCTCCGCCTGCTCGGGCGGGACGTTGCGGAAGCCGGCCGACACACCCTCGACGAACGCGTTTCGAATGACCCCCATCACGGTTGGCCAGAGCTGGACGTCCGGCTTGTCCAGACGCCCCTCGATCGGCACGACCGTCGCCACCGCGTTCCGCCCGGGAACGCGATCGGAGAAGATGTGCAGACCCTCGTCGGCGACCCAGGCCTTCAGCCGGGTGCCGATGCCGCCCGCGGCGGCCTTGACTTCCGCGTTCTTCAGCACCGGCTTGACGCCGCCCGTGATGCGCCCGTCGCGGCTCTTGAACTCGACGAAGACGTCCAGCGTCCCCTGGGTCGGCTGCAGCTTGGTCTGCGGTTCGACGAGGTCGTACATCTCGGCGATGCGCCAGCCGCGCAGCTCGGCGCGGCCCGCGAACACCAGCGGGCGGGCGAACGGATTCGCCGACACGAACAGGCTGAGCTGACCGCTTCGCCCCAGCTTGGCCGAACCGCTGACGGTCGCGGGCTCGCCCCCGGACAGCTGGCGGCGCGTCGCCAGGTTCTCGACGGCCAGCTCGATGTCGTGCACCCAGAGCTTTGGCTGCCCCTTGTCGACCAGGTCGCGGAACTCGACCTCGCCGTCGCGGACCTCGATCCGATCGACCCGCGCCGGCAGGATCTGGCGCAGGATCGGCTCGAGATCGGGCGGCCCGCTGGTCTTCTTCTCGGTCTCCTCGGCCTTCGCCCGCTCGGTGTAGATGAACTTGGGCTCATCGATGCGAGCGTGCGCGGCCAGGTGGCCGTGCAGCAGGCTGCGCAGGTCGGCCGACGCCTTCACCCGCTCGGCGTAGAACAGCGGGTGTTTCCAGCCGCGATCGACGCGCTCGTCGATCTTCAGGCGGTGAATCTCGTAGCCCGGCGGCAGGACCGTCACGTGCACCCGGTCGAAGTCGCCTCGCGTCGTGTCCGGTGCGTTCAGCTCCTTGCGCGTGTAATGGGCCGCGATGGGATCCAGGACCAGCCGGATCGCCAGCACCAGGGCGATTACGACGCCCAGCGCGATCCACCAGCCCCGGTGATGCACCGATCTCATCGGTCTCAATCTGGGAGCGGCCGCAAGGACCGCAAGCGTACGAAATCGCGTTTAGACTGCGGGCGGGAGGAGCGCATGCTGGGCAACGTCCACGAGTACCCGATCCTGATTCACGAGCAGCACCTCGATGTTTTCGGCCACGTCAACAACGCGACCTACCTGACGCTGTTCGAGGAGGCGCGCTGGGACCTCATCACGCGGGGCGGCTACGGTCTCGACGAGGTGCTGCGGCGCAAGATCGGACCGGTGATCCTGGAGGTCGCGCTGAAGTTCCAGCGCGAGCTGCGCAACCGCCAGCGGATCGTCATTCGCAGCTGGACCGATTCCTACGCCGGAAAGGTCGCGCGCTTCACCCAGCAGATGGTCGACGAACAGGGGCGGATCTGCTGTGACGCCCAGTTCGCCTTCGGCCTGTTCGACCTGGTGGCGCGCCGGCTGGTCCTGCCGACCCCGGAGTGGCTGAAGGCGGTGGGGCTCACGCCGGAAGACGTGGCCAGGAGGGCGTCGCCGTAAGGCGACGGTGAGCGCAGCGAACCGTGCCCGACGACGTGGCGCCCGATAGGCGCCCTACGGGCTCGCCAGGGGCTTCAGGTACTCGTTGATGTAATAGTCGCGGCCGGTGATGAAGTAGCCGGCCTGCTGCTGGTACATCGTCACGTCGTCGTTCGAGTACGGCTTCTTCGAATCCATCATCACGTAGGGCGCGATCTGGGCGACCACGCGATCGTGCTCTGCCGACCACCCGAGCTGGTCCGCCATGCTGGCGATCTGCATCAACTGGGTGGCGAAGTCCTGATAGCAGCTGGAGCTGGCGGCGCAGGTTCGGGCCAGGATCGATTGGACCTTGTTGACGAAGTCGAAGTCGGAGGTCGACATCGCGTCGTTGATCCCCGTGGGGATGAAGTTGAGCTGGTTCGAGGTCGGGTCGGCGTAGATCTCGGCGTTGGCGCCGGCGGGCTCGTTGGTCGCGGCGTAGGGCCACCCGCCCCAGTGCCCCATCAGCACGCAGACCGCCCAGAAGCGCGCGAACTCGTGCAGGTTGATGACCTGTCCCGCCGCCGTCATCGCCGCGTCGGCCGGCTGCATCGCCAGCGCCGCCGTCGCCTGCTGGATCAGCGTCGTGTCCATGGAGCCGTCGTCGTACTGGAAGTTCGGCAGGTCGGCGCTGACGAAGTCGGCGTAGTTGATGGTGAAGACGCCGCCCGACGAGTCCGAGAAGTAGTACGCCATCAGCTGATCGCGCGGCTCCTCGACCGTGGCGTAGAGGCCCAGCGGCGCGCCGTTCAGCGTCACCCACGAGTGATTGCAGCGCGACGCGGGCACGCCGCCCACCTGCCGCGCGATCCAGTAGGAGAGGCGCTCGTGAATCATGGACGGGTCGGTGGCCATGTTGTTCAGCAGGAACTCCTTCAGCCCGAAGAACTTGGCTCCCTTGGCGAACTCGTTGATGTTGATCCGGAAGCCGGGCTTCTGGTCGATGGGCTCGAACGAGGCGGTCCCTTTCAGGTTCACGCCGATGGGCCCGTAAGCGCGCCCTTGATACACCAGCGTGGCCTGCACCCAGGTGTCCGGGTTGGCGCGGAGCGAGGCGATGTTGTCGTCACTGATCTGCAGGTCGAACTGGGGGATGAGGTCGTACCCCAGCACGCGATCGCTGACGTCGCCCGCGTCGGGGATCGATTCGGGCGGGTCGCCGTCCGCCTGCGCCGGACGCGGTTGGCCGGCGCCGTTCGGGTTGGCGGCGCCGGGCGAGACGTTCCATTCCGTGACCCAGTTGGTCGAACCGTCAGGCTCGCGGGCTGCCGACATGTCCGTGACCTGGGCTCCGTACATGAGGCGATCGATGAAGGAACCGTCCGGGCGCGCCAGCGCCAGCGACCCGCCGGTGGACGACAGCAACACCCCCAGGTGCGCCGCGCCGGCGCTCGGGTTGCCGTCGGCCCACAGGACCAGGTAGCCACCGGCCGGGGCGACGATGCCCGCAGGGAGCACGGATTTCTTCGGTGACGAAAAGTCGTCGGTGATGCCGTAGCCGTCCAGGGGGACGTCCTGGCTGGTCGGGTTGTAGATCTCGATCCAGGGCGAAGCCGCGCCCTGATCGTCCGTCGAGGTGAGGACGTTCTTCGCCATCACCTCGTTGATGCTGAGCTGTCCGTCGATGGTGGGGTCGACCGATGCGACCGCGGGCGGCGGCACGGTGTCTCCGTGACTCGATCCGCATCCTGCCATCGCAAAAAGCAACGAGCTCGCCATCCCACCCAACCGGCTGAACTTGCCCACCCACATGGGTCCGTCCAGGTAGCAACTCCGCGGCCAAGTAACAGGGGGCCGGGGACCCCGGCTTCACAGCGCGCCGTTGTTACCGTCAGGCGACACACCGTTTCCGGATGGGACTCCGGCGACGGTCGTTCGTGACTATTTCGTAAACCAGAGCCGCGCCCGAACAGCCAAAGGCGGCGGCATCCCCCTTGCTAGTCCGCAGACCGGGACACGCGTGAGCAAGCTAAGAGCGATCATCACTTGGTTCGGGTTGGCGGCCGCTCTATCGAGCGCCGTCGCCTGCGGGGGTGGGGGCGAGCAATCGTCGGGCAGCGGCGGCGCCGGTTCGGGGCTCGGTGCCGATGCCGGGAGCGGCGGCACCGGTGGGCTGAGCTGTTCGGATCTGTTCGACGACGGGCCACCACAGACCTACTCCATCGAGATCAGCGACAGCGAGTGGCAGGCGATGGACGCCGAGTTCCACAATCTGACGGCGCTGGAGAGCGGTCAGGACTTCACCGTCTATCACCCGATCGTCATGCACTACGGCAGCGAGACCGTCAGCGACGCGGCGATCAAGCTGCACGGTCAATCGTCCTGGCTGCAGACGGTGATGTTCGACGCCAACCCCAAGATGCAGTTCGACATCTCGTTCAGCCAGTACAACTCGAACGGGAGCTTCCACGGCGTCAGCAAGATCGTGTTCGACATGCCGCGCGGCGACCTGACCTTCATGCACGACCGGCTGGCGCACCGCTGGATGCGGCAGGTCGGCCTTCTCGCCGGCTGCTCGACCAGCGCGCGCCTGGACATCAACGGCAACTACTACGGTCTCTACGTCCTCGAGGAGAACATCAACGGTCACGTGGTCAGCGAGTTCTTCCCGCAGAACCCCGACGGCGATCTCTGGAAGGGCGCCGAGGTCGCCGAGACCAACCAGGAGACCCCCAACTGGGATCGGCTGATGACCTTCGACGACGCCAAGGACCTGGCGTCGATCTCGGCGATCGTCGACGTGCAGGGCTCGCTCACCTCGTGGGGGGCCGAGGCGCTGCTCAACGACGCCGACGGCTACTACGGCGGTTTTCACAACTTCTACATCTACGACCAGGGACAGGCCGGTTATCTCTTCTTGCCGCAGGACACCGACTCGACCTTCGATTGGCTGGTCCAGTTCGATCTGGTGGGGTCGACCGATCACCCGGTCTACTGGTGGTACAAGCGGGCGCAGCCGGCGCCGACCCCCGGCGACAAGTGGCTGCCGGTTCTGAGCGACGCGACCTGGCGCATGCGCTACGCCGACGCAATCGCGGCGCTGCTGGCCCAGTGGGACGTCGCCAAGATCCAGGGCTGGATCGACACCTGGTGGCAACAGATCTCGTCGCTGGCGCTGTCCGACCCGCATCTCTGGACGACCACCGACCAGGTGGCGCAGTCCCCGGGGATCGCCAAGCAAGAGGTGGCGGCGCGTGCGACCTACCTGCAGAGCTTCGTCGACTGCGAGCACGGCGTGCCGGGGGCGGCGACCGACGCCGACGGCGACGGTTACCTGTGGTGCGACGAGTGCGACGACAGCAACCCCAACGCGCACCCGGGGGCCGTCGAGATTTGCGGGAACATGCTGGACGACAACTGCGACGGCAACGTCGACGAGGGTTGCCCCTCCAGCGGCACGCCGGACGTGGGTGCGATGTGACGTGAGCAAGAAGCAGCGGGTCGCGACTCAATCGGAGGGGAGCGGGATGGGCGGAGCGGTGAATTTCGGAGGGGGACGGTTTCCGGCCGCGTGCGCGGCGCTGGCGCTGGCGCTGGCGGGGGCTTGCGGTGGCGGCTCGAGCGGAGGCATCGGGATGGACGGGGCGGGATCGGGACTCGGTTCGGCCGGCGATCCTGGAACGGGCGGCACCGGCGCCGGCGGGGCGAGCGGCGGCGGCGGGGCGAGCGGCGCCGGGAGCGGCGGCACCGGTGGGGCGAGCGGCGCTGGTGGGGTGAGCGGCGCCGGGAGCGGCGGCGGTGCCGGCAGCGGAACGGGCGGCTCCAGCACCGGCGGAGCACCGGGCACGGGCGGCATCGCGATGACCGCGCCGCACCCGCCCTGGACCGAGCTGGGCATCAAGGTCGTCGACGTTCAGGGCGGCACGGCCTCATCGCCTGGCGGCGTCGGTCAGAACGGTGGTCTCATCCACCTGGTGGCGGCCGGCGACGTTTCATTCGACCCCTCGCAGCCCGGCGTTCCGGCTCAGTCGGTGCCGGTGGCGCCGGCCGATGCCACGACGATCGCCTCCGCCTCGCTGACGGCCGACCTGACCGCGAGCGGCAGCGCCACCTTCGCGGCGGGCGCGACCACCGGTGGCGTCGACGCCGTCCGGAAGGTGGTCGCGGGCGGCGATCTGTTCGTCACCGGCACCCTGCGCGCCGCGGACCTGGGCAGCGCGCGGCAGGGGCTGACGTTGCAGGCGGGCGGCACCATCTACGTGAGCGGCGCCGTCGACACGAGCGGCGTGGCGGGCTCCGGTCAGGCGGGCGGCCCGATCCAGCTGATCGCCAAGCAGGTGGTCGTCACCGGCCAGCTCACCAGTGCGGGAGGCAGCGGCGAGGCGGCGGGCGGCCCAGCCGGCGCCATCACGTTCCAGACGTCCCAGGGCGTCTTCGTCACCGGGACGGTGGACGCCTCCGGCGGGAACGTCATCGGCGCCGGCTCGCTGGCGGCGGGCGCGGCCGGCACCTTCAAGATCCAGGCGGGCGGTGATGTCGGTGTGGCGGGCGTCGTGCTGATCCGCGGCGGCGGCGCCAGCAACAGCGGCGCCGGAGCGACGCAAGGCGGGGCGGCCGCGTCGCTGGTGGTCGACTCGAACGGCGCGGTCACGCTGGGCGGCGTGGTCGACGGACGTGGCGGCCTCGCCAGCGCCGCGACTGCCGGCGGGACCGTCGTGGCCGGCTCCGCGGGGAGCATCCACATCGGCGAGTACGCGCCGCCCCAGTCGATCGCCATCCTGGTCCCCGTCGTCGCCACGGGGGGCGACGGCGCGGCCTCGGCCGGTATGGGCGGCACGCTCACCCCCGAGCCGGGGACCGGCAGCATCAACGTCGCCGGGGCGCACGCCATCGATCTCAGCGGCGGGAGCTCGATGGCCACGCCCGGCGCCGGCGGCGTCATGAACGGCTCGCCCCGCACCGATCCCGGCAGCGGCGGCGTACACGTGACCGGCGACATCACGCTGAACGGCGGATCGATCTTGGCCGGCGGTTCCGGCAACGGCGCGGACGGCGGAAGCCTGAAGATCACCGTCATCCCGACGGATGGTCCCGTGCTGATCGACCAATCGGGCAACATCGTCGCCGACGGCGGCAGCTCGGGCGGTACGGGGACGGCCGGCGGTGGCGGCCACGTCTGGTTCTGGACGCAGGACGGAGACATCACCTGCGCCGGCCATGTGACCGCCAGCGGCGGCGACGCCCCGGATCCGGGCGGCAAAGGCGGGTTGAGCGGGATGATCTACTTCTTCAGCGACGACAACCACAACGCGGTCGAGGTGCCCAAAGGCAACCTGCTCATCACCGCGACCGGCGTGCTGACCTCCAACGGCGGAGACGGAACGACCGGGGGAGACTCGCGCAACTACGGCATGCCGGGCAGCGTCGCGCCGTTCGGCGACGGCGCCGCCGCCATGACCCAGGAGGAGATCGCCATCCTGCTGAACTGCGACGGCGAGCACGGCAACACCAACAACTGGATGGAGAACGATGGCTGGCTCTATGCCAACGGGGGCGTCCACAACGGGCGCGGCGGCGACATCGTGTACCACGGCATCCCCATGAACGCGCGGCAGGATCCGAACTTCGACTCGTACGGCGACTACCCGGTGCCTTCCGGAATGATCCAGAACAAGGGGGACGGGACCGGCGTGAGCGGGACGTTCGACGGAGAGTGATCAGCCGGCTCCGCCGACCGCGGCGGCCGACACCTGCCGGCGGAGATCCTCGCCGAACAGCTGCTCGATCAGCTTGGCGGTCGCGGCCTTGCCGGTGCCGGTGTGCGGGGCCAGCGCGTCGGCGAACTCGGTCGCCGACTGGAAGCGGTGCTCCGGATCGAAGGCCAGCGCCCGTTCCAGGATCGATCCAGCCGGTTCGGGCAGCGCGCGCAGGGCGGCCAGATCCTCGGGCGTGATCCCGTTGGCGGCCCGGTAGAGCACGTCCAGGTCGTTCTCGCCCGTGTACAGCAGGCATCCGGTCAGGCAGTAGTACAGCACGTGGCCCAGCGAGAACAGGTCGCTCCGGTGGTCGACCACCTGGCCGCGCGCCTGCTCGGGCGACATGAAGTTGGCGTTCCCCTTGACCATGCCGACCTGGGTCTTGCTGACGCGGCGGTTGGACTTCACGATGCCGAAGTCCCCCAGCTTCACCTCGCCCAGCAGCGACACCATGACGTTCCCGGCCGAGATGTCGCGGTGAACGATGCCCATGTGGGCGCCGCTCTTGTCGTGCTTCTCGTGCGCGTAGGCCAGCGCCTGCAGCGTCTCGTGCGCGACGTAGTAGGCCATCGTCTCGGGCAAGCCCCTCTCGTGCCGATCGGCGTAGCGGCCCACCAGGCGGGCCAGGTCGCGGCCCACGATGTACTCCTGGGTCATGAAGTACTCGCCGTTCACCACGCCGAAGTCGAACACCGGGACGATGTTCGAGTGGACCAGCCCGGCCTGCAAGCGCGCCTCGTCGATGAACTGGGCCACCGCCTCCTTGTCACGCGCCAGCTCGGGACGGAGCCGCTTCAGAACGAAGTTCCGCGTGAACCCCTCGACGCCGGTCGCCTCGGCCACGAACAGCTCGGACATCCCGCCTTCGCCCAGCCGATCGAGCAGGCGATAGCGGCCGAACACCGCGCCCGCTGTGGCCGGGACCACCCGCGCGGCCGCCGCGGTGGCCAGCGCCGGGACCGGCGACTGGGGGCTGGGAATTCGCACCGCGTTGCCGTCGGTGATGCGGGCCTTGTTGACGCCCGGCGCGGTGATCTCGGCGGACGAATGCGCCGGCGCGCGCGGCCGGGCAGGGGTCCCGAAGCGCGACGTCGGCTCGTGAGGCACCTCGGCCGGGACCGCCGGGGCGCTCGCCTTCCGGCCGGTGACCACCAGACCGATCCCACACAGGGCCAGGGCCAGGGCCGCGCCCCAGGTGACCGGCCGGGTGCCGTCGCCCGCGGGCTCGGCCGGGGCCACCGCGGGCGCGGGCGGGGTGAAGGGGCTCGCCAGGGCCAGGATGACGTTGCCGCTGGGCGCGGTCGGGATGGCGGCGGCCGCGACCAGATAGCTCTGGGCGCCGCTCTTGACGACCCCCGAAGCCACCGGCTGCCGGCGCGCGCCGGCGATCGTCGCGTCCGCCAGGTGGCCCAGCTCCGCGCCGCGCGCGGCGACCAGCCGATCGCCGTCCACGACGCGAACGATCGGAAAGTCGGTCCGGAAGGGCTTCCACCAGTCTTCGTTGTCGAACAGGTCGATCAGGGTGGGGCCGTCGACGTGGGCGCGCAGCGCGGCCTCCAGCGGCAGCACGCGGGTGGCGGCGGTGACGGCGCGCTCGGCCCGCGTCTGCTCGTTGCTCTGCTCCTGCGCGCGCAGCGCCTCCGCCGCCAGCAACGACGCCTCGGCGCGCGTCCGGTCACCCACGACGGCGCGCGCGCCGAAGATCGCCGCGGCGGTCCCCGCAGCAATCAAGGCGATTCCGATGGCGACGCGCGTGGTGCGCATGCTTCTTCCTCGATTCACATCCCCGGGCTAGTCACGGTAAGACCCGTACGCCTGCCCGAACTTGTTGGAGTGCGCGTTCGCGTCCTGGTGTTGCAGCGTGAACGAGACCTGCGTGGTTCCATCCACCGACACCCGCTGGGTCTCGGGCTTGGTGTCGGGGCTCCAGGCCACGATCTTCCGGACGCCGCCCGGAACGTTGTCGATGCGGAAGGTGCCGTCGGGGTGGACCTTGGCGAAGAGCACGCTGGGGACCACCAGGACCTTGGCGCTCATCTTCTGGTGCAGGTTGCAGTAGATGTCGACCACGCTGGGGCCGGTGACGACGACCGAGCGTGGCTTGTCTCCGGCCTGGTAGGTGCCGAGGTCGAAGGTGTTCCGGGGCGAGTTGGAGAAGACGTTGTGGTACACGGCGTCCATGTTGGGGAACACCAGGTTGGTGCCGGTCTGCACGACCGCGACGCGCGGGTGGAACTGACGCCCCTCCTGACGGATCTCGAACGTCTTGTGGTTCTTGACCGGCATCTTCACGTTTTCGACGTAGACGTAGATCTCATCGGCAGAACCGCCCTGGACTGAGACCCGCCCCTCCACGGCGCCGGGGCCAACGCGGTGCTCGGACGCCCTCTCCGAATGGCCGGCCGGCCGTTCGGGGGCGCTCCCCTCCGCCTCGGGCGCAGCCGGGCCGGGGCCTGGGACGGCGGAGAGGCCGGGCACCGGCGTCCCGCCACCCTGACCTTGCAGCAGATGAAGGAGAAGGTCGTACCTCTGCTGCTCCGTCTGCATCATCTGGATGATCAGCGCGCGCTGCTCCCGCACGTCGTTCTGCAGCTTGGTGAACTCGGCGCGGGTGGGCGGGCCTTCCTGCCCCTTGTCCTCGGCCCGCGCGGTCAGCGTGGCGGGCAGCAGCAGGCTGCCCGCCAGGAGCGCCGCTATCATTCGACCCTTGCGACCTTTGCCTGGTTTGCCGTTGGTCATGATTGAGCCTCGCATCGCTCGTCGTCAGTCGATCAGGACCAGCGACGATGTGAACACATCGTTCTTGATCTGCGGAATGCCGCCGTACTCACCGTTGTGCAGGAACTCCGCCTTCAAGATGATTCGATCGGTGAAGTTGATGTGGAAGCCGCCGGTCGCCCGCCATTCCTTGGTCACGTACAGCCGATCCGCGCCGCTGGCCGAGTTGGGATCGCCCAGCCAGACCAGCGCGTCCCGGTACTCGCCGCGCGCGATCAGCCCGAAGTGGGGGAACAGGAAGGCGTCCAGCTCGGCGTAGCCGCCGCCGTTCAGCTGAAGCCCGTACACCTGGTTGCTGGGGTCGCCGGGCGCGCCGCCCTTCAAGTACTGCGCCTTGAAGTCGGCGCGCTTGAAGTGCAGCTGCAGGTCGGGCCCCCAGAACCACATCTTCCCGCCGTCGTTGGGCGAACGATCCTGGGCGCCCCACGAACCGGAGAAGCCGACCTCGATGTCCAGCGGGACGGGCGGGTGCAACGAGGCCCGCCCGCTGAAGGTCTTGCCCAGGTTGGTGTCGATCTCGTCGTAGAAGTGAAACTGCTCCTGCGTGAAGGAGCCGTTGGTGACCGCGGCGGCCAGGACGAACGCGTCGTCCGGACCGAACTTGGAGCGGACCTTCAGGCCCAGCGCGGTGCCCGTGGTGTAGCGGGCGATCAGCGAGGGCGTGATGCCGTAGCGCTGGTCGGACTTGCGGTCCCGGTACTCGATCCCCAGCACCGAGTCGAACTTGCCCACGAAGATCGACGTCTTCTGGGACTGGGTCGGCATCCACTCGAGCTGGGCGATGTCCGCGTCGAGCACGTCGCCCAGGCTGAAGTTCGAGCCCGAGCGCGGCGTGAAGTTGATGCTGGCGGTGGCGATCGCGTTGGGGGTCAGGCCGGCCGTCAGCTTCAAGTTGATCTCGTTGGCGATGAAGCCGGGCGCTCCGCCCGAGTGAATGCTGTCGAAGCGGGGCGGCGCGCCGGTGGCGTCGCCCAGGTCGGCGACCTCGCCGCGCGAGTTCACCGCGGTCGACAGGATGTCGCCCAGGAACACCCAGCCGTAACGACCGGCGTACTGCGGAAAAACAGCGTTGCCCTGGTCACGAACGATTCCCGAGCCGTTCCCTTCGGGCACGAAGAAGCCCAGGTCGATGTAGCCGCCAACGATCACGCGCGGCTGGCGCCCAACGATCACCGACTGCAGCTGATCGATCCGGGCCTCCAGCTCGGCGATCTTCGCGATCGGATCGTCGTGCCCCTCCTCGTTGCTGTCGTCGGGGACGACCAGCCCGGGGACCTCGGCCGGCGCCGCCGGAGCCGAGGCCTCTGACCCGGCGGGCGCCGCGCCGGGGGAGTCTCCCGGCGCGGCGCCCTGAACCCCTTGCGAGACCAACAACAGCGTCCCCGCAACCAACCCTCCCAGCTTCGCGGCCCCAACCTTGCCCCCTCCAACGTTCCTGCCCCCTGCATGGGATTGCTTCATTGCGCTCCCGTACATCGGTTCAATCGATGAAACCTCAAATGCAGCCGAGGAAGGCCAGCAGCGCCTGCTGGGTGTCCGGATCCAGCGCGCCGTACGCCGCGGCGGCGGCCGCCGCCTGTCCGCCGTGCGCCGCGATCGCGTCGCCGATGGTGGCCGCGCGCCCGTCGTGCAGGAAGTGCGCGTGCTCGGAGACGCGCCAGAGCGGCGCCGTGCGGAAGTCCGATCCGCCGGCGGAGTCCGAGACGAACTGGTCCGCCAGGGTCGGGCCCATGTCGTGGACCAGCAGGTCGGAGTAGGCGTTGATGGTCCGGCTGGGGCCCGGGAAGGACGGCGTGTGGCAGCTGGCGCAGCCGATCGCCGCAAAGGTGGTCGCGCCGGCCGAGCCGAGGCAGGTGGCGTCCGGCACGGGTGGATCGACCGTCGCCAGGAACGCGTCGACGGTCTCCAGCGGCAGGGCGTCGAGCTCGGGCTTCAGGAAGTCGGCCCCGCACCCGTGCACCTCGTCCTGCGGGAAGAGGGGATTGGTCATCCCCATCTCGTGTGTGAACGCGTCGCCCATGAACTCGATCAGCGTCGCGATCTGCGCCTTCCACCCGAACCTGCCGATGCGGCCGTCGGCCAGCAGGTTGAGCTTGCCCCGCACCTCGGCCGGCTGGGCGGCCTGCGCCGCCAGGATGTCGGACTTCTGGACGAAGTCGATGAGCGCGGTCCCGCGCAGGGTCATGGCGCTTCGCCTCGAGGTCACGTTCGCCGTCGGGGGTACGCCGGTGGCCAGACCGCAACTGAACCCGAAGTCGGTGATCGAGTGCGTGCGGGCCACCGGGCCGCCCTCGCCGATGAGCGGGTCGAACGCGCCGGCGTCGAGGCGTCCGACGCGCGTGACGAAGGTATCCGCCGTCACGCCCATCCCGCCCTGGGCCGGATCCTTGTGGCAATCGCCGCAGGCGCGGCCGTTGAACAGCGGGCCCAGCGCCTGCAGAGGGAGCAGCTGGGTGGTGAACATGTCGGCGCCCATCGAGACCGTATCGGTCGCGCCAGCCGCCTTCGCGTGATAGACCATCGTCGGCGTGATGAGGCCGGCCCCGAAGGCCGGGAGCTGCAGCACGACGCCGCCGCCGTTCGGGGTGACCGCGGTGACCCAGATGGTCTGCGCGTCCTCGGAGACGGCGATGCCGTTCACCCGGAAGCTGGGCAACGGCGCCTGGATCCGGAACCCGGCCACCACCTGCCCGGCCGCGGTCATCCGCACGATGCTGTTGTTGCCGCGGTTGAGGACGTAGATGTCCGCGCCGCCCCCCAGGGTGGTGTTGCTCGCGAAGTTCTCGCTGGCGAACTCGGGCACCGCCGGCGCCAGGTCGACCGGGCGGTGGAACCAGCTCGAACGAATGAACCGCGGCGCCGCCGCCTGGAACAGCGTCCCGTCGTCGGAGATGTCCAGCGCGACGATCTGATCGGCCAGCGGATCGCTGACGTAGATCGTTCGATTGGGAACCCAGTTGAACGCCATGCCCACCCGGGTGATCGTGTCGGGGTTGGTGGACTGCGCGGCGGCGACCGACAGGTCGGACAGCCGGTGGAACGTCCCGGCGGGCGCGAAGCCGTCGACGCCCTTGAGCACGTGCACCTGCACGATGCTGCCGTCGGCCTCGGCGGCCAGGAACACCGCCTTGGTGCTGCCGTCCGGCGACTTCGTCAGGATCGCGGTCCCGACGGCGCCGTGGTCGAGCCCCTCGGTCGAGGCGCTGTTGCGGTTGGTGAGGTCACCCGAGAACACACCACCCGCCACCGGGTCCGGGGGGCCAGCCAGCGGCGCGCCGCTGGGATCGAGGACCGTGATCGAGCCCGGACCGCTGGCGCCGGTCGGCGCGTTGGCGACCCAGGGGCGGCCGTTCCCGCGGTTCAGCGAGATCCCCAGCGGCATGCTGGTGGCCACCAGAGCGGCCGTGGCCGCGGTGGGGTTGTTGACGCTGTTGAGGAACGCCGGGTCCTGGTTGGCGTAAACCTGAACGCGTCCGTCGGCGCTCCTGGCCTGGCCGCCCGCCGCCGCCAGGCTGGGATCGACGGTGACCATCCCCTGCGTCGGGTCGATCGACAGCACGCTGCCCGGCGCCTCCTGCGGCCGCGCCAGCGGCGCGCCGAAGCTGGACGAGCTGGCCACCAGCAGCCGGTGCGGATCCAGCATCATCCCGGGCGCGGTCAGGGCCGCGAAGGGGGCCTTGTCGTGGATGGGGCTGCTGCGGTGGAACGTCCCGACCGGCGTGATGGCGCCAGCGCCGGGGATCCCCTGCGCCACCAGCTTGGCGGTGATGGGGAACATCACGGCTGCCCCGTGCTCTGCACCGACGCCCAGCACCAGGTTGCTGCCTTCCGTCTGGGGCGTCGTGCTCTGATCGTTCGCGCACCCGGCGAGCGCCATCGAGCAGACGAGGGCCCCCATCCCGATCCCGATCGACCTCAGCGTCCGACGCATAGTGTCCTCCTTCGCGAGCGAGCAGCTGTTTGGGAGTTGAACGCGGTACTTCATGGGATCTGTTGCTCCCCGGTGAGGGCGCGCCGGTGCGCGCCGCTGGCGGTGAGCGGATTGGCGAGCAGCGCCGCGCTGGGCACGAGGTGCCGGCGCGAGGCGGCCGACGGCGGCGCCGCGATGCTGCTGGGACGGAAGGTCCAGAGGGCGACGTAGCTGGCAGCCAGCGCCACCACGCAGACCACCAGCAGCTGGCCCAGCGCTCCGTGCGCCGTCAGGTGCGTGACGGCCAGGGTCACGCCGCTCATGGTCGAGCAGGCGATGGCGCCCAGCACGACCGCGCGCGCGCCCGCCGACAGCAACCCCTTCAGCTCGAGGTGCAGGCCGATCCCGCTGGACACCATCACGGTCCCGAACAGGACGACCCGCTTGTCGATGACCAGGACGGCTTTCCAGGCCGGCGCTCCCGCCCACAAGGCATCGGCGCCGGCGCGGGCGATCGCCAGCGCCAGGAATCCGAGCACGAACCCTGGGACGTGACCCAGAATCGTCCGCTTCACGTCGGTCTGCTGCCCCTCCTCACGGCGGGCCAGCGAGAACAGGATCAGCACCGGCGCCAGCATCAAGACCCGGGCCGACTTGCTGGCGGCGGCCATCTCCGCGCCGCCGGGGCCCATCTGCGCGCCGACCGCCACGGCGCTGGCCAGATCGTTGACGGCCAGGCCGCTCCAGATGCCGGCCTGGTGCGCGGTCAAGCCGACCAGCGCGGCGATCGATCGGAACAGCACCAGCGCCACCGCGCTGTAGAGGAAGATCGTGGCCAGCGCCACCCCCTGCTCCTGCCGGCGCGCGCCGATCACGGGCGCCACCGCGTTGACCGCGGACGCGCCGCAGATCATCGTCCCCGACGCGATCAGATCGGCCAGGCGGGGCGGGACGCGCAGCGGGACCGCCAGCGCGCGCGTGACCATGAACGTGGTCGGCAGCGCCACCGCCAGCGCCACGGCGAGCGCCAGCAGCTGCTTCGACTGGAAGAGGTTGGCCTGGATGCGCAGGCCCATCAGCACCACCGACCAGCGCAGCACGTTCTTGCCGACGAAGGCCAATCCGGTGCCGTAGCGGTTGCGCCCGCGGTCGCGGGCCGCCAGGCCCAGCCACCGGCCCAGCGGCGAGTTGACCACGACCGAGCCGAGCAGCAGCGCGATCAGCACGTCGGGCAGCGCCCAGCTGGGCGGGATCACCCGCTGCAGCGCCAGGGCCGCGGCGCCAATCACCGCAGTCAGCGCGACGCCCGGGATCGAGCCGGTGCGAGGCGCGTCATGGGTTGTAGCCGCCCTGACCGTTCCTGTCGCGGACGTCTCCGACATGTGCAACCTCGATGCGGCCGCGTCGAGGCGCTCGGAGCTACTCCGTGCGGCGCGCTCGGACCGCGAGCGGATCGACATCGGGACCCGGTGACATCGACACGAAAATACGAAAATTAAGTGAGCATTCAGGAAGGGTGTTTGCGCGTACGAATCGCGCGCAATGAGTCTGCGACATGCGGGGTTTCGTCGTCTGAAAACGACATCTCGCTTCGCTCAAGAGCTGTGTTGGCGCGGCCGAAAATTCGAGGCGTGAACGACCAAGGCATCATTCGACGCAGCAGTTCACGAGCGGTGATCCTGGCCACCGCCGCGATCGGATTCACCGGTTGCGATCAGGGTGGGTTCTTCTGCGGCGGCGGCGACGGCATGTGCGGCTGGACGTCCGAGGACATCGCGCGCGTCGAGGCGCTGTCGGGGATGTCGGCGCCACCCAGCGATACCTCGAACATGTACGCCAGCGTTCCGGCCGCCGCCGATCTGGGAAAGCAGTTCTATTACGACACCCGCTTCTCCGGGCCTTCGAACTGGCAGGACGGGCTGGGCCGCGTGATGCCGTTCGGCCGCACCGCGCTCGGCACCAGCGCCGGTGTCGGGTGCATCACCTGCCACGATCCGGGCCACGGCGGCGCAGATCCATCCAGCTCGCCCGGCGACGTCTCCGTCGGTGCCGGCTGGACCTACGCCAACGGGCTCACGACTTACAACGCGCAGTACTACAACATCCATTTGTGGAACGGACGGATCGATTCGTTGTGGGCCCAGGCGGTGGCTGACAACGAGAACGCGCTGACCACCAATGGCAATCGGTTGCGCACGGCCTGGTTGCTCAACGACCTGTATGCGGTCCCCTACCAGGCCGTGTTCTCCGCGACCCTCCCGATGTCCGCGACGTCAGCCACCACCTCCGCTTCGGTGCAGGCGGCCGTCGACGGAACGGGTCAGTGCGCGCTGGTCGGCGGCGCCTGTCCCAGCGGCTGCCGCAGCGTCACCTCGACGACCGGCGCGACCGGTTGCTGGCCGCGCTTCCCTCTGCAGGGCAAGCCGGGGAAGAAGGCGGGCTGTCAGTCGGGCGATTCCACCGAGCCGTTCGGCGACGCCTGGGATTGCATGGATCCCGCCGATCAGGCGGCCATCACGGGCGTGCTGGTCAACTTCGGCAAGGCCATCGCCGCCTACGAAGAGACGCTGGTCCTGCCGGCCGCGCCTTTCGACGGGTGGGTCGCCGATCTGATGGCCGGCCGCGGGTCGTCGTCGACGGCGATCTCGGGCGATGCCAAGGCGGGCGCGCTGCTGTTCGTCGGCAAGGCGGGGTGCAGCGACTGCCACAACACGCCGCTGCTCTCGGACAACAGGTTCCACAACGTCGGCGTCGGGCAGATGGGGATGGGCGTCCCGACGGTGGCGGACTGCCCCGAGGGCGGCGTCTGCGACTGCGCGCCCGTGACCACGGACCACCCGAGCGGCCCGAAGAACTGCCTGCCCTTCGGTGCCCCGGACGGCCTGCAGAAGCTGACCGCCAACGGCTTCCGCCGCGATTCGAGCTGGAGCGACGATCCCACCAACCCGGCCTGGGCCGACGAGTTGAACACCGATCCGACCGTCAGGCCGGTCGGCGCTTACCGCACGCCCAGCCTGCGCAACTGCACGCTGACGCCGCCGTACATGCACGACGGATCGCTGGCGACGCTGGGCGACGTGGTCTGGCACTACAGCCAGGGCATCGTCGACCAGTCCACGCCCAGCGCCGACCCGTCGATGCCCCCCGCGGCCGCCGCGTCGTTCAAGCCGCTCTACCTCAGCACCGACGAGCAGGCGCAGCTGGTGGCGTTCCTCGAGTCGCTCGAGTCGGGTCCCCCGCCGGGCACGTCCTCGCCGCCCACGCTGCCGCAGCCTCAGTGAGTCGCTCGTGACTCAGTCGTTCGTCGCGCCGGAGTCGATCCAGGCGGCGATCTCGGCGAGCTGCGGGCCGGACACGTTGTTTCCGATGGGTGGCATCACGCCGGCGTTCAGGAGCGCGTAGAAGCTGGAGGCCTCGGCGTCGCCCGCCACCACGCGGCTCTTCAGGGACGTATAGGCGGACGACTGGGACGCGAAGCTCACGCCGGCTTGCTTGCCGGGGCTGTGGCACTCGCTGCCCGCGCACATGGGGGTCAGGATCGACTGGTAGATCTCGGTGAACGTCGCTGGCGCGCCGCCGTCCGAGCCTCCGGTCCCTGCCACGCCGCCCGTGCCGCCGGCGCCGCCGGTCGCGCGCGCGCCGCCGGTTCCGGGCTGTCCGCCCGTTCCGACCTGGCCGCCGGTCGAAGTCGTTCCGCTGCCCGCATCAGGCGACCGCGTGAAGGCGACGTCGATGCTCTGAGCGCAGCCACTCTGGACCAACAGGGCGAGCAGCCCAGACGCGAGGACCGTCCCGGCGATGCGTGGGCTGGCGACCATGGCTGAACGGCGAAGCCTGCCACCAGCGGGCCCGCGCGACAAGCCACGCGCGCGCGATGCAGCACAATCGGCGGGCCTGTCACTCGACCAAGGGAATTTCGGCTACGCTTTGCCGTTGGGAGGATGCCCGTGGGCTTCGTGGCGTTCTTGAATCATTGGTGGAACCTTCCGTTCCTGGTGATGCTGGGCCTCTGGGGCGCAACGGCTTCACGCTCGAGTCGGTGACGATCACCGAGCTCACCCAGACACCGCTGTCCGAGCTGCGCAGCGACGACATCTTCGGCGCGTCGGGGCGCGAGACCGTGACCACCACCGTGGTCCAGAAGAACATCGCCGTGAAGCGCAAGATGCAGGAGGAGGCCGAGCGGACGGCCGAGATCGCGCGCGAGCAGGCGATCAACGTCTCCCAGCAGAACCGCATCATGAGCGAGGGCAAGGCCAAGGAGGACGAGGCGGCCGTCAAGGCGGACCTGGCCAAGAACGAGGCGATCGAGACCCGCGACCTGCAGCGACAGGCCAACATCGCGGTCGAGCGGGCGCGCAAGGAGCAGGCCGAGCAGGCCGCGGCCATCGGCAAGCAGAAGGTGGTCGAGGCGGCCCAGGTCGACAAGGAGCGCACCATCGAGGCGGCGCAGGTCGACAAGCAGATCACCCTGACGATGAAGGCCAAGGAGTCGGCCGAGGCCGACGCCCAGAAGGCCGCGGCGCTGGCCTTGAAAGAGAGGGCCGATCAAGAGGTCATCACCGTCGGGCAGGTGGCCGAGGCCGAGCGGCAGAAGCAGGTCGCGATCGTGGCCGCGCAGCGCGAGGCCGAGCAGCTGAAGATCGCCGCCGACGTGGAGGCGTACCGCAAGAAGCTGGAGGCCGAGGCGGTGGCGGCCGCGCAGCAGGCGTCGGCCGAGGGGTCCGCGCAGGCCGTGAAGATCCGCGCCAAGGCGGTGCGGACCTACTGGGACGCCGTGCACTACGTGGCCACCTCGCTCTCGGTGGGGTACGCGAACATCTTCCCGGTCACGGCCCTGGGCAAGGCGATCGGCGCGGTGGTGATGATGGTCGGCCCGGCCCTGTCGGCGCGGGCGCTGGAGACGGAGCCCCGATCGGAGGGCGGGCCCGACCTGACGCCGGTCGTGGAACGCCTGGACGCCATCCTCGAGGAGATGCGCCGTCGGTGACGCTTGCGGGGCGAGCCGCCGCTGAGGCAAGCTGCCGCGAATGGTTCGTTCGCTGTCTCTGGCTCTGGTTGCTTGCTTGTCCCTGGTGTCTGTTTCGGCGCGCGCCCAGTTCGGCGACCCGCTGAAGGTCGACGTGAAGGTCCTGCCGGTGGCCGGCGGCGTCTCGATGATCGAGGGGGCGAATGGCTTCGCGGGCGGCAACGTCTCGGTCAGCGTGGGCGACGACGGCCTGTTCGTGATCGACGACGAGCTGGCGCCGCTGACGCCCAAGTTGAAGGCCGCCCTGGCGTCGCTCTCCAAGAAGCCCGTGCGGTTCGTGGTCAACACCCACTGGCACGGCGACCACACCGGCGGCAATCCCGCGCTGGGCGCCGCCGGCGCGGTCATCGTCGCGCAGGAGAACGTGCGCAAGCGCCTGAGCGTCGATCAGGTTCACGAGTTCATGGGCAACAAGATGACCACCGCGGCGCTGCCGCCCGCCGGGCTGCCGGTCGTGACGTTCACCGAGGACGTGACGCTGCACTTCAACGGCGACGAGATTCACGTCGTCCACGTCCCCCCCGCTCACACCGACGGCGATTCGATCGTCCAGTTCAAGAAGGCCAACGTGATCGCGACCGGTGACGTCGTGGTCGGCTACTACCCGCTGGTCGACCTCGGCAGCGGGGGAACCTTCGAGGGGTTCATCACCGCCGCCGACAAGGTGCTCTCCCTGGCCGACGACAACACCAAGATCGTCCCGGGACACGGGCCGCTGATGACCAAGTCCGACGTCACCGCCTATCGAGACATGCTGCTGCAGATCCGCGATCGGGTCGGCAAGCTGATCGCGGCCAAGAAGACGGTCGAGGAAGCCAAGGCCGCCAAGCCGCTGGCCGATCTGGAGCCGAAGTGGGGGCAGGGGTTCATCCACGGTGACTTCGTGGTCGAGACTCTCTACAAGCTGCCGCCGCCCGCGCCCGAAAAGAAAGGCAAGCGCCACGGCGGGAAGTAGCGACGCCCGCTGGGCGGCCGCGACCTGCGCGGCCGCCGTGCTCTGCAGCGCGGCCCAGGCGCTGGCCGGCTCGGCGCTCGAACGCGTCCGCTCGAGCGGCGACCTGCGCTGGGGAGCCGACGAGCAGGGGGGCGAGCCGTACGTCTACGAGGACCCGGCGCGCGGCGGTGCGCTGACCGGCTTCGAGGTCGACCTGGCCGAGTCGCTGGCCGGCACCCTGGGGCTGGGCGCGACCTTCGTCCAGAGCGACTGGTCGACGCTGATCCCGTCGCTGGAGCGCGGCACGTTCGACATCGCGCTGAACGGCATCGAGGTGACGCCCGCCCGGGCCGCCCGCGTGGCGTTCACCCGCCCGTACTACCTGTTCGCCGAGCGTCTCGTCGCGCGCCGCGGCGACGCGCGGATTCGCGATCTGTCGTCGCTGCGTGGGTTGCGGGTCGGCACGCTGGCCAGCACGCAGGCCTGGGACCTCTTGCGAGAGACCGGCGCCGTGGCCGTCCCCTACGAGGGGGTGGACGAGCCCTTCGTCGATCTGGAGCATGGCCGCTCCGACGCGGTCGTGCTGGACGACGTGATCGTCGGGCGCTACCTGGAGCGGCACCCGGGGCTGGCGGTCGTCGGCGACGTCGCGCAGGGAAGCTACGCGATCGCGGTCCGACCGCAGGACGACGACCTGCGCCGCGCGCTCGATCAGGCGCTGGGCCAGCTGATCGCGTCGGGCGCCTGGCGGCGGACGCTGGCCCGCTGGGGGCTCGACGGTCCGCGACAGGCTGGGCTCAGCGTGGCGGCGGAAGCCCCGGCCGCGCCGCCGGTCCGAGCAGGTTCCCTGCCGCTGACCTCCCAGCAGATCGTGCTGTTTCTCCAGGGCGCCGGGGTGACGCTGGTGATCTCGCTGGTGGCGATGTTGCTGGCGGCGCCGCTGGGGATGGCGCTGGCGTTGCTGCGGACCGAGAGCCGCCGATTCGGCGGCGTGGCTGCCGCGTACATCGAGCTGGTGCGCGGCACGCCCGTCCTGTTGCAGCTCTATCTTCTCTACTACGGCCTGGCCGGCGTCGTGTCGCTTGGTCCGTGGACGGCGGCTATCGTGGGGCTGGGGTTGAACTACGCCGCCTACGAGGCCGAGATCTACCGCGGGGCGATCGCCGCCGTGCCTCCCGGACAGTGGGAGGCCGCGCTGGCCATCGGGATGACCCGGCGGATGGCGCTTCGCGAGATCATCCTGCCCCAGGCGTTCCGGCTGGCGCTGCCCGGCGTCACCAACGATTTCATCTCGCTGCTGAAAGACAGCTCGCTGGTCTCGGTGCTGACGGTGGTCGAGCTGACCAAGCGGATGACAATCACGGCGATCGACGATCGCAACTGGCTGCTGCCCGGCCTGCTGTGCGCGGGGCTCTACTTCGCGCTCGGGTATCCGTTCACGCGCCTCGCGCGCCGGCTGGAGACCCCGCAGGCCCAGCGCCCGTCGTAGTCAGGATCGAACGCAAGCGCGGGCATTCCTGGCATGTTGCACGGCCCGTGGCGGCGCGGCCCGGGGTGGCCGCGGGGTCTTGGTTGGCGCGCTCCGTGCACAGGTCGGGGGCACCGTGTCCGATCGCGCCGGTGGCGAAGTGATCTCGCTGGCGTCACGCCGCCGTGTGGTGGTGGTGGCGTCGCCGACGCGCGCGCCCGCCAGGTCCGCGGCCCGCCGCCTGGGCGGCCCGATGTTCGCGCTGGTTCTGGGGGCAGCTCTGCTGGTCCTGGCGCTGGTCGCCGGCACGCGCTCCCGCACGCTGGCCGACATTCGCACGCTGTCCGCCGGCGATCGAGCGCGCATCTTCGGGCGCGCGCTCGAGGACCTGAAGACCACCTGCGCCAATCTGGCCCAGGTCGATGGAGCGCTGCGCGATCACTGCCGCGCGCAGGCCGAGTTCCTGAGGCTGTTCCCGGAGTGCGACCCCACCTGTCAGTCGCTCACGGCCGGCGCGCTGCCGCACGCACGCCGATGACGACTTCAATTTGCACGATTCGTCCCCGGGGCATGGCTGCAATTTACAGGGCCGTTAACCACGAATTCATGTCGAAGAAACGAAGACATCACCCCAACTCGCTAACGTAGGCGCCGCATGTCCCAGAACAATCAAACCTCCCCGGTCGCTCAGCCGGCCGAGCCCGATCCGCGCGCGGACCTGCGCACCACCTCGACCGGCCTGGTCGACCTGCCCGAGCCCGATGGCCACGATTCGTCCCTGGCCGTTCGCATCAAGCGGACCCTGTTCGGCAACCCGCGGGACGTGCACGACGCGAGCCTCTTCCACCACATCTCGCTGATCCCCTTTCTGGCGTGGGTGGGGCTGGGCGCCGACGGGCTGTCGTCGTCGGCCTACGGTCCGGAAGAGGCCTTCCGCAACCTGGGCGCGCACACCTACCTGGCCGTCGCGCTGGCGGCGGTGATGGCGCTGACCGTCTTCATCATCTCGGCGGCGTACCGCGGGATCATCGAGGCCTTCCCCCACGGCGGTGGCGGCTACGTGGTGGCGACCAAGCTGCTGGGCAAGGCCGCGGGCGTCACGTCGGGGTCGGCGCTGCTGGTCGACTACATCCTGACCATCACCGTCTCGATCGCCGCGGCGGGCGACGCCATCTTCAGCTTTCTGCCGCCGGGCTGGGTCGGCCTGAAGATGCCGCTCGAGATCTTCTTCATCGGGGCGCTCACCACCTTGAACCTGCGCGGGGCCAAGGAGTCGGCCATGGCGCTGGCCCCGGTGTTCCTGATCTTCGTGTTCTCGCACCTCGCGCTCATCGCGGGCGGCATCCTGGGGCGCATCCCCGAGCTTCCGAGCACGGCCCACGCCGTGGGCACCGGCTTTCACGGTGGCCTGACGACGCTGGGCATGGGCGGCATGCTCCTGCTCTTCGTCCACGCCTACTCGCTGGGCGGCGGGACGTACACGGGCATCGAGGCGGTCTCGAACGGCCTGCCCATCATGCGCGAGCCGCGCGTGCAGACCGCCAAGCGGACCATGCTGTACATGGCGACCTCGCTGGCGTTCACCGCCTCGGGGCTGCTGGTCTGCTACCTGCTCTGGCACGTGGCGCCGGTCGACGGCAAGACAATGAACGCCGTGCTGGCCGAACGGCTGACCGCCCATCTTCCCGGCGGGCGAGCGATGGTCGTGGTGACGATGATCTCCGAAGGCGTTCTGCTGGTGGTGGCGGCGCAGGCCGGCTTCATCGACGGGCCGCGCGTGCTGGCGAACATGGCGGTCGACTCGTGGGTGCCGCGGCGGTTCGCGGCGCTCTCCGACCGGCTGACCACGCACAACGGCATCATGTTGATGGGCGCCACGTCGCTGGCCGCGCTGCTGTACACCAAGGGCGACGTCGGCCAGCTGGTCGTCATGTACAGCATCAACGTCTTCCTGACGTTCTCGCTGTCGATGTTCGGGATGCTGCGGCACACCTGGCACACGCGCCGCGAGTCGCGCGGCTGGTTGCGCAAGCTGGCGCTGTTCACGGTGGGCTTCACGCTGTGCGCGACCATCCTGGTCATCACCATCATGGAGAAGTTCAAGGAGGGCGGCTGGATCACCCTGCTGTGCACGAGCGCCGTGATCGCCCTCTGCTTCGTGATCCGCGGCCACTACCGCCGCGTGCGGTTCAAGCTGGCGCACCTGTATCAGGACGTCCGCCACCTGGGGGGGAGCGGCGATCTGCCGGCCATCCCGATCGCCGCGCCGGGCGCCCCGACCGCGGCCGTGCTGGTTCCCAGCTTCGGCGGCATCGGCATCCACACCATCCTGAACGTGTTCCGCGCCTTCCCGAACCACTTCAAGAACCTGGTGTTCATCTCGGTCGGGCTCATCGACTCCGGCGGCTTCAAGGGGGCCGACGCCGTCGAGCACCTGGAGGCCGACACCGAGGCCATGCTCAAGCGCTACGCCAGCGTCGCCACGGAGCTGGGCGTCCCATCGTCCTACGTCTTCTCGGTCGGCACCGACGCCGTGGCCGAGGCCGAGAAGCTCTGTCTGTCGATCATGCGCCAGTACCCGGTGGTCACGTTCTTCGGCGGCAAGGTCGTCTTCGAACGCGAGCGCTGGTACCAGCGCCTGCTCCACAACGAGACCGCGCTGGCCATCCAGAAGCGCCTCTACTGGGCCGGCGCCACCATGGTGGTGCTCCCCGCCCGGGTCACCGGCGCGGGCTAGTACTTCGCCACTGAGAAGATGACGGGTTGAGCCGACGCGGTATCTGCGCCTCTCCCCGCGAAGGCAGCGAAGGCGGGGAGAGGTCGGATCCCCTCTCCTTTATCCTCGCCCCGAGGGCGAGGACAACCGGCTTCATCCCGCCGACGGGTAACCCCCGTTCAGCAATCGATCAAAACCACTGTGGCGAGGTACTAGCTTCCGATCAGGTCGAGGGGGTAGAGAGGAAGGCGCGCCGCCTGCGCCAACTTCCTCGCCCGGGTTGACTTGCCTGCCCCCGCATCTGGCGTCCAACTCCGCGGATCGTGTCACGGCGTGCGGCGCTGCAGGCGCGGCCCGCGGCTACTGGCAGGTGGGAGGAGGGCACCGCACGGTGACCACCATGCCGACCTCCAGAAGATCCCGCAGGAGCTGCTCGTGCTCGTTCTCCTCGTCGTCGAACCTGACGTCGAGAGCGATCCCCGAGACCTCGGGCGCGTAGTCGACGACGTCGACGTTCCGGACGACCACCGGGAGCGTGAGCCCGTCACCCGGGAGCGGCCAGAGAATCTCCATGCCCGGCATGACCACGCCGTCCACGACCTCTCCGCACACGAACGTGCCGGGCCGGCTCTGCAGCTTGAGGAGACCGGTCACTCGAAAGTGCGCTTTTCTCACTGGCAGGTCATGGGGAACTGGGCGCCGACGGAGCCGCCGCTGGAGCTGGGCATCGTGCCGGTGATGGTGTGGCCCACGGTGTCGGTCAGCTGGACGGACTGGCCGCCGACCGAGGCGCCGAAGTCCCAGTAGCCGTAGGACTGGTTGGCGGTGTGGCCGCCCGCGACGGCCTTGGCGACGGGGAAGACGACGTTCTGGAAGTAGACCTGGCCCGAGTTGCCGTTGTTGAAGGTGCCGGTGATGTTGCCGCTGACCGGGCAGTCGACGGCCTTCCAGGTCACGCCGGTGACGTCACCGGGCGTCTTGCCCTGGCCCAGGCCCAGCGCCGAGGCGGCCTGCAGGCTCAGGTCGATGTGGCCCGACGAGGGGCAGGTGGCGCACTCGTCGACGATGGTGGCGGTGATCGTCTTGCCGCTGTAGGTCACGTCGACGCACATGCCGCAGTACTTCCCCTGGCCGAAGCTGCCCGACGGGAACGCGGCGAAGTAGGTGCCGGTGCCGATGTTCGGGACGGTGTCGCTGATCCCCGAGTAGCAGGCGCCGCCGCCGTTGCTGCCCGACTCGTTGCCGCAGTACCCGCAGTAGGTCTTGTAGTTCGAGCAGCCGCCGCCCTTCGCGGTTCCCTGGCCGAAGTAGTAGCAGGTCAGCTCGCCGCTGGTGGAGCTGGGGCCGCCCGACCAGGTGCAGGCGCCGCCCGTGCTGGTCGTCCCGCCGGTGCCGGTGGTGCCGCCCGTGCTGGTCATGCCGCCGGTGCCGGTGGTGCCGCCCGTGCTGGTCACGCCGCCAGTGCCGGTCGCCCCGCTGTGACCGCCGGTGGCGGTCATACCGCCCGTCCCGGTGCCCCCGCCGCGACCGCCCGAGCCGCCGCTGGCGGTGATGCCGCCGGTTCCCGTCGCACCGCCGGTGGCGGTCACGCCGCCGGAGCCGTTGTTGCCACCCGTGGCCGTGCTCCCACCGGTGCCGTGCAATCCGCCGGTCCCCCCGGAGCCGGTCGTGCCGCCGGTGCTCGCGCCTCCGGTCCCTGTCAGGCCCCCGGTTCCCGTCGAGCCGCCCGTCTCCGGGCTGCCGCCGCCGGTGCCCGGCGCACTGCCCCCGGTTGCCCCTTCGCCCACGCCGCCCGTACCGTCGACGCCGAGCTCGTCTGATTTCGCGCAAGACAGCGTCAACGCGGCGCAAAACGCCAGGGAGCAAGCCAATCCAGGGGACGCGAAGCGCATAAGAAAGACCTCCGGGTGCGTAAGAGCCGCCGGCCCCCGACCATTGTCATCAAAACTGGCGATTGATCGTCAAATCTGGCGAGCCGGCGGAAAAGTGAATACCTTGCGCTCGCTTACAAAGTCGAGAACGATTCGCAGAAGTGGACCTCCCTCGCACCGATCCCGACCGGACCCGGTTCTCCTATCTCCGCCTGCGCCGGCTGAAGGAGGCGATCAATGACCCGCGCGTTCTGGATGCTCTTGCGCGAGAGATGGACATTCAGGCGGCGGCGGGCCAGCAGTTGAAGGCGATCGAAGGCCGCATCGAAGAGCTGCGCTCGGCGCCCGGCTCGTTCTGGCACGGAGTGGACGCGCCCGAGATCCTGGCCGCGTCGATCCTGAAGTCGCGCCCGCAGGCGCCCGACCTGATCGACGAGATCTTTCGCGCGGTGCCGCTCCTGCAGGACCTTTCGAAGCCGCTCTCCGAGTGGCTGCACCTGGCGGGCCTGACGCCGCAGGGCGGTGGCGTCCCGCGGACCGGACGCGCCAACCTGATCGGCGTGCGCGGCGGCCGGTTCCTGGCTTCGCCGCGGGTCGTGGGCATCGAGGCCATCAACGACTCGGCGGAGCTGGAGGTCACTCTGGGCGACAAGTCGATCGACAACACGCACGCCGCCTTCGTCGCCTGCACGCCGGCCGTCGCCGCGTCGTTTCTGTGGTTCAACGCGACCCGCCTCAACCGCTGGGACGGCGACGCGCTTCGCCGGGGCCTCGAGCCGTCGGGACGCGGCTTCTTGATCGTCGAGGGAGACGCCATCTCCGGGGTCATCCGTCCGAGGGAACGGAAGCCCGAAAAGGCGCTGCTGCAGCAGCTCACGGTCGACCTGCAAGCCGGCCGCAAGGCCTAACGCAGCTCGATCACCGACGCGCCGTCGCCCCCCTGGCGCGGCGTTCCGGCCGCCCACCGCGCGACATACGGCGAGTCATCGAGGTAGGCGCGGACCCGCTTCCGCAGCGCGCCCGTTCCGTGACCGTGCACCACGATGATGTGGTTCTGCCCCGACAGCGCTGCGCGATCCAGGTAGGCCTCCAGCGCGGCGATCGCTTCGTCGCCGTCGTGCCCGCGCACGTCCAGCGTGTGACCGCCCGAAGGGGAGACCAGCGCCAGCGGATCGTCCGCGCCGGGTGAAGGCGCCTCGTCCGCCGCCGACCTCCGCGTGGTCGTCGTGCGCGGTCTTGGCGCGCCAGCGCCCCTGGCGGGGCGCAGGTCGTCGGCCGCGACCTCGACGGTCATCGCGCCGACGGTCACCTTGGCGCGCCCGCGGCTGTCCGGCGCCTGCGCGAGCACGCCGTCCTTGCCGAGCCGTTCGACGAAGACGCGGGAGCCCGGCTCCAGCTTGGGGGCCGCCGGGCGCGGCGCGGGCTCCTCCTCGGCGGGCGGGGCCAGCCGCGCCTTTGCCTCGTCGCCGGCGCGGGTCACGGCGGCGCGGGCCGCTTCGGCCGCGCGCGAGGTGTTGGCGGCCTGCGCCTCGCGGACGATCACCCGCAGCGCCTCGCGTGCGTCGGCGACCGCGGCCTCGACCGCTTCGCGCGCGTGCCGCCCCAGCTCGCGCTCGCGGCGCTCCAGCGCCTCCGCGGCCGTGCGCTGCGCCTCCGCCGTGGCCGTCGCCTCGGCGGTCGCATCGGCCAGACGATTGGCTTCCTGGGCCAGCGCCGCCTCGCGCGCCTCCAGCCGGGCGATCACCGTCTCCAGGCTGACGCTGGAGCCGCCGGCCAGGTCGCGCGCGCGGTCGAGCACCTCGGCCGGCATCCCCATGCGCGACGCGATGTCGAACGCGTACGATCGTCCGGGCGCGCCCAGGATCAACCGGAACGTCGGCTGCAGGTGCTCCAGGTCGTACTCCATCCCGGCGTTGGCGAAGCGGTCGTCCCCTTCGCCCAGCGCCTTCAGGCTGTCGTAGTGGGTGGTGATGACCGCCAGCGCCGGGCGCTCGGCCAGCGACTCGGCGGTCGCGCGCGCCAGCGCCGCCCCCTGATCGGGGTTCGTGCCCGCCATCAGCTCGTCGAGCAGCACCAGCGTCGCGCCGGATCGCGAGGCCCCCAGGATGCGCACCAGGTTTCCCAGGTGGCCGGAGAAGGTCGACAGGTCGCCCAGCACCGACTGCTTGTCGCCGATGTCGGTCAGGACCGCGTCCAGGAAGGCCACCCGGCTGGACGGCGCCGCCGCGACCAGCAGCCCGGCGCGCGCCATCTGCGCGGCCATCCCGACCGCCTTCATCAGCACCGTCTTGCCGCCCGCGTTGGGGCCGCTGACGATCAGGATCCGCGCCGAGCGCCCGCCCAGCGCGACGTCGTTGCTGACCACCGCGCCGTCGCCGGGCTTGCGCGCCAGCGCGAGCAGCGGGTGGCGCAGGTCCTTCAGGTCCAGCGACGGCCCCTCGCCGGGGTCGGCGATCGCGATCGCGCTGCCGCCGTAGCCCAGGGCCAGCCGGGCCGCCGCCAGCCGCGCGTCCAGCAGCGCCAGCGCCTCGGCGGTCCGGCGCAGCGCCCTGGCGGCGACCGCCACCTCCATCGTCACCGACTCCAGGATGCGGCGTGATTCACGGCGGATCTC
>DATJWP010000083.1:0-19057 GCA_035578045.1 Polyangia bacterium | reverse complement strand
CCGCCTTGACCTCGGCGTTCCTCATGGCCACCGGCGCGCCGAACAGCGCGATCACCTCGTCGCCCACGAACTTGTCCAGCGTCCCCTCGTACTGGAAGATCACGTCCACCATCAGCTCGAAGTACTCGTTCAGCATCCGGACGATCTCTTCGGGCGCGCGCGACTCGCTCATCGAGGTGAAGCCGCGGATGTCCGAGAACAGCAGCGTCACCTCGGACAGCGCGCCGCCCTTCTCCAGCTGCAGCTTTCCCTGCACCACCTGATCGACCAGGTTGGGCGACAGGAGGCGCTGGAACTGCGCGCGGGTCTTGGCCTCCTGCTCGATCTTCCGCGCCAGCTCCGAGTTGTGGATGGCGATGGCGGCCTGGCTGGCGATGCCGCCGAAGATCTGCAGGTCCTTCTCGGTGAAGGCGTTGGTCGCGATCATCGAGTCGAGGTGCATGATCCCCAGCAGCTCGTCGTGGTGCAGCAGCGGCACGGTCATGGTCGACCGGATCCCCTGCATGATGACCGAGTGGGCCGCCGAGAAGCGGCTGTCCATGGTGGCGTCGGACGACAGCACCGACGCCTTGTGGTTGACCACCTCGGCCAGGATCGACTTGGACAGCACGATCTGCTCGTTCTTGCCGTCGCGCGTCTTGGCGATCTTGGGCAGCGGGACGCCGTTCTCCATCAGCAGGATCACGCCGCGGTCGGCCGGGATCAGCTCGAACGCCTTCATGATGATCTGCTCGAGCAGGATCTCGAGGTTGACCTCGAGCCCGATCGACCGCCCCAGCTCGTGCGCCAGGCGCAGCTTCTCGTAGTCCCGGCGCAACGCCTCGATGTCGTCGATCTCGCGCTCGGGCTGGAACTCGCGGCCCGTCGAGGGCGCCTGGATCTTCTGGCGGATCAGCGCCTCGGTCTGCGAGGGGGCGATGGTGACCTTCTGCAGCAGTGAGTCCTGGGCCGACCGCTCCTGAAAGGTGAGCGTCGTGGAACCCAGCGTGATCTCGTCCCCTTCACGCAGGACGCGCTCGTGGACCCGCTCGCCCGCCAGAAAAGAACCGTTCAGGCTGCCCAGGTCGCGAAACAGGAAGCTGCCATCCGGCTGGCGCAGCACCTGGGCGTGCTCCTTTGACACGATGCGGTCCAAGATCTGCAGCGTGTTGTCGGGGTGGCGCCCGATCGTGTTCACGGCGCCGAGCTCGTACTCGCGGCGCTGGTCATTGCCCGTGACGATGATCTTGGCCATGCCCGCGGGGTCGCCCTACGAGCGGCATAATACCCTGCGGACCGGCCAACTTCGGCAGGAAATGGCTGTGTCAAAACGCCGGCTTCTTTTAGGGGGGCGGCAGCGCGTGTGTGAACCCCCCGCGCGGTGTACAGTCACTGCTTCGTACGAGCCATGTCGGGTCTGACGCCCACGCCGTTGCCCAGCCCCCGCCCGGAGGAGGTGACCCAGCCCAGCGTCCCGTTGGGTATGGTGTCGGACGAGCCACGCCGGGGGGTCGGCCGGTCGCCGGCCCAGTGGGAGGCCGAGGCGCTGGCGCTGGTCGACGAGGCCGACGCCCGCGAGGGCGCGGCGGCGGGCGCGCTGCGCTATGCCGCGGCCAGCCTGCTGGAAGAGGAAGTGGGGGACGTCGCGGCCGCGATGGACCACCTGCGGCTGGCGCTCGAGGAGCCGGCCGAGCTGACCTTCCGCCCGGTGCTGCGGGCCCTCCGCCTGCACGCGGTCGAGACCGGCAGCACCTGGACGGCGCTGGACCTGCTGGACGTGGAGCGCAAGGCGGCCGCCGACCCGGTCGAGCGCGCCGATCTGGCGGTCGAGAAGGCCTACCTGCTGGCGCATGCCCTGGACGCGCCCGCGCGCGCCCGCGAGGTGCTGGAGGAGGCGCTGGCCCAGCAGCCCGGCCACGCGGCGGCGCTGCTGGCGCTGGAAGAGAACACCCTGGGCGCGCTGGGCCGGGGCGGCGGGTACGCCGACGGGGCGCTGCTGCAGTCGGTCCTGGACCGGCGGCTGGCCGGGGCGCGGTCGACCGGCGAACGCGGTCGGCTGCTGTGCCGGCTGGCGCTGCTGGCCGAGGCCGATCCTGCCCGGGGCGCGGACGCCCTGGCCCTCTGGCTACGCGCCCTCGAGGAGGATGCAGGGCAGGGGGCCGCGGCGCTGGCCCGGGCCGGGGCACGCCGGGCGGCCGCGGCGCTGGGGCGGTATCCCGAGCTGGCGCGGGTGGTTGCCCTCGAGGCCGACGCCGCCGCCGGGCCCGAGCGGGCGGGGTGGCTCGCGCTGGGGGCGGCGCTGGCCCGCCACCGGCTGGGCGCGCCGGCCCGCGCGGAAGAGCTGATCGAGGCGGCCCACGTCGCCGATCCGGCCGACCCCACGCCGCTCTTCGCGATGACGTCGGCCGCGCTGGCCACCGGCCAGTGGGCCAAGGCGCGGCTGGCCCTCGATCGGCAGGCCGATCTGTCGCGCGATCGCGACTGGGCAGCGACGCTGCTGGGGCTGGGCGCGCACGTCGCCGAGCTGCACGAGGGGAACGACGACGCGGCGGCCGGACGTTACCGCCGGCTGCTGGAGGCCCGGCCGGGCGACCCGGTGGCGCTGGCGGCCCTCGAGCGGATTGCCTCGCGTACCGGCGACGCGGCCGCGCAGGTCGGTTTGGCCGAGAACGCCGTCGATCGCAGCAGCGACCCGGCCGAGCGCGCGGCGCTCGCGATGCGCGCAGCCGAGCTGGCCGAGACCGCGGGGCACGATCTGCCGCGGGCGGCGTCGCTGGCCCGGCGGGCTCTGGAGGCGGTGGCCGGCTACGCGCCCGCCGCGCACCTGCTCGAGCGGCTGCTGCCGTCGCTGGAGCGGTGGGACGAGATGGCCAAGGTCGTGGAGGTCACGGCTGCCCCGACGTCCCTGGGCGATCCGGGGACCGCCATCGACTCCGAGGCGGCGGTCCGGCTCGAGCGGCTGGGGGCCCTCTACGAGGATCGGCTGGCCGATCCCGGGAAGGCGCTGGCGCTCTACGGCGAGTGGGTCGACCTGGGGACCCGGCGCGGGGCGGCCCTGGCGGCGCTGCTGCGCGCGGCGGAGAAGGCCGGCGACGCCCTGGTCGCCGCCGAGGCGGCGCTGCGGCTGGGGACGGAGATCCCGGCTTTCGACAAGGCCACGCGCTTCGCCTGGTGCTTCCGCGCGGGGACGATCTTCGAGGAGCGCGCCGCCGCCGACGACGAGGCGGTGCGCGCCTACGAGGCGGCGCTGTCGCTGTCGCCCGGTTCGCGACCCGTGCTGGCCGGGCTGGCCCGCGCCCACCACCGGCGCGGGCGCTTCGACGCGCTGGCCGGTGTGCTGTCGCAGCAGGCCGCCAACGAGCCGAACCCGGCCTGCGCCTCGAGCTTCGAGGTCGAGGCGGCGCGCCTGTTCTCGCTGCGGCTGGGCCGCCTGGACGAGGCGCTGGCGGCGACGACCCGCGGCCTGACTTTCGATCCCGCCAACGTCGAGGCCATCGCCGACCACGTACGCCTCCTGGACCGGCTGGGCCGCTCGGAGGAGCTGGCGACGGCGCTGGGGACGCTGGGGCAGACGCTGGCCGATCCGGTCGACAAGGCCGCGGCCTACCGCAACCAGGCCGACGTCCTCGAGTGGCAGCTCGGACGCCGCCGCGAGGCGCTGGCCGCGATCGAACGGGCCGTGGGGCTGGGGGCCGACAGCCGGGCCACGGTCGCCGAGGAGCGGCTCTGGCGGTTGGTGGGGCGCGCGGCAGAGCTCAGCGGGCGACACCTCAAGCGGCTGGCCGCGGCGGACGAAGGGGCGCGCGCCAACGGCGGGCGCGACGCCGCCCGCAAGGGGCGTTCGCCTGCCGCCGGCACCGAGATCGGGCTGCGGCTGGATCTCGCCTGGCACCTGCAAGACCCCGAGGCGGCCTTGCGCGTCCTGCAGGGCGCGCTGGAGGCGGCACCCGGCGATCCGGCGGTGCTGGACGCCGAGCTGGCGCTGGCTTTTCGTTTCCGGCGCGACCGCGAGGCGGCCGTGGCGCTGGAGCGGCTGGCCGCCACCACCGACGACGATGACGCGCGCGCCGCGCTCTGGCAGGCGGCCGCTCGGGCCCGCGAGCGGCTGGGGCAGACGCCCTCGGAGACGCTGCCGATCTGGAACCGGGTGGTCGAGGCCCGCGGCACCGACGAGACGCTGACCCTGTTCTCGCGCGCGGCGGCCCGGGCCGGCGACTCGTCGCGGCTGATCCTGGCCCGCCGGCGTCGGGCCGAGGCGGCGACCGAAGGCCTGCTGCGCGCGGTGCTGCTCTGGGACCTGGGGCGCGCCCGCCTGGACGCCCGCGATCTGGGCGGCGCCGACGCCGAGCTGGCCCGCGCTCTGGAGGCCGACGGCGCGTTTCTGCCCGCGCTGGAGGCGCTGGCCCTGCTGCGCGAGACCAGCGGCGACGCGCGCTCGGCGGCCGAGCTGCACGCCCGACTGGCGCGGCTGACCAAGGCGCCGGGCCGCGCCGCCGCGGCGTTCCGGCAGGCGGCCAGGCTGTACGCCAACCAGGTGCGCGACGACGCCATGGCGGCCCGCTGCCTGGAAGAGGTGCTGGCCATCGAGCCCGAGGCCGAGACCGACTTCGAGGTGTTGCAGGTGATCCTGCGGGCCCGCGGCGAGGACGAGCGGCTGGCGCAGGTGATGCGGCGGCGGGCCGCGGCGGGAACCTTGCCCAAGCGCCGCGACCGGTTGCTGGCGCTGGCCGAGCTGATCCACGAGCGCGATCCGGTCGAGGCGGCCGCGGTCCTGGCCGAGTCGGTCAAGCTGGATCCCAACTCGGTCGCCGTGCTGGCGCGGCTGGCCGACGTCCAGGCGGAGATTGGCCGGTCGGCCGAAGCGATCGCCACCTACCGCGCCGCGATCGCCGCGTCGGCCGACGCCGGGGCGGTCAGCGGCGCCTGGGCCCGGATCGGCGCCATCGCCGAGCGCACGCTGAACGACGGCGATCAGGCCATCGAGGCCTACCGGAACGCGCTGCTGGCGACCCCCGACGACGTGGACGCGCTGGGCGGGCTGGCCCGCGGGCTGGCGCGCCGGCGTGATTACGCAGAGGCGGCCATCGTGCTGCGCCGGCTGTCCGAGCTGGAGGCCGATCCCGCGGCGCGCGTCGGCCACTTGCTGACGCTGGGCGAGCTGCTGGCCGGCCCCGCCGAGGACCCGGAGGGCGCGGCGGCGGCGTTCGAGCATGGGCTGGCGCTGGATCCCGCCAACGACCTGGCGCTCGATCGGCTGGACGCGATGCTTTCGCGCCTCGACGAGCCGGCGCGCCTGGCGGCGGCGCTGGGGCACTACCTGGAGGTGGCGCCCACGTCGCGCGCGCGCCGGTTGCGGCTGGCCGCGCTCTGGAGCGGCCCGCTGGCGACGCCGGCCCGCGCCGTCGACGAGCTGCGCGTGGTGGTCGCCGCGGCCGAGAACGACCTGGAGGCGCGGATCGAGCTGGCCCGCGTGCTGGAGGGCGCCGATCGCGTCCCCGAGGCGATCTCCGAGCACCTGATGCTGCTGCGGTTCGAGCCGCTGCGCCTGGAGTCCCTGCACGCCCTGCGGCGGCTGTGCGAGCGGGCCGGGCAGCGGCGGCGGGCGGCCCGGGTCGCCGCCGCGCTGGCCGCGCTGGGCGTCGTCGACGCCGCCGAGGTGCGGGCCATGCGGGAGGCGCGGGCGCGCTGGAACCCCGAAGCCAAGGGGACGGTGGCGGCCTCGGAGTTCGAATCGGTGCTGCGGCACCCGGACGCGCGCCACCCGGCGACGGCGCTGCTGGGCGCCATGTCCGAGGTCCTGCCGCGGCTGTACGGGCTGGCGCTGGAGGACTGGGGCGTCGGCAAGCAGGATCGCGTGCCGCCGCGCTCGGAGGACCCGCTGCGGGCGCTGGTCACCCGGGTCGCGACCCTGCTGGGCGTCGAGGAGCCGTTCGAGGTCTACCAGGCTCGCGCCATCGCCAGCCAGGTGGAGATCGAGGCCGGGCCGCCGCCCGCGCTGCTGCTGCCCCCGCAATTCGCCGGGCTGGCGCGCCAGGAGGCCTACCTGCAGCTGGGGCGCCAGCTGGGGCACCTCCGGGCCGGCACGCACGCGATCGGACGCATCCCGGGCAAGGACCTGGGCCTGCTGGTCGCGGCCGGCGTGCGGACGGTCTACCCGGGCTACGGGCGCGGGATCCTGCCCGAGGAGCAGCTCAACGACGTGTCGCAGAAGATCGCGCGCATGCTCCCCCGTCGCCAGCGGCGCGCGTTCGAGCAGGCCGCGCTGTCGTTCCGCGACGCCGGGCTGTTCGACGGCGACAAATGGCGGGCCGCGCTGGGCCACACCGGCTACCGCGCCGCGCTGGTCGCTTCCGGCGACGTGCTGGGCGCGTTCGAGCAGATCGCCCGCACCGACCGCCGCCTGGCCGCCGCCGTCCTGCAGCCCCCCGAGGAGCTGTGGGCAGTCGCCCGCACCAGCGCCGCGCTGGTCGAGATGATCCACTTCGCCGTCGGCGAAGAGCTGGCCGCGCTCAATCGCCGTCTCGGCATCGACTAGATCCGGGCCAGGACGGGATGTTCGCCGCCGTTCTCGGAAACGAGCACGAATGGACGGACACCAGGCTGGTCTTCGAGATAGCGCCCCGCGGGGACGGGGCGGTGGTGCGCTTCACTCACGAGGGGCTGGTCCCCGCGCAGGAGTGCTATCCCACCTGCTCGGAAGGATGGAGCCTGGTCATCAAGGACCACCTCTTCAACTTCATCGGCGACGGCCGGGTGGCCGCTCGGCTCCACGCCTGAGGGGGAGCTTGGCTCGCGCGATCAGCGGGGCTGGTCGGTGCGCCAGGGGCGCGCGGCCGTGACGGCGGCGGTGACCAGCGCCAGCGCGGCCATCAGCCACAGCGTCGGTCCTTCGCCCGTGTAGTGGGTGATGGCAGCCAGCAGGGCCGGCGCCCAGAAGCCGAGATAGGTCAGCAGGTAGAAGATGCCGGTCACGCGGCCGCGAGCCTCGGGTGGGGTGGTCGCCTCCACCCAGCGCAGCCCCGCGATGAGGCACCCGCCGTAGCCGACGCCCAGCAGGGCCGACGCCACCAGGACGGCCGGCGGCGATCCCGCCGACGCGGCCAGCCGGCCGACCGCCAGCCCCAGGGTGCCGACCGCCAGCGCCGCGGCCGCGACATCGCGGACGGGCCGGCGGCGCGCGAAGGGTTGGACCAGGATCCCGGCTCCCAGGCAGACCGCCGTGGCGACGCCGGCGTAAAGGACCGCCTGGCCGCCCAGTTGCCCGCGGACCTGCGCGGGCAGCACCACGAAGGCGATCGCCGGGAACGCGAACACCCATGGCGCCATCACGCCCAGCTCGGCGAAGAAGCGGGCCGGGACCAGGGCGGCGTCGCGGGCGACTTCCGCGGGCGGCGTGCCCGTACCGGCGGCAATCGGCCGGGGCCCACCGGGCACCATCCAGGCGATGGCCACGGCGCCGGCCAGCGCGATCGCCTGCACGATATAGGGCGTCAGCAACGGATGGGCCGTCCACTGCGCGCAGCAGGCCGCGATGAGCGGTCCCGCGCCGAACCCACACGACAGCGAGATTGCCGCCCGGCGCGCGCCCGTCCCGGGCGGCGCGCCGCTGGAGAGATCCTGCGCCCAGGCGGTTCCCGCGCCGAAGACAGCTCCTGACCCGAGCCCCACCACCAGGCGTCCCGCCGCCAACACTCCAAATCGGCCGTCGCTGGCCGCCAGCACCGCCGTGCCGCCCAGCGACAGCAGCGCGCCGGGCAGGACGACGGCGCGCCGCCCGCGCCGGTCGGAGAGCGGCCCGCCGACCAGCAGGCCGGGCGTCAGCCCCAGCGCGTAGACCGCGAACAGCGTACCCAGGTCGATCGGGGTCAGCCCCAGGCGCAGCCGGTAGACCAGCAGCAGCGGCACGAAATGGTTCGCCCCCCAGCCCGCCCCGAACAGCAGCAGACAGACACGGGCCACGTCTCCCATTTCGCTCAAGGTAACTTGGCTTCCGGAGCGCCCACAACCCGGAGCGGTTGCCCCGCCGGCATCGACGAGAGAGAGTGACGTGCGTGGAGTCACCGGAGTCGGAGCGGCTGGCGCTGGAGCGCATGGCCTTCGCCGTCAACGCGTTGCCCGCCCCGATGGCCTACCTGGACGCCACCGCCCGTCATGTCTGGATGAACGACGGCTACCTTCGGTGGTTGGGCCGCCAGCGGGACGAGATCATCGGTCGGCACCCCAGTGAGGTGCACGACGCCGCGACGTGGGCCGCCATCCGGCCCCATGTCGAACGGGCCCTCGCCGGCGAGGAGGCGGCTTTCGACAGCGCGGCGATGTCGAGTGGCGGTGACCCGCACGACGTGCGGGCGCGCTACGTCCCGCACCGCGACGACGCCGGTCGCGTGCGCGGCTTCGTGGTGCTGGTTACGGATATCACCGAGTTGAAGGCCGCCAACAGCGCGTTGAGGTGGAGCGAGCGAATGTTGGAGCAGTCCCAATCGGCCGCGCAGCTGGGGAGCTGGGAGGTCACTCTGGACGAGGGGTTCTCCGAGGTTCCGATGACCTCGCTCTGGTCGAGCGGGACCTATCGAATCCTCGGGTACGAGCCCGGCACGCCGGCCAGCAAGGCCCTGTTCTACCGGCGCGTCCACCCCGACGACGCGGCAGACCTGCATGTTCGATCCGCTCGCGCCCTCGCGCTCGCTCAACCGTTCGAGACGGAATATCGGATCGTCCGCCCGGACGGAAATGTGCGGGTGATCCGGGCCTGGCTCGACTACGAGCGCCAGGCCGGGGGCAAGTCGACGCGGGTTTTCGGGACTCTCCAGGACATCACCGAGCGCCGGCGGGCGACCCAGGAGGTCCGTGGGGCGCGCGAGCAACTGCAACTGGTGGTGGATACCACACCGGCGTTCATTGGCCGCTGCGACCGCGACCGGCGACTGGTCTGGGCGAACAAGAGCTACGCGTCGCGCTTCGGCAAGGCGCCCGACGAGCTGGTGGGCTGTCAACTGAGCGATCTGGTCGGCGAGGCCGCCTTCCGGGTGATCGATCCCTACTGCCAGCGCGTGCTCTCGGGGGAGTCGCTTCAGGTCGAGCTGGAGATTCCCTACGCTTACGGCCTGCAGGTCGTCCACCTGGCGGCGGCACCGACGCTGGACGCCGCCGGTGTGCCGGACGGGTGGGTCGCGGTGCTGACCGACGTCACGCGCTGGCACCGACTGGAGCGCGAGCGAGAACGGGCGCTGGACGACCTGCGCGACGCCGATCGCCGCAAGGACGAGTTCCTGGCGATGCTGTCGCACGAGCTCCGCAACCCGCTGGGCGCCATCGTCATCGCGGTGGAGGTGCTGGCGCAGCTGCAGACAGACGCAGGGGATCTGGCCGCCGAGTACCGCGGGATCATCGCGCGGCAGGCGGGGCAGATGAAGCGTCTGCTCGACGACCTCCTGGATGTGTCGCGGGTCAGTCAGGGCAAGATCGAGCTGCACAAGGAGCGCGTCGACCTGGACCTGCTCCTCCGCCGCGCGCTGGAGGCCAGCCGTCCGATGATCGTCGACAAGCGCCAGACCCTGTCGCTGGCCCTGTCGAAGCGGCCGCTGGTGGTGGAAGCCGACCCGGCCCGCCTGATCCAGGTGTTCGACAACCTCATCAACAACGCCGCCAAGTACACCGATACGGACGGGCACATCACGATCACCTCGATCGCCGAGGACCA
The DNA here is from genome assembly GCA_035578045.1 of Polyangia bacterium. GTDB lineage: Bacteria > Myxococcota_A > Polyangia > Fen-1088 > Fen-1088 > JADGRB01. The sequence continues at coordinate 9,378 of DATJWP010000083.1, read as the reverse complement.
CGAGGCGGTGGTCACCGTGCAGGACGACGGTGTCGGGATGGCGCCCGACCTGCTGGCGCGCGCCTTCGACATGTTCGTCCAGGGGACGCGGTCCCTCGATCGCAAGCAGGGCGGACTGGGCATCGGCCTCACGCTGGTGCGAACGCTGGTCAACATGCACGGCGGCTCGGTGGCGGCGCGCAGCGAAGGGCCGGGGCGCGGGAGCGAGCTCGTCGTGCGGCTCCCGCTGTGCGCCCCGCTGGAGCTGGCTCTGTCCGAACGGGCGCCGCAGCTCCCCGAGAGACGAATCAGGCCGCTGCGCGTGCTGGTCGTCGACGACAACGTCGATGCTGCGACGGGCATGGGACACCTGCTGGGTCTCCTCGGGCACCAGGTGGTGGTGAAACACGACGGCCCCACCGCGCTGGTTGCGGCAGGCGGGGCGCCGCCGGATCTGGTGCTGCTGGACATCGGGCTGCCGGGAATGGACGGTTACGCCGTTGCGGCCCAGCTCCGGGCCGCCGGCCACACGCGCGCGACGCTGGTGGCGGTGACCGGATACGGCCAGGAGGAGGATTCGCGCAGCGCCCGGGCCGCCGGGTTCGACGGCCACCTGGCCAAGCCCGTCGACTTCGCGCAGCTGAAGAAGCTCAGCGCCGAGGTCGCCGGCCGCGCGCCGGTGGAGACCTGAGATAGGCGCCCGGCCCGTCTCCGTCAGCGCCGGAGCTGGAACGAGGCGGGATCGCTGAAGGCGATTCCGCCGTGCATGGAGACGATCACCAGGTCGCGGCCGGTGCCTGCGGTGTAGGCGTGCTCGGAGCCGGCGGCGGAGGGGATGACGCTGCCCGGGCCGTGGCGGCGGCCGGCGTCGTCGATCAGGACGCCGTCCAGGATCAAGCTGACCTCGTCGCCGATGTGGCGGTGGCGGGGGAAGGTGGCGCCGGGGCGAAGGCGGACGATGCCGGCTTCGGGCGCGGCGGCCGCGGGGCCGGGCGAGAAGTGGAAGTAGTGGACGCCGGGCGCTCCCTCGATCCAGCCGCCGGGCTCGTCGAGCCGGCGCAGCAGGGCGGCGAGCGCGTCGCCGGCCAGGTCGGTCAGGCGGTGGATGGCCTCGAGCATCAGCGCGAAGCGGCCAGAACCATCGACCGCGTCCAGCAGGCGCGCACGCGCCCGGGTCGGCGGGGCCTCCTCGAGGCCGCTGGCTTCGACCCAGGCGGCGAAGAGCTCGTCGTCGTCGTCGTCGCCGTCGCCGCCGTTCATGAGCCGGCTCCTCGGGCGGGCGCCATGGCGCCGCGCAGGGACTCGAGCGCCCGCGCGAGCCGTGACTTGACGGTGCCCACGGGGATCCCCAGCTTGTCGGCGATCTCGGCGGCCGTCAAACCCTGGAAGTAGGTCAGGTCGAGGACCGCCACCAGCTCGGACGGGAGCGTGGTGGCCAGCCGGCGGAGCCGCGCGCCGTCCAGGGTGACGGGGGCGCTGGCGGGCTCGTCCAGGGTCGAGATCTGTTCGGCGGCGCGCGATTCGCGGGCGCCACGCCCCAGGCGATCCAGCGCCCGGGACCTCGCCCGCACGACCAGCCAGGAACGCACGGTGCCCCGATCGGGAGAGTACTGGGCCGCGTGCTGCCAGACTTCGAGGAACACGTCGTGCAGGAGATCCTCGGCTGCGGCGGCGTTGCCCAGCATCCGCTTGGCCAGCCCGAAGAGCAGCGGGGCGTGCCGATCGTAGAGCGCGCCCAGCGCCCGCTGGTCGCCGCTCGCGATCGCCGCGACCAGGGCTGGTTCCTCCTCCGCCGGCCGTGACCGCGGCGTCGAGCCAGCCGCACGCTCATCCCCCCACATCGGGGAAAAACTTACCAGCGGTCGCGCGGCGCCTACAAGCGACATGCTGCCTTCCGGTACGCCCGGCGGCGTCAGGCGGATCGCGCGGGAAGCGTTGGCGGCACCGGTCCCCAATGCTTGGCCGGGGGCCTGCGCCGGCGTCAAGCCCCCTGCGGTCAGCCGTGCCCGTCCGGCTGCCGGAACGTCACGATCGACTGACCTGAGGCGAGCCCCCGGTCGGCTCGATGGACTCGGTCAGGGCGCGGCCGACCCGGCTTCGCATGCAGAACAGGCCCAGCAGCGCCTGGAACGCCACCGCCAGGGCCTGGCCGACCAGGCTGGACGCCAGCACCGCCGCCTGCTGCGCCTGCTGGTCGCCGGGCGCGAACCGCGCGAAGAAGTAGACCATCGCCGCCTGGGTCGTCCCCAGCCCCTGCACCGAGATGGGCAGCGCGGAGATCAGGTAGACGACCGGCAGCGCGGCCAGGGCGTCGATCAGCGGGACCTGCACCCCGAAGCCGCGCAGCAGGACGATCTGGAACGCCATGAGCCCGGCGATGTGCGGCAGCCGGACGGCCAGCGCGCGCAGGTGGCCGCCGATCCCGGCGTTCAGCAGCACGTCGAAGAGCGGCCGCGAGGCCAGCCAGCGCGGCCGCGCGATCAACGCGACCACGTAGACGGCCAGGCCCGCGTAGGCGACCGCCACCAGAACCACCACCGGATGGGGCACGGCCGGCGCCGCCACCAGGCCCATCGTGGCGAGAAACAGCAGCGCCAGGACGTTGATCCCCATGATCAGCAGGACGGTGGCCACGCCGCGTATGACCGGCACGCGCGCCACCCGATGCACGAAGTAGACGATGGCCCCCTGGCCCACGTTGTAATTGATGACCGCCAAGAGGTAGGTCGCGCCGCGCACCAGCAGGATCTCGGCGAAGGACAGGGGGGCCAGGAACCAGCCGAAGGTCTTCCAGATGGCGAACGAGTCGCAGAAGTAGACGGCCGCCGAGATCAGCAGCGCGGCCGGAACGGTCCAGGGCGCGGCGCCGCGGGCGGCGGCCATCACCTGCGAGAGGGGAATCTTGTGGAACAGCAGGATCAGCAGCCCGGCCGTCACGGCCCAGGCCAGCAGGCGAACCAAGCGTTTGCGCATCGTGGCTACTATCGCATCACGCCCGACCACTCGCGCCAGATGTCGACCATCGTTTGCGACGAGGTCGGGTCGTGGTTCAGGTGCGCCAGCCGGAAGAAGACCGCGTAGCGCACGTGCGGGGCCACGTTCGCCGCCGCGCCGTGCGCCAGCTGGTAGTGCGCCAGGATCGCGTCCCCGGCCCGCGCGGTCAGCTGGCGCGGCGCGGGCAGGGGGACGCGCGGGAACCCCTGCAGCAGCCCGTCGATGCCGTGCTCGGCGAAGTGGGCCGCCAGGGCCCGGTGCGAGCCCGGCCAGACGGTGAAGTTGCCCTGGAACGGCCCCGTGAGGTCGCTCAGGAACACGCCGGCCAGCGCCGTGAAGTGGTAGACGCTCCCGGGCGTGACGCCGTTGAGCGGTCCGGGCATCCCGTCGATGTGCGGGTGCGGGTCCTTGGGCTCGGCCACCTCCTGCGGGAAGCGCAGCGCGATCTGCCCCGCGGGCGGCCGGGGGAGCTTCCCGGCGCCGATCGCCGCCTGAGCCAGCGCCTCGAGCGGTGTGTCGCGGTACAGGTCCAGGATCGCGGCGCCGGCCACCAGCTCCGGGCAAAAGGTCTGGGCCCGCAGCGTCCAGATCTGGCTCTTGTCGATCCCTTGCTCGCCCAGCGAGCCGTTGATGGCCTTGAGCGCCCGGTCAATCCGCGCCCGCGGGATGGCGTCGCGCAGGATGAGGTAACCGTCGTCGATCAGCGCCCGCTGTTGCTCGGCGTCGAGGGACACGCCCGAAAGCCTAGCAGGTGGGCTAGGTCGTGCCGTCGCTCAGCTTGCCGGCGTGGCGGATGTCCTTGCCCTTCACCATGAAGACGGTCAGCTCGCCCAGGTTGGTGGCGTGGTCGCCGATCCGCTCGAGGTACTTGGCGATGGACTGCAGGCGGGTCGCCCGGAAGATGTTGCGCGGGTCTTCCATCATGTAGGTGAGGAGCTCGCGGAAGATCTGCGTGTAGTAGGCGTCGACGTTCTTGTCGCGGGCGATGACCCGCTGGGCCCGGTCCACGTCCGCGGCGACGAAGGCGTCCAGCGCCTCGTGCAGCATCTCCTGGACCTCGCGCGACATGTTGGGCAGATCGATGTACGGCTTGAGCGGCGGCTCGCCGTTCAGCTCCAGCACGCGCTCGCAGATGTTCACGCCCAGATCCCCGATTCGCTCGAGATCGGTCACCAGCTTGAGCGCCGTGGTGAGAAAGCGGAGATCGGAGGCCACCGGCTGCCGGCGCGCGAGCACCTGCATGCACAGCTCGTCGATCGCGATCTCCAGCTGATTGATCTTCCGGTCGACGGCGATCATCTGCTCGGCCAGCTCGCTGTCGCGGTCGATGAGCGCGCGGATGCTGCCGTTGATGATGTCCTCGACCTTGGCGCCCATCAGCAGCAGCTGCTCGCGCAGCCGCCGGAGCTCCAGCTCGTACTCGCGGTTGGTGTGCTCGCGTGAGGTGCTGTTGGATCGAATCATCCGAATCGCCCCGTGATGTAGTCCTCGGTCCTCGAGTCGCTCGGCTTGGTGAAGAGGACGTCGGTGCGGTCGAACTCGACGAGCTCGCCCAGGTAGAAGAACGCCGTGTAGTCGGCCACGCGCGCGGCCTGCTGCATGTTGTGGGTGACGATGACCACAGTATAGTTCTCGGAGAGCTCGTTGATCAGCTCTTCGATGTGGGCCGTGGCGATGGGATCCAGCGCGGAGGCCGGCTCGTCCATCAGCAGGACCTCGGGCTCGACGGCCAGCGCGCGCGCGATGCAGAGGCGCTGCTGCTGGCCGCCCGACAGGCCCAGCGCGCTGTCGTTCAGCCGGTCCTTGACCTCTTCCCACAGCGCCGCCTGCGACAGGGCCCGCTCGACCCGCGCCGAGATCTCGCGTGAGTCGCTGACGCCGCCGATGCGCAGCCCGTAAGCGACGTTCTCGAGGATCGACTTGGGGAACGGGTTGGACCGCTGGAAGACCATGCCGATCCGCCGCCGCACGGCGACCGGATCGATCCCCTGCCCGTAGATCGGGTCGCCGTCCAGCCGGACGTCCCCCTCGACCCGGCAGCCGGGGATGAGCTCGTTCATCCGGTTGAGCGACCGGAGAAAGGTCGATTTGCCGCACCCCGACGGGCCAATCAGCGCCGTCACGTGCTGGCCGACGATGTCCATCGTGACCGGGCCGACCGCCTTCTTCTGGCCGTAGAAGACCGTCAGGTCGCGGACCTTGACCTTGGTCTCGGGCTCGGGCTTGGCGACGCCGTTGGCGGCGGTCATCCCACACCCCCCGGCAGCCGGCGGCGCATGCGGGCCCGGACCACCACCGCGGCGATGTTCAGGGCGAACGTCAGCAACAGCAGCACCAGGACCGTCGCGTACAGGATCGGCTTGGTGGCGTCGACGTCGGGGGATTGGGTGGAGAGCACGTAGACGTGATAGCTCGGCGACATGAACTGAGACCACAGGTGTTTGGGCAGGAGCGGCAGGAAGTAAGCCGCGCCGGTGAACAGGATCGGGGCGACCTCGCCCGCGCCGCGGCTGACGGCCAGGATGGTTCCGGTCAGGATGCCCGGCGCCGCCTGGGGGACGACGACGTGCATGACCGTCTGCAGCTTGGTGGCGCCCAGCGCCAGCGAGGCCTCGCGCAGCTCGCGCGGGACGGCGCGCAGCGCCTCCTCGGTGGCCACGATGACCACCGGCAGCGTCAGCACCGCCATCGTCAGGGCGGCCCAGATCAGCGCCGGCTGCCCGTAGATCTTCTCGCCGCCGAAGAACAGCTTGTCGATGCCGGCCCCCAGAAACTGCACGAAGAAGCCCAGGCCGAACAGGCCGAACACGATCGACGGGACGCCCGCCAGGTTGGCGACGGCGATCCGGATGGCCCGGGTGATCGGCGAGACCGACGAGGCGTACTCGTGCAGGTAGACCGCCGTGGCGACGCCGACGGGAACACCCGCCAGCGTCATCAGGATGACCATCTCGACCATGCCGACGATGGCCGGGAAGATCCCGCCGGCGGTCATCCCCTCGCGGGGCGCCTCGGTCAGGAACGCCCACGAGAGCCGTGACGTGCCGTTGCGAAGGATGTCCACCAGGATGACGGCCAGGATCGCCAGGACCAGCAGCAGGGCGGCCCCCGACGCGACGGCCATCGCGGTGTCGGCGACCATGTTCCGGCGCGTGCGCCGGGCGTTGGCGCGGGCCAGGGCGGCCGACCGCTCGGTCGCGGCGACCGGCCGCGGCACGGCGGAGGCGCTGGCCGCTTCTTCGGTCACGGCGCGCTCCCCAGGCGCTTCTTCATCCGGCGGATCGCCCAGTCGCCGACGCTGTTGATGCAGAAGGTGGTCAGGAAGAGCAGGGTGCCCAGGAAGAACAGCACCGTGTAGTGCGCCCCGCCGAACACGACCTCGGCCAGCTCGGCCGCGATCGTCGCCGAGATGGTGCGGGCCGAGTCGGCGAAGTTCCACGACACGATGGCCGCGTTCCCCGAGGCCATCAGGACGATCATCGTTTCGCCGACGGCGCGGCCCAGGCCCAGCGCCATGCCGGCGGCGATCCCCGGGCTGGCGGCCGGCAGCACGACGCGCAGGATCGTCTGCCAGCGGGCCGCGCCCAGCGCGGTCGACGCTTCGACGTAGCTGTTGGGAACGGCGCGCAGCGCCTCCTCGGCCAGCGTGAAGATCACGGGGATGACGGCGAACGAGAGGGCCACGCCCGACACCAGCACGTTGAGGCGCGACTCCAGCCCGAACCAGTTCTGGAACCAGGTCGCCATCACCATCAGCGCGAAGAAGCCCAGGACCACCGACGGGATCCCGGCCAGCAGCTCGACCACCGGCTTGACGAGCTCGCGGGTGCGGGGCCGCGCGTACTGGGAGACGTAGACGGCGGCGCCGACGCCGAGCGGCATCGAGAACGCCATCGCCACGATCGTCACCTTCAGCGTGCCCAGGATGAGCGGCCAGACGCCGAACTTCGGGATCTCGGAGACAGGCTGCCAGACAGAGCCGGACTCGTCGTAGCCCGGCCACAGCTGCGGCCAGAACATCTTGGACAGCGTGACCTCGGCGCGGACCGCCTTGCTGTAGAAGATCGGCGCCGCTTCCTTGGCGATGAAGACCAGGATCAGGATGATCGCGAGGATCGCGGAGGTCGCGAGGCACCGGAGCAGCAGCTCGACGCCGCGATGCCAGAACGGGGCAGGGGCCAGCACCAGCTTCGGGGGCCGGGCTGGCGGCACCGTCAGCTTTTCGCTGGTCGTTCTGCGTCGGGCCATCGAAAGGGCGCCCTCCGGGGTTGTCACGTCGTGGATAAGACCATCGGGCGTTGACGAACCTGTGGCGTGATTGTGACAACCGGGTGACACAGGCGAAAACGCGCCGGGGCTTACCACGCCCCGGCGGTTCCAAGAAACGTTTCGTCGGTGTCACGCGCGTGTCACCCGCACCGGGCACGATGCCGCCCAAGTCAGAGGACCTGGACCATGCCCGAGCTCATCGTCAACAAGCGGGTGCGTCATTTCATCGGCGCGCTGACCTGCTGCGTATTGCTCGCGCCGGCGGCGGCCTGGGCGCAGTCGTCGACGCTGCCGCCGACCGACATTCAGAACGAGCCGCCAAACCCGCCGCCGCTTCCGCCGCCCATGCCGCCGGCCGAGCCGGCGCCACCCGAACCGGCGCCGCCCGTGGTGGCGCCGGCGCCCCCGCCGCCAGCGCCCCCCGCGACGGCGCCGGCCGTGCCGCCTGCTCCGCCTCCCGAGGCCCCCGCGGCTCCTGCGGCTGCTCCGGTGGTTGTTGCGCCGCCCGCGGTCGCCGTGCCGCTGGGTGCGGAGCCGCTGGCTGGCTTCAGCGACGGGGTCGCCTTCCTGCGCTCGCCCGAGAACAGCTTCATCTTTTTCCCGAACGGTCGCCTGCAGGTCGACACCTACGTGTTTCGCAGCGACAACAAGGTCCCGAACGACACCTTCCTGCTGCGGCGCGCGCGCCTCGAGCTGGGGGGCTGGGTCGGGGGTCTGGTCTACTTCTACATTGCCGGCGATTTCGCGCTGGGGCCGCCCGCCAGCGCGGCGCCGGTCGCGCCCGCCAACCTGGCGACCACCGACGACTACATCGCCATCGCGCCCTGGAACAACCTGGTCATCTTCCAGATCGGCCAGTACGACGCACCGTTCACGCTGGAGAACCGGACGTCGGACAAGTACTTCGACTTCATGGAGCGGTCGATCACCGTCCGCGCCTTCGGCATCCCCGACAACAAAGAGATGGGGGCGATGCTGCTGGGGTTCAACGACGCGCGCAACTTCCACTACTCGCTCGCGCTGGTGAACGGTGACGGACAGAACTTCAAGAACGCCGACGACGACTTCGACATCATGGGGCGCGGCTGGGTGGCGCCGTTCTCTTTCACCGGCGACGGGCCGCTACACGACGTCACGATCGGCGGCTCGTTCTGGACCGGCAACCGGAACAACACGCTGGCGCCGGCCACGCAAACCACCCAGGCCGGCTTCACGTTCTTCCCCACCGCGTCTTACAGCGCGACGCCGGCCGGCAGCACGATGGCGCAGACCGTCCAGCTCCGTCAGGTCGGGCGGATGAACGAGTTCGCGCTGGAGCTGAACTCACCCATCGCCCATCGCTACGGGGTGAGGGGCGAGTACGTCTGGCGTCACAGCCCGCTGTCCGAGGAGAGCATCGCCTCCAGCGGCGCCGGGACGATCCTGGGCGGCGCCGAGCTGCGCGGCTACTCCTTCTACGGCGAGGCCTGGGCCTGGATCCTGGGGGACGACACCATCATTGGCGACCAGCAGGGGTTGGAGCCCTTCCTGCGCTACAAGAAGTTCGGCGTGAAGCCCGTGCGCCATGGCCTCATGGTGGCGGTGCGCTTCGAGCACCTCGATGAGACGCTGTCCGAGGACCCCGACGCGGCCGCGCTGAAGCTGGGCGACAAGGCGGCCGGCAAGACCGTCGTCGACAGCGGCTATTTCGGGATCAACTACTGGCTGTCGAAGCGCTTCCGCTGGACGTTCAACTACGTCCTCAACCACTTCGATCGCGATGCCGCGGACGGAGCGACCCCCTACCTGCAGGCGCTGAAGAGCTCCTGGGAACAGGAGTTCCTGTTCCGGTTCGCCGTGGCGCTTTGAAGATCTCAACAACAAGCAGCAGCAACGTCCAAAGGAGAAAACAATGAAGAGCAGAACTGGGGTGAAGATTGCGATGGCGGCGTTGGCGCTGGCGGCCGGCGCGACCTCGGCGCGCCCGGCCTCGGCTGGCACCGTCACCGTGAAGGGTTCGGACACGATGGTGGTGCTCGGCCAGCGTTGGGCCGAGGAGTACATGAAGAAGCACCCGACCACGACCATCCAGGTCACGGGCGGCGGCTCCGGCACGGGGATCAGCGCCCTCATCAACGGCACGACCGACGTCTGCGA
>DATJWP010000082.1:0-7289 GCA_035578045.1 Polyangia bacterium | reverse complement strand
CGCGGGCGCCGGTGGCTCCGACAGCGCAGGCGCCGGTGGCTCCGACAGCGCGGGCGCCGGTGGCTCCGACAGCGCGGGCGCCGGTGGCTCCGACAGCGCAGGGGCCGGTGGCTCTGACAGCGCAGGCGCCGGTGGCTCCAGCACCGCGGGCGCCGGTGGCTCCAGCGCCGCGGGCGCTGGTGGCGGTGCCGCGGGAGCCGGCGGAGCGCCGGACGGCGAGTACCTCTTCACGCAAGAGACATTTGGCGGCAATGGCCGAAGCTGCGTCACGTGCCATACGCTCGAGACGGGAACCATCGCCCCCGCCCAGGTGCAGGCGCTCTACTCCACCAGTCCGACCGATCCGCTGTTCCGGTCGCTGGACAGCGACGACGGAGTCGGGACCAGCTACACGCAGCTCCAGCAGCGCGCGACGGTCAATGTGACCATCGCGCTGCCCGCCGGCGTCCAGCTGGTGTCGGATCCCACCGCAACTTCAATCACGCTGCGACGGTCCATACCGACGACGATCAACACGCCCGCCCTGGATCCCAACCTCATGTGGGATGGCCGGGAACCGAACCTCACCTCACAAGCGCTGGACGCGACGATGGGACATGCCCAGGCGACCATCATGCCGACGATGGATCAGCTCCTGGCCATCGCCAGCTACGAGAAGACCTTCTTCTCGAGCGACATCTTGCGCCAGTACGCCGCGGGCGGACCGGCGCCGACCTGGCCGGACGGGAACACCGATTCGGAGAAGCGAGGACGCCGGTGGTTCGTCTACAGCTCGGCCGCGCCGCGATTCAACATCTGCGGCCAGTGCCACGGCGGACCGATGACCAACGAGATCCAATCGAACTCGGGGTTGGTGACCGGCTCCCACTTTGAAACCGTCAGCGTCTCGGAGTTCAACCTGGCCAACAACCCGATCTATCAGTTCACCTTCCCGGACCCCAAGAACGCCGGCCAGACGATCACGGTGACCACCCCCGATCCGGGCAAGGCGCTGATCACCGGGAAATACAGCGACCTCAACTTCTTCAAGATCCCGACCCTCTGGGGGATCAAGAACACGGCGCCGTACTTCCACGACAACTCCGCCGCCACGCTCAACGACCTGATGGTCCAGTACAAGAAACACATGGCGACGTTCCTTCCCGCCACCGGCAACTACCCCAACCCCTACGTCCCCACCGATCAGGACGTGGCGGACATCATCGCGTACCTGAACCTGCTCTGAGCCCCCGGGGGCCGCCGTGAACCCGACCCTGGCAGTTGCCGTCGTCCTCATCAGCGCCGCCAGGTGCGGAAGTGGCGCCCGCCCCGCCCCGCGCGAGGCGGGGACCGACGTGGCGCGCCACGACGGCGCCGCTGGAGACGCGCGAGACGGGGCGAACGATGCGCGCGCCACGGAGAAGACCGACGCGGGCTGCAGCACGGCGGGCTGGGACGCCGGTGCTGCGGTGGTCGCTTCCAGCGACCAGGGCTCGCTGATCCTGTCCCAGATTCGCGTCGACGGCACCGGACCCCATGGCCTCACGGTGTTCGGGCTGTTCAGCGCGTCGTTTTCGCGCGCGGGGCAGCTCGTCACGCCACCTCCCCTGCTGGTCGGCGGCGGCCACAGGGCGTTCGGGCCAGGGTTCTGCGGGCTCGGAACCTTCGGCCCCTGCGTCGTCACGACCACGGCCTGCGCGATCCCGACGTCGCCTTGCCCGGCGCCGCAGGCTGGAAAGATCGCGTTCGGGTCCCCTGACAGCCTCGACCTCCCGCTCTCGCCGAATCCGGACGGAACGTACCCGCCGAACGATCTCAGCGGTGGGTTGCTCTTCGATTCCGGCGATCCGCAGGCGGTCGTCGCCGCGGGAGGCGACGTGCCGCCATTCTCGATGCAGGTGAACGCCCCGGGCTGCGTCGGACTTTCCCGGCCGGCGATGATCCCGCTGGCTGCCGACGCGGCCGTCGGCTCACCCCGGTATCTGATCCCGCGCGGCCAGGATCTGGCGCTGGCCTGGACCGGCGGCGAGGCCGGCGCCGTCGTCGGGGTGGATCTGATTTCGACCTCCCCATCCGGCGTGGTCGACGTTGCGTGCTCGTTTCCCGCGGGTGCCGGCCAGGGCTCGATCCCGCAGCCGGCGCTCTCGTGGCTCGACGCCGGCGCCGAAGGCTATCTGAGCGTCTACCAGCAAACCAGCGTCTCCACCCATGTCGGCACGTTCGACGTCCAGTTCGCGATCCGGAACCTGGGCGACGACATCGCGGCCCCGGACGCGGGAACCTGCCCTGTGAACAACGCCTACGTCACGCTCCAGTAGGCGCTAGGCTGGCCCGGTGGATCCCCTGTCCGAGGTGCTGCGCGCCGTGCGCCTGGTGGGCGCCGTCTACTTCAGCATCGACGGGACGGCGCCGTGGGTGGCGGAGACCGTGCCAGGCGCGCAGATCGCGCCGCACATCGGCAGCGGCGTCGAGCACGTCGTCAACTACCACGTGGTGACGTCGGGGTCCTGCTGGGTGGGGATGATCGGCGAGCGCCCCTTCCAGCTGGGCACCGGCGACATCATCGCCTTCCCCCAAGGAGACGCTCACGTCCTGTCGAGCGAGCCGGGAATGAGAGGTCAGGCCGACGTCGAGTTCTACCGGGCGGCCAACCGGCAGAGCGTCCCCATCTGCCTGTCGCTGCACGGCGGGGGGGCCACGGGCGCGACGCTGGTCTGCGGTTTCCTGGGGTGCGACGCGCGTCCTTTCAATCCGCTGCTGGCGGCGCTGCCGCGCGTGATTCACCTGCCCGCCGCGCGCGAAGGCGCGGTGGCGGCGCGCCGGTTGATCGAGCTGGCGCTGGCCGAATCGACGACGCCCCGGCCGGGAAGCCACGGCGTGCTGTCACGCCTCAGCGAGGTTCTGCTCGTCGAGCTGGTTCGTTTCCTGACCGCGGACCTGCCGGCGGAGCAGACCGGATGGTTCGCCGGATTGAAGGACGGCACCGTGGGGCTGGCGCTGGGCAAGATTCACGAAAGCCCCGCCACCCCCTGGACGCTGGCCGGCCTGGCCAGAGAGGCCGGCACGTCGCGAACGGTGCTGGCCGAACGCTTCGCGCACCTGGTCGGGATGCCGCCCATGCACTACCTGGCGCGCTGGCGCATGCAGCTGGCGGCGAATCTGCTGCGCACGACGCGCGCCGGCCTGGGCGAGATCGCGGAGCGCGTCGGCTACGGCTCCGAAGCCGCGCTGAGTCGGGCGTTCAAGCGTTCGCTGGGCGTCGCGCCCGCCACCTACCGGCGCGATCCGGACGCTCAGTCTCGAGACCCGGACGCCCAGTCATTCTGATCCAGGGCCGCTCCCCCTACCTTCAATCGTGACGGGGACATTCCCCGCCAGAAAGAAGGAGAAGGAGCCATGTCAACGGAACGCAAGCAGCCAGCAGGACGAACCACGGCCGTCGCGCAGATCGCGACGGTCCTCGCGACGGCAGCGGTTGGGGCCACGGCCACCGCCGCGGACCGCCCACCGCCGCCCCGGCCCAGACCGCGCCTGTACCTGGACGTGCACGACCTCGGCCCGGGCAAGGTCGACGCCGCGGCCGTCGCCGAAGCCCACAAGAAGGACCTGGCGGTCCAGGGGCGGCACGGCGTGCGCTTCCGCGCCTACTGGTTCGACGAGAAGCAGGGGCGCGTCTACTGCCTGGCCGAGGCGCCCAGCGCCGAGGCGGCCATCGCCACCCACAAGGAGGCGCACGGCCTCTTGCCCAGCCGCGTGCGCGAGGTGACCGGCGACAGCGACCAGTGGACGCCGGCGCCGGGCACGAAGCTGTACCTGGACCGGCATGAGCTCGGTCCCGGCAAGGTGACCGCCCAGGAGGTCGCGGCGGCGCACGAGAAGGACCTGGCCGTGCAGGCCAAGCACCGGGCCCGCTTCCTCAACTACTGGTTCGACGAGGAGACGGGCACGGTGACCTGCCTGGTCGAGGCGCCCAGCGCCGAGGCCGCCGTCGCCACCCACAAGGAGGCGCACGGCCTGCTGCCCCAGGAGATCGACGAGGTGAAGGAAGGTCGCTGAGCAACTTCGATCTACGCTGGGTCAGTGGCGGGTGATCCGGAGACGCGGGGCGCTCAGGGCCTGAGCGCCCCGCTGATCTTTGGCCGCTCTGGAAGGTCGCCGCGATTGAAACCCTCGTCGCCGCGTCCGTCGTCGTCGCGACACTCTCCGTGCGGGCCCGTGACTCGTGGCGCCCGAGGCCGGTGCCAGCTGGGCAGGTCCCACGGGTGCGAATCTCGTGGTCGTTGTTTCTCATCTGCGCGCTCACCAGCTTGGGCGGGGGCATCTGGGCGTGGCTCGACCTGGATCCGAGACACCACATCGCATCATCGGCAGCCGCGCGGACGCAGCTCAGAGTGAGCTCCCAGGTGGCGACCGTGGCCGGGGCTGCCACCTTTGCGCCGGTCTGCGGAAGGGTGCCGGCGCGACGCCTGGCGGCGATCTGTCTGTTCGCGTCCGCGCTGGGGTTGGTGGTCTTGCGCGGCGCGCCGGACGCCGAGGGCGCCGCACTTGCGGCGATCGTCTTCGCGCAGGCGTTCGGGGCTGGCCTGGCGACCACGGCGATTGCCGGTTTGGCCCTCGCCGCGACGCCCCGGGGGGTTGAAGCCCTCGGTGTCCTGCTGATCACGGACCTGCCGTGGATCCTGCGCGACGCGATTCTGCAACCCTTCCTGTCGGCCGAGCACCTGCCCTTCTCCATTCTCGTGGACGCCGCCGCGGCGGCCTTCCTGCTGGCGGTCGCCGCGCTGCGCCTGCCCCAGACAGAGTGAACCTTTTTCTCTGATCGTTGTCCGTACAGGAGATGACAACCCTCCTGCTCGTCCTGCTCGCGACCACCGAGTTCCGGCCGTATGAGGGACCGAAGCCGCTGGTGGTCTGGGTCCAGACCAATCCGTGGTTGTGGGTCATCGGATCGGACACGCCGCGTGTGGTCCTGTACGAGGATGGGGAGCTCGTCCTCGGGAAACCGGTGGACCACGCATTCGTGTACCGGCATCGCCGCTTGCAGGCCGCGGAGCTGGCCGCCTTCAAGGAACGACTGCGACCGGTCGCGGCGGCGGCGGAGATTCATCCCCGCTACGATCTCACCGGAGGAATGACGGATCAGCCGGCGGCGCTCCTCTACGTCCGTTCCCGCGAGCGAGAGATCGCCACCGCGATCGAGGGGTTGGGAGCGAGGGATTCGGCGCCCGGCAAGCGAGAGCCGTCGGATCGCGCGGACGCGGGATTGACCGCGCTGCTCGACCTCCACAATTTCCTGGCGACGCTCGACGAAGCCGGAAGCGTGGAGTGGCGGCCGCGATACGTGGAAGTGATGCTCTGGCCGTTCCGGGCTCCGGGCGCGTCGGCGATCCGTTGGCCAAGCGACTGGCCGAGCCTGACCTCCGACCGAGCCAGGAAACGCCACGAGGACCAGTACTCGATCTATCTGGACGGTGCGATGGAACCCAAGGTCGCCAGCTTCGCCGCCACCAGGAGCAAGGCCGGTGGCGTCGAGGTCGGTGGGAGGATCTGGGCCATCTCGCTGCGACCCGTGTTTCCCAGCGAGCCCATCTGGAGACAAGCGTTCGAGCGCGCGCCCAACCCCTGACGACCGATGCTAAGGTGCGCGCCGTGAATCGTCGCGCGCGCCGCTCACTGTCGCTGCGTGGGGGTGTGATCCTCGTCGCGCTGGCGGCGGGCGCCTGCGGCGGCGGCGCGGATCCGGTCAACGTCTCGGTCGCGGTCGACACGTCCGTGACCCACCAGACGCTGGTCGGTTTCGGGGCCGCCACCGCGTATCAGTCGTATCTGCTGGCCGGCCGGACCGACGACATCTTTCAGGTGCTGTTCGTCGACTCCGGTCTCGACATCCTGCGGCTCGGGAACTGGTACCAGAACCAAGGACAGGCGAACGCACAGACCGACACGACGACGCCGTTCAGTGACAACGCCGGGGTGCAGATCGTCCAGAAAGCGACCGCCGCTCGAGGGGGGACGCCGCCCAAGATCCTCATGTCGTCCTGGACGCCGCCCGCGTACCTGAAGAGCAACGGCGTGACCCGCCCGCCCTACGGCAGCGGCTCGAGCGTGCCGCCCGGGACGTTGATCCAGAACCAGAGCGGCTACGACTACGCGGACTACGGGGACTGGTGGGCGCGGTCTCTGCAGGCCTACGCGGCCGCGGGCGTGGTCCCCGACTGGATCAGCATCCAGAACGAGCCCGACTTCTATACCAGCCAGTGGGAGACCTGCGTCTTCGGTCCGACGGAAGGCGCCACCGTCGCGGGCATCCCCGCCGCGGGTTACGGCCAGGCGCTGGAGGCCGTCTCCAGCGCGATCGGCGCGGCGGGCCTGGCCTCGCCGCCGGTCCTGCTGGGTCCGGAGACCACCGGCTTCGGCAACAACATCGTGCAGCAGTACCTGGACGGTCTCGACCCGTCCCTGCTGGGCGGCATCGCGCATCACATGTACGGCAGCACCGAGGCCAATCCGTCACCCGACTGGTTCGAGGGATCGATGCGCGATGTCGCGAAGTCGGGCGCGGCCGAGGGCCTCCCGACCTTCATGACTGAGTACTCGCCCAACGCCCCCGACATGTTCGACACCGCCTGGCTCATCAACAACGCGCTCACGATCGAGAACGTGTCGGCCTATGTCTACTGGGAGCTGGTCTGGAGCAACTCGAGCCCGCCGACCGGACTGGTGACGATCGCCAGCCCCTCGCCGACCGCCGCCTACACCGTCAACGACCTCTACTACGCGCTCAAGCACTTCGCCCGCTGGACGGACCCGGGCTGGGTGCGCGTGGACGCCACGTCGTCGGTGTCAGCCGTTCGAACCTCGGCGTTCGTGAGCCCCGACGGAAGCAGCCTGACACTCGTGCTCCTCAACACGAGCGGCCAGGACCACGCCATCTCGGCCGACCCGGGCGCCTTCCCCTTCGGCACGCTCACCATCTACCGCACATCGGGTGACAGCGAACGCACCACCGTCGTCTATCCGGAGAGCGACGGCACCATCGCCCTCCCCCCCCGCTCGATCGCGACCGTCACTTATACGCCGTAAGCGCGCGCGCCACAGTGAAGATGACTGTGAGAGAGCAAACGTCTTGACCTCGCCCCGCTAGCAGCCCGTGGTGGAAGTCATCCAGCGGGGTGACCTGAACACCTGATCAAGATCGACGGAGGATCGCGGGTTGGGCAGGATGCCGGGGTGGCAATGGGAAAGCGCGAGGGCGAGCAGGAGGACCTGTTCGTCACGCATCAGCAGTTGCGGTCGCAGAGCCATCCGTT
>DATJWP010000081.1:0-32762 GCA_035578045.1 Polyangia bacterium | reverse complement strand
GATGAGCGCGGTCCGCGACACCGGGTGCGGGCGGGACATCATCTCGGAGCTGGCGTCGACCACCAGCGTCGGGTGCTCCGGCCACTCGGCCAGGCGGTGCCCGTGCACGGTCTCGTTCGAGCAGACGTGCAGGTAGGCGGCGTTCGGGTCAGCGGTCCAGCCGGTGGGCGGCCGGTCGAAGTTCGTCCCCTCGCTGTTGGCGATGACGCGGATCTTCTCGCCGTAGGCGCCCTGGCCGGCCGACGCGGCCTTCTTGGACCACTCGCCGCTGACCACGTAGTCGGCCGGGCCGGAAAGAAAGTTCATCGGGATGGTGTTGAAGAGCTGGGTCGCCCCACCCTGCAGGAACAGGATGTCGTGTGTGTCGGGCACCGACAGCAGCTTCTTGCAGCGATCGATCGCCTCGTCGAGCACCCCGTCGAACTCCTTGCCGCGGTGGCTGCACTCGGCGATCCCGAACCCCTTGCCCTGGTAGTCGACCAGAGCCTTGGCGGAGGCTTCCAGAACCTCGGTCGGCAACATGGCCGGCCCTGCGCTGAAGTTGAATACGCGATTGCTCATGGCACCGTGCTACCGCTAACCGCGTCCAACTTCAACTGGTAGATTGCCGCCGTGATCTCCTTCGGGCGGCGTGTCCAACGGCGGCTCGGCCGCGCCGCGCTTCGCGCGCAGTTCTTGCTCTTCGATCGCCGCCGTCACCGCCGGCTGGTGCTCGAAGAGTTGGCCGGCATTTCGCTGGTCGTGCTGCCGGATGTGTTTCACCCGGGCCTCTTCTTCTCGTCCAAGCTGCTGGCCGAGGTGCTGGCGCACGAGCCGCTCGAGGACAAGCGCGTGCTGGAGGTCGGCACCGGCACCGGCTTCCTGGCGCTGGTGGCCGCCCGCCGCGCGCTGCAGACGGTGGGCACCGACATCAACCCGGAGGCGGTCCGCGCGCTCCGGATCAACGCGCTCCTCAACCGTCTGGAAGACCGCGTCGAGGCCCGCCAGGGGGATCTCTTCTCTCCGGTTTCCGGCGAGCGCTTCGACCTGATCGTGTTCAACCCGCCCTACTTCGCCGGCGAGGCCAAGGACCTGTGGGAGCTGTCGTGGCGCGACGTGAACCGCACGCGCGCGCGGTTCGTCGCCGAGGCTGCCCAGTTCCTGACGCGAGGCGGACGCCTGCTGATCTGCGATTCGGACGTGGCCGTCGACCGGATGGATCAGGCGCTGGCCGCCGCCGGCTTCCAGGTCACGGTCCGGCGCTCGCGAAAGGTCATCTCCGGCGAGGTCCTCACGGTGTTCGAGGCGGTCACCACAGCCGGGTCCGCAAGCCGGTCTTGACGTTGCAGACGCAGCGCTGGCAGGTGGCGTCGGTGGCGACGTCCAGCCGGCGTCTGAAGTCCGGCATCGCGACCGTCACGAGCTCGCGCAGCGAGCGGGTCCGGAGGTTGCCCACCGGTGGATGGAAGAAGCAGGGGCGCACCGCCCCGTCCGCGGCGATGAAGACGCTCATCCAGGGCGCGTTGCACGCCACCGGCGGGAACGGGTTCAGCCCCAGGTGCGCGCCGTAGTACTGGACCAGACGCCGCAGGCCGGCCGGTCCGGGGGTGACGGTGCCGGCCGCGAGCGCTGCCGCGTGGTCGCGGATCACCGTCTCGACGACGCCGGCGAACTCACCCACCTCGCCGGCGTCCAGGAGCAACGCCTGACCGGGTGACGGCTGCGCCCGCGGCAGCCGGCCGGCGTCGCGGTTGAACGAGCTGGGCTCGACGTCGGCCGCCAGGAACGAGAGCCGCGGAACGCCGATGGCCCGCGCCGTCTCGATGATCGCGCCCATCTCCCGGAAGTTGTGCCGGTGCAGCGTGCTCCGCGCGCTCAGCGGCAGCCCGGGCGCCTGCGCGCGCAGGGCCGCGATGCCGCGCGCCAGCGCCGGCAGCCCGTCGACGCCGCGGATCTGCCGGTACTGCTCGGCCGAATGGCCGTCCAGCGACACCGTGACGTCGGCGAACCGCTGGGCGACGTCCCGGGCGAAGCGCTCGAGCGCGATGCCGCTGGTCAGCAGGTGCAAGGTGATCCCGCGGGCGCGAAACAGGTCCGCCAGCTCCAGCACGTCCGGCCGAAACAGCGGCTCGCCTCCGGTGAACACGACCACCCGGGTCCCCAGCCCGGCCAGCTCCGCCGCCAGCCGCGCGATCTCGTCGCGGGTCAGATCGGTCGCGCCGTCGGACCGCCAGAAATCGCACGACACGCAGCGCGAGTTGCAACGGGCCGTGACGCCCAGCAGGACCAGCGGCAGCACGTGCGTCCGGTGGGTGACCTCCCCCAGCTTGACGAGCAGGTTCGTCCCCAGACTCTGCGCCACCGACCCCATCGCGTCACCGCAGCTTCAGCGCCAGGTCGCCGTGCGGCGCGGCGATGATCTCGGTCGCGACCACCAGCGCCGCGTCGAGCAGGCCGACCGCCGCGTCCACCGCCGCCTGGACCTCGGCCAGGAGGCCGGTCACCGTGAAGAAGGCCTTGCCGCCGATCCCGCGGGCCAGCTGCATCTCGAACAGCTCGACGGCGGCGGCCTTGGCGGCGGCGTCGGCGCCCAGCAGCGTCGCGGCGACCGTGGTGGTCTCGACCAGCCCCAGCGAGTCGATGGCCGGGCGCTTGCCCAGGCTCCCCAGCGCCGGCCACAGCGAGGGGTGCGCGTGCGGCAGGAACAGGCGATCGATCACCCGGTCCCCGCCCACTTCGATCCCGACCCGAAAGGACTCGTCGACCGACGCGACGTCACCGCCGACCAGCACCAGGAACTTGCCCGGGCTTACGAAGTCGGCCCGCACCAGCGTGACCGGCGCGCGCTTCAGCATGGCGTCGGCCACCACGTGGCCGCGGGCGATCGATGAGAGCTCGATCAGCGCGAGGGCTTCGGCCATCACACGATCCGGAAGTACTCTTTCAACGTGCAGCGCCGCTCGCGCGTGAAGTTGCGGACGGTGGTCAGCCCCTCGCCGGTCGGCGAGGCGATGGTGAAGGAGGTGTGCCCCTCGCCGCCCATCCCCAGGCCGGCCAGGTTCGAGGCGTTCTTGACGAAGATCGACGTGTTGATGGTGCGGGCCATGGCGTGCAGGTTGGCGATGTTCCGCGAGTACATGACCGCGGTGTGGGCGAACCCCTGCTCGACCCGCCTGGCCATGGCGATCGCCTCGGCGGCGTCGCCCACGCGCACCAGCGGCAACACCGGCATCAGCAGCTCGAGCTGCACGAACGGGTGCTTCTCGTCGACCTCGGCGACCAGCAGGCGCAGCTCGTCGCCCGCGTTCACGCCGATCTGCCGCGCGATGACGCCGGCGTTCTTGCCCACGAAGTCCTTGTTCGCGTTCACGCCGCCGCTCGACGACGGGTGAAGGACCACCTTCTCCAGCGCTTTGAGCTGCCGCTCGTTCAAGATCAGGCAGGCGTGGCGCGCCAGCCGATCGCGGAGCGCGTCCGCGATCGACGCCACCGCCACCACCTCTTTCTCCGCGGTGCACAGGATGTTGTTGTCGACCGAGGCGCCCTCGACGATGCCGGCCGCCGCGGTGTCCAGGTCGGCGGTCTCGTCGACCACCGCCGGCGGGTTGCCCGGACCGGCCGCGATCACCTTCTTGCCGCTGGCCATGGCCGCCTTGACCACTCCCGGGCCGCCCGTCACCACCACCAGCCGCACACCGGGGTGGCTCATCACCGCGCTGGCGCTCTCGATGGTGGGCCGCTCGACACAGGTGAGCATCGGCTCGGGCGCGCCCGCCGCCGCCATCGCCTCGTTGAGCAGGTGGATCAGATACGCCGAGGTGCGGGCCGCGTACGGGTGCGCGTTGAACACCACCGCGTTGCCGCCCGCCAGCATGCCGATGCCGTTGTTGATGATGGTCTCGGTCGGGTTCGTCGTGGGCGTGATCGCGCCGATGACGCCGTAGCTGGCGCGCTCGACGATGGTCAGCCCGTCATCGCCCGACCAGGCCACGGGCGCCAGCCCCTCGGTCCCGGGTGTCTTGTCGATCGCCAGGCGGTTCTTCTTCTGCTTGTCTTCGGCCCGCCCGTAGCCGGTCTCCGCCACCGCCAGGCGCGCCAGCTCGTCGACGTGGGCGCGCGCGCAGCTCCGGAAAGCCTCGATCCAGCGCCTGCGCGTCTCCAGCGGCGCCGCCTCGTTCTGCTCGTGACCGCGCCGGGCGGCCTTCACCGCGCTCTCGACGTCCGGGAACACCCCGCGCCGGCCGCGCGGCACGTCCACCTCGCGCCGCCGCGGCGGCGGCACCGGCGATTCCGCAGCGGCGGGCGCCGAGCGCACCGCCTCGAGCGGCGTCTCGGGCAGCGACCCCACGCGCGCCAGCACCCGGTCGACGATCTCCTGGATCCGCGCCTCGTCCATCCGCGACGGACGTTACCCCGAAACTCGACGGATTTCAGTCCGGGCAGCGGATCTCGAAGATCTCCCTGGGTGGAGCCGATCCGTCGACGACGTGGTCGTGCATGTCCATGAACAGGGTGCCGGGCTCGGACGGGATCTGGGTGCCGCGGCTGCGTTCCAGCGGGAACTGCTGATTCTGGCCGCCGGCGCGCTGGAAGACGGTGCCGTCGCAGACGGCGATCTCGGTGTCCCCGCGGACGGCCAGGGCGGCGGTGGCGCCGCAGCCTCGCAGCTGGTCCTGCCACCGCTCGATGGTGGTGGATCCGTCGCGGGAGATGTGGCGCAGGATCCACCCATCGCCATAGGCGTCCGTGGTCTCCGAAGCGAGGGTGGCAAAGCCGGTGTCGGCCAGGACCAGCGTCGGGCAGGCGGTCTGGGCGGCGGCCGACCTGACCAGCGGGATCTGAAGGTCCAGGACGACCGTCGCCGACGCGTCCAGCTCGATCAGGTGAAGCGAGCCGCCTTCGAACAGCGAATACGTCAGTCCGTGCTCGGTCGGAAGCACCGACTCGCAGTTGTTGGCGTTGACGCCGGAGATCGTGGTCTTCACGACGTCGCCCACCGGGGTTCCGTCGGGCGCGAACATGCCGAGCCAGACCGGATGCGACGAGATGGTCGCGTCGGAGAACAGCCCGCGCTGGCCGTCGAGCGAAACGTTCGCGTGAATCACCGTCGTCCGGTTCGAGTAGGAGTCATCGATCAGCTTCGACACCTTGGCCGGGGCGGTGCTCGCGTCGCCCGCCAGGTAGGTCCAGTAACCGTCGTACCCGGTGTCGGCGACCATGGTGACGCTGTTCGAGGGGAGCATGTTGAACGGAGCCATGGCGTAGGTGAACGCGCCCCAGCCGGTGGAGTACATCGTGGGCGTCTGGGCGTCCGGGTCGACCCGCACCCAGTCCAGCCGGCCCTGCCCCGCATCTCCCATCTCGTACCAGGGCCCCACGGCGAATCCACCGGCCACGCGCCAGATGAATTGCTGCGGTGAGAACGTCAGCTCGTCGACGACGTTGACGGCGTCGCCGTCGGGTGGAACGGTCGGGAGAGCAATCCGGCGGTAGGTCCCGCAGCCTCCGGGCGCCAGGCCGCCACTTCCGCCAGCGCTCCCCGCGTCGGCCGGGCCGCCGGCGACACCCGCGCCACCTCCGGGGCTGCCGGTGCCCGCCAGGCCCGAGCCGCCCGCGCCGCCGCCGCCGTTCGAGCTCGACCCTCCTGGGCCGCCCGGCGTCGTGACCGCCGCACCGGTCGAGCACGCGCCAGCAACGACGGCCAGGCTCGCCCAGATCCCTGGAATCGGCCGCATCCCTTCTCCTATGGGCGGCGGCCGCCGAAGGCTTCCGCTACGATGGTGGACCGATGCGAGCCAGCGACGCCGGCACCCTGGAGGCCCTGCTGGCCCACGCGCGGGCGCTGGTGGGCGTCGAGCTGGGCGAGCTGGCCGACACGCTGGGCCTGCCCGTGCCGGTGGGCCGCGTGCGCACCAAGGGGTGGTCCGGCCAGGTGATCGAGCACGAGCTGGGCGTCGCCGTGGGCGGCACCCGCGGCCCCGACTTCGCCGCGCTTGGGATCGAGCTGAAGACGGTGCCGGTCACGCCCTCGCTGGAACCGCTGGAGTCGACCGCCGTCTGCCAGATCGACCCCATCGCCATCGCGGGCGAGTCGTGGGAGTCCAGCTACGCGCGCGCCAAGCTGGCCCGCGTCCTGTTCGTGGCGCTGGCTGTCCCCGCCGGTGCGCGGTCGGTCGGCGAACGCCAGGTGGCGGCGGTGCGCTTGTGGTCCCCGGACGCCGCCGAGGAGGCCGCCCTGCGCGCCGACTTCGAGCTGTTCGTGCGCGACTACTACCGGCGCGGCCGGGCCGCCGAGATCACCGGCCACCTGGGCGCGGTGCTGCAGGTGCGCCCCAAGGGACGCGACGCCGCCGACCTGCGCGACGCCTACGATGCCGCCGGAAACCCCACGCGGGTCGGCAAGCACGGCTTCTACCTGCGCCCCGCGTTCGTGGCGCGGATCCTCGCGCCTACTCCTTGCTGACGACGGCCGTGATGGCGCGGGTCTCGGGGTCGGCGGGGGCGCCCACCGGGCGCGGGGCGTCCGAGAAGAGCGCGGTCACCACCACCTTGCCCGGGGAGGCGCCGATCGGCGTCGTGATCGGGAGGGTCTGGCCCGGAGACACCTGCGGGGTCGTCGCGCCGCTCACCGGGAAGATGGTCTGCGGAGGCGACGCGCCGTCCTTGAACCGCACCTCCAGGTAGACCGGTCCGTCGCCGCGGACCTTGAAGTCCAGCACGTCCCCCGCCCGCAGCGTGCTGCGCGGGTCGAGGGCGCGGACCTCTTCGGCGCGGCGATACCGGATGATGAGGCCGGCCGACTTGGCCAGCGAGGCGCCGCGGCGGCCGGTGTACGGGTTGGTCGCCGGGTCGGGGACGTGGGGGCGCGCGACCAGCAGGGCCAGCCCGTAGCAGGCCCCGAGGATCCCGACGAGGGCCAGCGCGCGCAGCCCCCAGCGCGGGGACTTCATCCTGGGGAACCCTCAGAGGGTTCCCCAACCCTCCCGCGAAGGATTCCGCCGGGCAGAGCCCAGCTCCATCCACGCGCCGCGGTCACCCTTGCGGGCTGCCCTCGCCGCGCCCGAGCGGCAGCACCTGATCGACGTTGACGTGCGGCCGCGGAATGACGTGGACGGCCACCATCTCGCCGACGCGCTCGGCGGCGCGCTGCCCGGCCTCGGTCGCCGCCTTCACGGCCGCGACGTCTCCGCGCACGATGGCGGTCACGAAGCCGCCGCCGATCTTCTCGTAGCCCACCAGCTCGACCTTCGCCGCCTTCACCATGGCGTCGGCCGCCTCGACCATCGCCACGAATCCCTTGGTTTCAATCATTCCGAGCGCGTCTGCCATGACCGGCCTTTCGAGTTGGGTTTATTTGTCCACGAACTTCTCGCCGGCGCGGCCGGCCAATCCTTCGATGGCGGCGATGGCGGCGCCCGCCGCGGCGTCGATCTCCGCCTCGGGCCCCGACAGCCAGAGGCGGCCGAACGCGCCGTACGGCTGGACCTGCACCAGCGAGACGTGCGCCGTCTTCTCGGCCTCGTTCGCCGCGAACGCCACGTAGCCGGCCGGCTCGGTCTCCAGGATGAACAGCGACTGGCCCGGGAGGATCATCATCCCCTGCGAGCTGCGGTTGATGAGCTGCGCCTGGTACGGCTCGATCGCGCGGATGATCTGGTTGGTCATGACTTGCGGCTTGATGCGGTCTTCTTCCCGCACCTCCAGGTGCCGCAGGATCGCCGCGCCCGCGTCGCGCACGCTCCCCTGATCGTCGGCGTGCACTTCCAGCAGGCCGTACGCGCGCTCGACGATCTGCAGCGCCGGGACGACCGCCGTCGCCTTCAGCGCCACGTCGGTCACGCGGTTGATGGCGATGCCGGGCGCGATCTCGACGAACAGGGATGCCTGACCGGGGATGGGCAGGAACCCGCGCGCGGTCTTCCCCATGAAGCTGGCGAGCTGCGGCTGCAGCGCATCGAGAAACGTGTAACAGCGGAGCGTGGTCCCGGCCACGGCGCGAAGTTACAGCCTCGGTCGGTCTGCTTCAAGGGCGATGACCCCCATCTGCTGGCCGGTGGCGGCGCCGTCGCGCCGGAACGAGAAGAAGCGCTCGCGATCACAGCGCGTGCAGGCCGAAAAGGCGTCGATCGCGTCGGCCGGCACACCCGCATGCTCCAGCAAGAACCGGTTGGCGCCCTGCAGGTCGACGTGCGCCTTGTCGGCCAGATCTCGAGGGGACGGCCGGATGATCGCGCGCTCTCGAGCGTCCGGGATGGCCGACACGACGGCGTCGACGACCTCCAGCCCCACCTCGAAGCAGCAGGGGCCGATGGCCGGGCCCAGCACCACGCGCAGATCCGCCGCCCGCGCGCCGAATTCGCGGGCCAGCGTCTGGACGGCCTCGGGCAGGATGCCCGCCACCGTTCCGCGCCAGCCGGCGTGAACCGCGGCGCAGGCGCCGGTCCGGGGGTCGGCCAGCAGCGCCGGGACACAGTCGGCCACGAAGACGCCCAGGACCACACCGGGCACGTCGCTGCACAGCCCGTCGGCCTCGTGCCGCGCGACCTGGGCACGCTCCTCGCCCGCGTGCACGCGGCGGATGACCGTCCCGTGGACCTGGCGAGCGACGAACGGCTCGCCTCCCACGGCGCTGGCCAGACGTCTCCGATTTTCGGTCACGTGCGCCGGGTCGTCGCCCCACTTGCCGCCCAGGTTCAGCGAATCGTAGGGCGGCGCGCTGACGCCCCCCGCGCGCGTCGTGAACCCGTGCGTGAACCCGGCGCCGATCCGGAGGGACTGCAGCAGCGGCAGCATGGCGCCCGAATCTACAACGCCCGCAGCGCCGCCAGCGCCGCCTGCATGTCGGGCGGCGGGTCCGAGGTGAACGACAGCTTCTTCCCCGTCGCCGGGTGCACGAAGCCGAGCGCGCGCGCGTGCAGCGCCTGCCGCCCGAGCGCCTCCGCGATCGCGCGCACCTTCGCATCGCGCGGGGGGCGACCGTAGGTCTTGTCCCCGAGCAGCGGGCACCCGAGCGCGGCCAGGTGCACGCGCACCTGGTGCGTCCTTCCGGTCTCCAGGCGCGCCTCGATGCGCGCCGCGCCGGGGAAGCGTTCGGCCACCGCCCAGTTCGTGACCGCGCGCTTGCCGCTGCGCACGCGGCTGGAGAACTTCTTCCGATCGCGCGGATCGCGCCCGTAGAACGTGTCGATGCGGCCGCTGGCGCCCGGCGGCCAGCCCGCGACCAGCGCCTCGTAGACCCGCTCGATGGTGTGCGCCTTGAACTCGGCCGCCAGCGCGTTCATGGTCGCGTCGTCCTTGGCGACCACCAGCAGCCCCGACGTGTCCTTGTCGATGCGGTGCACGATGCCGGGGCGCAGCTCACCGCCGATGCCGCGCAGGTCCTGGCAGTGCGCCAGGAGCGCGTTGACCAGGGTCCCCGCCTCGTGCCCGGGGGCCGGGTGGACCACCAGGCCGGCCGGCTTGTCGATGACCACCAGCCAGCGGTCCTCGTGGACCACCTTCAGGGGCATCGCCTGGGCCTCGATCTCGGTCGGGACCACCGGCGGCGGGTCGTAGACCACCACGTCGCCGGCCCGCAGCTTGCGCGAGGGGGTCCCGGCGGCGCCGTTCACGGTCACGGCCGCCTGCCCGATCTGCCGGGCCAGCTGCGACCGCGAGACCCCGGCGACCTGCTGCGCCAGGAACGAGTCCAGCCGCTGCCCCGCCCCATCGGGGAGCACCAGGAACTGGCGAGGAGACCCGTCTACCAAATCTTCGAGCGGACCTGCCCCCGAGGCTTGAGGAGCATGTCGACCAGCGCGCGGTCGTAGAAGCCCATCGCGAAGATCTCGGGGGTGACCCGGCTCTTGAAGAGGGTCCGCCCCTCTTCGATCTCGTCGCGCAACACCTCGAACAGCGTGTCCTTTTCAACCCCCTCGACGATCTTCTTCTCGTGATAGAGGGACAGGTCGGACGCGATCACGCGCGCCAGCTGGCGGGCCCGGTCGGGTTTGTCGATCAGCGCCATGGCCCGAGCATAACCGAGGATGGGCCGGGCCTAAAGTGATTCACTCCCGCCCAGGGCCTCCACCGGAAGTGGCGAAGATGTCACATGAATTCCGACGCGCCCGTCCTGGGTGACGTACACCACCTCGCCCTTGACGCGCAGCGGCTCGACGCTCTCGCGCCGCGGCAGCTCCAGCTCGAGCTGCTGGCCGGGCCGCTCGTCGGCCAGCGGGCTCTCCATCAGCAGCCCGTCGTTCGATACGTTCGCGATATGCCTCATGTATCGCGCCCCGCCGGCCAGTTCGATCGCATAGAAGTCGGCGGGCTGGCGGCGCCGCCCGCGCTTTTCCTCGAGGTCCCGTCTCCACATTCGCTTGGTTGCCATTACGCACCTGAACTTACATACCCCCACCTCCTGGATCAAGGCGCTGGCTGCCGCATTGCAGCGTTGTGCTACGCTGCCCACGGAGGATTCAAGGATGAACCGACTGCTGCTGGCGCTGGCCCTGGTGGGCGTGGGCACGACCGCGACCGCCGCTCGGGCGGCCGAAGAGAAGCTCTACGAGATCACCAAGACCGATGTGAAGGTGGCCGTCGGCGCCACCGGGACCGCCAGCCTGACCATCAAGGTCAAGGGCGGCTGGCACGTGAACGGCGAGGCGCCCATCAGCGTGGCGCTGACCGCTCCGGCCGGGCTGTCGGTCAAGAAGGCCAAGCTCACGCGCGCCGACCTGGCCGCCAGCACGACGGACACCGCGCGCTTCGACATCCCCGTCTCGGCCACCGAGCCGGGCAAGAAGACGATCAACGCCGAGGCGCACTTCGTGATCTGCCAGGAGTCGGCCTGCAAGCCGGTCAAGGAGACGCTGGCGCTGGCCGTCGACGTCGCCCCGGCCGGCGCCGCCAAGAAGGCGGCCGCCAAGAAGAACTAGACCGATCTCGATTCGACTGGATCGAGCGCCGTCTGCGCCTCTCCAGCGAAGGCAAGCGAAGCTGGGGAGGCCGACGAGGGGCAGGCTCGTCGGGTGGGGTCCGGACCTCCCCCGGCACCTTCGGTGCCGCCCCTGCTCAGCGGAACTCTCGAACGATCTGCTGCACGCGGCGGGCGAGCTTGGGGCTCAGCGCGCCGACCGACGTCACCGACAGCCGCTCGGGTCGGATGACCCGACGGGCGACCTCGCGGATGTCCGCGGGGCGCACGCGCGCCAGCGCCGCCGCCCGCTTCTCTTGCGGGTCGGCGCGCGTGAACAGCTCGGTGCCGCCGAACCAGCCCGCCAGGCTGTCGATGTCGTCGAACGAAGCCTCGACGTCGCTGACGAAGCGGCGCTTGGCCTTCTCGAGCTCGTCCTCGCCGACCAGCTCCTCGCGGAAGTGCCCCAGCATGGCCAGCGCCTCGGTGACCAGCGCCGGCAGCTTGGCGTGCGCGCAAGCCGCGTCGATCTCGAGCAACGCCGTGTCGTGGTACGAGTGGAGCGAGCCGGCCACCGAATAGGCCAGCCCCTTCTGATCGCAGATCTGGTAGTGC
The DNA here is from genome assembly GCA_035578045.1 of Polyangia bacterium. Taxonomy (GTDB): domain Bacteria; phylum Myxococcota_A; class Polyangia; order Fen-1088; family Fen-1088; genus JADGRB01. The sequence continues at coordinate 21,274 of DATJWP010000081.1, read as the reverse complement.
AGGCGCGTCGACATCCCGTCGTCGAGCACGCGCACCAGCGCGCGCAGCGCCATGTAGTCGGGGTCGGTCTCGGGCAGCGCCTGGAAGAGGATGTGGACCTGCGTCTGCGCCGACTCGTTGTGGATCGCGCGGAAGCGCGGGCCGCGCGCGGCGGCGCGCGGCGCCAGCGGCGTCTGGCGCTTGCCCCGCGGAACCCCGGCGAACGCCGCGCGCGCCTGGCGCGCCACCTGCGCCGGGCGCACCGGCCCGGCCACCGCCAGCACCATGTTCGCCGCGCCGTAGAAGCGGCGGAAGTGCGCGCGCACGTCGCGCACGCTGAACCGGCGCACGTTGCTGAGCGGCCCCGTGATCGGAAAGCCCAGCGGGTGCGTTCCCCAGAACTGCATGCGCGAGCGGTCGTCGATGTTCACGTTGCGGCCGCGTTCATCCAGGTCCTCGAGGATCTCTTCCAGAATGATCTGGCGTTCGAGATCGATGTCGCGCAGCTCGGGGGCGCGGAACAGGTCGCCCAGGATGTCCATCCCGCGCCGCAGATGTCGCGGGTTCAGGCCGATCTGATAGAGCGAGTAGTCGCGCCCCGTCTCGGCGTAGAGCGTGCCCCCCAGCTCCTCGATCGCCAGGTTCAGCGCGAACGACGACGGGTAGCGCTCCGAGCCGCGGAACAGCATGTGCTCCAGGAAGTGCGAAAGGCCGTTCGTCGTGGGCCGCTCGTAGCGAGAACCGGCGCGCACATACAGGTTCAGCGTCGCCGTGTGGAGGTGCGGCGTGTTAACGACCACCAGCGGAAGCCCATTCGAGAGCCGAGTTCGCGACACCCGATAGGGCGGTTTTCTGAGCAAGAGCGACGAGTTAGCCACGGTCAGGCCAATTTACAAAACATTTGCGCGGGGGAAAGAAGAACGAAACATGGGATGGGGTACATTGTGTGCGTTCGATGGGGATGGGCGGGACGGGCCGCGATGGTGTGAGAGGTCGGGGGGGCCGGCCTCTCACACCCGCGAGCCCCGGGTGTTGACCACCTGAGGTGCCGCGGGCCAAGAGAGCCGGCCGAGCCAGAGTAGCAGGCCGCTGGTTTCTGTTATGTTGCCGGGCGCTCAGGCGGGTAGCTCAGTGGTAGAGCGGGGTCTTTACACGGCCCGGGCCGCAGGTTCAATCCCTGTCCCGCCTACTTCCACACGGCTGTTATCTTTGGCGTTTCCGACGGTGACCCCGACCGGTTGCAATTGCGTTGCAAATCGATCGGCGGAGCGGGCGCCCAGCATCACCAGCGCGCGCCGCTCGGGATCGAGCTGATCCGGCGTAGACGACGTGGTCGGGGATGATCTCGCCGAGGCGGTTGGCGAGCGTGACGTACTTCTCGGTCATCGTGATCGAGGAGTGACCGAGCCAGGCCTGTAGCGCCCAGCTGGAGACGCCGAAGCGCTCAGCGTGGGTCGCGTACGTGTGCCGGAGGGTGTGCCAGCTACTGGGCGCGAGGCCGCCAGCGGTGCAGACGCGATAGACGGCGTGCCTCAAGTAGGTCTCGGTGATCGTCGTCGTATGGACTCCCGTCATGGCTTCTTCTCGGATTGGCTGGGCCACCAGTTGGGATCGTCGAGATGGTGCTTCATGTCATGGGCTCCCCGTTCGTAACCGGTGGACTCACCCTGCACGTAGAACCACCACCCGCCTATTGCGACGCCGGCTGCAAAGGCAAGAAGCATCAACACAGTCGCCTAATCAAGAGATCACGGTCCGATACCTCTCATTAATCCCTCCGTGCTCAGCGGTGGAGGGAAAGCGGCACAATGCTTGTCGGCGACGCCAAAGTAATCGAGAACCGGGGCGCGCCGAGCGTCGGCTCCGCGGCTGGTCCAGCTACTCAAAGGGATCGACAAACTTCGGCTGTTCGGGCTGGCTCGATGTTTTGCCCGTTGTCCGCGTGGGTGCCTGCCGATGGGGGGGCTCTCCCCAATCATCCGCATTATCTGCGCGCACCGGAACGGCAGAAGGTTGCCGATGGAGCGGCTCTCCCCAGTCATCGGAGTCCTTTGCGGGTCCATCCTGCCGATGAACGGGCCGGGCTGGCGACGGGACCGGAGGAGGCTCGCCCTCCGCAGGCGACTCCAGCTCACACCCACTGCCGTCTCTACACAGCCAAGAATTTCCATGTTCATCAGTCTCGTGGTGGCTTCCATTCGGGTGACGTTCCGCAGCAGCGTGGGCCGGACGTCCTTTATCAGGATGCAGAGAACTCTGCGGTGGCGGCGACGTCGCGAGTGGCGGCACGACGGCTATCGTCTGGGGTTCGGCGGGTCGCTCGATCGGAGGGCCATCCTCCCATTGGTCAGCGAATTCGTTCTGCTGGAGATATGCACCATACGAGTCGCTCGACAAAAAGATCCTCACATCTGATGAGCCCTGGTTGTTTTGGATCTGGACAAAGAAATCGCCCGGTGATGTCTTGCACACCGATTGCAGTTGAAGGGACTGCCCGGCATTACCCTGCTTGGATTGCTTAATCGCAGCGTTCAGATGCACGGCGGTTCCATTGTCGCTTAACAAGCAATAGCGCTGCACTAAGAGATCGTTCAGGTTGTCAACCTCAGAAGTGTCGGGGGATAGTCCGAGATAGCCGACGACAATCCTTTGCAGTGTGTCATCCAGATAGACGAGGTTGATCATCGCGAGCCGCCCCCCGCTCTCGTTAGTCAGGAAGCACACCTGGGACGCGGTCATATGCCCCTTCTTCTTCCCATCCCTGGACACCCAGCCGCAGACTAAGCGTCCCCCTTTGGACTTCGCAGCCACTTGCTTGCTGGTGTCTCCCCATCTTAGGTTGCGCCAGCCTGTGACCGGAACGACCTTCTCGGGAACTTCTTGAACTACGGCAGGTTTGGGCGGTTCTTGCGTCGCTGATCTGGGCTGGTTCGTCTGACACCCGAACAGTGCCATCATGATGAGCCCGATTCTCTTCATCGTTTGCGTCTCCTCAGGTTCCGCTTTGTGCGGTAACTAGCGAGAATGGGTGACATGATATCTCAATTGTGCCTTCCCCAAGCGAGCCCACCGCTGGCGATCGGCTTTACCCTCTCTCTGAGTGCCTGGGCTAGGCGCATTAGCTGCTGTCGGGGGTTGTGACGTGCCTTCGAACGCTTCACCACCTGATAACTATATCGTCATATATGGCCGCACCTGCTCGAAGGCCAGACGATGATCCGTCGGGCCTACGACGTCTTAAGCCCTGAGGCAGCGCGCGCATAGCAGTCACTAAACAGGCGGTCCCGCGCGACACAGGCCAGCGCGAGCATTACGACGCCGCCGCCGATGGTCTCGGGCGAGCGTGCGCCCTCTTGGAGCTGATGATGGCGCAGGAGGGTGGCCCCGACCGCGTCCGGGTAAGCGATGTTGACCAACGCCCTCGTGGCGCCGTGCTTCGCGACGATGTACGCGTCTGCACGGTCAAGCGCGTGAATCGCCGTCGGGACGATGCCGACTGCTTTCATGTCGTTGACGATGTCGGGGTAGAGGCCGGACGCGAGGCAGTAGGCGAGGTCGGCCAGCGCGACGGCGAGAAGCGACTCGCGGCGGTGCACCAGCGGGATCGCTTCGAAGGCACCGCCGAGCAGCGTTCGGGTCTCCTCCGTGGGCGTCGAATACGGTCCTGCGAGACCGGGCTCGTCGCCTTCGTAGCGGTCACACACCCACTTTGTGATCTCGCGCAGCAGGCGCTCAGCCTGGCCCGCTCTTCCGAAGCGGTGGAGGGCTAGAACGGGCGGCGCGAGCGACGCCCCATATCGGTCGGAGACCGGATGGAAGGCCCCGCGTTGACCGTCGACGACCTGTCCGCAGACGTCGGCCCAGCGCTGCCCCTCGGCTTCGTTCCCCTGCTCCGCGCTCCAGAGAGCCGCGAGGCCGGAGAACTCCAAGACCTTGAGGCAATGCACGGGGTAGATGACCATCTGGCCGGTCGAGGACGGGAGCGACTTCAGCCAGTGCTTTTCGTCGCCAGGAGCGGTGAGCAAGGCCTTGTAGCAGCGCTCGCCCTGGGCGACGTACGAGTCGAAGGCCATACGCAGCAGCGGCTTGGCCTCGCCCGCGTCGCTGTGCGCGAGCGTCGCCGCGATGCGGACCCCATTGAGCGCTACGGCGAGCTGCTGGATGCCCCGGCCCTTCTCGGCGAGCGTCGCCGCGCAGATGGCGTTGTCGACGAGGGCACGATGAAGCGACGACGTCGACGCCTTGGCTGCGTCAACGAGCACGGCGAGCTGGGATTCGAGGCTCCTCTCGCCACAGTCGGGACCCTCGATGTGGGCGAGGAGCGTTGTGAGCGTCGGCGAAGGCGCCACGGGGAAGCGACCGCTGCCTTCGACTATCTCCATCAGAGTGTCCTGCTCCCAGACCTCGAAGCGGCCATCGCCCCGGTCCTTGACGCGGGTCTCGAAGGTCTTGGCGGACAGCGACGCCTTGCCCTTCAACCGACCTGTGGTCACCAGTACCGAGCAGCGCGCCAGCGTCTTGTCGAACCCGACCGGCACGTTCTGGCCGCTCGTCAGCTCCTCGAGCTGCGAGTAGATGGCGTCCCAGTCAGAACCGTTGATGTCGCCGGCTTTCGACTGGAAGCCGTACTGCACCTTGTGCCCATCCTCGTCGCGCTTCCCGACGAAGTCCTTCCCAAACTCGAACTGGCCATGGCGGAAGTGGATGTCGTAGAAGCCGTGCGCGCGGAGCAGCGAGATGAAGCTCTCGTCGAACCCGCGCTCGGGGAGCTGCCTAACCCAGTTTCCGAACGCGGCGGCGAGCATCGAACTCAAGCTTTTTCCTCGCGATGATGGCGTCGCCTCGCGCCTTCTGTTCGTCCGTGAACGGAAGGTTCTTGATGCGCTCGAGGACGTCCGGGTGCACGACCAAGGTCTGGAGTTTCGGCTTTCCCTCGTCGTCGAAGTCCAGCTCGACCATGTCCAGCGCGTCGAGATAGACGTCCCAGTCGAATGGCCGCCCCTTGGCGTCCACAACGTTCCCGCCCTTCGAGATCGCGTCTTTCATCCCCTCGAAGACCTGCGGCATTGTCTCGGCCAGCGCCTGCTGTGCCGCCTCGTACATCATCGCCGACCAGGCATCCACGTCGGTGGTCAAGATGGCATCGAACTTGAGGTTGAACGTCGTCGCGATCTCCACCGAGCGCATGACGCCCACAGCGGCCTCGGGATCCGCGTCACCGTCCGGGACGTGATCGACCGTGGTCTGCTGAATCATGCCCAGCACCGGATCGCCGGCCGTCATGAGCGCGCGCATCAGCTCTGCCATTAGGCCATTCATGGCCGCGACGTATTCGGGGCATGAAAGCTCCTTCACGGGAACACCACTCACGACGTCCAGCAGGATACCCGATGCCGGAAGGCCCGGGGCCTCTGCCGCCAGGCGGCGGCAGCAGCTACATCCCCGCTGCGACAATCCAAGTGGCCGGCCATCTACTCGTCCGATGGACGCTCGCCGATGTGAATCGCGATCGCGATTTCTACGACGTGCCAAAGCGTCCGACCGTCCGTTGCAACGCGTTTCGATGGGACCAGACAGCGCTCTCCGTCGAAGAATTGCTCGAGTCTCCGGGTGCGCGATGACCGGGTAACTGGTTCGAGGCCCGGCCGGACCCACTCCACCTCGTCGCCGGCAACAAGTACAACCGCGTCATCAGGCCAACCGCTGGGCAGCTCCATCGCGACTCGCGTCGCGATCGAGCACGCGGCCGGTGGCCAACTCGCGAACTGTGACGATCTTCATGGCTACGTCGGAATCTCGACTGCGAGCTCGCCCGTCCTGGGAACCATCACCATCTGCTGAACGGTGATCGACATCCGCACCGAGGGATCACTGAGGATCTGCAGACACTCCGCCGGATTCTGCGGGAGAGCCTCGCTCAGCCGCGCGACGGCCCGGTCGAAACGAGCACACGCCGTCTCCTGAAGACGGTCGCCGACCTTGGCGCTTCCGACGGCGGCGAGGCTTCGGTAGTCGTTGGTCACGGCGACGAAGCCCCGCTCGGGACCGCGGACCGCCGCGCGGGTGGAGGTCCGTTCGATCACGGCCATCTCACCCTGCCGTGTGCCAGCGACCAGTAGCAGGCAATCCGCGGCGATCGGCGTGCGCTCGAGGAGATCCACCGCCGCTCCAAAATCACGACACGACTCCAGCACTCGGCGGAGCACCAGGACGACAGGCGCCGCGAGGGACGGCCGCTCGTTGCTGATCGCCGCGTTGAGGGTCACCGAGAACCTCCCTGGAGCGAGACCGGACAGTGCGCCAATGAAGCCAGGCCAGCTCACCATCTGGTAGGGACCGATGGCGTTCCCGCCGTGCGCATTCACGAGGCAGGTCAACCGGGCCAGCATCTTGTCCTCGGTCCACCAATCGAGATTGCGCGCGTGAATCGGCCCGTCGGGTCCGTCGCACGCAAACGCGGTGCAGCCGATGAGCTGCCGGAAGGCGTCGTAGTAAAGGCTGCCGAGCAGCACGTCGCGCTCTGGCCGTCCGACGATGTGCGCGATCGAGGCGACCTCGGCGCGATGCTCCGGCCCGACAAACGCGTCGGCGTACGACTCGATCAGGGGCGCGAACGCGCCGAGCTGGCTCAGATCGCGGAGGTAGCAGTCGAGCAACCGCCCGGCAGCGTCGGCATGAGCAGCCAGGCCCCGCCAGCGCTCGCCGGGCGGGAGGGAAAGGTCGAGATCGATCTCCGGAACTGCCATGTTCGCACTCTGAGCATATCAGCGGGCGCCGCACTGCTGGCACCTCGGGATCAGGGACGGCGCGGCCAGGCCGCTGTAGCGTTGCCATACCAGGTCCCTCGCCGCGCAGGCAGACTCGCAGTATCGTCGCAGCGGCACGCTCATGACTCTGCATTCCGAAGAAATCGTCCTTCCAGCCAAGGGAGTGAAGTCCCTGGCCTGGGAAGAGTCGAGCCTGGTGGACTGGGTTGCCGGGGGCGCCCGCTACGAGCTTGATGGGACCAAGAAGAGCGGCGGGATCAACTGGACCTACCGCTTTGATGCGGCCGTGGTGTCAGGCTCTGGCGCACTGGTCGCCATATACGAAAAGCTCGGCACGAAGGGCCTCCTTATTCGAACGGCAGATCACCACCTGGTGCGAGAGCTCAACCGCAGCTTCTATTGCGCGGACGCCTATGAGTATCCGATCGCTTTCGTCCCACTCCCGGACGGTTCCGAGGGACTGGCCCACTGTCCACGGGAGTATTGCCGACTCGACATCGAACTGGCGGAGTCCGGTCGATGTCTGACGGACCATCCTTCGCGCAAGCCGTCGGACGTGTTTCATTCTCGCTTGCGACCGAGCCCCGGGGGAACCTGGTTGGCGTCGGCGGGCTGGGTGTGGCACCCGTTCGACGTGGCGTCCCTCTGGGACCTTCGGACAGTGCTCGACGATCCACGACTGCTCGATAAATCGCAGATCGAGCTCAAAGTGGACGACGAGGTCGCGGCTCTGTCCTTCCTGGACGATCGGCGGCTCGTCATAGGGACGGGAGATGAAAACGCGGAGGACGAGAAGAGGCCAAATCGCCTCGTCGTCTTCGATCCGATCCCGTCTGACAGCCCGCGCAAGCTCACGCTCGAGAAGCCAGCGGGAACCCTGCATCGGCTGGACGAGAACCTGGTGCTCTCCCTGTTCGAGCATCCCACGCTCATCCAGATCTCCGATGGAGCTGTCGTCGGAGAGTGGCCGCACCTCGCGACGGGCAAGCAGAGGTCCAGCATTATTCATCACCTGGAACAGATCCCCCCTGTTGCAGTCCACCCGACCGAACGAATGTTCGCTGTGGCGAACCAGGACGCTATCACCGTGGTTCGAGTCACATAGGCGGCCGCGTCCGAACGTCGCGTCGGTCGCGGCAGGACGGCGCTCCCCATGGCCACGGCGTTGCGACAGGGCGCGAGGAACGCCACACAGGTGCCTTGGGCCTACCCGATGACCGCCTCGACGGGCACCCACATCCCGTTTCGATAATTCGAGTAGGGGGTCCCGCCTACTGGACCTGGTGAGAGCAACTGCAAGGGCATCCGCCTCGCCGGAGGCGGCCAGCCCGATCCGTCAGCCACGGGGCCCTGGCTGAACAGGAATTAGTACGAGATGCAGTAGAGGACCGCGATGTTGGCTGGGCGCGTTTCTGAATCACCGGGCCCTAGTGTTGTTGAGGTTGTGATGTTAACCGCGACATTCTGGTAGGCCGCGCCGCTCACGGTCACCATACAGCCCGCCGTACTTCCGGAACCATTCTCATAGTCATTGAAGCCGCCGGTCGACGTCGATGATACGGTGAGTCCGTTCGTCGCAGTGGCGTCCATCTGCGACGAACCAGCGGTGCCAGTGTACGATCTGGTGCCGACGAGCTGAGTGCCAACGCCTCGGAGAAATACTCCTCGAGCATTCGGCAGGACGAAGTTCGTGGACCCCGTTGATCCATACGTTGTACCGATTGCAGCGAAGAGTGCAGCGTACGTCCCGTCGCGTTGCACCGTTGATCCATCAGCGGCGACGGTGCCTTGAGGACATGTCGAACCGGCAAACGCCAGAATGGTGCCGGCAGGCATCGCGCCGACCTTCGTTTCGACCGCAGAAAGGCGCTGATCGAGGGCCGAGAAGTTGGCGTTCAGATCGACAGAGGTGAGCGGCTCGTTTTTCATCCAAGTCTTCGGCACCGCCGCCAATGCAACGGCGGCGACACCGACGAGGGCGAGGGCCGGTACTCCCACCCAAATCAGCCGGCGCTTGATTGCGCGAGGAATCTCCAGATCGACCACGTACATCTTTATCTTCATCTTCAATCCTCGCCGTCACTGAAGGTTGCACATGTCGATGTTCGTCTGGTCGAGCACGCAGGCCGGAGCACCGCCGGATCCATCTCCGCCTGGGCTACCCGGACCCGTGCCGGCACCACCGGAAGTGCCGGCCGCGCCGATGTTGCCCGCGGTTCCTGCCGCGCCGCTCATGCTGACGACCGCCGAGCCCGCCATGCCGCTCGTGCCACCGGTGCCCTTGTTCAGGGTCGCGGATCCGCACCCGAAGAGTGGGAGCGTGGCAGCTGCCGCGGCGAGCAATTTGAGAGGCAGTGGCAGGATCGACATCTCCGACCCACGGAAGGATCCCAAGGTTTGGCCGCGAGAGTGCCACCAACGAGGCCCCGCTGTCGCGAGAATTTCTCTCCGTCCCTCCCGTGGAGCCCCTCCCGCCAGAAGTATTCGCAATGTCAGTGGAATTTCAACCCTGCGGCCAGTTCCCGACCGAAACCGATCGCAGGCCCCGTCGCCCCGGTCGAGTCGATCAAGAGAATCGCTTCTTCGGTTCCATCTCCGTCGATGTCTCCGAACATAACCTCACGGATCGACAGGCGGACGGAGAACGCCCGCCAACCTCAGGTCACGAACCGCGCTCATCAGCCACGCGAGGAAGAGGCCCTAGAGTTGCCTGCCGGACGCGTGGCGCCGGCGGCGGTTGTGACATGCGGCGGCCTCCGGAACATACTTGCCCGCAGATGGCCGGCCGTCCCGTCGGGGCGCGAATCGCGCGCGGGCTCGTTGCGGCGCTGCTCTGCGGCGTGGCCGCGTGCGGCGGCTCTTCGCCCACCGCGCACCTGCCCGCCAGCGCGGTGATGGACTCGGCGACGTGCCAGACTTGCCACCCGGGGCAATACCAGCAATGGGCGGGGAGCATGCACGCCTATGCCACGGACGATCCGGTGTTCCGTGCGATGAACGCGCGCGCGCAGCGGGAGAGCAACAACACGCTGGGCACGTTCTGCGTGAACTGCCACGCGCCGATGGCCGTGCGCACCGGGATGACCGACGGCACCAACCTGGACGCGCTGCCGGCCTCTCTCCGTGGTGTCACCTGCTACCTCTGCCATTCGATCACCGAGGTGACCGACACGCACAACGCCCCGCTGGCGCTCGAGACGAATGGCACCCTGTACGGGCCCTTCGGCGATCCCGTCGCCGGGGTTCCGCACGGGGCTGCCTACTCGCGATTCCTGGACGGGTCCACGAACGAATCGGCCCAGGCCTGCGGGAGCTGCCACGACATCGTCAACCTGCAGGGCGCGCACGTCGAGCGGACGTTCGCGGAGTGGAAGGCGACCCTGCTCTCACAGACGCCCAACGGTCAAAGCTGCGCCCAGTGCCACATGGCTGCGAGTGACGGGGAAGCGGCGGAGACGCCCCCCTTCAAGATGCGACGCGTGCACGACCACACTCTGGCCGCCGTCGATCTGGCCACCGCCCCCTTTCCTGCGCCGGGCAGCGGCGCCGAATCGCTGCCGCAGAACCAGGCCCAACAGATCGCCGCGCAGGGGTTTCTAGATACGGCCCTCCAGGAGTCGCTTTGCCTGAACCCGGTCACCCGGCGCCTGCAGCTGACCTTGGACAACGTCGGCGCGTCGGGGCACAACTGGCCCAGCGGCGCGACGCCCGACCGCCGCGCCTGGGTCGAGCTGACCGCCTACCAGAACGAGCAGGTGATCTACGCCAGTGGCAACACCGACCCGGCCGGAGCCTTCCCCGGCGCGCTGCCGCTGGAGGAGAGCTCGCCCGACCCCGATCTGTGGCTCATCCGCGACTGCATCTACGACGGGGGCGGCAACCCGCTGGTCCTCTTTTGGCAGACCGCTCTCCTGGCCGCGAGCAACCAGCTTCCCGGCCTGCTCATCCAGAACGCCGCCGATCCCACCACGTATCAGACGCACCTGACGCGCGAGTTCCCGAGCACGGGCAGCCTGCCCGCCCTGCCCGATCACGTGACGGTCGCGGTGCACCTGCAGGCCATCGGCGACGACGTGCTCGCCAGCCTGGTCGCCAGCAGCGACCTGGATCCGTCGGTGCCGCCGCAGATCGCGCGCTACACGCTGGGCGGCGGCGCGGCGCTCGACTGGACGCCCACCGCCGCCAACGCTTTCCAGGCGACCGACATGACCAGCGGCGCGGTGATGACCTGCGTGGCCACCGGCGCCTACAAGAGCAACACCACGCCGGCCGTCAGCCATGCCCGCTGCGCGGGGCTCGCCCCGGGGCCGTAGCCGGCCCCTCGGTTCACGAACATGGTTCGAGCCACCGTCTCCCTCTTTTCGAATATCACCGCGATCCCGGTACTCGTCAGCGGCCGCCGGCCACGTCGAGGATCGTGCCGGTGCAATACGCGGCCTCGTCCGACACCAGCCAGAGGATGGCGTTGGCCACCTCTTGCGCCGTACCCGGCCGGCCCATCGGAAGGGCCGGGGCCAGCCGCTGCGCGCGGCCCGGGTCACCGCTCTGCGCATGGATCTCGGTGTCGATGATCCCGGGACGCACCGCGTTCACGCGGATCGATTCGGCGGCGACTTCGCGCGCGAGGCCGATCGTGAGTGTGTCGATGGCGGCCTTCGACGCCGCGTAGTCCACGTACTCGCCGGGCGATCCGTACTTGGCGGCCGCCGACGAGACGTTCACGATGTTGCCCCCCCGGCCTCCATGCCGTGTCGACATCGACCGGACCGCCGCGGCGGCGCACAGGAAGCTGCCGACGACATTGACCGCCAACATCCGCTGCAGGCGAGCTTCGTGGATCTCGTCCACGCGCGCCTGGCGGTCGACGATCCCGGCGTTGTTGACCAGCACGGACAGGGGCCCCAGCTCGCGAGCGGCCTGGCGAAACAGGCGTTCGACGTCCGCTTCTCGACTGACATCGGCTTGGATGGCGATCGCGGCGCCGCCGGACGCCCGGATCTCGGCCGTGACGGCATCGGCCGCCCGTTCGTCGTGCGCATAATTCACGGCGATCGCATAGCCGCGCGCCGCGGCCAACCGCGCCGTGGCTGCTCCGATCCCGCGGCCTCCCCCCGTGATGATCATCGTCCCCGGCATCAGGTCTCGCCTCGGAGAATCTAGCCCGCGCGCGAGGAGAGGAACTCGCCGGGCGTCATGCCCGTCCAACGTTTGAACGCCTTGAAGAAGGCGGGCGGCTCGGTGAAACCCACCAGGTAGGCGACCTCGCTGGCCGAAAGCGTGCCGCGCGTGAGGTAGCGCTTCGCGAACTCGGCCCGCACGTCGGAGAGGACGTCGGCGAAGCGCGCGTCCTCGTCGGCCAGGCGGCGCTGGAGGCTGCGCGCGCTCAGGCCCAGCTTCTTGGCGACGCCCTCCATCGTCGCGTCGCCGCCGTCCATGGCGCGGATGAGCGCTTTGCGGACCTGGTCGACGACGCGCGCGCCGCCGCCGAGCGCGTCGAGCTGGCGCCGGCACTCTTCGTCGAAGTAGTCGCGCAGGCGCGAGTTGAACGACGCGACGGGCAGCTCGTGCGTGCGCGGTGGATAGCGCAGCTCGTAGAGCGGGCCGTCCCAGGTGGGCGTCACCCCGTACTGGGCGGTGAAGGGCGCCGTCGTCGCGGGCGCCGCGTGGCGAAGAACCACCGCCATCGGGCGCGGCTCGCCGCGGCCGAGGCGGCGGATCGCGTTGTCCATGTCGACGACCGCGTACTCCATGGCGGCGCGAAAGCCGCCATCGGCGAGGTCGCCCGTCCACGGGTACCAGATGACGCGCGTCGCGGCGTCGTCGGTCTGCAGCTCCCAGCGCGCACCGGTGGCGTAGAGCTCGCGGTACTTCGCGGTGCGCTCGTACGCCTCGCCGAGGGTGCCGCAGCTGATGGCCAGGAAGCCGAAGAGCTCGTGGTCCTCGAGCTTGAAGGCGTTCGACGCGCGCAGCGGGAACGCCTCGTCGCCCACCGCGGCCATGACCCGGCGCCAGACATCGAGGTACGTCGAGAGGGGGGCGTGCTCGTCGGGCCGTGGCGGCCCCGCGAGGTTGGCCTTCACGCCGGCGAGCGCCTTGCCGACGTCGACGCCCTCCATCGTCGCCGCCGTCGCGACGAGGAACGGGACGACCGAGCTGATGGTGTCCGGGCGGGCCAAGGGCCCACGCTACCACCCCGTGTCCGGGGCCGCCCGTCGATTGTCGCGCGCGGACACGAAGCTGTCGTCCCCGGCCACTGTGGGATCCGGCATGGACGCGTATTCCTGGTCCTCGAAGCCTCGGTGCCCGTCGCACCGGCCGAAACCAAGGAGATCCCGATGAACTTCAAGCTCGTCACCGCCTTCCCCGCCGCCGCCCTCGCTCTCGCCGCCGCCCTGGCCACGCCACGCGCCGCGCGCGCCGAGATCCCTGCCCAAGCGCCGGCCGCGACGTTGGGACTGAACCAGACCGCCGCCCCCGCCAAGACCCGTCGCCACCTGGGCGCCTTCCTGGACGTCGACGCCGGCCTGATGATCGCCATGAAGCAGTCGGCCGGTCTGCAGGGCGGCCTTGTCTACGGGCCCTTCCGCGCCGGCCTCAGCTACTCGACCTTCCTCTCGAACAAGGCCTTCGGCGGCGTTCCCGAGGGCTTCTCGATGCGGGTGAACTACATCATCGGGTTCAACGCCGCCTACTTCATCGGCCGGCACACCGACGACGGCCTCTACGTCCAGGCCATGTTCCACATCAAGCAACAGGGCGTCACGAACGACGCGACGGGCAACCACAAGGACCTCGACTCGCTGGCGGCGGGCTTGGAGCTCGGCTACCTCTGGAAGGTCTGGAAGGGCCTCTACGTCGCGCCGCGCGTCGGTGCCCTCTACTACCTCGAGAGCCCGCAGGGCCCGAACAACGACCCCGTGCAGATCGGCGACCGCGCCTACGACAACAGCCGCCACAAGGTCTGGGACACGTACTTCATCCCGACGCTCAGCCTGGGCTATTCGTGGTGACGGGCGCGCTGGACCTACCATGGACCTCTACACCACCACGGAAGCGCGGCGCCTTCGCCTCGGCGGCGCCGCGCTCGTCACGGGCAGCCTGGCCTTCGTCGCTCTCTTCGGCGTGCTGGCGCGGCTCTTCGACTACCCGCGCGTGCTCGCGCGCGGCGCCGCGCAGGTGCTGCCCCGGCTCGCCGAGGGCGGCGACACGCTGCGCGCGGTGTGGCTGCTCTACGCGGCGCTCCCCGGCGCGATCGTCTACGCGGGCCTCGCGTCGCGCGCCATGCTGGCGCGCGGCGGGCGGCGGGTGCGCACGGTCGGCGTCGCCGCCGCCGTCACGGCGGGGGCCGCCATGACGCTGGGGCTCCTTCGCTGGTCCACGCTCGAGTGGGAGCTCGCGCGCGCCTGGGCGACGGCGGGCCCGGCGGCGCGCGACACGCTGGCGCGCGCGTTCGCGACGTCGAACCTGGTGCTCGGCAAGCTCATCGGCGAATTGGTCGGAGAGGTCGCGCTCGCCACCTGGTTCGCCGCGCTGGCCGTTGCGCACGCGCGCTCGGGGCGGCGCGCCCTCGCCGCACTGGGCGCCGTCGCAGCAGCGCTCGTCGTCGTCGCGGCCCTGAGGAACGTCACCCCCGCCGTCTCAGCGGTCGCCGCCGTCGACAACGTGACGCTGCCCGCCTGGCTGCTCGCCCTCGGCGTGACGTTCTTCCGGCAGGGCGTCGCGTCCGAGCGCTCTCGACTGCAGCAACGGGCAGAGCGATGATCCCAGAGCAACTTGATTCGAATGGAGGCAAACATTCGTGCCTGAAATCGCTGGAGCCTGCCAAAGCACGAGGAAGCAGCCGGATCCTCGGCTGCGATCGGGATGCAGCGCGTGAGGTAGTCTCGTCCGGTGATGGCGGGCGCGATGTCTCGACTCTGGGTCCACGACGCCGAGGTGGTGGTGACCATGGACGGCGCCCGCCGCGAGATCCCGCGCGGCGGGGTGCTGGTTCGGGGGCGGACGATCGAGGCGGTGGGCGATGAAGCGGGCGTGCGCGCGCATCTGCAGGCCCACCCGGAGCCGCAGGGCGAGGTGCGGCGGATCGACGCCCGCGGAACGGTGGTGCTGCCCGGTCTGGTGAACGGCCACCACCACCTGTACCAGACCCTGACCCGCGCGGTCGGCACCTCGCGGGGGCTCGCCCTCTTCGATTGGCTGCGGCGCCTCTACCCGATCTGGGGGCGGCTCACGCCCGAGGGGGCGCGCGTCAGCGCCACGATCGGTCTGGCCGAGCTGATGCTCTCGGGAGCCACCACCGTCGCCGATCACCTGTACCTGTTCCCGAACGGCACGCGCCTGGACGACACGATCGAGGCGGCCCGCGGGCTGGGCGTTCGCTTTCACCCGACCCGGGGCGCGATGAGCCTGGGGGCCAGCGCCGGGGGCCTGCCGCCCGACGACCTGGTCGAGCGCGAGGACGCGGTGCTGGCCGACGCCGAGCGTTTGATCGCGGCGTTTCACGACCCCGCGCCGGGATCGATGCTGCGCCTGGGGCTGGCTCCGTGCTCGCCGTTCTCGGTGACGCCGGCGCTGATGCGCGAGACCGCCCGGCTGGCCCGCTGCCACCCGGAGGTTCGCCTGCACACTCACCTGGCCGAGACGGCCGACGAGACCGACTTCTGCCTGGCCCGCTTCGGCATGCGCCCGGTGGCCTACGCCGAGTCGCTCGGCTGGTCCGGCCCCGACGTCTGGTACGCGCACATGGTTTTTCCCGACCAGGCCGAGATCGGCCGGATGGCGCGCTCGGGCAGCGGCGTTTGCCACTGCCCCTCGAGCAACATGATTCTGGCCTCGGGGATCGCGCCGGTGCGCGGCATGCGCGATGCCGGGGTCGCGGTGGGCCTGGGCGTCGACGGATCGGCCAGCAACGACGGGAACCATCTTCTGGGCGAGGCGCGGCAGGCCATGCTCCTGCAACGGGTGGGCTGGCCCGGGTTCGTGTCCAGCGCGGCGCGCTTCTCGGCGCGCGAGGCGCTGGAGCTGGCGACCCTCGGCGGTGCCGCCATCCTGGGCCGCGACGACATCGGTGCGCTGGTGCCCGGTAGGGCCGCCGATCTGGTCGCCTTCCGGGTGGATGGCCTCGAGGCGGCGGGCGCGCTCGGCGATCCGGTGGCCGCGCTGGTCACCACCTCGCCCGCCCGCGCCTGGCTGTCGGTGATCGACGGACGGGTCGTGGTGGCCGAAGGTCAGCTTTTGACCGCCGACCTGCCCCCTCTCATCGAACGCCACAATGAGATCAGCCGCGCCATGCTGGCCGGCGGCTGAGGCTTCGCCTTCTCGAAACAATCGGCCACAATTCCCGCAAAATCGACCATTCGTTAACAAGCCGGTCGATAGAGTCTCCCGGATGAGCGCGCCGCCTGTTCACCCGGTCGACCAGCGATTGCCTGCCCCGCAGCTGTTCGTTTACGGGCTGCAACATGTGCTCGCGATGTACGCCGGAGCCGTGGCGGTGCCTCTCATCATCGGCGGGGCGCTGGGGCTTTCGCACGAGCAGCTCATCTATCTGATCAACGCCGACCTCTTCACCTGCGGGATCGCGACGTTGATCCAGACGATCGGGATCTGGAAGGTGGGCTGCCGGCTCCCCATCGTGCAGGGCTGCACGTTCGCCGCCGTCGCGCCCATGATCCTGATCGGCAAGTCGCACGGGGTCACCGCGATCTACGGCGCGGTCATCGTCGCCGGCGCGCTGACCTTCTTCGTGAGCCCCTACTTCAGCCGCCTCCTGCGCTTCTTTCCGCCGCTGGTCACCGGCACCATCATCACGATCATCGGTGTCTCGTTGCTCCCGGTCGCGGTCCGCTGGAGCGGCGGTGGCCTGCCGACCGCGCCCAAGTTCGGCTCGCCGCACATCGTCGGGCTCGCGGCGGCGGTGTTGACCATCGTGGTCGCCATCTACCGCTTGCTCACGGGATACTGGGCGCGGCTGGCGGTGCTGCTGGGCCTGGTTTGCGGCACGCTGCTGGCCGTCCCGCTCGGGATGACGGACTTCTCCGGGGTCTCCAGAGCCTCCTGGGTGGGTCTGACGACGCCGTTTCACTTCGGCTGGCCGTCGCTGAATCTGGCCAGCGTGGCGTCCATGACGCTGGTGATGCTGGTCGTCATGACCGAGACGACCGGCGACATCGTGGCGGTGGGCGAGATCGTCGACCGGCCGATCACACCCGAGACGCTGACGGCCGGCCTGCGCGCCGACGGGCTCTCGACGTTGCTGGGCGGCGTGTTCAACGCGTTCCCGTACACCGCCTACGCGCAGAACGTCGGGCTGGTGGCGCTGACCGGGGTCAAGAGCCGCTACGTGGTCGCCAGCGCCGGGGTGATCCTGATGCTGCTCGGGCTGCTGCCCAAGCTGGCCGCGATCGTGGCGGCGATCCCGACGCCGGTCCTGGGCGGGGCCGGGCTGGTGATGTTCGGCAGCGTCGCCGCGAGCGGCATCAAGACCCTGAGCCGCCTCGACTTCGAGGACAACTACAACGCGCTGGTCATCGCGGTCAGCCTGGCGCTGGGTCTCATCCCGATCGCCGTCCCGGGCTTCTACGCCAAGTTCCCCGACTGGGTCCGCATCGTGGGCGAGAGCGGAATCACGATGGGCAGCCTGTCCGCCATCGTCCTCAACGCCGCGCTCAACGAGCTGCGCCGCAAGGCCCCGAAGCCGGCGTCCCGGCCGGCGGTCTCCGTGTAGGCGCACGGTCCGGCTGGCGGTGGCTGCGGTCGAGTCGATCCGGCGCTCTTGCCGATCGCAATCGGACCTCCAGATTCGATCCCGGAGGCGAGCCCTCAAATCGCTCTCGAGCTCGGGCTCGGCCGCTCGAAAGGATGTGCGTGATGAAAGCCAATAGAAGCCGGACCTGGTCGCTCGGAGCCTTGGTGCTCGGTGGATTCCTGGCCGGGGCGCCGCTCGTGGCCCGCGCCGGGCAGCCCGAGACGGCCGAGGAAGCGCAGCAGCGCGCGGATCATTTCAACGACCTCGCCCGGAGCTACAGGTTCCAGGGCGGCGCGCTGTGGAAGACCGGACACGTTCAGCGGGCGGAGGCGAGCGCCTCGAGCTGCGAGACGGTGGCGAACGCCATGCGGTCGAGCACCGTCGTCGCGGCGATGGCCCCGACGGACCAGGCGCTCAGCGACGCCGGCGCGGTGGTGGCGGTCATCGTTCCCAACGACAAGCCCGCTCCGTCGTCGCCCAGGTGCCCGGCTCCGTGACCCCGGCTCAGGGCTGCTCGGCCTGGATGGCCGTCAGGGCGACGGTGTAGACGATGTCCTCGACCAGCGCGCCGCGCGACAGATCGTTCACGGGGCGGCGCATCCCCTGCAGCATGGGGCCGATGCTGATGACGTGAGCGCTGCGTTGCACCGCCTTGTAGGTCGTGTTGCCGGTGTTGAGATCGGGGAACACGAACACCGTGGCGCGGCCAGCCACCGGGCTGCCGGGGGCCTTGCTGGCGGCCACCTCGGCGATGGCGGCGGCGTCGTACTGCAGCGGGCCGTCGATGAGCAGGTCGGGGCGCCGCTGGTGGGCCAGCCGCGTCGCCTCCCGCACCTTGTCCACGCCGGAGCCCGAGCCCGACTCGCCGGTGGAGTAGCTGATCATCGCCACCCGGGGCTCGATCCCGAACTGCGCGGCGCTGTCGGCGCTCTGGATGGCGATGTCGGCCAGGGTCTCGACGTCGGGATCGGGGATCACCGCGCAGTCGCCGTACACCAGCACCTGCTCGGGCAGGCACATGAAGAAGATCGACGAGACCGCCTGGGCGCCCGGCCGCGTCTTGATGATCTGCAGCGCCGGGCGGATGGTGTTGGCCGTCGAGTGCGCGGCGCCCGAGACCAGCCCGTCCACCTCGTCGAGCGCCAGCATCACCGTGCCCAGCCAGACGTTGTCCTCCAGCAGCTCGGCTGCGGCGCGCGCGGTCAGGCCCTTGTGCTTGCGCATCTCGACCAGCGGGTTCACGTAATTGGCGCGCATCGCGGCCGGGTCGAGGATCTCGACGCCCGCGGGCAGCGCCACCTCTTGCGCGGCCGCCACCCGTCTCACCTCGTCGGGGTGGCCCAGCAGGACGCAGCGGGCGATGCCGCGGTCGGCGCAGATGGCCGCGGCCCGCACCGTCCGTGGCTCGGTCCCCTCGGGCAGCACGATCCGTTTGTCGGCGGCGCGCGCCAGCTCGGTGAGGCGGAAGCAGAAGGCGGCCGGCGACATCCGCGTCTCGACCGGCACCTGCGCGTGCCGCGCCAGCCAGTCGGCGTCGATGTGCTGCGCCACGAAGTCCATCGCCCGCTGGACCCGCTCGAGGTCGTCCACCGGGACCTCGGTGCTCATCTGGCCCAGGCGGGTGGCGGTCTCGAGGGTCGGCCATTTCACCTTCAGGATCGGCAGTCCGGTCTCCAGCGCCGGCCGGCAGAGATCGACCAGCGCGGGCGGCGGCTCGAGGCCACCCGTCAGGATCAAGCCCGAGAGGGGGATCTTGTTGGCGGCGGCCATTGCCACCGCCAGCAGCACGTCGCTGCGATCGCCGGGCGTGATCAGCAGCGAGCCGGCCGTCAGCGCGCCCAGCAAGTTCGGGACGGTGTTGGCCAGCACGCTCACCTTCTTGACCCGCCGTGTAGCGATCTCGCCTTCGTGCACGGTCTCCGCCTCAAGGTGGCGGGCGATGTCGGCGGTGCGGCAGGCGGTGAGCTCGGGGTTCTCGGGCACCGCGCCGATCACGTTCAGCTCGGGTTTGACGTCGCGCCGAACGTCGCCCGCGAGCCGCGGCGGCACCCGGTTCACCAGGCAGCCGATCACCCGCCCGCCGCCGAAGCCGCCGTAGTGGGCCGCCGACAGCTCGAGCCGCGCCTCGAACTCCGACAGCGGCGTGTTCCCCAGCGATCCGGCGAGGATCACCTGCGCGCTCAGGGTCTGGACCAGCTGGGGGTTCAGCTCGGAGGCGCCGGGGCTGCCGCGCATGGGCACCAGACCTTCGACCACCACCACGTCCGCGCCGCCGGCCGAGGCGTGAAAGTCGCGCAGGATCCGCTCGAGCAGGTCGTCGGTGCGACGGGCCAGGATCATCCGCTCGGCCTCCTCCAGCGAGATCGGCGTCGCCGGGGTCAGCGGGCTGAGCCGCCGGATGAAGTGGGTCGAACGCTCGGGGCCGGTGTCGTGCCCGACCGGCTGCCCGATCGGCTTGAAGAAGGCCACCCGGATCCCGCGGTTGTCCAGCGCCCGCACCAGGCCCAGCGCCAGCGAGGTGAGGCCGACCCCTTCGCCGCTGGGAACCAGATAGAACGTGTGCGGCATCAGGCGTCGTCCAGCAGGTGGGCGGTCTCGCGGGCGATCACCAGCTCCTCGTTGGTCGGGATCACCAGCGCCAGCAGCGGCGAGTGGTCGGCGGTGATGCGGCCGCCGGTCGCCGCGCCGTGCGCGGCGTTGCGCGCGCCGTCGACGACCGGGCCGAGCAGGCGGAGGTGCGCCAGCGTCTCGGCGCGGATCGGCGCCGCGTGCTCGCCGATGCCCCCGGTGAAGACCAGCGCGTCGACGCGGTCCAGCGCCGCCCCCAGGCCGAGCAGCGCCTTGGCCAGCCGATAGCAGAAGACGTCGATGGCCAGCGCCGCCCGCGCATCGCCGCCTCCCCGCGCCTCCAGGAGCGTGCGCATGTCGTTGCTGGCGCCCGAGAGCCCGAGCAGTCCGCTCTGTCGGTTGAGAAGATCGGTGATCTGGCTCAGGGAGCGGCCGGTCTGATCGGCCAGGAACTGGTGCAGGTTGGGATCGACGTCGCCGCTGCGGCTGCCCATCACCAACCCCTCCAGCGGCGTGAGCCCCATCGTGGTGTCGGCGCTGCGGCCCCCCTTGATCGCCGCCGCGCTGCAGCCGTTGCCGAGGTGCGCGGTGATGAGCTGCAGCTCTTCCAGCGGCTTGCCCAGCCGCCGGGCCGCCTCCCCCGCCACGAAGGCGTGGCTGGTCCCGTGGAATCCGTAGCGGCGCACGCGGTGCCGCTCGTACAGGTCGTAGGGGACCGCGTACATGAAGGCCCTGGGAGGCAGCTTCTGATGAAAGGCGGTGTCGAAGACCGCCACGTGCCCCAGCGACGGAAACTTGCGGCGCGCGATCTCGATCCCCAGCAGGTTGGCGGGGTTGTGGAGCGGCGCGAGATCGCTGCAGGCGCGAATGCGCTCGACGACCGTGTCGTTCACGACGACGCTGCTCGAGAAGGCTTCGCCGCCGTGGACCACGCGGTGCCCGACCGCATCCAGGCGGCGGTCGCCGAGGCCGGCCAGGATCTCCTCAAGCGCCTCGGCGTGTCCGGCCCCCGGCAGCGGCTTCTCCGCCTTGGTCTCGACGCCGTCGTCCCCCACGGCGTTGGTCCGGAGACGCGCCAGGCCGGTCCCCAGTCGCTCGGCCAACCCCTGCAACGCGACCCGCCCCGATCGCGCCTCGACGAGCGCGAGCTTCAGCGACGAGCTGCCCGAGTTGATGACGAGTGTCTGCCAGGCTCCGATGGCATCACCGCCTC
>DATJWP010000080.1:0-5192 GCA_035578045.1 Polyangia bacterium | reverse complement strand
CCCGGCAGCAGCCCCAGGGCCAGCAGCTTGCGCAGGTCCGCCGGGTTCTCGGCCGCCAGGCGGCGCACGGTCCCCCGCTGACCGGGCTGCAGGCCCGCCAGGGAGTGCGACAGGAAGAAGTTCGACCCGATGGGACAGCCGTCGCAGCCCGAGGGCGCCGTCCCGCACATCGTGCACTTCATGCCCAGCCTCCCACGGCCCTCAGCAGCCAGCCCACGAGCCCGCCGACGGTGAAGGCGATGGTCGTCGCGGCCACGAGCACGCCCACGGCGACCTTGAGCCCGCGCTCCTTCTTCATCACGAGGAACTGCGCGATGCACGGAACGAACAGCGTGATGGTCACGGCCGCCGTGGTGAGTGCGGCGGGCGACAGCAGCCCCCGGTGGGCCAGGTCGTACAGGCCGGCCGCACCGAAGTCGCGGCGGAAGAAGCCGTAGAGGAACGCCGGTGCCGCCTGCGCCGGAAGCCCGATGAGGCGCACCAGGGGCACGAGCGCGGCGGTCGCCCAGCCCAGGACGCCCGTCAGGTCGCCGGCCCACAGCAGCACGCTCGCCAGCAGGAACAGGGGCAGGATCTCGGCGAAGTACCACCGGACCCGCGCGCCGGTCTTGCGCAACACGTTGGCGGGCGTCGGCCACCGCATCCGCGGCAGCTCGAGGTAGAAGCTCGGCGCGGCACCCGGCAGGAACAGCGCCGCCAGCCGGCCCACGAGCAGGAAGACGAGCACCAGCACCAGCCCCCACACCACGACCGCGCCCGGCCACGCGCTCAGGATGCCGAGCACCACGCCGAGCTGCGCCGAACAGGGGATGGCGAGCGCGAGGAGCAGCGTCGCGATGACGCGCTCCCGGCGGGTCTCGAGCGTCCGGGTGACGAGCGTGGCCATGGTGTTGCACCCGAAGCCGAGCACGAGCGGAATCACGGCGCGGCCCGAGAGCCCGACCTTCTTCAGCGCGCGGTCGAGGAGCAGCGCGAGGCGCGGCAGGTAGCCCGAGTCCTCGAGCAGCGCGAATACGAGGAAGAACGCCGTCACGATCGGCAGCACGATGGCGAACG
Organism: Polyangia bacterium; assembly: GCA_035578045.1. Classification (GTDB taxonomy): domain Bacteria; phylum Myxococcota_A; class Polyangia; order Fen-1088; family Fen-1088; genus JADGRB01. The sequence continues at coordinate 4,136 of DATJWP010000080.1, read as the reverse complement.
CGTACCGGAGGCCGAGGTTGATCAGGCCGTAGGGCCCGTTCACGAGGGCGCGGATCGTGGCCCACGGGATCAGGGCCGTGGCCGCCGCGGCCACCGGCGCGATCCAGCGGGTGAAGACGACGCGGTCGAGCCAATCCACCGCCGTCTGCGCGCCGAAGCCGCCGACGAACTTGTAGAAGCCGAGGTAGAGGACCAGCGCGACCAGCGGCAGGCCCGTCCACGGCGACATCGCCAGGCGGTCGAGCAGGCGGGCCCGCGCTTCGCCTTCGCCGGCCGGGGGCACCACGCCGTCGAGGAGCGCCAGCGCCATCCGCCGCCGCGCGGTGGCGACGGCCACCGCGAAGGACTCGGCGCCGCCCCAGCGCTGGTCCCGCGCCGCGGCGGCCTCCGCCCACGCCGGGCTCGAGCGCCGCACGATCCGCTCGCACGCCTCGTCGCCCGAGAGCGCCAGCTCCGCCCGGAGCCGGAACCCGCCGTCGCCGGCCGGACCCGCCGCCTGGGCCAGCTGCTTCACCAGCGGGCTGAAGGGCTCCGGCAGCGACCAGCCGTCCACCGGAACCTGCGCGTCGAGGGCCGCCTTCAGCAGATCCTCGATGCCCTCGCCGGTCGTCGCGACCGTCCCGACCACCGGGATACCCAGGCGCTCCGACAGCACCGCCAGGTCCGGCTCCCGGTGCTCCCGCCGCGCCTCGTCCAGCAGGTTGCAGGCGACGACGACCGGCCGCCCGAGCGAGAGCAGCTGGAGCGTGACGGGCAGCGAGCGCTCGAGGTGCGCCGCCTCGATCACGTGGATGATGGTGTGGTCGTCGTCCGAGAGCGCCGCGCGCCGCGCCACCCGCTCCTCCTCCGAGACCGGCAGGAGCGAGTACATCCCCGGCGTGTCCATCACGTCCACGTCCCGCCCGCCCGCGACGAGCCGGCCCCGCGTGATCTCGACCGACGTGCCAGGGTAGTTCGAGACGACCGCATAGATCCCGGTCAGGCGCCCGAACAGCGCGCTCTTGCCGACGTTCGGCGCGCCAACCAGGACCAGCTTCGCCTGGCCTGCGACCGGCTCCCTGTGATCGGGACGAATGGCTGTGCTCACGAAGCTCCCAACTGAATCCCAGTCTCAGTCGCTGCATTCAGCGTGCCGAGGAGGAACCCGATGGGCAACCCGCCATCGGGTGAATCCCGAGGACAAAGTGCCCCAATCGGCCGTCAGTTGGTCCTATGGAACGACCGGATGGATGGCCGGGACGGTCCAGCCGATGACGAATCCGAGCGCCGCCCCGGCGACCACGTCCGTCGGGAAGTGGCGGCGCGCGACGACCCGCAGGGTGGCCGTGGCGGCCGCCGCGGTGAAGAGGGCGCCGATCTGGAGCTTGTGGTTGCCGGCGATGCCTCGCCGGTGAAGGACGGAGGCGTAGGCCGCGGCCGCCGCGAAGGCGATGCTCGAGTGCTCCGAGGGCATGGACCGGCCGTCCTCCGGCGCCACGGGCCCCGTCGCCGTCGGCGAATAGAGGAAAGGTCGCGGCCGGTGGAAGAGCACCTTGGTCCAGGAAGTGACGGCGGCCGTCGTCGTCAGGGCCTGGGCGATCACGGTGGCGTCCTCGGCGAAGGCGGTGAAGGCCTCCCCCTTTCTCGACGACGCGAGGAAGGCCGCCCCCAGCAGCGCCTCGAGGCCGAGCGTGCCGTTGCTCAGCGTGGCGGGCCCGCTGCGCGCCGGTCCCACGGTGCCGCGGTCGACGGACCAGAGCGTCGCGGGGTCGCATGGCGCGCAGGTTGCGTGGGGGAAGGAGCCGGGCCAGATCATCGGCACCAGGGCGGCCGAGAGGCCCGCGGCCACGACCACCCCGTCCGTCCACGGGTGGATGCGGAAGCGCACGGAGGGCTGCTGCGCCCGCCCGGCGAGGGGCAGGATCGGCACCAGGGAAACGGCGAATGTCAAGGCGCGCCGCAACTTGCCTCCTGCGGTGGACGACGGTACAATGCGAGCTTCGTGTTTCAGGGAGGAGCGGGTGGCCACGACCCAGGTCGCGCAGAACATAGCGCTATTCGAGAAGTGCAAGAACTTCACGAAAGCCAAGGAAGCCCAGGCTGCCGGGCTTTACCCCTATTTCACGCCGATCTCGGAGTCCGAGGATACGGTGGTGAAGATCGGGGGCAAGAGCAAGGTCATGATGGGGTCCAACAACTACCTGGGCCTCACCCACCACCCCAAGGTCCTCGAGGCCGCCCGCCAGGCGCTGGAGCGCTACGGGTCGGGGTGCACGGGCAGCCGGTTCCTGAACGGCACGCTGGACCTGCACGAGACGCTGGAGACCAAGCTCGCCCAGTTCGTGGGCAAGGAAGCGGCGCTGGTGCTCTCGACCGGCTACCAGGCCAACCTCGGCCTGGTCTCCGGCCTCGTGGGGCGCGGCGAGATCGTCTACCTGGACAAGCTGGACCACGCGTCGATCGTGGATGGGGCGAAGCTCTCCTTCGGTGACGTGGTGCGGTTCAACCACGGCGACCTGGCGGGGCTGGAGCGGATGCTGGCGCGGGACAACCGGCCCAAGGGCGCGATGATCATCGTGGACGGCATCTACTCCATGGAAGGCGACATCGCCGATCTGCCCAAGCTGGCGCAGCTGGCGCACACGTACGGGGCCGCGCTGGCGGTGGACGACGCGCACTCGGTCGGCGTGCTGGGCGCGACGGGCGCGGGCACGGCCGAGCACTTCGGCATGACCGACGAGGTGGACCTCATCGTCGGGACGTTCTCGAAGTCGCTGGCGTCCATCGGCGGCTTCGTGGCCGGCCAGGAGTACGTGATCCATTTCCTGAAGCACCACGCGCGGCCGTTGATCTTCTCCGCCGCCCTCCCGCCGTCGAACACGGCGGGCGTGCTCGCGGCGCTGGAGGTGCTGCAGGCCGAGCCCGAGCGCCGGGAGACGCTGTGGGCCAACACCAAGATCCTGGCCGACGGGCTGCGGGCCCTGGGCTACGATCTCGGGCCGAGCGTGACGCCGATCATTCCCGTGCTGGTCGGCGAGATGGACAGGACCTTCCTCTTCTGGCGGAAGCTGTTCGACGTCGGCGTCTTCACGAACCCGGTGGTGCCGCCGGCCGTGCCGGCGTCGCAGTGCCGGTTGCGGGCCAGCCTGATGGCGACGCACACGCCGCAGCAGATCGAGTTCGCGCTCGACGCGTTCGCGGCCGTTGGTCGGCAGTTGGGAGTGATCCACTGACCGGTGGCACGGTGTCCGTGAGGCCGGTCGCCTCGGCGGCCGACCTCCGGGCGTTCGTCGATTTTCCCTACCGCCACTACCGCGGCGATGCCCTCTGGGTGCCGCCGTTGCGGCGCGACGTCGCGACCCTCGTCTCGCGCACCGAGAATCCCTTCTTCGAGCACGCCGAGGCGGCCTACTTCCTGGCCGTCGCAGACGGCGGGCGCCCGGCGGGCCGGATTGCCGCCATCAAGAACGACGCCCACGGCCGGGCCCATCCCGAGGAAGCCGGCGTCGGCTTCTTCGGGCTGTTCGAGTCGGTGGACGACCAGGCCGTCGCGGAAGCGCTGTTCACGGCGGCCGGCTCCTGGCTCAAGGACCGCCGCCTGACGGTGATGCGCGGCCCGATGAACCTCTCCACCAACGACGACTGCGGCCTGCTGGTGGACGGCTTCGGCACGCCGCCCGTCGTGATGATGCCGCACAACCCGCCCTACTACGTCGGGCTCGTCGAGCGCGCCGGTTTCGCCAAGGCGATGGACCTGCTGGCGTACGAGGGCGGCCCGGACGGCATTCCCCAGCGGCTCACCGAGGCGGCGCCGAAGCTGGCCGAGCGCTACCGGATCGCGCTCCGCCCCCTGGACATCAAGCGCTTCTGGAGCGAGGTGGAGCAGGTCAAGCTGCTCTACAACCAGGCCTGGGAGAAGAACTGGGGCTTCATCCCGATGACCGACGCGGAGATGAACCACCTGGCCAAGCAGCTGAAGCCGGTGGTCGTCCCCGACCTGGTGGTGTTCGCCTCCATCGGTGAGCGCCTGATCGGCTTCGCCATCGCGCTGCCCGACTTCAACGTGGCGCTGCGCACCAACCGCTCGGGGCGGCTGTTCCCGTTCGGGATGTTCCGGATCCTCTGGAACCAGCGGAAGATCCACCGGGCGCGCGTCA
>DATJWP010000079.1:0-18572 GCA_035578045.1 Polyangia bacterium | reverse complement strand
GACGTTGCCCGTCATGTCATCGATGTCGAAGGGGCTTCGCGACTTCGGGTACGAGCCGACAGGGTCCGGCCCTTGCGCCAGCGGGTCGCGTCCGTAGGTCTCGTCGAAGTTCGCGTCGGTCGGAGCAAGCGTCATACCGTGAGGGAAGATCCGCTTGTCGGCGCCCCTGGCCGCCCGCTCCCACTCGCGTTCGTCGCAGAGCCGCACGCGGAGGCCGTGCTTGCGGGTGAACCAGTCCAGGTACTCCTTGATGTCGTCCGCCGAGACGCCGGTCACCGGAAGGCGAAGCCAATCCACGGACGCGTTCCGGTCGCGCGCCGGATAGACGAGCTGCTCGCCAGCCCGTGCTTCCAGGGTGCGGCCGGCGGCCTGGATGCGCAGCTGCCACCCGCCTTCAGGCAGCTCTCTCAGCTCCAGCAACCCTCTGAAGCCCGCCGACGCGACCCGAGGCGCCAGCCGCTTACGCGTGGCGGCCGGCTGGTCGTCGAGAAAAGCCATCCAGTCGGCGTACGTCACCTCGTGCCGCGCGATGAAGTACGAACCGGTGTGAACCTCGTGCAGCGGCACCGTGCTGAGAAAGCCGGTCCGCAGCGTCTCGTCATCGTCTCCGAAGAAGAAAGGTCCGGCCGGGATGTAGGCAAATCCGGCCGGGATCCGGTTCGGCAGGTCCAGCGACAGGCTCTTCACCTCGCCGGCCTTGAGCTGGAGCGGCAGCAGAACCCGCGTCCCGTCGGCCGCCGTGAACGTCAGGCGGACGAGGCCCGGTTCCGCGGACACGCCCTCGAGCGGCGTCGTGCCGAGCGCGATGGTCCGCACGACGGTCGCCACGCCGCTGTCGTTGTACTCGAATCGCTCCAGGGAAACGGACGCTGGACGGCTCGCGCCGATAGCCAGCCGGGCGGGGCCGGCGGAGATGCCGCAGGCCCCGGGGTCGGGCAGTGTCTTCGCGTACTTCGCCAGCAGGTCTCCGTCCACGCCCAGGTCGGCCCACTGATTCGCCGCTTCGCACGTCCACGCCGCCACGGTCTGGACGACATCGTCTCGACCGGGGTCGACCGCGCGCGCAGCCTCGAAGGCCTTCAATGCGGCAGCCTGGTCCCTGGAGAGCTCGGACAGGCGCGCGTAGCTCCGCTTCCAGATGAGCTCGCCGTCCGAGGCGTCCCGCTGGTCGAACAGACGGTACGCTTGCTCGCGCGCCTCCTTCAGGTTGGACGACAGGCCGCGCGCGATCCCGGCCAGGCGATTCCCCTCGTCCAGGTGCTGCTTGACCCGAGCCGCGGTCTCGGTGCGCCTGTTGATCTGGGCTCGGACTCCCCACACCAGCAGCGCGGTCGCGCCCAGCACACCGACCGAGGTCAGGATGATCCGCCGCCTGAGCGCGCCCGGGTCGGACGCGAGCTGTCGGGTGAGCGCATGGATGTCGGCCATCCGCGCGGTGGGATTCTTCTGCAGACCGCGCCGGAGCAGGCGAGCGACCCACGCCGGGACCTCGCTGCTCTTGGGAGGCTCGCGCAGGCTTCCGTGGATGACCGAGTCCGCCAGAGACAGGATGTTGTCGCCCGCGAAGGGCCGCTCGCGGTAGAGCGCCTCGTAGAGCGCTACGCAGAACGCGAACTGGTCGGTGCGCTCGTCGACCGGCTTCCCCAGGAACTGCTCGGGCGCCATGTATGCCGGGGTTCCGGTCATCGCCCCCGTGCGCGTCAGCGCGACGGGCAACGTGGCAGCCGTGGACAGAAACGCGGGGTCGGTCGGCGACTCCGAGTCGGGATCGACCGACCCGGTCGTGCTCAGATCTGTGTCGCTGTTTCGTCCCACCCGCACCAGCCCGAAATCGACGACCTTGGGCTTCCCGGTCTTGTCCAAGAGGACGTTGTCGGGCTTGAAGTCCCGGTGGATGAGCCCTTCGGCGTGGGCGGCCGCCAGCCCGTTGCCGATATCGACGAACATCCGGACGATGTCGCGCCAGGGGCGCTTGTCTGCCTCTAGCCAGGCGCGCAGGGTGCCGCCGGGCAGGTACTCCATGGCCAGGAAGACCCGGCCGTCATGGACGCCGACGTCGAAGATCGCGCCGACGTTCGGGTGCGAGAGCTTGGCCATGGCCTTGGCCTCACGCACCAGGCGTGCCTGGCCGCGCGTGCTGGCGGTGGCGTTCGGCTCCGGTCGCAGCAGCTTGATCGCGACCTTGCGATCCAGCTCCGGGTCATACGCCGCGTAGACGATCCCCATCGCGCCCGCGCCCAGGTGCTCGACGATCAGATAGCGCCCGATCGTGGAGCCGCGCTCCAGCAGGTGCGCTTCGTCGTCCGAAGGCTCGCTGCCGCCGTCGGACGGAACGGTATCCTTCAGACCCGCGTCTGTGCTCGTCGAACCGCCCCGCTTCGAAGAGTTGCCCATCCGCCCCCCCCGGCGTCGCGCAACGAACCGCTGGTCTGCGGTGCAGGCGTTCTCTCCTGGATGAGGTGCGAAGTGCAAGTGGTAAACCGTTAACAAATGGTTTCGTTTCTGGCTCACTCGGTGCGTCTTGGCGCGGCTACGTACGCAACAGGTGGGCCAGGACGTAGGGGCGCACGCACGGCGGGTTTTCCCGCTCCAGCGGCGCCGTCGCCGATCAAGCTGTACAACTCTGTCGATCAATTCGTTTAGTCAGCGGCCCACGATGGGACGGATTGACAAACGCATGAACTCGACGGACTTTCAGTCACAGGTGGGTTTCGGAGCCATTCGTGGCCGCGGGGCATCATGACCAACTCGGATCGTGAGTCGGGTCACGAGACCGCGTTTTCGCCGGGGGATCTGGTCGGGGAGCGGTACCGGATCGTCCGGCTGGTGGGGGCGGGGAGCACCGGCGAGGTGTACGAGGCGATCGACCAGGCGCTGGGCGGCGCGGTCGCCCTCAAGACGCTGAAGCAGGGGTTCTCGAATCAGCCGGTGCTGCTCGAGCGGTTCCGCCGGGAGATCCAGAACGCCCGCCGCGTGACCCACCCCAATGTCTGCCGCATCTTCGACATGGGGGTCCACCGGGTTCGCAAGCAGCAGCGCTTCTTCCTCACGATGGAGCTGCTGTCCGGCGAGAGCCTGGCTGCTTACCTGGCCGAGCGGGAGGCTCTCTCCAGCGCCGAGGCGCTGCCGCTCCTCACCCAGATCGCCGCCGGACTGCAGGCGGCGCACGACTCCGGGGTCACGCACCGCGACCTCAAGCCCGGCAACGTGGTGCTGGTCGCCGGCCCGCCGCCGCGGGCGATCATCACCGATTTCGGGCTGGCGATCAGCGTCGAGCAGGTCGGGATGGGGCTGACCGAGAGCTCGGAGCTGATCGGGACGCCCGAGTACATGGCGCCCGAGCAGATCGAGCCGTCGTCGGTGACGCCCGCCGCCGACATCTACGCTCTGGGGATCATTGCGTACGAAATGTTGGCGAAACATCCGCCCTTCGAACCGGGTGGGACGCCCATCGCGACGGTGCTCAAGCGCCGCCACGAGTCGCCCCGGCCGCTGCGCCAGCTGGTGCCCGGCGTCGAGCCGGCCTGGGAGGCGGCGATCCTCCGCTGCCTCGAGCGCGAGCCGGAGCGCCGGTTTCGACGCCCCGCCGACTTCATCGCCGCGCTGACGTCGCCGCCCGAAGGTCCGCCCGAGCGGGATGGCTGGGTGCGTCGCGCGACGCGCAAGCTGCGCGGACGTTGACAGCCTCGCGGGCGCTTCCGATACTCGCCCGCGGGTCGTCGAGGGAAGTCAGCGTTGGCAGCTCCCACCATTCACATGTCCCGGGTCGGAGCCCCCAAGGAGGGTGAGGGTGGCGCTCTGCACGTCACCGCCATGGGGCCCAACCTCTTTCTGACGACGCCGCTGCCGCTGGCCGGAGCCCTCACGATCGGGCGGGACGAGGACGCCGACATCCGCCTGGTCGACGAGAGCGCCTCGCGGATGCACGCCAAGCTGTACGTCGGTGAATCGTCACAGCTTTTCATCGAGGACCTGGGCACCCGGAACGGCACGTTCCTGCGCGAGGCGCGCATCGCGCCCAATCAGCGCGTGGCCTTCCAGCCCGGCGAGGCCATCAACATCGGGTTCACCATCGTCATGGTGCAGAGGCGCCGGCCCGCGCCGCAGACGCGCAGGTTCCGGAGCCACTCCGGCTTCGAGGACCGGTTGCAGGAGGCGTGCGAGCAGGGGCAGTCGAACGGCGCCACGTTTGCCGTCGCCCGCATCAAAGCCGAGGGCGGCGATCCGAACGGCCAGGTCGCCGACCGGATCGTCCCGGCGCTGCGTTCGGGCGACATGCTGGCGCAATATGCTCCGGGCGATTACGAGATCCTCCTGCCCGACACCAGCCACGAGCGGGCCCACGCCATCGCCGACGACCTGCGGCGGCGGCTGGGGGCCGACCCCGTCGCGTCCCGGATGTCGCTGGCCCTCTATCCTCTGGACGGCCGCACGCCCGACGCGCTGATTGGCCGTCTGGACGCGGGCCTGAACGGCTCGGAGGGCGACGACGACGGCGCGGACGCCCCGGTCGCCCGATCCGAGGCGATGCGCAAGCTGCACCGGATGGCGGCGCGCGCTGCCGCCGGCGAGACAGCCGACGGTCTCATCAGCGTCCTCATCCACGGCGAGAGCGGGGTGGGCAAGGACGTCCTGGCGCGCTGGATCCACGCCAAGTCGCCCCGGGTCGACGGTCCGTTCGTCGCGGTCAACTGCGGGTCGCTGACCGAGTCGCTGCTCAGCAGCGAGCTGTTCGGCCACGAGAAGGGGGCGTTCACCGACGCCAAGGCGGCCAAGGCCGGCCTGCTGGAGACGGCGGCGGGCGGCACGGTCTTCCTGGACGAGATCGGCGACATGCCGCTGCCGCTGCAGGTGCGGATCCTCCACGCCATCGAGAACCGCCGCATCACCCGCGTCGGGGACGTGCGTGAGCGGGCCATCGACGTCCGGTTCCTGGCCGCGACCCACCGCGATCTCGAGGCGATGGTCGAAGAGGGGTCGTTCCGGCAGGACCTCTATTACCGCCTCAACCAGATCAGCCTCACCGTCCCGCCGCTGCGCGAGCGGCCCGACGAGATCGAAGCGCTGGCCCGGCACTTCCTGGCCAAGGCGGGGGGGGCCGCCGGCGCGAAGCGCCGCGTGCCGCGGCTGTCCGCGGAGGCGGTGGACATCCTGCGGTCGTACTTCTGGCCGGGCAACGTGCGCGAGCTGCGGAACATGATCTCGCGGGCCCTCGTCCTGTGCGACGGGCAGGAGATCACCGCCGAGCACCTGGACGTCGAGAAGATGCGGACCGCCCGCCTGGTCGATGGGCCGACCGTGATTGCCCCGGCCCGCGCCGCTGCAGCGGCCGCGCCGTCGAACCTGACGCCGGCGCAGGCGATCGAGCGCGACCGGATCGTGCAGGTCCTGAACGAGTGCGTCGGCAGCCAGACGGCGGCGGCCAAGCAGCTCGGGATCTCCCGCGGAACGCTGATCGAACGCATGAAGCGCTACGGGATTCCGCGGCCGCGGGCGCGCTGAGCGGCGCCCGCTGTCTCGGCCTACTGCTTCGCCAGCACGAGCTGGGTGGTGGCCGGCTCGACGGCGCGGGCGTGCCAGACCAGCTCGTATGGCCCGCGCGTATCGGCGGCCACGCAGGCCACCTTGCCGGCCGCGAGCGTCAGCTCGTCGACCTTGTCACCCGGCAGCGGCTCGGCGTTGCGCCCCTGGGCCAGCGCCGCCGCGCAGGCGGCGTCCGGGCTTCCGACGGCGTCCGTCGTGAAGAGGCGCCCGCCCGCCGTCGGGGCGTAGGCATGGACCACCGCGGGTCCGACCGCGAACGCCCGCACCGTCGGGCCCCTCAACTCGACCGCGCCGTGCTGCGAGAAGCCCCCCGCGTTGGCGCAACCCCCCAGCAGCGAAATCCCCATCACCACTCCTGCGAACAACCCATTGAACGACTTCATTGTCTGGCCCCCCCAGTGAAAAAGCAGCCGGAAATCCCTACTTGCGGGCGAGCAGCGTGCCCGCGACGACTGTCGCCCGGGTCGGCCGGGCGATGACCGGCGCGTCCGGAGCGGCCGGGGCCGCCGCCGGAGCGAAGTTCTCGGCCAGCCAGTCGATCCCCAGCTGCGGATGATCGATGACGGCGCAGATCCGCTTGCCCGCAGGCACCGCCACGTCGCCGGCGTAGTCGTCGCCGTCGAGCACCTTCATCGACCCGTCCTGGTCGGTCTCGGCGGCCGGGCAGGTCGTGGCGCCCGTTCCCGGATCGTCGGCCAGATACAGCTTGGCCGTGCCGATGCCGTACGAGCTGAGCTGCACCACCGCCGGGCCGCTGGCGAGCGCGACCCGGCGCTCACCGGCCGCGTTCGAGCGCGCAACGTCCGGGCGCGCAACCTCCGGGCGCGGCAGGGTGGTGCAACCCACCCCGAAGATGATGAGCGAAGCGACGAAGCTGACGGTTCCCCTCTTGATGTTCATGGCGACTCCCCCTTGCGTCCCTGAATCAGCAAGGAGCGGACCAACCGCCGCGCGCGCGGAAAAATCGCGCTTCGGTCGCGGCCCGCGCGCTGCTTTACACAGATTGTTCGGCTCACCTGAGCAACCTGTGCGCAAGCCGGGCGGCGCGAGCCGACTTCCCCGCGTGAAACAGGCCGACCGGCGTGGCATGCCGGTTGCGATGTCCAGGAAGCATGACGTCGCTGGACCGGCCCCGGTCGCTGGGGGACTTCCGGATCGTGGACCAGATCGCCGAGGGCGGGATGGGGCTGGTCTACCGGGCGATCGACACCGCGAGCAGCCGGGCGGTTGCGCTCAAGACCACGCGCCGGGCTTCGCGCGCCGAGACCCACGGCCTGCTGTGCGAGGGGGCCGCGCTGGGCCAGCTCCGGCACCCCGGGATCGTCCAGATGCTCGCTCGCGGGCGACAGGGTGGAGCGCCCTGGATCGCCCTCGAGCTGCTGGAGGGGCGGACCCTGCAAGATGAGATCGACGCGATCTGGGCGGCCTCGGCCAGCCGGAATGGACCGCGAACCTTGAAGCAGCGGCGCCTGGACGATACGCCCACCAGCCCGCTTCGGGCGGTCCACGCGCCGCCGGGCAAGCGGCGGGTGCCCCGCGACGGACGTCCGCCCGCCGCCGCCGGACACCTTGGCGACGTCCGCTCGATCTTCGTCCAGCTGGCCGAGATCCTCGATCACGTGCACGCGCGCGGGCTGGTTCACCGGGACATCAAGCCGTCGAACATCTTCCTGCGCGCCACCGACAGCGGGTCGGTTCGGGTCACGCTGCTCGACTTCGGGCTGGCCTGCCGGGCCACCACCCAGCCCCGCAAGCGGGCTGGCCTCTGTGTCGGGACCATGGAGTACGCGTCGCCCGAGCAGATCGTCGGCGATCCGGTCGACGGGCGAGCCGACGTCTACGCGCTGGGGTGCGTCCTTTACGAGCTGATCACCGGCGTGCGGCCGTTCGAGGGGCGATCGAGGCGCGAGCTGGCGCGCGAGCACCTCTGCCGTTCGCCGCTGCCCCCCTCGCTGCTGGTGTCCGGGCTCTCTCGCGCGATCGATGAGCTGGTGCTCGAGATGCTGGCCAAGGATCGGGCGATGCGGCCGCAAACGGCAGGCGCCGCGACGGCCCGACTCGAGCGCGCCTTCGCCAGCTGAGTCCGCCGGTCATCGCGAAAAATCGGTTAAGATCCGCCGCCATGGATCTCACCGCCCTGCTCGGGGACCCGCAGGCGATCGACGCGTCGCTGTCCGAGCTCGCGCGCGGCGTGGTCGGGTCGGAGATCCTGCGCATCGCCGCCCAGATTCGCGCGCTCAAGGCCAAGGGCGCCGAGATCTGCAACCTGACCGTGGGCGACTTCGACCCGGCGCAGTTCCCGGCGCCGGCGGCGCTGCTGGACGGGATGCGCGCGGCGCTGGCGGCCGGGCACACGAACTACCCGCCGTCCGACGGCGTCGTCCAGCTGCGCGAGGCGGTGGCCCGCTACTACGAGCGGCGGCTGGGCCTGAAGTACCCGGTCGATTCGGTGCTGATCACGGGCGGGGCGCGGCCGCTGCTCTACGGGTCGTACCGCACGGTCCTGGACCCGGGCGACGTGGTCGTCTACCCGGTGCCGTCCTGGAACAACAACCACTACGCCTATCTGTGCGGCGCGCGCGCGATCGAGCTGCCCGTGCGCGCCGAGTCCAACTTCTTCCCGACCGCGGACGACCTGCGGCCGCACCTGCGCTACGCGCGGCTGGTGCTGCTCAACTCCCCGCTGAACCCGACCGGCACCGCCATCGATCCCAGGATGCTGCAGAAGATCTGCGAGGCGATCGTCGAGGAGAACCACCGCCGCGCGCGGGCCGGCGTGAAGGCGGTCTGGCTCTGCTACGACCAGGTCTACTGGCAGCTGGTCTTCGGGGAGACGCGGCACGTGACGCCGCCCGAGGTCTGCCCGGACGTCGCCAAGCACACGATCATCCTGGACGCGGCGTCGAAGAGCTTCGCCGCGACCGGGCTGCGGGTGGGGTGGGCGGTCATGCCGCCGGCGGCGCGCCAGCGGATGGCGGACATCCTGGGGCACGTGGGCGCCTGGGCGCCGCGCCCCGAGCAAGTGGCGATGGCCGCGCTGCTGGACGACGCGCCGACCGTCGACGCCTATCTGGGCGAGATGCGCCCGCGCGTGCAGCAGCGGCTGGATCGCCTGGCCAAGGGCTTCGAGGCGATGCGCCGCGACGGCTACCCCGTCGAGGTGATCGCGCCGCAGGGGGCGATCTACCTGTCCGTGCGCATCGTGGTCCCGGGCTTCACGAACGAGGCGACGCGCGTCCTGCTGCTCGAGAAGGCGGGGTTCGCGCTGGTGCCGTTCCAGGCGTTCGGGCTGCGTGACGACAGCGGCTGGTTCCGCATCTCCGTGGGCGCCGTCTCGCTGGCCGAGATCGACGCGGCGCTGCCCCGCGTCCGCGCCGCCCTGTCGAAGTTTTGACCTCCGAGGTACGTCCCGCGACCTGGGCGGTGCTGGTCCTGGCCGTCGTGCTCCGGCTGGCGCTGTTCCCGTTCGCCGACAACAAGCACGGCGACGCGCCGATGCGGGCCCTCATCGCGCAGCGCATGGTCCTGGACCCGGCCAGCGCGGCCCAGCCGCGCACCTACTGCCAGTTCGGCCCGCTGCACACCACGCTGATGCGACCGTTCATCGCGCTGGACCCGGACCTGCCGCGGTCGTCGCGATACCTGTCGCTGCTGGCGGGCCTGGCCGTGTTCTGGCCGTTCTTCTCGCTGGCCAGGCGTCTGATCGGCCCCGAGCGCGCGCCCTTGGCCGGGCTGGCGCTGGCCGCCTCGCCGCTGCACCTGCAGGCCTCCACCACGGCGTCCAGCGAGGCGCTGTACCTGCTGCTCTGGGTCGCGGCGCTCGATCGGTTGCTGGCCGCGCTGGAAAACGGCCGCACCGGGACCTTCGCGCTCTCCGGCCTGCTGGCCTCGCTGGCGGCGGTGACCCGTTACGACGCCTGGCTGGCGCTGCCGATGGTCGTGGTGGCGGCCTGGCTGCTCCCCCGCCGAGCGCAACCGGCGCCGGCGCCCGGCGCCCACCTGCGCGGCCTCCTGGCCTTTGCCCTGGCGGCGGCGTCGCTGCCGGCGATCTGGCTGATCTGGGGGCAGCTGGTCGGGGGCGATCCGTTCTTCTTCGCTCATTACATCTCCAGCGACCACGCCGATCTCGCGGCGACCATGGAGGCCCGGTACGGTCCGCTGGTCGGCCGCCTGCGGCAGGTCGGGGTCTGGGCGCTGGCGTTCATCGCCGCCATGACCCCCGTGGGCGCCGGGCTGGCGGTCGCGGCCGTGGCCCGCCGTCCCCGGATTTCGCCTCCGATGGGGATCGTCCTGGTCGCGGCGCTCGGGCCGCCCGCGGTCTACCTGGCCCGCGGGCTGGCGACGCAGAGCTTCGAGCCGCTGGCCCGCTTCGGGCTGGTGCCGGGCGCGCTGCTGCTCCCGCTGGCCATGACCGCGCTGCCGGCGGGGCGGGCGGCGCCGTTTCGCTGGGCGATCCCGCTCGGCGCGGCGGCGTTCTCGCTGGCGGTCTGGATCGTCGCGGTCGCGGGCGGCGGGCGCATCTGGGCGGGGGCCGAGTCGATGGGGGCGCTCACCCGCCTGGACGCCGAGGACCGGGACGTCGCCGCGTACCTGCGCCGCGTCCGGCCGCCGGGGGCGCGCGTCATGATCGAGCCGCTCGCCTTCGCCGAGATCGGCATCGGCCAGGAGGCCCGCCTCCCCTGGCAGGAGGCGGTCACGCTGACCATCACGCGCACGCCGCGCGCCACGGTGCGCGACAGCTTGCTGTCGACGGGCGCCCAGCTGATGGTCGGCTACGACCAGGCTGGCGGCTGGCCGCGGACGCTGCCCGACTGGCCGCACAGCGGCCGGCACTTCGGGCACTGGATCGTTATCGGACGCGCGGACCTGGGGTTATAAGAGGCTGTGCTGCCGCTGACCGCGCTGGCCATCGCCGTGCGCCTGGCGTGGGTGCTGATGGTCCCCACCCGGCCGGTCGGCGACTTCGCGATGTACCTGGAGTCGGCGCGCTACCTGGTCGAGCACGGCGGCCTGGACCCCGAGTTCATCTACATGCCGGGGTACGTCTGGATGGCGGCCGGCGTCTACGCGCTGGGCGGCGATCTGCTGGCGGTCAAGATGATCGGCGTCGCCTCCGGTGGGCTGGCCACCGCGGCGGTCTACGGGATCGCGCGCACGCTCTTCGGGCGGCCGACGGCGATCGTGGCGGGGCTGCTGTGCGCGCTCTGGCCGGCGGGCGTCGCGGTCTCCAGCGTGACCGGAACGGACATGCCGGCGGCGGCGCTGCTGGCGCTGGCGGTCTGGCTGCTGGTGGCGCTGGCCCGCGAGCGCCCGCTGGGCGCGCCCGCGGCCTTTGGCCTGGTGATGGGGCTGTCGGTCTACATCCGGGCGATCGCGCTGCCGCTGATCGTCCTGGGCGGGCTGCACTTTCGCGCGCGCGGCGCCCGGTGGATCCACGTGCTGACCCGCACTGCCGCGGCGCTGGTCGTGGCCCTGGCGCTGCTGATCCCGTGGGGAATTCGCAACCACCGGCGCTACGGCGAGTTCTTCCTGACCGACAGCCACGGCGGCCACACCGCGCTGGTCGGCGCGAACCCGAACTCGGAAGGGACCTACAGCCGCTCGCTGAACCGCCTGTTCTCGGAGGGCACGGGGTACTCCCTGTTCAAGCCCCCTCACCGTGAATCGGATCGCGTGGCCTATAACCTAGCTGTGCGGTGGACAAAGGTGTCCCCCGGGTACGCGCTGGGGCTGCTGGTCGCCAAAGCCGATCGCCTGCTCGGCCGCGAGCGCTCGTTGCTCTACTGGCCCCTCTACCGACAAAGCGTGCTGCCCGAAGGCAACTGGTTCGACGTCCATCGCGCCGGGATCGAGCGGCTGGTCGACGGGTTCTGGTGCTTCCTGCTGGGCATGACGGTGGTGGGGATCCTGGCGGCCTGGTTCGGGCGGAACTGGCCGGCCCTCAGCCTGCTGCCGCTGCCCCTGGGGCTGGCCGCGGTGTACACGCTCTTCTTCGCCGAGCCGCGCTACCAGATGGCGATCGTCGTGCTGCTGATGCCCTTCGCTGCCGCCGGGATCATCTGGACGGTTGGCGCCGTCGTCGACCTCTTCTCACGTCGCGGGTCGCGACGGCGCTTGGTCCGCGAGGCGGTGGTGGTCGCGCTGGCGGTCGCCGCGCTGTTCGTCGGGTGGCCGCGCCTGGTGAGCGCCGCCGAGCGCCTGCGGGCGCGCGATCGCTGGGCCGCCTGTCTCTGTCAGGTGGGTGGCGCCAGGCAGGTCTGCGAGGTGGTCCCCGCCAATCTTCCGGCCGGCGCGCCGTCCCCGGTGCGAGGCGTCTGGGACGGGTTCGGGCTGTCGCTGCGCGAGCCGCGCGCGACGGCGGCGCTGGACCTGCCGCTCGCCGCCGGGACCTATCAGATCGTGCTGCACGCCGACGCCGTCCCGGCGAATGCAACAATCGCCGTGGTGGTGCGCGCCGACGGAAGGCCGCTGACCGAGGCCGCCGTTTCACCCCATGCGACGGAGACCACGATGACAGGTAAGGTGGATCACACCGGCGGAAACCTGCATCTCGAATTCCAGGCCCAGCGCGGAAGTTCCGGTGGAGATTCCGACGCTGCCACACTATGGATTTCGGGGATCACCATTGAGACGGATCCCGATTGATGCATAATCCCGCGATGCTTTTACCGAGGCTTGCACGTCTAGCCGCGGTGGTCGCTTTTTGTGTGGCAGGGTGCGGGGGATCGACGGACGACCGACCGCATACCTGGTCCTTCATCTCGGCGGAGATCACCGAGCCGAGCTGCGCGACCGTGAACTGCCACTCCGAGTTCACCAGGCGCGCAGGCCTGGACCTGTCGGCGCGCAACGTCGGCTACTACACCCTCATCAACGGCTTCTACGTGATCCCGGGCAACGGCGACGACTCGTCGCTGACGTACGTCCTGAACGCCCAGGGCTCGCTGCGCATGCCCCCCGACAATCCTTTGCCCATCGCCGACATCCAGCTCATCGAAAAGTGGATCGACGCGGGCGCGACCAACGACTGATTCCGGAGCGACCATGCGACGACTTGTCCTCTACGCGGTCGCGGGGTGGCTGTTCCTGGTGGGCGGGCGGGCGTACGCGTATCCACAGTTCCAGTTCAGCTCGGGCACCACGCGGTGCAGCCAGTGCCACTACTCGCCGGCTGGCGGCGGCCTCATCACCTCGTGGGGGCGCGACGAATCGGGCGACACGATCAGCCGCGGTGGCAACGGCGGCTTCGCCCACGGGGCCTGGACGCCGCCGCAGTGGCTGGCGCTGGGCGCCGACGTGCGTCTGGCTGCTCTCTACAACAACTCGGGCGGGCCAGAGGCCCCCGAGCGGGACTTCTTCCCGATGCAGGCGGACGCGTACGCGCGGTTCGCCTTCACCGACGAGTGGTCGCTGTACCTCGAGGGCGGCATCCGCGGGGACACGCGCCCGGACGATCCGACCGTGTCCGGGCGGTTCAGCACCGTCGGCGACCGGCTGGTCTCCGCCGAGCACTACGTGATGTGGAAGCAGGGGGGCACCGGGCCCTACGCGCGCTTCGGCCGGTTCTTCGCGCCCTTCGGCCTGCGCTTCGTCGAGCACATCTTCTTCGTCCAGCGCTACACCGGCCAGAACCTGTACGACGAGGCGTACACGCTGTCGGGCGGCTGGGTCGAGGACAACTGGGAGGCTCACGTCTCGGTCTTCGCGCCGCCGCCCACCGGTTTCCCCGAGGCGTTCCAGCCGGTCGACACGCGCGAGAGCGGCGGGGCCGCCTACTACGAGAAGCGGTTCAACGCGATGGCGGCGGTGGGGGTCCAGGCGCGCCTGGGCTTTGCCTCGGAGTACAGCCAGTACACCGGCGGCGTGGTCGGCAAGCTCTGGCTGGAAAAGCCGAGGCTCCTGTTCCTGGGCGAGGGCGATCTGATGCGCCGGAACGTCAGCGCCGGCGGTGGCGAGACCCAGGCCGTCACCTATCTGGGCGTGACCGCCTTCCCGGCCCGGGGCTGGATGGCCGGGATCTCACACGAGTACTACCAGGAAGACATTTCGGTGAGCGGAACGGCCCGCAACGCCTTCGACTTCGAGGTCAACTTCTTCCCATGGGCGCACTTCGAGCTGCTGGCCTTCGCGCGCTACCAGTTCATGGGGACCGGGTCGGCGACGGATCCGACGGCGTCGCTCTTCATGTTCCAGTTCCACTACTATCTATGAGGGTGCCGATGCGAAGTCTCGCCTTTCTCGTCGCCGTCGCGGGCGCGGCCGTGGCCCTCGGCGGCTGCGAGGCGTATCCGGCGATTCCCCAGAACCCAGCGTATGACATCGAGGTGCGCCCGATCTTGATGGTCCACTGCGCGCGCTGCCACGGCGCGGGCGGCAACCTGAACACCGCCACCGAGCCCACGGGGCCGGACGCGGCCGTGCTGCCCAGCCTCCAGTCGGCGACGACGGCGCCGTACATGACGTTCTTTGGCACGGACGGCGACAAGGCGGGGGCGGGGACCGACGCGCCGACGATCGGCGCCGTCGTTCACCTGGCGAGGAACGCCTCGGAAGCCATGCCGCCGCCGCCGGCCCCTCAGCTGGACGACTGGACGCTGGGCGTGCTCACCAACTGGGCCAAGAACCCGATCTGCTCGAACTCGGCGAACCCCGATCCCAGCATCTGCAAGTACCCGGGCGCGTACGCCGACTGGCCGTCGTCGCCCTGACCGGCGGCGAAGCGGGCGCCGCGCCGGTTACAGCTCGCCGGAGGGCGGCGCTTCATGGCCGCGATCGTGGCCGCGGTTGTGGCGGGCCCGGTGCTGGGCGCGGCGGTGCTTCCGGTGGTGCTTTCGCCCTTGCGCCGCGTGGGTGGCGGCGGCCGCTCCGCTTTCCAGCGCCGGCAGCGTCGAGACGAGGGTGAACACCAGAAGGACCTTCGAGAGCGCGCGAAACATCATGAGGGTCCCTCATTGTTTCATGCGCTCTCGAATCTCGCAATTGTTGCCGTCGGACGAGCTCGCGCTATTTGCCGGTCATTTGTTACCAACGGCGCGCGTCAGCGTCACGTCGGACAGCGCCAGCTCGTACTGCGCGCGCGTCAGGTTCAGCCGCGCCTGGGTCAGCTCGGCCTGTGCCTGCAACAGATCGGTGGTGGTCGACGCCCCCGCCTTCACCGACGCGTCGGTGACGCGGTAGGCCTCTTCGGCGCTGGCCACGGCGGTTTCGGCGCTGCCGACCGCCCCGCGCGCCGCTTCCCCCTGCACCAGGCTGGAGGTCAGCTCGGACTCGATCTGCCGCTCCAGCGTGTCGCGGTCTCGCCGGGCCGCTTCGGCCTGCGCAACGGCGGCCCGCCGCGCCAGATCCGTGGCGCCCCACTCCCAGATCGCCCAACTCGCCTTGACGCCGACGAACCAGGAGCTGGCCGGCTGGAACGGCTGGCCATAGAGGCGCATGTACGCCCCCTCGAGGTCCACGTCCGGGAGCATCGCAAAGGTGCGTGCGCCGCGATCGCGATCCGCGGCCAGGATCAGGTGGTTCTGCTGCGTCAGCTCGGGCCGGCGCTGCGCCGCCAGCGGCAGCAGCGAGGCCAGCGTCCCCGGCGCGCCCGCGGCGCGCGCCGCCTTCAGACGATCGACCGGCTCGACCAGCGCCATCTCCAGCGAGTCGTGCGGCGCGATTCCGATCGCCGCGAAGAGCTGGGCCCGCGCGGTCTGCCCCTGGCTGTGCGCCTCCAGCCCCTGCTGTTGGGCGTTCGCGACCGCCACCTGGATGCGCAGCAGGTCGGCGTTGGTGATGACGCCGCTGGCGAGGCGCGCCTTGGCCACCGTCACCTGCTCACTGAGGTCGTGGACCGACGCGGCCGCGATCTGCTCCAGCGCTTGCGCCTCGAACACCCGCAGGAACTGCGTCTCGACCGTCGCGCGCAGGTCGGCTTCGGCGGCCTCGAGCTGGGCGCGGCCGGCCGCGGTCTGCTCGGAGAGGCTCTCGCGCTCGTCGTTGGTGCGGAACAGCCCCATCACCGGCTGGTCGGCAGAGGCCACGAAGCTGTTGGTGGTCTGCTCGCGCGCGACGAAGGCCGCCGCCATCGGGGCGCCCGGGATCGCGAACGCGATCGCGAACGGCCCGTTCCAGCGCTGGAACTCTTCGCTCAGGTGAACCGACGGAAGCATTCGCCGTCCGACGGAGGTGGCCGAATCGTCGGCCGCTTCGAGCCGCGCGCGGGCGCTGGCCAGCCGCGGGTTGGACTGCAGGGCCAGCGCGACCGCCTCGTCGATGGTCAGCGTGCGCGACGCGGCATGGGCGGGAGCAACACTCGTCACCAGGAGCGCCGCCAGAGCGGCGCCCCCCAGGATGTGTGGGCGCATGTCCGGCCTACTTTCGCACGTCGACGGTCACGTCAGCCGACAGTCCGGCCCGCAGATCCGCGTCGCCGGGCGGGTTGACCCAGGAGATTCGCACGGGCACGCGCTGCACGACCTTCACGAAGTTGCCCGTGGCGTTGTCGGCCGGCAGCAGCGAGAAGCTGGCCCCGGTCCCACCGGCCAGGCTCTCGACCTTGCCCTCGAACTTGCGGCCCGGGAAGGCGTCGATCTCGATGTGGGCGGGTTGTCCGACCTGCATCTGCCCCACCTGGGTCTCCTTGAAGTTGGCCACCACGTAGCTGGCGGACGGTACCAGCTCGATGAGCGGCTGGCCCATCGCGACCAGCTGCCCGGGGTGCGCGGTCAGCTTGGACGCGTACCCGTCGGCGGGCGCCGTGACCTTGGTGTAACCGAGCTGCAGCTTGGCCAGCGTGAGGGCCGCCTCGGCCGAGCGCACGCGCGCGCTGGCCAGGTCGGCGTTGGCCCGGGCGGCGGCGATCTGCGGCGCGACGGGCGCGCTCTGGTCGACCCGGCCGCGCGCCTCGCCCACGCGGCTCTCGGCGGAGCGGCGCCCCTCGTCGGCGAGCGCGACCTGGGCGTCGGCCTGGGCCTTGGCAGCCTTGGCCGAGTCGAAGGCCATCTGCGCGCTGTCCAGCCGCTCCTGCGGGACGGCGTTGGCCAGCCGCAGGGCGGTGGCGCGCTGCAGATCGATCTCGGCCTTCTTGAGGTCCGAGTCGGCGCGGGCCACCGCGGCCTTTGCCGCCAGCAGCTGCGCCGCCGCGCTCTGGACGCCGGCCGCCGATCCGCTGAGCGCCGCCCGGGCGGACACCAGGCCGCCCTTGGACGTGGCGTCGACGATCTCGACCTGGGCCTGGGCCGCGTCGGCCTGCGCCTTGGCGGTGGCCAGCTCGGCCTCGGCCTGCTGCACGCGGGCGTCGTAGTCGGCCGGGTCGATCTCGACCAGCAGATCCCCCCGCTTCACCAGCTGGTTCTCGACGATGTGCACGCGGGTCACCTGACCGGCCACGCGCGTGGCGATCGGGACCATGTCGGCGGCGATCTGTGCGTCGTCGGTCTCCTCGTGGCCCGACGTGGCCAGGGCGTAGAGGCCGATGCCACCCAGGACGATCGCCGCGACGATCCCCAGGATCACGAAGGGGCGTCGCTTGCGCTTGGCCGGCGGCGCCTCCGCGACGGCGGCGATCGCCGGCGACGAGGACGCTTCGGGCTGGGGCGCAGCAGATTGCGCGGACATCGATTTACCGTTGGTCTTTGCAGCGGTTTCCATGGTGCTCTCTCTCTCTCATTTCAGTGCAGGTCGACTTTGCGGCCGCGCATGTTCGCGGGCGCTTTCAAAAAGAAGGCCATGGGGATGACGGCCAGGAAGGCGACCCCCGCCAGGATGAACATTCGTTCGAAGGCAAGCAGCGTGGCCTGGCGGGTGATCATGAAGTCCAGCACCCGGCTGGTGGCGGCCTGGGCCGCGCCGGGATTCAGGCCGCGCGCGACCAGCCCGGATTGGACCATCGCCATCCGCTGCATGACCTCGGGCCGCCCGGGGTTGAGGTGCGCCAGCAGCCCGACCCGCGCCGCCTGCTGGAAGTGCGGGAGCAGCGTCGCGAAGGCCGCCAGACCCAGCGAGCCGCCGATCTGCCGCAGCAGTGAGTTGAGCCCGGTCGCGTCGGTCAGCCGGTAGCGCGGGATGCTGGCCAGCGCGACGGTGGTCAGCGGAACGAACAGCGACGCGAACCCGAACCCCTGCAGGACGATGGCCGCCATGACCGAGTGGCCGCCGGTGTCCAGCGTGTAGTGCGACATCTCGTAGGCCGAGAGCGCCACCAGCACGACGCCGAGCATGACCAGGATGCGCGGCTGGACGTAGTTGTAGAGCCGCCCCACCAGCGGGATGGCCACCATCATCGCCAGCGCGCGCGGCATCAGCGCCGTGCCCGACTGGATGGCCGAGAACCCCAGCAGCTCCTGCATGAACAGCGGGAGCAGGAAGGTGATCGACATCAGGATGGCGAACATCATCGAGCCGATCAGCGTCCCCGACAGGAACACCTTGTCCTTGAACAGGCTCAGGTCGACCGCCGGCACGGGCGCGGTCAGCTCGCGGACGATGAACGCCGCCAGCGCGAGGGCCGCCGTGATGGTGCAGATGGTCACCGCGGTCGAGGAGAACCAGTCGTTGCGGCTCCCCTCCTCGAGCACGTACTGCAGCGTGGCCAGGCCGGCCGTCATCAGCACGACGCCCAGCCAGTCCAGGTTCTTGCGCTGCTCGGCGGCGCGCTCGCGGTTGGCGCGGCGGATGTCCTCCGGCTCGTGCACGAAGCGGGTCACCATGAAGATGCCCAGCAGGCCGATCGGCAGGTTGATGTAGAAGATCCAGGGCCACGCGAGGTTGTCGATGATGTAGCCGCCCAGCACCGGGCCGGCCGCGGGTCCGACGACGACCGCCAGGCCGAAGAGGGCCATCGCCATCCCCTGCTCCTCGGGCGGGAAGGTCTGGCGCAGGATGGCCTGCTCGGTCGGTTGCAGCGCGCCGGCGCCCAGCCCCTGCAGCGCGCGGCAAGCCACCATCATCGGCAGCGACCGCGCCAGGCCGCACAGGGCCGAGCCGAGCACGAACAGCGCCAGCGAGAACAGGTAGACGCGCTTCTGGCCGAAGAAGCGGCCCAGGAA
>DATJWP010000078.1:0-21703 GCA_035578045.1 Polyangia bacterium | reverse complement strand
GGCCTTCTTGGCGGCCGACGCGATCCCCTTCTTGCGGAGGTACTCGATCGCCTTCTCCATGTCGGCGGTGCACTCGGTCAGCGCCTTCTTGCAGTCGGCCATGCCGGCGCCGGTGCGCTCGCGCAGGTCCTTGATCATCTGGGCAGTGATTTCAGCGGCCATGACGTACGGATCCCTTCGTTCGTTCGTGCGTGTGAGAGGTTGAAAGCGTGTGAGATCGAGGCGGCCTATCAGCCGCGCTCGCCCTGGTCTTCCGGCGTGGCAGCCGCCTCGGGGACCGGCAGGTCGCCGCCGCGGTGGCGGGACACGACCTCGACCCGCGGCCCTTCGCCGCCCGACGAGACCCGGATGGTCTGCGGCTCCTCGTGGCCGCCCTCGTCGCGGGCGTTGCGCTGCTGGTTGGCGCGCTCGCGGCCGACCTTCTGGCCCAGCACGCAGGCCTCGGCGATCTTGCCGGCGAACAGCTTCAGCGAGCGGATCGCGTCGTCGTTGCCCGGGATCGGGTAGTCGATGACGTCCGGGTCGCAGTTGGTGTCCACGATCGCGACGATCGGGATCTCCAGCTTGCGCGCCTCGGTGACGGCGATGTGCTCCTTGACCACGTCGACGATGAAGACCGCGCCCGGGAGCTCGGACATCGACTTGATGCCGCCCAGCGCCTTCTCCAGCTTCTCGCGTTCGCGCGTGATGCCCAGAACCTCTTTCTTGGTCATCCGCTCGAAGGTGCCGTCGGTCGACATCTTCTCGATCGCGTGCAGGCGGTCGATCGAGCCCTTCACGCTGTTGAAGTTGGTGAGCGTGCCGCCCAGCCAGCGGTTGGTCACGTAGAACTGGCCGGCGCGCAGGGCCTCCTCGCGGATGACCTCCTGCGCCTGCTTCTTGGTGCCCACGAACAGCACCGAGCGCCCCTGGGCCACGTTCGAGACCAGGAAGTTGTAGGCGCGCTTGAACGCGCGGACCGTCTGCTGCAGGTCGATGATGTGGATGCCGTTGCGCGCGCCGAAGATGAAGCTCTTCATCTTGGGGTTCCAGCGCTTGGTCTGGTGGCCGAAGTGGACGCCGGCCTCCATCATCTCGCGGATCGTGATGGGGGCATCGCTGGCCCCCGGCTGCACATCGGGGTTACCGGGGAGGTTGCTGTCGTGAGCGATCTCGGTCGTGGTCATGTGGATTTTCCTTCGCGTTGTCGTCCGCCGCCCGCGTCATCGACGGCCGCAACCCCGGTGCGCGAACCATCCGCGCACCCGGGCACGCACGGCCGCCTCAGCAGGCGTGTGGTGTCGAGGTGTTAGATAAAGCGGGGGGTTTCTACCACAAATCGGTCCACGAAAGGTCGAAAGCCAAGCTCGACGCGGGGGACGGGGCTCTCAGCCGGGCGGCATCTTGGTTGCAGTCACTGTCACGGACTTGTAAGAAGGAGCCCCATGTCTCTCACGAAGTCCCCCGGTTCGTCTGTTGATATCCGCCCGGCCACGGGCAAGCTCGGCATCCTGACGCCCGGCATGGGCGCGGTCGCCACCACCTTCATGGCCGGGGTCGAGGCCATCCGCCGCGGCATCTCCAAGCCCATCGGGTCGCTGACCCAGATGGGGACCATCCGGCTGGGCAAGCGGACCGACGGCCGCTCGCCACTCATCAAGGATTTCGTGCCCTTGGCCAAGCTGGACGACGTGGTGTTCGGCGGCTGGGACCTGTTCCCGGACGACGCCTACCAGGCGGCCGAGAAGGCCGGCGTGCTCAACAAAGAGCACCTGGGCCAGCTCAAGGACTTCCTGTCGACCATCAAGCCGATGCCGGCGGTGTTCGAGCAGGCTTATGTCAAGAAGCTGACCGCGACCCACGCCAAAAAGGGCAAGTCCAAGGCCGACCTGGCGGCCCAGGTCATCGACGACATCAAAGAGTTCAAGCGGGCCAACAACTGCGACCGGCTGGTCATGGTCTGGTGCGGCTCGACCGAGGTCTTCCGCAACCCGGCCCCTTGCCACGCCTCGCTGGCGGCCTTCGAGAAGGGGCTACAGGAGAGCGACCCGGAGATCGCCCCCTCGCAGATCTACGCGTACGCGGCCCTCAAGAGTGGCGTTCCTTACGCGAACGGCGCGCCCAACCTGACGGTCGATATCCCGGCCCTGCTCGAGCTGGCCAAGAAGAACGGCGTCCCGGTGGGCGGCAAGGACTTCAAGACCGGGCAGACGCTGATGAAGACCATCCTGGCGCCCGGCTTCAAGGCCCGCCTGCTGGGGGTCGAGGGCTGGTACTCGACCAACATCCTCGGCAACCGCGACGGCGAGGTGCTGGACGACCCCGAGTCGTTCAAGACCAAGGAGGTCTCCAAGCTCGGCGTGCTCGAGCACGTCCTGCAGCCGCACCTGTACCCCGACCTCTACGGCAACATGTGCCACGTCGTGCGCATCAACTACTACCCGCCGCGCGGCGACAACAAAGAGGGCTGGGACAACATCGACATCTTCGGGTGGATGGGCTACCCGATGCAGATCAAGATCGACTTTCTCTGCCGCGACTCGATCCTGGCCGCCCCGATCGTCCTCGACCTGGCGCTGTTCATGGACCTGGCTCAGCGCTGCGGCATGAGCGGCATCCAGGAGTGGCTGTCGTTCTACTGGAAGAGCCCCCAGAGCGCCCCGGGCCTGTACCCCGAGCACGACCTGTTCATCCAGCTGATGAAGCTGAAGAACACGCTTCGCCACCTCCGCGGCGAGGACCTGATCACCCACCTCGGCGCCGAGTACTACGACTGAGAGTCGTCGCGGTCGCCGCTTGGGCCCTGGTTGTCGCCGGCTGCCACGCCGACAGGCTGCAGCCGTCGCAGGACCCGGCGGCCGACGGTGGCGCATGCGCTTCGACCTCGTCTTCGAACTTGCCGGGCGTGTCGCTGGCGTTCGTGGATCCGACCTGCCGGTTCAAGTGGAGCGCGAGCGGGTTCAATAACCTGTTTCTGTATCGACTGACGATCGCCCAGGGTCTCACGGGCGTTCATCCGGAAGGTACTTTCGAGCGCTGCCAGTTGCCGGCGTCGACCGGTCTGATCGTCGACTACGAGATCAGCGGCGGCCAGCAGCAGCGGTACTGCCGCTGCGACCAGGGGTTGTGCGCCGAAAGCGGCGGGGACGCCGGCATCAACACGACCGCGCTGGAGGTTGGAACCTACGAAGACAGCTTCGTATGGGACGGCAAGAACTGGAACGGACCTTCCGACTACAACGCGCCCGAGGGCGACCTGTTCCCGCCCGGCCAGTACACCGTGACGGTCAGCGCGACCGGCGGCTGGGACGGTGGCGGCGCTGGCTGGCAGGACTTCGCCGTGACGACCACGCTGCCGATCACAATCACCCCCTAGCGACGTCCCTCTGCGCCCTGTATATCGCAGGGGGTGGCCCGCGACTTTTCGATCAGGGTGAAGGGTCTCGCCCGCGCCGTCGTGCGCAAGATCGCCCGCCAGGGCGCGGGTCAGCCCGAGGCGCAAGGATTGCATTCGGCACGGCTCATCTTCGTGCGCAGCTTCTCAGCTTACCGCGATCGAATCCTCGGGCCGATCCGACCGCTCGCCGCCGCGGCTCGCCGCATCCTTCGTCAGCTCGCTGCTCCGCCCTCGCTGCGCGCGATGGCGCCGGGGATCCTGCCGCTGGTTTTGTTTCCGTTCATCGCACCGCTCATCAAGAGAGAGCTCAACGAGCCGCTCTTCGGCGACACCGCCGTCTTTCAGTACGCGGGGTGGTGCATCCGTCGCGGCATGCGCCTCTTTCGGGACGTGGGGATGGCGGATGGTCCGCTCATCTACTACCTCCACGCGGCGGTCCAGGCGCTCGAGGGGATCACCGATCGGGACTTTCGACGCGGCGATCTCTGGCTACAGACCGGCGGCGGCGCCCTGATCGGGCTGGCCCTGGCCCCGATCTCGGACCTACCGAGGCTCGGACGCTTCGTGCAGCGCTTGGCGTGGGCTGGGCTTGGCGCCGCGGTCTGGCTGGCCTGGTACCTGACGCTGGACTTTGGCACCACCACCGAACGCGAGATGTACTACATCTTGTTTGGGTCGCTGGGGATGACGTTGCTGTACGTCAGCAGCGACCTGCAACCCAGGTGGGGAACAAGGGCCGCGTTCGCCGGTGGCTTCCTGGTCACCACGCAGCTTTTCGGCAAGCCCACCGGGCTCATCTACGTGGCGATGGGAGCGGCGTGCCTGATCCTGGCTGACCCGGTCGCTCGGCGCCGCAACCTGACCAAGATCGCCCTGGCCGGGGCGGGGACGTGCGTCCTGACGGTCCTCGTCACGCTTCTGATCTCGGGAAGCATCCGGGACTACTTCTTCTGGTGCTTCACGATTCCCTATCGCGGGAACCTCTTTCTGTTTCGGGTCGACTGGCTCCGCCTGCTGCTCGTGTCGTGGGACTCCTACCGCTTCCTGGCCGTGGTGAGCCTGGTGGGCGGCGTGGCGGCCGTCGCCGCGGGCTTCCTGCCGAGAAAGGCCCTCCCATTCGCCTTCACACCGGGCTTGTTGTTCCTCGGCGCCTGTCTTCAAGGTCGCGGCTACCACTATCAGGTCGAGCCGACCGTGGGCGCGGCGAACCTGCTTCTGCTGCTCGGGCTCGCCCACCTGTGGCAGGAGACGGGACAGTCGCAGGGGGCCAATCTACGGCGAGGTCTCGCGGCGGCCGCGCTGGTGCTGGTCACCCTCTACTTCTTCGACGACACCCAGCGCAGCCCCTATCGGTGGAACGGAGACGCGACCACCTGGAACGTCTCCGGCCACGAGTGGGCCCCCGACGAGCGAAAGGTCGGGGCCTACCTCAAAGAGCACACCAAGTTCGACGACTACGTCTTCGCTTACGGAGGGGAATCGCACGTGGTGCTCTTCTATGCGCAGCGGCGTACCGCGACACCGTTTTTTCACGCGTTTTGGCTGGACCCGATCGGTTTGCTGAGCAGGTCCGAAGTGCAGCCGAACGCCGAGGAGCGCGCCGCCCTGGAGCAGTTGCAGGCGACGATCCGGGAGCGCGGGTGCGGCGCCGTCGAGGCCAGGCGGCCCGCCGCCATGGTTTTCAGCGACCCCGCGGACGCTTTCAGGATCTGTCCCGGTGTGAAGACCATGGTCGACACTGGATATGTCCAGACGACCACCATCGGCGCCTTCCGGATCTACCTGCGACGGGCGTCGGCGCCGGGACCGGGCGCGTAGTCTCGGTGGTGGCGCAAAAGAGATCTCATCACCCACCGCGGCGCCGAATACTACGACTGGCAGATCCGGGTTTTCTGAAGGATCGGCGCCTGCTCGGCGTGAAGTGCAGGCAGGAAGCGGGCTTTTCTGGCCGGCTAATTGCTTCTGCCGTCGGGCATGCGCTCGTCGTTTTGCCTGGTCGTGGCGATCGCTGCCACGGCCACGTCCTCCGCCAGCTGCCACTCCGACGGACTGCGACCCTCCCAGGACGCGGGCGGCCGCATGGACGCGAAGGCGGATGTACCCGTCGACGCCAGACGCGACGCGCACGCGGATGCCATCTTCGACACCGGCCTGGAGGTACACGTACGCCCGTGCTCGGCGTCGGGCAGCAGCTGCCTCTCGACCCGCTGCTGCGCCAATCCAACCGACATCTGCCAGGCGGAGGGCAGTGACCTGGTCTGCGTACCACCGATCTCTCCCCCGGCCGATGGCGGCACTTGCGCCTTCACTTCGTCTTCGAACCTGCCGGGGGTGTCGCTGGCCTTTGTCGATCCGCCCTGTGAGTTCAAGTGGAGCTACGCCGTCCCGCTGAAGGCCCAGTTCCACTATCGGTTGACCGTCGACCAGGATCTCGCGGGCGTCCATCCAATGGGCGACGTTCTCGGCCACTGCGACCAGCCGGACTCCAGCGGCTTCATCGTCAGGTACGACATCAAGGGCGGCACGCAGGAATACTGCCGCTGTGACCAGGGGCTGTGCCACGGGGGCATTGGTATCAACGACGCCGGCATCTTCACGACGGCACCGGCGGCCGGCGCCTCCGACTACACCTTGAGCTGGGACGGCAACAACTGGCAGGGCCCGTCGGACGACATGGCACAGGAGGGTGGCCAGTTCCCGCCCGGCCAGTACACCGTGACCGTCACCGCGTCCGGCGGCTGGGAAGCCAACGGCGCCGGCTGGCAGAACTTCACGGTGACGGCCACGCTGCCGATCACGATCACCCCGTAGCCGGTCCAGCAGATCGGCATCAGCCGTGGGTGACCGGACCGATCACGCGGGGGGCATGGTTGCCTTCGCGCCGCACGAGCAGCGCCTGGTGATCGGCGATGTCCCGAGGCGCGTGCTCTGCTTGCCCTGACCGGCCGTCAGTGAACGAGCGCCGATTCGTTGGCCGGGTGGGGGATCACGCCCAGGGGCTGCAGATGCGGCAGGATCCAGGAGGGGAGGGTGTGACCGATGGGAGCCGGCAAAAGGCCCAGCGCCTCGGCCTGGCCGTCGCGCGCGCGCGCGGCAGCGCGCGACGACAGGGCCAGGCACTCGGTCCAGAGCGCCCGGCGGGCGTGAGCCGGCCAGCGCCGGATGATCCAGGCGGCCGCGTTGGCCCCGAAGGTGGCGTGGCGGGCCTCGTCGCGCAGCATTTCGCCGTAGCCCCAGGCAATCAGCGGCTCGCGACAGGCGGCGCGCGCGTCGGCCAGCGCGGCGGCCGACGATGGCTTGGTGATGGCGTAGTCGGCCAGCAGCGTACGCAGGACGCCGGTCTCGCCCACCGGCGCCCGCGGAACCAGGTCCAGGCGCCGGGCGCCGGTCATCGCGCGGTTCCGTACCGGGACGGACGGGTCGATGGTCTCGGCGACGGTGGCGCAGACGTCCAGGTGGCGGACCTCGTCGGCGATCAGCCGGGCGGCGGCGGCGAGCAGGGCCGGGGGCGCCTGCAAGGCCGCCAGGTCCGCCGCCAGGTGGGCGGCCCGCGCCACAGCTCGCCGTTCGTCATCGGCCAGACGCCGCCAGCCGGCGGCGACCCTGGCCAGAAGTTCCGGGGCGTATCGCGAGTGCTCGAACCTGTGAGACGCCATGCTGCAACAGCACAGCAATCGGCGTGCCCCGGTGCCGGCCCGCCGATCGCCGCGTCCCATGCGGCCGTCGGGCGGCCGGCGATCTGAGAAAACCGAGCCACCCTGACACTGGTGTCAGGCACGCCCCGCGGCGGGCTAATCCCGGCGCAACCGGCGGAGCTCCTCTGCCAACTCGGTTGCCGTCGGATCGACCTCCAGCAGCCGCTCAAGCTCGGCGATCGCGTCATCGGTGCGCCCGGTCTGGGCGTAGATCTCGGCGAGGTGCTGGGCCGCCAGCCGGTGGCGCTCGTCAATCTGCGTCGCGCGTCGCAGCTCGGCGATCGCGGCGCGGGCCGCCCGCGCGTCCGCCGGGGCCTGCTGGAACAGCGCCCAGCCCAGCGCGGCCCGGTAGTCGGCCTGGTTCGGGACCACCCGCGCCGCCTGACGCAACGCTTCGACCGCCTCGTGGTGCCGGCGCGCCCGCAGGTGGTCAAGGCCGGCCTGATACAGGCCGGCGGCCGCGTTCTGCGCGACGTCCGGGGCGGGAGTGAGCCTGGACACGGACCCGCCGCCCGGCATCGGCGGCGGCATCGGCTCGGCGGCGTTCAGGCTGGCGACATACGCGTGCCGGCGCGCCGGGTCTCTCAGCACCGCGTGGGCGCCGCTCAGCCGCTCGAACATCTCGTGCGCCATCCGGCGGTCCTCTTCGGGGGCCATCCGGTAGCGGTCGGCGTGGAAGCTGCGCGCCAGCGCTTCGTACGCGTGGTCGATCTCCCCGACCGGGGCGCTCCGGTCGACGCCCAGCGCCCAGAAGTGGTCCTGGGTGCGGGCCATTTGCAACATCATCGCCAGCTCGCCGCTCCCCAGCGGCGCCGGCGGCTCGGCCTGAGGCTTGGGCGGCGGCGGCGGCTCCGGCGGGGCAGCCGGCGTGCGTGAGGTCGTCTCGTGCGGCTGGATCATCCCCGACTCCGCCAGCGCCACCAGCAGCAGGCGCGCCTTGGCCGGCGGGATCCTCACCTCGTCGAGGATCGCCTCCAGAAGGCGGGTGCCGTCCAGCGCGCGGATGAACGCCAGCTCGGCCGGATCGGCGGTCATCTCCTGCAGGCGCAGCATGGGATCGGTCGAGAGGATGATGAACCGACCCGCGTACCGCTCGAGCACGGCGGCCTGATGCGCCTGGTGGTAGTGGCGCCGGATCCCCTCGAGGATCAGGGCGGCGGGCGGGCGTTCCAGGCGGGCGCCGACGGCGGGCGGCGGCGTGCCGGGGCGGAACATGAACTTGCCGTCCGGCCACGAGAAGACCTCGAACAGCTTCGCCTCCAGCTGGTCGACCAGCGCCCGCCGCAGGTTGTAGGGCGAGAGCACCCCCATCTCGACCAGGATCTGCCCCTGCTGGCGCTTCTCCTCGTGCATCCGCGCGACGGAGGCGCTCAGCGCCTCGGGCGTGATGAGACGCTTCTCGAGCAGCAGCTGCCCCAGGCACTCGGCCAGCACGTTCGAGCGCACCGAGACCGGGTAGCCGTCGACCAGATCGATGATCTTCTTGGTGGTGTCGTACAGCAGCAGCAGCGACCCGGTCGCGCGCGTGACGTACAGGCGCTGCAGCACCCTGGCGAACGGCGTGGCCTTCAACGTGCCCGTGAAGGTCGCGCCGCCGGGATCCGACGCCATGGTGCGCGCGCTGTGCTCGACCTCGTGCCCTTCGCGCTGCTGAACCGGATCGCGCAGCGCCCCTTCCGGCGGCGGCGTCACCGATGCCGCTCCGGATGCCGCCGTGGGCGGCGGCGCGGTCATCAGCTTCGCCAGTCGTGGCACCACGGTGTTGGGGTCGAAGGGCGCCACCAGCACGTCGGCCGGGGCGAACCGGCGGCGCGCCTCGGCGCTGTGGGCCGCCCCGCGGTGCGCGGTCGTGGCCAGGAAGACGATCGGGACGGTGCGGGTCTCCTCGCTGCGCCGCACCTCCTCCGCCAGGCGGAACCCGTCGTCGGTCCCCAGCTGCGTGTCGACCACCAGCGCGTCGGGGCGGCGGACGGCGATGCTCCGGCGCGCCCATTGCGGGTCGGTCTCGGCGGCCAGCTCGTACCCGGCGTCGCGCAGGGCGGTGCCGATCCGCTGCTGCAGATCGGCGTCCCTTTCGACGATGAGGACATATCCGGCCATCGAGCCGCGGAAGCTTAACAGGGCAGAACCCTCCCCGAGTTCCCGTATTGGTCGTGGACAAAAGGCTCGACCGTGGTTAATTACCCGCGGCCACTTCATGGCGGCGCGTACGAAATCCAGACCAAAGAAGACCGGCTCCGGTAAGGCGAAGTCACGCGGCGGGATCGCCGCCATCGTCCTGGCCGCCGGAAAAGGGACACGGATGCGGTCGGCCCGCGCCAAGGTCCTGCACGAGATCCTGGGCCGGCCGATGGGGGCTTACCCGATCGACCTGGCCCGCCGGCTGGGCGCCGACCCGGTGGTGGCCGTCCTGGGGCATCAGCGCGACGCCGTCGAGGAGGCGCTGGTCGCCCGCTTCGGGGCGGACACCGTCTCGATCGTCGAGCAGACGGAGCAGCGCGGGACCGGCCACGCGGTCCGGCTGGCGATGCCCTCGCTGAAGTCGTTCGCGGGTGGGCTGGTGCTGGTGCTGTACGGCGACGTGCCGCTGCTCCGCCGCGAGACGCTGGAAGAGCTGGTGGGGACGGCGCGCCGCTACAAGTGCCTGGCCATGGTGACGGCGACGCCGCCCGACCCGACCGGATATGGGCGCGTGCTGCGCGACGAGCGCGGCCACGTGATCGGCGTCGTCGAGGAGAAGGACGCCTCGCCCGAGGAGCGCGAGCTCACCGAGGTGAACGCCGGCATCTACTGCGGCCCCGCCGACTTCTTCCGCGAGGCGACGGCCAGGCTGACCACGCGCAACGCGCAGGGCGAGTATTACCTGACCGACATCATCGCGCGAGCGGCCGGCAGCATCGGCGTGACCGCCGTCGAGGCCGACTTCCGCGACGTCTCGGGCGTGAACGACCGGCACCAGCTGGCCGAGGCGGAGGCCGTGATGCGCGAGCGGGTCAACCGCGCGCACATGGCCCACGTCACGTTCCGCGACCCCGCCACGACCGAGGTGCAACCCGACGTGGTCATCGACGTCGACGCCGAGCTGGGGCGCTTCGTCGCTCTGCGCGGCAACACCAAGATCGGCCATGGCGCGCGCATCGGCGACGGCGCGATCCTGGTCGACACCGAGGTCGGCGCGGGCGCCGTCGTCCACGCCTACACGGTGGCCGAGCAGGCGGTGATCGGCGAGCGCGCCGTCGTCGGACCATTCGCGCGCCTCCGGCCCGGCAGCCAGCTGGGGCCCGAGTCGCACGTCGGCAACTTCGTCGAGACCAAGAAGACCAAGCTGGGGCGGGGCAGCAAGGCCAACCACCTCAGCTACCTGGGCGACACGACCATCGGCGACAAGGTCAACATCGGCGCCGGCACCATCACCTGCAACTACAACGGGTACGAGAAGCTCCCGACGGTCATCGAGGACGGGGCGTTCATCGGGTCCGACACCCAGCTGGTGGCGCCGGTCCGGGTCGGCAAGCGTGCCGTGGTGGGCGCGGGGACGACGGTCACGGCCGACGTCCCGGCCGGCGCGCTGGTCCTGACGCGCGCGCCTCAGGTCGCCAAAGATGGATACGCGGACCGGGTGGCGAAGAAGTACGCCGCCGCGAAGAAGTCCGGGTAGGATTGCCCTCCGGAGGTTCCGATGCCGACGTCGGTGAAGGCGTTCTTCGACCAGAAGGTTCCCGCGGTGCTGGCCACCAGCCCCGAAAAGGCCAAGGACGTGGCCGCTGTCTATCTCTTCAAAATCAGTGGGCCCGACGGTGGCACCTGGACGGTCGATCTGGTGTCCAACCCGCCCACCTGCCTGCCGGGTGAGAAGGGAGCGCCCCAGTGCACGATCGAGGCGAGCGACGCCGACTTCCGGGGGATGGTCGACGGGGGGATGCAGGCGGCGATGTCGCTCTTCTTCAGCGGCAAGCTGAAGGTGACCGGCGATCCGGTGCTGGCGACGAAGCTGTCGAAGTTGCTCCAGATGGCGGGTTGAGCGCGCCCGCGCCAAGCGCGCGCGTCACCTGGATCTGGGCGGCGGCGCTGGTCGCGGCCGCCACTCTGACCAGGCTCGTCTGGGTCCTGCTGATCCCGACGGTGCCGGTCAGCGACTTCGCGATGTACCGCGAGTCGGCGAACTACCTGTCCGAGTTCGGCCACCTGGACCACGGCTTCATCTACATGCCGGGCTTCGTGGCGATGCTGGCCTGGATCAAGGACGCCGGCGGGGATCTGCTGGCTCAGAAGCTGCTCGGTGTGCTGTTCGGCGCCATCGGCGCCGCCGGGGTCTTCGGGCTCACCTGGGCCTTGCTGGACGCGGGCGACGGCTCGGCTGCGCCGTGGCGGCGGTTCTGCCCCTGCCCGCACGCGGCGATCGCGACCGCGCTCTATGCCTTCTGGCCGGCGGGGACCGCGATGGCGTCGGTGGTCGGCACCGACGTGCCGGCGGCCGCGCTGGTGGTCGCCGCCCTGGCGCTGCTGGCCGTGCTGGCGCCGCGCCGCCCCTGGTCGGCGGCCATCGCTTTCGGGGTCACGATGGGACTGGCCGCCTGGATCCGCGCCGTCGCGCTGCCGCTGACCGTCCTGTCGATCGGCCTGTGGCTGGCGTGGCGCAAGGGGCTCGGGCGCGCCGCGCTGCTGGCGGGAGCGTCGGTGGCGGCCACGCTGGTCGTGCTGGCGCCCTGGGGGATCCGCCACCTGCGCCAGAGCCACGCCCTCTACTTCACCGACGAGCACGGTGGGATCACCGCGCTCATCGGCGCGAACCCGAACTCGGAGGGGACCTACACGCGCGCGCTCAACCGGATGTTCCAGGACGTGACCGGGCGGAGCGTCCTCGATGAGCCGCACCACGAGACCGACCAGCTGGCGTACCGGATCGTCCGCGAGTGGTGGCGCTACGAGCCCGGCTACGCGCTGGGCCTGGCCGTCATGAAAGCCGAGCGCCTCTTCGACCCGGAAGACCGGTTGTTCTACTGGCCGGCGTTCCGGAGCGGCGTGCTGGTCGGGCGGCCGGCAGCGCGCGTCGCCGCCCACCACGACGCGCTGGCGGCGGCCGGCTACGCGTTCGGGCTGGCGGTGATGGCGCTGGCGCTGTTCGGGGTCGCGGCGGCGATGGCGCGCCGGCGCTGGGCGGTGGTGGCGCTGCTGCCCTTTGAGCTCTCGCTGACGGCGACGTACACGATGTTCTTCGCCGAGCCGCGCTACCGGCTGCCGATCGAGATGCTGGCCTTCCCCTTCGTGGCGCTGGCGCTCGCCGAGCTGGCTCGGTTCGGTCGGGCGGTCGGAAAGCGCGACGCGCCGGAGCTCGCCGGCTCTCGGCTGGTCCTGATCGCCGGCTCGATCACCGTCGCCGTCTGGTGGTTCGGCTGGCCGCGCATCGTTTCGGCCGGGCAGGCGCTGCGGGCCCGGCATCGGTGGGGCGCCAGCGAGGTGGCCCTGTCGACCGAGCCGCGCCCCCGCCTCCTGCTCTGGCGCGCGACGCCCCCGCTGGCACCGATCTCGCCGGTGACGGGCGCGCTCGAGGGTGTTCACCTGCGCGCCGGCGCCGGCGGTCATGCCCGCGTCCAGGTCCAGCTGGCGGGCGGCGCGCTGCCGGCGGGGATGTACCGGCTGTCGGCGCAGGTCGCCGCGCAGGAAGGAAGCGGGCGCGTCACGGTGGCCGGCGGCGTCGTGGAGGTCGGCCAGGGGGCGCCGGCCCAACTGCACGCCCGCCTGGCCCATCTCGGCGGAGTCCTTCGCTTCGACGCCGATCTGGCCGGCTCGCCAGGCGCGGAGATCTGGATCGACCAGGCCCGCATCGATCCCGCACAATAGGACCCCGATGACCTCCGAATGGGAAGGTCAGATCGCGGTGCTGTTCGAAGAGGCCGAGGCCACGCCGCCGGGCGCCGACCGGGCCGCCGTGCTCTGCCAGATCGCCGAGCTGCAAGAGCGCCGCATGGGCGATCCGGGCGGCGCGCTGAGCGTCCTCGAGGCCGCGCTCGCCGACGCGCCGTCGAGCGGCCGGGTCATCGCGGTGCTCGAGCGCGTGGCGCGCAACAACAACCTGTGGGGCGACGTGATCGCGGTGGCTGGCGGCGTGGCCGGGGCGCTGGAGGACCCCAAGGCGGCCGCCGATCTGTGGGCGCAGATCGCGTTCTGGAACGAGACGGCGCGCGCGCAGTTCGCCGACGCGGTCGCCGCCGCGGAGGCGGCCCTGGCGCTGGACCCGGCGCACGGCGGCGCGCTGGCGATGCTGGGCAACCTCCACCGCCGGTTGCGGAGCTGGGATCGCTACGTCGAGATCCTGGACTGGCGGCGCGATCGGTCCGGCCTGGACCCGGCCCGGCTGGCCGAAGGGTATCGCGAGGTGGCGCGCTACGAGCCGCGCCACGCCGGCGCGCTGGACGGGCTGGCGCGCGCGCTCGAGGAGCTGGGAGAATTCGGTGAGGCGACCGAGCTGCGCCGCCGGCTGGTCGAGCTGGTCGCCGCCGGGAGCCCCGAGCAGGTGGCGGCCCGGCACCGGCTGGCGGCGTTGCTGGTCGAGCGGCTTGCGCAGCCTCGCGCGGGCGAGGAGCAGCTGCTGCTGGCGCTGGCGTCGCCGGCCGGCGCGGCGCACGTCCCCAGCCTGTTGCTGCTGGCGGAGGTGTATCGAGCGCGGGGCGACTGGTTGAAGGCGCGGCAGGCGCTGGGGCGCGCCGCCGCGGCCGTCGAGGATCCAATCGATCGGGCGCGCCACCTGGCCGCGGCCGCGGACATCTGCGCGACGCAGCTGGACGACCAGCCCCAGGCCGCCGAGATCTACGCCGCCGCTCTGGCGCTGGACCCGACGCGCGAGGACGTCCGGCAGAAGCTGCTGGAGATCGTGGTGCGGGGGAGCTCCCAGGCGAGCATGTTGGGGGAGGTCGAGCGGCTGATGAGCGGTCCGGGCGGCAGGCCGGCGGAGTTGATGCACCGCCTGGGCCGCGCGCGGCAGGCCGCCGGTGACGAGTCCGGGGCAGTGGACGCCTATCGCGAGGCTGCGGGCGAGGGGGTGCCCGGGTCGGAGATCGCGCTGGCCGCGCTGGCCGATCTCGCCACGTTGATCTTCCGGCGCGAGGATTGGGCGGCGGCCGCCGAGGCCTACGGCCGCCTGGCCCAGGACGCCGGCGCGCAACCGCGCGAGGTGCGAGTCGAGACCCTCGAGCGGCTGGGGGTGGCTCGCCTGCGCGCCGGCGACGCGCGCGGCGCCATCGAGCCGCTGGAGCGGGTGGTCGCTCTCGATCCGCGGCGACCCGAGGCGTTGCGGGCCCTGGTCGAAGCGGCGCGGGCCGCGGGCGACGACGACGTGGTGCTCCGGCACTCGCACGCGCTGCTGGCCGTGACGGGCGATCCGCGCGCCAAGCTGGAGCTGCTGGAGCTGGTGGCCACGATCCATCGCGATCGCCGCCAGGATCCCCACCGGGCGATCGCCGCCTACTTCGAGGCGCTGGAGATCTGGCCCCAAGAGCGCAGCGTCCTGCACCGGCTGCTGGAGCTGCTGTCGGACACCAAGCAGTGGAAGCAGGCGGTGCAGATCCTGCGGCGGCTCGCCGAGCTGAGCGAGGGCGAGGAGCGGGTTCCGGTGCTCTCGGCGTGCGCGGCGATTCTGGCCGACGAGCTGGCGGCCCCGGCGGACGCCATCGAGGCGCTGGAACAGGCGCTGGACGCCAAGCCGCGCGCTCCGGCGCTGTTCGAGCGCGCCGATCGCCTGGCCGCCGGACTCCAGGACTGGCGGCGGCAGGAGCTCCTGCACCGCCGCCAGCTGGCGCGGCTGGCGCTGGAGCCGCGCGAGGGCGACCGCCCGGCGGTGCTGGCGCTCTGGCGCGGGCTGGCCGACGTCGCGCGGCTTCGGCTGAAGGATGGGCCTGCGGCGATCGCGGCGCTGGAGGCGGCCGTGGAGCTGGCGCCGGAGGACGTCGAACCGCGCCGCGTCCTGGCGGAGCTGCACCGCGCCGCCGGTCCCGCCTGGTACGCGCGGGCCGTCGCGCAGCACCGGGCCGTGCTTCCGCTTTCGCCTTCGGTCGCCGAGATGGAGCCGGACCTGAAGGCGCTGTTCCGGTTGTGCGTCGAGATCGGCGCGCTCGATGACGCGCACGCCGCGGCCGCGGGGCTGTTGGTGGCCGGCCGCGCCGATCCACAGGAGCGATCCCTGTACCATCAGTACCGGCCGTCGGGCGCCGCACCGATTCGGGCTGCCCGCGCGATGACCGAGGCGGCCTGGCAAGCCCACCTGCTGCACCCCGACCAGGACCGATTGCTCTCGCAGATCCTGGCGGTGGCGGGGCCGCCCATCCTGCAGGCCCGGGCGCGACCGGCCAAGGATCTGGGGCTGAAGAAGAAGCTGCGCCGGGATGTCCCGAGCGATTCGACGCGCGCCTGCCGGGCGCTGGTCCACGCGTCCGAGCTCCTGGCCGTGCCGCTGCCCGAGGTGTTCCTGGTGCCCGAGGAGACCTTCGACCTGGATGTCGTGGCCGTGCAGGGTCCGGTGGCGGCGACGCTGGCCATCCGGATCGGGCAGGGGATGGGCGACGGACGGCCCGAGCTGGAGGCCGCGTTCGCGGCCGCGCGGACGCTGGCCTGGCTGCGACCCGACCATCTGTTGCGCTGGCCTTCGCTGGTCGCGACGACCGCCCAGCTGGCAGCGATCGCGGAGGCGGCCTTCAAGTCAATCGATCAGGAAGCGGGACTGAGACCGCAAGATCGCGAGCGCTTGCTGGCGCTGGTGCGGCGCTACCGGGCGTCGCCGGCGGCGGCCGGCGATCTGGCAACGGTGGTGGCGCGCTGGGCGCGCGGCGCGGTCCTGAGCGCGATCCGCGCCGGGTGGCTGGTCTGCGGCGACGTGGAGGTCGCATCTCGGCTGGGCCAGGCCTTCGCGGTCGCGACCGGGGTCGATCCCGGCGATGTCGCGCGCGACCTGACCGCGTTCGTCGCCGGCAGCCCCGCCGCGGAGCTGCGGCGCGAGCTGGGCATCGTGACCGTCGATCTCGGATATCGGGGGTGAGCCAAAATTGATAAGATCGTGGGATGCCCCGTCTCTCGGTCGCCCTCTGCGCGACGTTGCTTCTAGGGTGCGGATCGTCCCAGCCCGGCGCCGGCGGGACGGGAGGGAGCACCGGCGCGACCGGCGGATCGATCGGGACGGGCGGTAGTCCGCCGGCCATCGGCACACCGATGGAGCCCGGGGATCCGGGCGCCGCCGACGTCACTTTCACGATCCGCACCGACATGGACGTCCACCCGATCTCGCCGCTGATCTACGGCTGGAACGGCGCGGACGCGATCGCCGACGACGGGCAGACCGTGGTGCGGGCCGGCGGCAACCGCTGGACCGCCTACAACTGGGAGAACAACGCGTCCAACGCCGGGTCGGACTACCTGTTCCAGAACGACGACTACCTGGACTCGTCCACCGCGCCCGGCGACGCGGTGAAGTCGACGCTGGATCCGGCCAAGTCGCACGGCGCCGCCGCGCTGATCACGATCCCGATCGTCGACTACGTCGCGGCCGACACGTCGCCGGGCGGCAACGTGCAGAATTCGGGCAGCGACTACCTGATGACGCGGTTCAAGCAGAACGCGCCGGCCAAAGGCAGCGCGTTCACTCTGACGCCGAGCACATCGGACGCCCACGTGTACCAGGACGAATTCGCCAACTGGGTGAAGGCGAACTACGGCGCGCAGCAGGTCGTGTTCTCGCTGGATAACGAGCCCGACCTCTGGTACCAGACCCACGCCGAGGTGCACCCCGACCAGGTCACCTACGCCGAGCTGGTGATGCGCAACACCGAGTACGCCGCGGCGGTGAAGGCCGTCTGGCCGGCCGCCGAGGTTGCCGGCTTCGTCAGCTACGGCTGGTACGGCTACGAGGCGCTGCAGGAGATGAGCCCGCTGACGGACATGATGACGTACGGCGAGTTCTTGACCTATTACCTGGATCAGATGAAGGCGGCCGAGCAGACCGCCGGGAAGCGGCTGGTCGACTATCTGGATCTGCACTGGTACCCGGAGACGTACGTCAGCGACGGCTACATGGGCCAGTCGACCACGCGAATCATCGACCAGCAGGATCCCTCCAGCGCGATCCAGACGGCGCGCCTGCAGGCCCCGCGGTCGCTCTGGGATCCCAACTACAACGAGAACAACTGGATCGCGCAGAGCATCCCCGGCCCCATCATGCTGATCCCGCGGCTGAAGCAGAAGATCGCCGCGCACTACCCGGGGACCAAGCTGTCGTTCTCGGAGTACACCTACGGCGGCGGGCACGACATCACGGGCGGCGTCGCCGAGGCCGACGTGCTGGGCATCTTCGGGCGTGAGGGGGTCGACATGGCGACCGCCTGGAACTGGCCCGACTCGAACGACGGCAACGTCTACGAGATCGCCGGCCTGAAGGCGTTCCGCAACTACGACGGAAACGGCGCGACCTTCGGCGACGTCTCGATCCACGGCGTCACCACGGACGACGCCGCGTCGTCGGTCTACGCCAGCGTCGACAGCGCCGACCCGAATCGCGTCGTCATCGTGGCCATCAACAAGAAGACCACGTCCGCAACGGCGGGGATCAAGGTCGCGCACCCCACTGCGTTCACGG
Organism: Polyangia bacterium; assembly: GCA_035578045.1. Taxonomy (GTDB): domain Bacteria; phylum Myxococcota_A; class Polyangia; order Fen-1088; family Fen-1088; genus JADGRB01. The sequence goes on along the minus strand of DATJWP010000078.1, from coordinate 4,014 downwards.
CCGCGGACGTGTACACGCTGACGTCGGCTGGGCCCACGCTGGCGGCGGCGCCGTCCCTTTCGGCGATCGCGACGAACGCATTTCGTTACGCGATGCCACCGATTTCGGTTTCCGTGATCTTGCTCAAGCCGTAGTTTTTGGCACCTAACTGCGCGGAAACACACGGCTCAGGCGGAGCTTTGCATCCTGCAAATGATTTTTCGCAAGTTACATACATTTCCAATGCGCGAAACAACCCGTTTACCACGCATTGATAGGGTGCTCCCACCCCAACACACCACCATGCGAGGAGCACACCATGACCGAAGGAGCAGCGACCGCTAACAGCGGCCAGCCGTCCAGCCGCGCGACGCTCGGGCTGACCGGCCTCACCATCAACGCCATGGCGCTGATCGCGCCGGGCGCTTTTCTCTGGCTCACGTACCAGATTCAAGCGCTCTATGGCGCGCCGATGGCCGGTTCCGCGATGTGGTTCGGCATCGTCGCGGCCCTCTTGCTCTGCTTCGCCACGGCGATCTGCTACGCCGAGCTCTCGAAGCTGTACCCGGGCGCCGGCTCGTCGTACTTCTTCGCCGAGCAGGCGTTCTTGAGCAAGACGCACGCCTACAAGTTCGCGCGCGTCGCCAAGTTCGTGACCGGCTGGGCGAGCCATCTCTATTACTGGGTCTATCCGGGTTGCATGGTCGGCGTGACCGCGCTGCTCAGCGGCTACCTGCTGAACCAGTTCTTCCCGGACACGTTCAGCGGCAGCTACAACAGCCTGCCGTTCATGATCCTCTTCTGTGTCGCGTTCGCGCTGGGCGTCGCCTACATCGCCTTCCGCGGCGTGACCGGCACGACGGGCGTGAACATGCTGATCAACATCGTCCAGATCACCGCGCTGCTGGTGTTCTCGGTGATGGCGATCTCGTATCGCGTCAAGCACCCCGAGGGGTCGCAGGGCCTGCAGCTCGTGAACGGAACGCCGGTCGACTTCCAGGTCGCCCAGGAGCCGGTCATGGAGAACGGCGCGCCCAAGAAGGACGCGACCGGCGCGGTCGTCACGCAGAACAAGATGGACGCGGCCGGCAACCCGGTGCCGGACATGAAGGACGGCAAGCCGATCCCGTTCATCCTGTCGTACGCCGCCGACCAGGCCACCACGATGGCCCCGGTCGACAACGACCACCCCAAGGACCTGACGCCGCACTTCCAGTTCCACCCGTCGGCAGGGTCGGTCGTCGCGACCCATGGCTTCTCGTACATCTTCATCCAGGCCTGCATCGCGATCCTGATCCTGGTCGGTTTCGAGTCGGTCACGTCGATGGGTGAAGAGGCCAAGAACGCCAAGCGCGACATCCCGCGCGCGGTGCTCCTGTCCCTCGGCATCCAGGGCATCGTCTGCTACCTGATCGAGTACTTTGCGGCCAACTACTTCCTGAACTCGGGCTACACGTTAGCCAACGCAGCGGGGTCCGGAGCGCCGCTGGGCGACATGATGGTCATGGTCGGCACGTGGCTGTTCGGCAGCTACTCGGCCGGCCGCGCCTTCATGCTGGTCCAGGCGTTCACGGTGTTCCTGGCGCTGATCGGGACGACGCTGTCCTGCCTGAGCACCGGGGCGCGCGTGACCTACGCGATGGGCAAGGACGAGGAGGTGCCGGGCCACTTCGGCATGCTGCACGGCAAGACGCTGACGCCGCATCGCTCGATCTGGACGCTGGCGGTCATCTCGGCGGTCATCGGCATCGTCACCGTCGCCCTGTACCTGGGCGGCACGACGCCGTCGCCGCTGGACCCGAAGTATCACGGGTTCTGGTACAGCTTCGGCGTGTTCAGCGACCCGGCCACCTACGCCAAGCTGCCGAACACGCTGGTCATCGTGACGTTGGTGAGCAACTTCGGAACCTTCCTGCTCTACATGCTGACCTGCGTGACCGCCATCGTGGCCTTCCGCGAGCACCACAGCTTCCACGGTTTCAAGCACGTGTTCGTGCCGCTGTTCGGCCTGGTGGCGAACCTGATCTGCATGCTGTTCTACCTGGTCGGCCCGTTCACGGTGTCCGGCATGAGCTGGAAGGAGCCGTACATCGCGCTCGGCGTCGTCGCTCTGTGGGGCGGCTACGGCGCGGTCTACTTCCTGCGCAGCAGCAAGGCCAGGTCCAAGTCGATCCTGGTCGAGAAGCCGGCGCCCAGCGCCGCGACCTGATCGCGTCACTTCTTTGGACGCCCCTTCTCTCGCCGTCGGGAGAGGGGGCGTCCTTTTCTTTGTACCGGTGTCACCCAGGCGGGTACGCTTCGGAGCCCATCTCGCTGGAGTCCAGGCCGGACCATTCGACCTCGGCGGAGACACGGTTGCCGATGAACCGGTCGGTCAGGCGGAAGAAGCCGTACGCGGCTGGAAAGACGAAGGCGATGTTGGCCACGACCCCGATGAGCTGGGCGACGAGCTGGAGAGGGTCGCCGAACAGCAGGCCGCGCACCGGGCCCGCCACCCCGTTCCAGCCGAGGCCATAGGTGCCGTCGGCGAACAGACCCAGCGCCAGCGCGCCCCAGCAGCCGCACACGCCGTGAACCGCGAAGGCTCCCACCGGATCGTCGACGCGAAAGCGCATCTCGACCCAGGCGACCACCCGCTCCACCAGCAAGCCGGCGACCAACCCGATCAGCACGGCGGCCGCGGGGCTGACGAAGGCGCAAGACCCGGTGATGGCGACCAGCCCACCCAGAAGGCCGTTGCAGGCCATGGCGATGTCGGGCTTGCGCAGCGTGGTCCAGACGACGATGAGCGCCGTGAAGGCGCCCGCGCTGGAGGCCAGCATCGTGTTGACCGCGATCGTCGCGATGCGCGGATCGGCGCCCGACAGCGTCGACCCGGCGTTGAACCCGAACCAGCCGAACGCCAGGATCAACGTCCCGATCACCATCATGGGCAGGTTGTGCCCCGGGATGGCGCTGATGGTGCCGTCGCGGCGAAACTTGCCGGCGCGCGGCCCCAGGACGATGGTCCCGGCCAGCGCCGTGAGCCCGCCGGTCATGTGCACCACCGACGAGCCCGCGAAGTCGACGTGGCCGTGGCCCAGGCCCCAGTTCACGCCCATCGCGCTCAGCCACCCGCCGCCCCAGACCCAGTTGGCGTAGACGGGGTAGAGCAACATCGACATGAACAGGCCGTAGACCGCGAACGACGCGAACCTCCAGCGCTCGGCCATCGCGCCGGTCGGGATGGTCGCCGCCGTGTCCATGAAGACGGCCCCGAACAGGAACATCGTCAGGTTGGCCGGATCGTGCGGCGCGGTCAGCAGCGCGAACCGCGAGGCGCCGAAGAAACCATAGAGATGCTTGCCGACGTGCAGCCCGACCTCGTGCGCCCCCGCGAACGGCCCGCCCAGCGAGGGCCAGCCCGGGTTTCCGCCGGCCAGCAGGCCATAGCCGAGCAGCCAGAAGCCCAGCACGCCGATCGGGTAGATGACGATGTTCATGGCCATCGTGTTGACGGCGTTCTTGGCGCGGGTGAAGCCGGTCTCGACCATCGCGAAGCCGACCTGCATGAACATCACCAGGAACCCGGCCACCAGCACCCAGACCAGGTTCAGCGCCACGTCGTTCGTGTTCATGGTTCAGGGCTTTGGCGCAGGCGCGGCCGAAGGAGGCTCGGCGTGTCGATTGCTGAAGTAGATGAGGGCGCCCAGGCCGCCGATCACGGCCACCACCAGCGCCACCTTGCCGGCGCGGCGGACGGCGGGGTGGGTCCCGCGACGCGCGCGCGGCGCCTCGGGCGCGCGCTGCAGCGCTGCCTGCGGGTCGCGCAGGTCGGCCAGCAGCTCCGCCGCGCTGTCGTATCGGTCGCGCGGGACGCGCTGGATGGCGCGCATGATGATCGCCTCGAGCGCGGGATCGATCTGCGGCTCGTAGTACGAGGGCGGGCGCGGATCCTCGTTGGCCTTGGCGCGCAGCAGGGCGTTGGCGTTGGCGACCGAGAACGGGAGGTTCTTGGTCAGCATCTCGTACAGCATCGTGCCCACGGCGTAGACG